>CAZMGB010000001.1:0-87935 GCA_964565775.1 uncultured Dehalococcoidia bacterium
ACATGCCACCCTGTCACGGTGGAGATCGGGGGTTCGAATCCCCTCGGGGTCGCCATGATCTTTCGCGTCATCCTTCGGGATGGCGCTTTCATTTCCCCCCGCTGATGGGCGGCCGGGCTCTACCGGAAGCTGTGCGCGTCCGGTGGCACCGGCCGCACGCCTCGCACCGTCCACCACATCGCCGAGGCTAGAGGGAAGTAGCCGTACGGGCCGACGTACAGCGCCGGGTTGTTCATCACGTAGGAGTATCGGTTCAGCGACAGCGGGGCTATCGCCAGGCCCGGCCAGGGGTCGGCGCTCAGGAACCGCCCCAGCGCCGGGTCGTAGTAGCGGGCGCGGAGGTAGTAGAGCCCTCGTGCCCTCCCGCATCCTGCTGCTCACCCGTGAAGCGGAAGGCCGTGTCTCCCATGCCGGTCTTCGCCCTCAATGCACCGAAGACATCGTTGCGCACCGCTAGGCACCAGGCCGAGCTGGTCGCCCCGGTGTGTGGTCGCCGACGCACATCTTGGCCTACGGCAGTAGGCGAGTACGCCTGGCCCACGCAAGGACGAGTATCCAACAAAGCGCCAGTGCGAGCCCGACCGGCACGGCGATGTATAGCGGCACGCCAGCAAGAAACAAAGCGACCAACACGATGATCGTTGACGCTGCGAAGCTTGCAATCAGCCCCCTAGGGTCTACCCAGCGGTACCAGTCTGACGACAGGAGCCGTCCGTACGACCCATCACTCTGCCGCCGCTCGACCCGCTGCATGAGATACACCGTCGTGACCACCAACAGGGCGGTGCCGCCGAAGACGATCTGCGCACTTCCTCCGGCCACACCCCACACCACTAGGAGAATTCCAGTGGTGGGCCCAACGACATCGGTGGACCACTTGAAATCACGGATCCTCATTTGAGATTCGCGCATCCTTGCACGGCACCGTAGGCGCTCGTAAGCGTAAGCATGCCGAGCTGAGGAAGAAGTGCTCCGCCGCTCTGAACAATGAGGTAACCTGAGGTCGCTGAAAGCACGACGTTCCCAAAGCATTCTGGGTTCCTGCCGACAAACGTCAGAACGTCCCACGCGGCAGGAAGGACATCCTCGCGCGCAACGCGGTAGCCAATGACACCCGGCTGATACTCCCAGTAGGTTGTCTCAACCTGGCCCCAGTAGATAGGCCACAGACCGCCGAGGCCGTTCGGAATCTGAACCCAATGGCCGCCGAGGCAGCCAGCGGGTGTGGCTGGTCCACACACCCAGATCCTGCCCACTGGGGCTGGGGTTGGCGTGAGCACGGCAGGGCGGAAGCCGCCTTCCTTGCCTCCAACCTCGCTTGGACTTCTGGCGCCTGGCCACGTCAGGCTCAGTCCACTGGGATCCAGGAGGTTAACGGGGTTGTTCATCACGTAGGAGTATCGGTTCAGCGACTGCGGGACTATCGCCAGGCCCGGCCAGGGGTCTTCGCTTAGGAAGCGCGCCATCGGCCGTTCATGGCATCACCGCCGCAGGCAATACGAGGAGCTGCCTCCAGTCAATTCGCTCAGCCGTAGGTGAATTCCCGGGGACACGGAGATACAGTACTATACTACCAGCGATGCCCTCTTCTCGACAGCTTCTCTCTGTTGATGGTCCATGCGAGCCAGATCGTCACGTAGGCGAGCAAGCCGGCGACGGTGGCTACGGCGGCGGCGGCCGGAAGATAGCCGGGGCCAAGAGTGATCGACATCATCACTCCACTGAAGACGGCCGACACCACCGCGGCGCCGAGAGAGCAGAACCTTGCCAGCCTTCGATAACTCACTTCTGCTTGCTTCCACCGCTGAGTCGGCCTCGTATCCAGTCGATCGCCTTCTCTCTCAGATAGATTACGGGCACCATGAAGAGAATTATGACAAGCCCTGCGATCAAGATCTCTGGGATACCTATTCCAGCTCCGACCGCCACACACACCAGCCCTGCCAGGACCAAGAATCCCAAGAATGGTCCAAAGCTTCTCGTGTCGTTTCCCCAACGGTAGAAGCTTACCAGTTGCCTCATCCGTTCTTCCGATGCTACTCCTTCGGGGGCCGCATGCGGGCCAAAGGCTGCTCTTGCTGCAGATTGCTCGCTATGTCACTGACAGTGCTCACTGCTGGCCCGATGAGCCCGATGGCTAGATTACTCTTGCCCGGGACAAAGCTGAACGGGGCCGTGACAGCGGTGACGCCTGCTTCCGCGCAAGACATCCGCGAGCCTTCTCTGCAGCTCCTCGTTCTCAACGCTATGTCTACAGCGGTGGCCGAAGCGCCCACTCCCAGTCCTCCTGCAATCATGGCGCCGCCCAGACCTGCCACGAGTGGCGTGGCCGTGCCTGCGGTGACGATTTCGACTCCCACAACAAACGCTGCGGCTCCACCCACCTCCCCGACCGCGAGCCAATGGTAGTCGTTTCCGAGCCACTCTGCCCCTGCTTCAACGCCTCCCCCAATCGCCTCCGCACCGCCTCTGGTGGCGCCGCCTGCGGCCCCGGCCGCGCGCCTCGCACCGTCCACCGCATCGCCGGGGCTAGGGGGGAAGTAGCCGCAAGGGTCGCAGTACAGCGCCGGGTTGTTCATCACGTAGGAGTATCGGTTCAGCGACTGCGGGGCTATCGCCAGGCCCGGCCAGGGGTCGGCGCTCAGGAAGCGCCCGATGGCCGGGTCGTAGTAGTGGGCGCGGAGGTAGTAAAGCCCGCGTGCGGCTCCATCTCCGAGGAGATTGCGCCAGGCCAGGGGTCAACGTTCACCGTCCGCCTCCCGGCAGCCAGCTAAGACTCCGTTCGCTGAGTTCATCTGTGCTTCAGCACGGCTTCACTGTGCCTTCATGTCTCCCCCGTATGGTGGGAGTGTAAGGAACGCTGCAGCGTCCATATTCGGATAGAGAGGAGGACACGAAGATGTTGGGCACATTGAAAACCAAGCTGCTTGCGGGCGCCGCAGCCCTTGCTCTGCTTGGCGCGGCCGTGGGTGGTAGCGCTGCTGTCTATGCTCAGACGAGCCAGCCTACTCAGCCACCCGCCGCCACTCAGCAGGTCGAGAGCCAGGAGCGCGCCGAGGCTAGTGAGGTGCCAGGTGTTGAGAAGCAAGAGGCCAACGAGCCGGCCCTGCCCGGTGGGGGCCACGCTGATCAGCCTGGAGTCGACGTCCAGCACGACTTCCAGGGCATCGAGTAGACCGCGAGCAGCAGTGAGACTGAGGGTGAGGGAACGGATTCATCCGCTCCCTCACCCAAGGCGCCAGGGAATCATCTGGTGACCGTCCTATTTCTGTCCTGGGGATTGGGCACGTGAGAGAGCTTGGCCTGAAGAACGGCAAACCAGTTGCAGCCTTCGTGGGGCAAATGGCCATCGTTGGCCTCCTGTACGCCGTCTACATGTTGGCCCGTGGGCTCATCGCTCAACACGTCGATGTGCAGGCCGCCACTGGCCGCGGTCTGGAGCTCGCCGAGACTGAGCATCAGTTGTACATTGCGGTCGAGAGGCCGCTCCAGCTCCTGGCCCGCGAGGTCCCGCTTGGCATCTCAGCAGCCAACGCCTTCTACGTCTGGGGTAACCTGCCTCTCCTCACTGCAGAGTTGGCCCTGTTCTACTTCCTGTCTCCGCGCTCATTCCGCCTTCTGAGAAACAGCCTTGTTCTGTCCGGCTCCATCAGCGTACTGCTGTTTGCGGCGATGCCAGAGGCACCGCCTCGCCTGATCCCCAGCCTCGGCCTGGCCGACACGGTGAACGGACCGAGCCACGCCAGTCTTATCCCTCAGCCCGCCATCCTCACCAACCACTTCGCTGCGATGCCCAGCATGCACGCGGGGTGGGCGCTCCTGGCCGGATTGGTCTTGTACGTGGCCCTGAGACGATCTAGGTGGCGCCTGGTGGGGCTGCTCATCCCAGCAGCGATGGCGGTAACCGTAATGGCGACAGGAAACCACTACGTCCTAGACTGGGTTGTCGGCTGGATCGTGGCCGGCGGCAGTTTCTGGCTAGCGCTCCTATGGCAGAGGAAAGCCCTCCAAGGTGCGCTCCCAAGAGAGGGGGTCCGCTTATGACACGACATGCGCTCGTGGCTGGGATTACGGTGGTCGCTGGCTTGGCGTTGGCGGCGTGCGGTGGCGGCGGAGGCACGGGCAAGAGCCCTGCTGCTTCGCCCTATGCTCCCACCATCGACCCGGCCCGGTTCACCGAGCACGTCACGAACCGCTATTTCCCACTAACCCCAGGCACCACCTACGTGTACGAAGGCACGAAGGACGGTGCCTTTCAGCGTAACGACGTTACGGTCAGTCACGACACCAGGACGATCCTCGGGGTGCGCTGCGTCGTCGTCCATGACGTCGTCACGGAGGAAAACAACCTCGTTGAGGAAACCTTCGACTGGTACGCCCAGGACAGCGACGGCAACGTCTGGTACTTCGGGGAAGACAGCAAAGAATACGAGGGCGGCAAGGTCACAAGTACAAAGGGCTCCTGGGAGGCCGGCGTCGATGGCGCCCAGCCCGGCATCGTCATGGAAGCGTCGCCCAAGGTGGGCGACACCTACCGGCAGGAGTACTACCCAGGCGAGGCCGAGGACATGGCCAAGGTACTCAACGTCAACGAGTCGACGACCGTGCCCTCTGGCTCGTACCACGAGGTCGTCGTGACTGAGGACTTCACGCCTCTTGAGCCGGACAAAGTCGAGCACAAATACTTCGCGCCGGGCGTCGGGTTCGTGAAAGGCAGCATGGTCAAGGGGGGCGCGGAGGAGATCGAGCTGACGGAGATCGCTACGAACTGAGAGGCTGCCTTCGCGGCCTTCATCCCGGCTTCATGTCGGCCTTCTAGGCTAGCATCGGTACGATGGGAACGAAGCCAGTGAGAGCCCAGACGCAAGTGGCCGCACCTGTCGCTGGCTCGAACGCCGCAACTGCTGTTCTCGCGGTTGACGGGATCTCGAAGGCGTTTGGATCCCTCATGGCCGTTCGCGACCTGTCATTCGAGGCGCGTCCGGGGGAGATCATCGGACTCCTGGGCCCGAACGGTGCCGGCAAGACAACGGCGATCCGCGTGCTGTCCACGATCCTCCCGCCCACGCGGGGCAGCTTCACTGTCGGCGGCGTGCCTCATACGATGCCGGGCGCGATTCGCCAGCAGATCGGCGTGCTCCCGGAGAGCGCTGGCTACCCCCTTCACCAAACAGGCGCGGAGTTCCTTCGCTACTATGGGCGCCTGTTCGGTCAGTCCGCCCGAAGCGCCCGTGAGATCGCCGCGTCGCTGCTCACCGAGGTGGGTCTGGCAGAGCGGGGCTCATCGCCGATAGCCACCTATAGCCGGGGCATGCGGCAGCGGCTGGGTGTGGCCAGGGCGCTGGTCAACGCGCCCAACGTCATCTTCCTGGACGAGCCAACGCTGGGCCTCGACCCGGCAGGGCAGCGACAAATGCTGGCCCTCGTCCGCGACGTCGCGGGACATAGGGGCGCCACCGTGATCTTGAGCACCCACTTCCTCGACGAGGTGGAGGAGGTGTGCTCGCGAGTCCTCATTCTCAACCGCGGACGAGTCGTCGCCGAAGGGAGTGTCGCTGACGTTAAGCGCAGTGCCGCTCCCAGGACAGTCCGGGTTCGTGTACCTCCCGAAAGCCATGACAAGGCGCTATCGGCGCTTCGACGGGCGGAGGGCGTAGCAAGCGCCGACTCCACAACCGAACAGCGGGGCTGGCTTGCCGCCGCCTTTGACGACACCTGGCTCGACAAGCATCCAGGGGCCGGCATGAATAGCGCTATCCGCGCCCTCACCGACGCGGATGTCCCCATTCTCTCTTTCGAGCAGGAAGGCGGCCGGTTGAGCGACGCGTTTCTCTCGTTGACGGGGGAGGATCGGTCGTGACTTCGTCGGCTCGCAGCGACCCCAGCCTCCGTTCGGCAACTATGGTTCCTTCCGGTGGATGGCCGGTGGTGGCGGAACAGGAGCTCCGCGATCTCTGGCTATCTTGGCGGGGACCCGTCATCGTCTTCGCGTTCAGCCTTCTCCTTAGCCTGCTCACCTACCTGGCGGCTGCGAACAAGGAACTGAACATCATAGACCAAAGGGACACGGTGAACCTGGTCGTGCAGATCACGCTGGGGATAGGTGTGGCGGCGAGTCTCGTCTTCGCTGCCGATGCGGTGAGCGGAGAGCGCGAGCGCGAGACTCTGGAAAGCCTGCTGCTCACGCCTGTTCCTCGCCGCCAAATCGCGCTGGGCAAGCTGCTTGCGGCTATCTCCGTGTGGCCCGTCATGATCCTGGTCGCAGTGCCCTACATCTGGGTCCTGCGAGCCGGTCCGGGCCTCTTCGTCCACGCTGTGGTCCTTGGGTTCGTGGTGGGCAGTCTCCTCGCGGTCGCGTTCGCCTCGTTGGGTATGATCACAAGCGTCTTCTCCAATTCAAATCGCACGAGTCTGGCGGTGAGCTTCCTCGTGTTCGTTCTGCTCGCGGCCCCAACGCAGCTCACGCTTCGCGGATGGCTGGCAGGCCTCCTGAACCGCGCGAACCCCGTGACAGCGGCTGCGGAATACATGCACAGGATCCTGGTTAGCGATCATACCCTGACCCAGGATGCGAGCTGGCTTGCATCCCCCGTTGTCGCTGCGTTGATTGCGGCTGCCGCTGTCTTCTTCATCGCCGCCCGACTGCGGCTTCACGGAGGCATCGACCGATGAGACTGCGGTGGTTGCTGCCCGCTTCTATGGTCGCTCTTCTCGCCCTTCTTCTGATGGCGAGGGCAGCGCCCGGCGCTCCAGCGTCGGCGCAGGTAAGCGGCCTCACGGTGTCGGTCAGCCGCTCCGAAGTGTCGACGCAGACCGGCAACACGTTTCAGTTCACCTCGGTGATCACCAACAACGGCTCCGTCGCTAGCCCTCCCCTCATCGCGAACCTCGACTTCGTAGCCATCGATCAAAGCACCTATGTGGATCCTGAGGACTGGTCGCCGAAGCGCACCCTCACGGTAGACCCGATACCCGCCGGCTCATCGGCCACGCAGTCGTGGACAGTGAAGCCCATCTTGAAGGGCGAAGTCGCAGCCTATGTAGTCGTCTTGCCGAACTCCGCCGAGCGGGCCACCGCCGGGTCACTTGCCGCCAGCGCCGCAATCCATATACGTGTTGAAGAGCACCGCACACTGAACCCCGGTGGTGTGCTGCCTGTGGTCATCGCCGTCCCCGGCGTGCTCGCCCTCGTCTTCGCTGGCCTGCAGATTGCGGGCAAGAGGAGATAGCCGAGTTCAAGTACTACCGTCGCGACGTTGGGCGCGTCCGCGAGGAACCCCCTGGCGCTCATCTGCACACCATCCGCGACTAGGAGGCCGTCATTCTTGATGCTGACTTCACGGCGCTTTCGCCTTGGAGCCGTAAGGTGCTCTCAGATGCCCTACGCAGGACCGAGAAATGAGGCGGACGACGCTAACGAAGCCGAGGACGGCGGCCTCCGGTCCGGTGGGTGAGATCGATCTGGAGGAGTACCAGGGCAAGCTCGTGTTCAACGTGGACGTTGGCGACAAGGACGTTAAGGTGGACGCCCATACGGGAGCTGTGCTCTCAGCTGACTCAACGGACTAGCTCCTCAGCGTGCCTCTGCGCAAGGAAGGGAGGGCCGCTAGCGCGCGACCCTCCCTTCGCCCTCAAGCTGCCCGTCGCCGGAGCCGGCTCGGCCGTTTGCGGCTCGGTTCGCCTCCTCTGTCCGCTTCATCTCCTCTTCATTTGTCCGTGCCAGAATTGATGCCAGTCGAAGCCGCAGGAGGTCTACCCATGACCGTGCTGACCCAGAATCGTTCTATGTGGGGGGTTAGGGGATTTCTGATCGTGCTCTGCGTGAGCTTAGCGGGCGTATTGTTGACCGCCTGCGGCTCATCAACGTCGACGCAGAGCCCAGCTGGCGGTTCGCCGTCCGTGCCCGGCGCTGTGGAGCCGGAGACGAATCCCCCCGGTGACATTCCGGACAATCAGGCGTTTGTCTCCTATCACTCAGCCGCCGGCGGCTACTCCCTTGACGTACCTGAAGGGTGGGCGCGGAGCGAGACAGGGCCGAACGTCAGCTTCGTTGACAAGCTCGACAGCATCAACGTCGAGATCACTTCGGGCTCGGCCGGTCCTACTGTCCAGAGCGTGACGGACAGCGACGTGCCGCAGTTGGAGCAGCAGGTGGAGGCGTTCGAGAACGTGGGGATCGATGCAGTCGACCTTCCCGCCGGCCAGGCGGTCCGCATCCGCTATCGAGCAAACTCAGCCCCCGACTCGGTGACGGGGAAGAAGGTTCGCCTTGAGGTCGACCGGTACGAGCTGTTCAAGGATGGCAAGCTGGCAGCGATCTCCCTTGCTGCCCCGGCCGGGTCCGACAACGTAGACGTCTGGAAGCAGATTTCCAGCAGCTTCAGGTGGGACTGATGGCAGCGCTGCTGGAGGCGGAAGACCTCTACCGCTTCTATCACGTTGGCGACGACGAGACGCTTGCTCTGCGGGGTGTGTCCCTCGTGGTCAGGGCCGGCGAGACCGTCGCTGTTGTCGGCCCGTCCGGTAGCGGCAAGTCCACTCTCCTGAGTTGCCTCGCCGGCCTCGATGAACCAGACGGCGGCTGGGTGACCGTCATGGGAGCGCGAATGAGCCGCCGGCCCGAAGCGGAACGGGCAGCTCTCCGCGCACGCCACATCGGGGTGCTGCTTCAGTTCGGCAACCTCCTCGACCACCTGACGGTCGCCGACAACCTCAGGTCGGCGGTGCAACTTGCCGGTGCCCGCCCGGCCCGTGCCACCGTGCAGATGGCGCTGGACGTGGTTGGCCTGGGGCACCGCGCTCGCGCGCTTCCGGCGCAGCTCTCTGGCGGTGAGCTTGCCCGGGCGGGACTGGCCGTCGCGCTGATCAATGACCCAGCCGTTATCCTTGCGGATGAGCCGACGGGCGAGGTGGACGCCGCCAATGAGGCGCGTCTCTTGGATCTCCTGGCCGAACGCGCGCGGAGGGGCCGCGCGAGCTTGATCGTCACGCACAGCGGGGCAGCCGCCTCGGTGGCGGATCGCGTGCTCCATCTCGTCGACGGGCAACTCCACGATGGCTGAGCCACTGGTCGTTGCCCAAGAAGCGTCCCGGACGTTTGGTTCGGGGAGTACGGCGGTCGAGGCGGTGACCCGCGCCACGTGCGCCGTCTACGCCGAAGATCTAATAGCGCTGATGGGCCCGAGCGGCAGTGGAAAATCGACGCTGCTCCATTTGCTCGGCGGGCTCGACTCTCCGACCACCGGCAACGTGTGCTGGCCCGACCTCGGTCCGCGCGAATCGCTGCGCCCGGGCAAGATCGTGGATGTCTTTCAGGGCCCCAGTCTGCTGCCGGCTCTTTCCGTGGTGGAGAATGTCCGCCTTCCGCTGCTGCTACAGGGCCTGTCAGAGCGTGAGGCGCACGGCAGTGCGGAGGCGGCGCTCGACCGATTCGGCGTGGCGCACCTTCGGGACAAGCTGCCCGAAGAGATCTCGGGCGGCCAGGCGCAGCGCGTCGCGATTGCGCGGGCCCTCGCGTGCAAGCCAAGCCTTGTCCTAGCGGACGAGCCTACGGGCCAGTTGGATTCGGCGAGCGCTAACGAGGTTCTCGATACGTTCCTGAACATCATCGCCGAGCTAGGAGCGGCAGCCGTCGTTGCCACCCACGACTCGCGAGTGGTGGGACGATTCCGCATTGCGTGGCACATGAATGACGGCTGCCTGGAAACGGGTGTGGCGTGCTCTACCTGACGTGGTTGCTTGGCCTGCTAAGACGGCGCTGGGGACGAATGGCAGGAGTCATTGTGAGCGTTGCTGTGTCCGTGGCGCTCGCGGGGACGCTGGCCGGGTTCTTCGCCGCCACGCGATCAAACATGACCCGGCAGGCGATCGCCGACGTCGCCGTCGACTGGCAGGTGCAGCTGGCGCCAGGAACAGACCCGAAGCAGGCCATCGCCGAGCTTGCCCGTTCACCTGGGTACAAGAGCGTCCGGGAGGTCGGCTACTTTGACACACCCGGCTTCGAGGCAACGGAGGGCGGCACTGTACAGACTACGGGCCCGGGAAAGGTGCTTGGGCTCGAGTCCGGCTACCGAGACGCCTTTCCGGCCGAGATCCGCGACTTGGTGGGACAAGGGCAGGTTCTGCTCGCCCAGCAGACAGCAGCGAACCTGCATGCCCAACCTGGCTCTTTGGTCTCGATCAAGCGGCCAGGACTCCCCGCAGCGGAGGTGAGGGTCGACGCCATCGTAGATCTTCCACTAGCGGACTCGCTGTTTCAGGTGGCAGGTGCCTCCGCAGGCCTGGCTCCCCAGGCGCCCCCGGACAACGTCCTCCTGATGCCCCTGGAGCAATGGCAACAGCTCTTCGCCCCGGTCGGCGCAGTTGCGCCGGATGCCCTACACACTCAACTGCACGTCTCCCTGGTCCACGACCTTCCCTCGGATCCGGCCGGTGCCTTCACGAAGGTCGAGCAGCTCGCCCGCAACTATGAGGCAAGGCTTGCGGGCGGCGCTCTGGTAGGGGACAACCTCGCCGCCCGGCTCGATGTTGCGCGTTCGGACGCGCTCTATGCGCAAGTACTGTTTGTCTTTCTCGGTGTTCCTGGCATCGTCCTGTCAGGCCTGCTAACAGGTGTAATCGTTTCCTCCGGCGGCGTCAGCAGAAGGCGCGACCAGGCCCTTCTGCGTCTGCGTGGTGCATCCACTGCCACAATCCTGCGGCTGGCGGCTGTCGAAGCCGCATTCATCGGGGTGAGTGGTAGTGCGCTCGGTCTTGGCCTCGCCAGCCTGACGATAAAGGCGACGTTTGGCAGATGGGGGTTCGGCAACGGCCCGGTCACGACGCTCATGTGGGGTGGTCTCGCGGCCCTGGCGGGGACGGCCCTGGCGTTCTTGATGGTTCTCGGTCCGGCCTGGCGGGACGCATCGACCTCCACAGTCGCGAGCTCGAGAGTGGCGGTAAGACGGGATCGACCCCTTCCTTGGGAGCGATTGGGGCTGGACTTCGTGTTGCTCGCACTGGCTGGCTTCGTTTTCTGGCTGACGGCGCGGGGCGGCTATCAGGTGGTGGTTGCGCCTGAGGGCGTGCCACGAGTCTCCGTTTCCTACAGTTCCTTCCTGGCGCCTCTGTTCCTCTGGATCGGTGCCGCATTGCTCGTGGTTCGGTTGACGCGCCTGTTGCTGGCCCGCAATGGCGGTGCTCTGGGCACGCTGATCAGGCCTGCAGCGGGACGGTTGTCATCGCTCGTTGCCGCTTCTCTCGCCCGCCATCGCTCTTTGATTGCGACTGGACTGCTCTTGGTTGCCCTGGCAGTCGCCTTCGCGACCTCCACGGCGATCTTCAATTCGACCTATGGAGCGCAATCACGCGTCGACGCGGAACTGACAAACGGAGCGGACGTCACGGTGACCGGCCCGGCGGCGGCCAATCTAGGCGAGCGTCTGCCCGACATTCGACGATTGGCTGGTATCAGCGACGCCGAGCCGATGCAGCATCGATTCGCCTACGTCGGTTCCGATCTGCAGGACCTGTACGGCATCCGCCCCGACAGCGTCGCTCGCGCGACCAAGCTTTCCGACGCGTTCTTCGCCGGCCAGAGCGCCAAAGAAGCGCTCGCCGCGCTTAGCAACACGCCTGATGGTCTCCTCGTGTCGGCAGAGACTGTCCGTGATTTTCAACTGCAGCCGGGTGATGTGGTCCGCCTACGCCTGCAGAGCGCCTCGGATCACCAGTATCACGTGGTGCCGTTTCACTACCTGGGAATCGTTCGCGAGTTCCCGACGGCGCCCACCGATTCATTTCTCGTGGCCAATTCCACCTATGTCGCCGAACAGACGCAGTCCTCTTCCGTGGAAACGATCCTTATCCGCACTAGCAGACCGCCCTCGTCGGTGGCGGACGCGGTACGCCGTTTGCTCGGTGGCAGCTCCGGCGCAACCGTACGCGATATCGAGGCGGCACGCCGAAGCACGAGTTCTAGTCTCACCGCCGTGAGCCTCCACGGACTCACGCGGATCGAGATGTCCTGGGCGGCAGCGCTGGCGGCCGGCGGAGCAGGTCTGGTCCTGGCCTTGGGACTGGAGGAGAGACGCCGCACCCTCGCCATCGCTTCGGCACTGGGCGCACGGCCCCGTCAGCTAGGGGCCTTCGTTTGGAGCGAAGCGTTCGTGATGCTGGTCGGTGGTGCCCTGAGCGGTGCGGCTCTCGGCTGGGGTGTAGCGCAGATGCTGGTGAAGCTCCTCACCCGGGTGTTCGATCCACCGCCTGAGCACGTTTCGATGCCCTGGCTCTATCTCGCTCTGGTACTGATAGCCACTGCTGGTGCTGTGGTCGCGGCCGGACAGTTGATGACCCGGCTCGGCAGCCGTTCAGTCCTGGAGATCCTTCGTCGGCTGTGACACTGGCGTGGTGCGAGGTCTGGCGGGGACTGCCCAATCGGAATAGGATCGCCTGCTGCGCTGTGCCCACGCGCTGGTGAGGGCGCCGCGCATCTCCCCGGCGACACGTCGTGTCGCTCCTCTGCGGTAGACCTCGGGTGGCGTATTCCCCTATGGCCGTCCCTCCCAGATGACAGGCGCTAGGCGCCGTGGGTATCGTCGGACCTCGGCCCTTTCGGGGTCGCCAGTCGTCAACTCGAGGTCGCTGACCACACCGGTCAGCGACCTTCTCATGGTCGTGACTTCGAAGACGAAGCGAAGCCCGGGCCTCGGCCGGGCCCTACCCCCTGACGCGTGAGCTCGCGCTAGGGGGACACGGGGGGAGTGCTAGTGGGCGGGCCAAATGCGCGGTACTTGGCGTCGATCCTGCTGCGCACGGCGAAGGCGCTGTTGCCGCCTTTGCGCCATGGCGCCGCATCTTGGTCGATCTTCCGACGGAGGTCGCAGCAGGCCGTGCCGCGGGGCTGAGTGAGTCGCCTCCACCCGAAGGCACAGGGCATCAGCCCGAGCGGGGGCTTCGCCCTTCTCGCCCCAGGGTCCAGATGAACTCCATGCCCACGTGGGGGCGCTTGGACTTCATCCCCCTCGGGGCGTTCTTGCCAGCAGGGGAAGTCGGAGGGAGATTGCCAGCCGCGTCTTTGCCTTCGTCCTGCGACTCGCTGCTGGTGAGCCGCTCCCACCAACTGGATGCAAGCAACTGCTGGCCTTTCGACAAAGCCGGTCCGCTGGCAGATCTCCTGGGGCCTGGAAGGCCGGACACGCGGCGCACCGTCGTCAGGCCACCCGGAAAGAGATCGCGGAACTGCCTCTTCGTCAGGCCCAACGCGGCGCAGGTCTTCCGGAGCGAGGGTGCAGCGCCGGTGCGGTGATAGTGGGTTCTCGTGTACTCGATCACCCTCCAGTGATCGGCCCTCAGCTTACGGGGCCAGCCGGGCAATCCCTGGCGCCGTGCCAGGAACAAGGCGACTCCCGGGGACCATCGAGAAAGGTCTATCATGTAGCCTCTCTCGTTGACCTCGACCGGCGTTTCCACCGCGGCCACGTCCCGCGTGGTCCCCGTCTGCGCCCGGTGTTCTAGGATGCCTGTTGACCCATTCAAGGTGCGCCCCTCGCTTTCGGGGTAGTCACGAGAATGGCGGCCTCTCGATGGCCCCTCGCTATTCGACACGGGTGAGCTGTTCCCACCAGTTGCGCGCCAACAGCTCGCGGGCCAATGACTTCTCGGACCCGTTGGCAGGCCTTCTCGGGCCCGGAAGGCCAGCGATGCGTCGCACGGTCATCAAGCCACCAGGAAAGAGTCGGGTGAACCGCTTCTTCGTCATGCCCAGCGCTTTGCACGTGTACCGGAGCGAGGGCGCGTTGCCGATCTCCTGGAAGTAGGCCCGCATATAGTAGATGACGCGCCAATGGTCGCTTGTGAGCTCCCCGGGCCACTTGGGGACTCCCTGACGGCGCGCCAGGAACAAGGCGGCGCCAGAGGACCACTGAGAAGGATCTATCATGAAGCCCTTCTCGTTCACCTCGACCGGCGACTCCACCGTCGCCGCGTCGGCCGTGGTCCCTGTTCGCGCCTGGTGTTCTAGAATGCTTGTTGACTCGTCCAAGATGTCACTTCCGCTTCCTCAGGGGCGACGGCATGGAAGATCACCACGCTAGCGGCCCCCTCTCGGGCGGGGGAACAGTATGCCGATGCCCAGCGCCGCAACGATCATGATGCCCAGGCACATGGCCCCATACGTTGCCCCGTTTTCTTTCGCCATCGAGCTCAACCAGTCCGCGAGCCCGGCCTTCTTGACGCTAAAGCTCTGGAGGTCCGACGAAACCACCTGGCCATCTTTCACCCAGTAAGACACCACGCTGTAGTCGCCCAACGGCGTATCGGACGGTAGCTTCACCCAGGTGTCCCATTGCCCGTCCGCCAGGTGGATGCCCCCAGTGCTCGCGGCCGTCGTGTCCGTCTGTCCCGCACCGGCGCCAGGCTGGGCTGCGGCGCAGTTCACGCAGGCGGCGTAGCGGCCGTCCTGCGTGTATATGGCACGCAGTCCTTGTACGAACTCGGCTTCCTTGTTCTTCGAAAGGACCACCTCGTCGCTGGGGTCAACTGCCAGCGCCTGGCTCGTGATGGAGGCGGATGTGGGGTCGACGCCCAGCCGGATCTGTTCGTCGGCGCTCAGGATCCTGTCCAACTCGTCTGAGCTACGCACCAGGTGGAACGCGGGCATGTTCTCAACTTCGGCGCGGTCGACGGTCATCCAGAAGAGACCCAGCACCTTCCCCTTCTTGCTCAGCTTTACGGATTCGGCTGGCCCGTCCACCTTCAGAACGACCTGTGTGTCCTCGGGCGCCGTTCCCTGGATGTGTATGTCGGCTCCCGAGAAGTTCAACCCAACGTCCACGACGCTCGGCTTGACGCTCACCGCCGATCCCGGCTCGGCCCGCACGGCTTGTAGCCCTGCACCGAAGAGGGCGGCGAAGAGAATAGCCGCTAAGGCAAGAAGCGCGCGCACTGCCAACCTCCCCTCTATCCAGACAAGGCGAACAGACTGCCTGGAGCCATCACGATCTCAGTCACAATCTTGAACATCACAACAACCACGACGACACCCAGCAAAGTCCGCAACTGGTACCCTTCCAGCCGGGTGCTCAGCCGGGCCCCAAGTTGGGCGCCCATCGCAGCCCCGACAAGCAACAGGACGGCGAGCAGCATGTCGACGTTGTGGTTTGTAATCGCCTGGAGGAATGCGACGTTCGAGGATGTCAGGACTATCTGGAATAGAGATGTACCTACCGCCACCTGTGTCGGCATGCCGAGGATGTAGATCATCGCCGGCACCATGATGAAGCCGCCGCCCACGCCCATGATGGCGGTGAGCAAGCCGATAACCAGGCCCAACCCGACTAGAAGGACGGCTGACACATGAATCCCTGCCGTCTTGAACCTCGCCTGGAGGGGCCACCGGGCGGCGAATCCGCTCGGTCCTCCCCCTTCCGACAGCTCCGACCGCGCAAGCCTGGCCCTTGTCTCCTCCGAAGCCTCAACCGCCAGGTCGCTGATCGTCCGCATCCGCGCAGTGCGAATCCAGGTGAGGATGGACTCCCGCAACATCATCGTTCCCACGCCGCCCAGCACGACGATGTAGATCATCCGAACCACGAAGTCGAAGTTGCCCATTTGGTTCAGGATGTGGACGATCTGCACGCCGACGGTGCCCCCGACGAAGCTTCCGATCAGCATCACCAACCCCAGCTTCACGTCGACGTTGCCCAGCCGCGAGTGGGCCAGCGCCCCGGATGAAGCGGTGCCCGCGAACTGGGCGCTGCCGGTACCCACTGCCACCGACGACGGAATGCCAATGCTCATCAGCAGCGGCGTCAACAGAAACCCACCAGCAACACCGGTCATGCCGGACAGAACGCCGACCGCAAAGCCGGTGCCAGCTATCACGAGGACGCTTGTGCTCTGGTCGGCCACGGGCAGGTAGACCGTCAGCGCTCCTGTTCCAGGCAGGGGTATCGCTAGTCCCGCGGCCCGCGCCAGAATGAGAAGCCCCAGTCCTGCCAGGACCACGACGGCAGCCGCGCCCATGACCAGCACCGTAGGTAGGGGACGGCGGAGTCCCCAGGGGGCCGCGCGGCCCTCGACCGTCTCCACGAAGGGCTGGTCCCTCTCTATGAGCTCGGCGGTTTCACCTCTCGTTACCACGGTCTCAGGCATCGCCTTCTCCCGTTAGCTGTTCGCGGCACCGCATGGACGGTCGCGGCCGATGAGCGCCTGCATCCTCAATCCCCGCAGCACCCTGGCCACCTCGCTGCCCCCGGGTCTGTCACACTGGACCGCCGCTGATGCCACGTGCTGGCTGTGCTTGTGCATCTCTTCACTAACGAACGAATGTGACCGATGGTCTTGCCTGGGTGAAGACTGTCACAACCGCACGGAGGGGTGCATCAAGTGCGGGTCGAATCACCGCCAAAAGCGGCACAATATAATCAGGAATCGGTCAAACTGGTTGGGGGAGAGACTCGCTAAGAGCCCGACGCAGGGGCAAGAGGAAGGTCAACGGCGAAGGCGGTTCCCTCCGCCGGCTGGCTCGTCACGTTGATGGAGCCGTTGTGCCCCTCGACTATGTACTTCACGATGGCCAGGCCGAGTCCGCTTCCTTCGCTGCGAGCGGCACGAGCGCCGGGCGCTCGATAGAAGCGGTCGAAAATGTGGGGCAGGTCCTCCTCGGAGATGCCGATGCCGCTATCCCGGACTTCTAATCGGGCCAGACCGTCCGTCGGCTGAAGCAGCACGTCGATTCGACCTCCGTCCGGCGTATACTGGGCGGAGTTCTCCAGCAGGTTCCACACCATCTGTGCCAGCCGTTTCTCATCGCCCTGGACACGCACGCTAGGCGCTATCTTTGCCGCTACCTCATGTTGGTCATCCTGAGCCCAAAGGCGGGCCATCGCTTGCTCGCAGACTGCGGAGTAGTCAACGGGAGCCAGGACCAGCTCCTGGTGCCCCTCTCGAGAAAGCAGGAGCAGATCGGACAGGAGGTGGCTTATGGCTTCCACCTGGGTAACCATCTGCTCCAGGCAGGCTTCGTGCTGCTCCTTCGATAGCCCCGGCTTGCGCAGGATGTCGATGTCCGTCCGCAGCACCGTGAGCGGTCGGCGCAGCTCATGGGAGGAGTCGGCGAGGAAGGCTTTCTGCGTCTCCAGCGTTCGCTCCACACGCTCAATCATGGAGTTGAAGGTCGCGGTGAGCTCCGCCATCTCGTCGCCTCCGGCGGAGGCACGGACCCGCCGGCTGAAATCGGCCGTCTGCTCTATGTCGCGCGCCAGTCGCGAAACCGCCCGCACGGGCTGAAGAACACGCCTCGCGACAAGGTAAGCCGGTATGTTGGTAATGAGCAGGACGGCCAAAGCCCCGAAGATGAGGATGGTGCGGGTCTGGCTCAGCCAATCGCTCTTGTCCTTGAGGGACTGCGCGATTACCAGGCTTCCTAACATCTCGCCGTTGGACGTGATGGGTTGGTATTGAATGCGAAAGCGCTCCCCTCCGACGTCGGCGGTGGCGAAGGTTGGCCCGTCCGAGGTCACCATGTTGGGCAGGGCGAGGTTGAGACTGCCGGAGGGGAAAGACGAGTAGACCACGTCCCCTGCGAGGTTTCGTACTTGGAAGAGGAAACCGGAGGAAGCCTCCTCGTCCAGCCTCAGTCGCTGGTTGGCGCGCATGGTCTGGGAGGAGAGCGGAGGGTCTATGGGCTCCAGGGAGGTGACTATCGACTCACTCTTCAGCCTCAGCTTCTCATCGACACTCTCGGAAACCCTGTTGGCCGTGACGACGTACACGGCTAGGCTGAACGCCACAAGGGATCCGGCCAGGAGCACCAGGTACGCGAAGGTGAGGCGAAGCCGCAGCGGCACTCATCCCTCCTCTTTCAGAATGTAGCCCACGCCACGGATCGTCCGGATCAGCGGGGGGCCACCGGCCGCTTCCAGCTTCTGACGCAGGTTCGCCACGTGAACGTCGACGACGTGGTCCTCGACGGAGGGATCCTCACCCCACAGGCCCAGCAGCAGCTCTTCTCTGGTGCGGACCTGCTCCGGGGTTCGCATGAACTGCTCCAGGAGCCGGAACTCCGTCGCGGTCAGCGGTACGGGCTGCTCTCCGCGCATGGCGATCCAGGTTGCCCGGTCGAGCGTCAGATCAGCGTAGGAGAGCCGCTCCTTCGAGAGGGCAGTCGGTCGGCTGCGACGGAGCAGCGCTTGTATGCGGACCACCAGCTCATCGAAGACGAAGGGTTTGACCAGGTAGTCGTCCGCTCCAGCTTCGATACCGGCGATGCGATCGCGGACACTGTCCAGAGCGGTCAGCATGATGATGGGAATGGCTTCGTTCTCGCGCATCAGCCGGCAGAGGCTGAGGCCGTCCATCCCGGGCATCATGATGTCCAGGACGATAACGTCCGGTCGCCGACCCCGCATGTAGACGAGCGCTTCGCCCGAATCATGGGCCAGGCTAACGTCGAAGCCGCACAGCGACAAGCCGCGCTCTAGAGCGGCCAGCAATTCGCGGTCGTCGTCTACGACAAGCACGTGAGGCTGCCGGGAGCCTCTGCTTCCGGTAGGATCGCGCAGAACGGAGAATGGTGGTAGGCTCACGGCATTCTGTAACGTGCGCCGCGGGCAGCGCCGCACCAGCGAGCTCTGGTACGTCGGTCCAGAAGGGACCGCTCGCGGGAGCACACGGCAGCCTAGCTGCAAGTGAATAATGTCACTACCACAGCGGGCGCTGCATCAAGGGTACGTCAAGACTGAGATAAGATATTCTAAAATCCAGAATGAGATGCGAACTAGCCCCCTCGTTCTCGGTCTCTTCCGCAGACGGTTGGTGGCGACTTCATTGCGACGAGCCAAGCTGCGAGGGCGATTCTGACGAGTGGCACTGTGACCGGTCTGGGCCGGGCCTTACCCGCTGACGCGTGGGCTCGCGCTAGGGGGACACGGGGGGAGTGTTAGTGGGCGGGCCAAATGCGCGGTACTTGGCGTCGATCTTGCTGTGCACGACGAAGGCACTCTCGCCCCCTTTGCGCCATGCCGCCGCGTCCTGGGCGATCTTCTGACAGAGGTCGCAGCCCGCCGCGTGCGGATCGACGGAGCCTCCGGAATCGAAGAAGCGGTCGTCGAGGCTCTCGTGGGGCTTCCGGGGGGAGGTCGGTGTAGCGCCAGTAGCACGTGAAGTTTAGGATCCACCAACGAAGACGTCCGCATCGAGTCGCCGGACGTGGACGAGGAGTGCGCGGAGCGGCACGAAACCCGGAGCGAGGACCGCGACGCCAGCGGCCGCGGGAAGCACGGCGCCCTACATTATCTGCTGGAGATATTGCTCCAGGTCGGTCCATTGCAGAGGGCCCACGAACTTTGCCCTGATGACCCCCGTGCGGTCGATGAAGTACGTTTCCGGTACGCCGGTAGCGTGGTAGGCTCTCGTGACTTCCCCGGAGAGGTCCATCACAATCGGGTAGTCCATCCCGAACTCCTCGGCGAACGGGCGCACCTGGGCATCGGACTCCTTCACGTCCACTCCGAGGATCACGAGCCCTTGATCCCCATAGAGCGAGTACGCCTTGACCAGTTGCGGCGTCTCGTCACGGCACTCCGGACACCAGGTGGCCCAGAAGTTGACGACGACCGGATGTCCCTGGTAGTCGCTGAGACGCTCGGCTTGGCCATCCACGGTCTTGAGCAGGAAGTCGGGAGCGGCACTGCCCACCTGAGGTGACGCCTCCTCGCCGGTCGGGTTCTTCTCGCTGGGCAGAGCGACGATGCCCTCAGCACCGCCCTCGCTGGGCCCGCTGGCCCGCTCCACATAGAGGAGGGCGCCCACGATCGCCGCAACGACGACCAGCGGCAAGACAACCCAGCGCAAGAACCAGCGCCACCTCGAGTTGGGTGCGTCCTGCTCCTGGGAAGGGGCCGTGTCCTCTTCGTCCGACGTCATCGCTCGCTACTGCCTTCCTACATCCAGTATCTACATCAGCGCGCATGGGGAGATGGGCCGTTCGGCCCCTTTTCTGGGTCCTCTGTTCACATTGCGGGCGAGCCGGCGCTCGACATCGTCCGCGAGCGTTACGCGCGGCGAAATCGAGAAGCACGAGTTCGACCAGCTACGCAGGGGCCTCACGTAGCGCCGCCCGAAAGAGCCTCATCCTCCGTCCCCGTTCTCCGCGAGTCCGCAGTGCCGGGCCGCCCTCTCCTCCCCGACGGACGGGAAACGGGCCGCTCACTCCGCTCGTTGTCTGCGCCTGCGCTCTCTGCTATAAGTAGGCAGACACGCCGATTCTGTGCCCCCTCGCGCCCATCCAGCCTGGTTCCAGGAGAAGGGAGTCCCCCGTGAGCGAGAACGACGTCTGCTTTACTCCCGCCACCGACCTCATCGCAGCCTACAGGACGAAGGCCCTGAGCCCGGTGGAGGTCACCGAAGCCGTGCTGGCACGCATCGAACGGCTCAACCCGGCCCTCAACGCCTTCGTCCTCGTCGACGGGGAGGGTGCCCTCTCCTCCGCGCGCGCCGCCGAGAAGGCGTATGCTTCGGATACGGCCGGGCCGCTCGCCGGGGTGCCCGTATCGATCAAGGACCTCACGCCGACGAAGGGCATGCGCACCACAAAAGCTTCGGAGGCGGTCAAGGACTGGGTCCCCGACTTCGACGCTGTCGTCGTCGAGCGCGTGCGGTCGGCGGGCGCCTGCATCCTCGGGAAGACGAACACGCCGGAATTCGGCATGAGCTTCATAACCAACAGTCGCCTCTTTGGGCCCGCTCATAACCCCTGGGACTTGGAGCGCACGACTGGCGGCTCCAGCGGCGGTGCGGGGGCGGCGGTCGCCTCCGGCCTCGGACCCATCGCGCAGGGCAACGACGCCGGCGGCTCCATCCGCGTCCCCGCCAACTTCTGCGGCGTGTTCGGCATCAAGCCGACGATGGGCCGCATCCCCAACAACTCCATCGTGGTGGGGATGCAGGTCTTCGCGCACGAAGGGCCGCTCGCGCGCACAGTGGGCGATGCCGCCCTCTTCATGTCGGTCTGCGCCGGCCCCGACCCGCGCGACCCATGGGCTATCGAAGACGAGCCGCCTGACTTCGTCGGCACGCTGGACGATGCCCCCCGCGACCTGCGCATCGCCTGGACGGATAGCTTCGGCGCCGCGCCGACTGACCCGGCCGTGGGCGCCGCTTGCCAGGACGCCGCCGAGTGGTTGGCGGGGCGCATGGGGAAGGGCGATCTGAGGCAGGCGATGCCGGACATGGCCGGGCTGGCGGAGGCCTTCCTGTCCGTCTTCGATACGGACGGCTATCTCCCGGAGGCCGAACTGGTGGGGGACCGCTTCGACAAGGTCTGTGGCCAGGCCCGCCAGAGCTTCGAGAGGGCGAAGAGCCTGCCGGCGACGGAGTATGCGCTGGCCCTGGGCAAGATCGCCCGCTTCCGCTACAACATGCGCCGCTTCTTCGAGCGCTTCGACCTGCTCCTGACGCCAGTCACGTCCGAGCCCGCCTTCCGCATCGACGACCCGGTGTGGTCTGTGGAGCACGACATCCCCGGGGAGGCGATAGCGAAGTTCATGTTTACGCCGCCCTTCGACGCGTCCGGCAACCCGGCGGCCTCGGTGCCGGTCGGATTCACGCCCGACGGGCTGCCGATTGGACTGCACGTGGTCGGACGCTGGGGTGAGGACGACACGGTGCTCCGCGTCGCCCGCCAGCTCGAGCTGGCACGGCCCTGGGCCGACCGGCGACCGCCAGAGCCCGGTCAGAAGTAGCTTTCGCTGCGGCACTCGATCCTCAGCGGGGCCTATTCGACGCGGCTGTTGTACCGCTCGAGGGCGGCGTTCGCCTCGGCAGCGGCGTCGGCGAGAGCTGCGGCCGGGTCCTTGCCCTGGAGGAGCATCGCCTCTATCGCCTTCGCCACCGCTTCCCGGATCTCCTGGTTGGCGCCCGTAAACGGCCCGGCAGTCGCCGTCGTTACCGGCGACTGCTCCAGTTGATCCGCCGCCACCCGGAAGAACGGGTACTTCTCCACCGCGTCCAGGGCGGGCGGCAGGTCATAGGAGGACCGGCGCACGGGGATGTAAGCGCTACCGTTGAACCACTCGGCCTGGCTCTCTGCCGAGACCATGAACTTGATGAACTCCCACGCCGCCTGCTGCTCCTCAGGCGGGCGGTCGCCAAAGATGTAGAGGGCGCCGCCGCCCACGAGGATACCGCCGGTGCCGCCGGCCAGGCCGGGCAGCGGGCCCGTGCCCAGCTCGATGTCGGGAAGCTGTCCCTTGGCGTGGGCGCTGTCGACGACGTCGACCACCGTCCGCAGCGTCGACGAACTGGAGATGGTCATCTCTGCCTGCCCGGCCGCAATGGCCAGCAGATGGTCAGCGCCGCTGGGATTACGGCCCACGTTCAAGGCTAGCCCCGAGTCCACCATGTCCTTCCACCAGGTGAACACCGCCAGCCCCTGCTCGTTGTCGAAGGTCACCTTCGTAGCCCGTGCCTCCCGGCCGTTGCCGTTGTTCAGGTAATCCACGCCGGCCTTGGCGAGGAACTGCTCGAAGTACCAGGGCACGATCTCGAGAGAGATACCATGGGGCGCCACGCCCGCATCGACGATCTTCTGGGAGTACTCGCGCACCTCTTGCAGGGTAGCGGGAGGCCTCTCCGGGTCCAGCCCCGCCTTCTCGAAGGCCTTCCTGTTGTACACGAGGACGGGATTGGAGATGCTGACGGGCATCGGCAGCAGGCGGCCCTCCACTCGGTAGTAGTTGAGCACCTGGGGCAGGAAGTCCGACAGGTCGTAGCCCTCGGCATCTATGAAGTCCTGCACGGGGACTACGGCGCCGCTGTCCGCCATGATCTGCGTCGCGATGTCTTCGAGCATGGCGAGCGCGGGCAGGCCGCCCGATCCCAGCGACGCCAGCACTTTGTTCAGCAGGTCACCGCTAGCGCCCTGGTACTCGAGCGAGACCGTGATCCTGTCCTGGGAGGCGTTGAACTCGTCTGTCAGGCGCGTCAGGGCCTCCGCGGGGGCGGCCGTGAGGCCATGCCAGAGGGTGATGGAGACGGGCTCCCCGGACGGAGTGGCAGCGGCAGTCCCTTCCACCGTGGCGGCGGGAGTCTCCCCCTCTTCGCCTCCACCGCCGCACGCGGTCGCCAGGACGGCAAGCAGGGCAAGGCCCGCGACGACGAAGATGAGTCGCGATCTCATGGCGGAACCTCCTCGACTTCAGAGGCGCGTGCGTTCACCGTATGTGGCTCATTCAGGCGCTGCCGGGCCGACGGGCCGCCGTCGGCTGCCGGTCCGACGCCGCGTCTGCGGCGCCTACTCGACGCGCTTGTTGTACGCCTCCATGGCCTTGTTCGACTCCGAAGCAGCGTCGGAAAGGGCGGCTGCCGGCTCCTTTCCCTGGAGGATCATCTGCTCGATGGCGCTCGTCACCGCCTCGCGCACCTGCTGGTAGGCTCCGATGAGCGGCCCCGCCGTCGCCGTCGTCACCGGCGACGCGGCCAGTTGGTCGACGGCCGCCTCGAACTGCGGGTACTTGGCGATGACCTCCTGGGCGGGCGGCAGGTCGTGGGACGAAACGCGGCTGGGAATGTAGCCGCTGCCGCTGAACCACTCCGCCTGGGTTTCGGCCGAGACCAGGAACTTGATGTACTCCCAGGCTGCCTGCTGCTCCTCGGGCGGGCGGGCGGCCATGATGTAGAGACTTGCGCCGCCTACCGACACGCCGCCGGTGCCGCCGGCCAGGCCGGGCATCGGTCCCGCGCCCATGTCGATGTCCGTAAGCTGTCCGCTCGCGTGGGCGCTCCCAATGATGTCGACTACCGTCCGCAGCGACGCCGAACTGGTTATGGTCATCTCCGCCTGGCGGCCGGCGATGGCGAGCAGGTGCTCAGTCCCGCTCGGATTGCGGCCCACGTCCAGGGCCAGGCCGGAGTCGACCATGTCCTTCCACCAGGTGAATATGGCGCGCCCCTGCTCGTTGTCGAAGGCCACCTCCGTCGCGCGCGCGTCCCGGCCGTTGCCGTTGTTCACGAAGTCAACACCGGCCTTGGCCATGAACTGCTCGAAGTACCAGGGGTTGATGTCCAGGGACATGCCGTGGGGCGCGACGCCCGCGTCCACGATCTTCTGGCAGTCCTGGCGGAGCTCTTCCAGGGTAGTAGGCGGCTTCTCCGGGTCCAGCCCCGCCTTCTCGAAGGCCTTCTTGTTGTAGCCGAGGATCGGGTTGGAGACGTTGAAGGGCATCGGCAGCAGCCGGCCCTGCACCCGGTAGAAGTCGAGCACCTGGGGCAGGAAGTCGGACAGGTCGTAGCCCTCTGCGTCGATGAAGTCCTGCACGGGCACAACGGCACCGCTGTCGGCCATCATCTGCGTCGTGGTGTCCTCAAGCTGGGCGAGGGAAGGGAGGCCGCTTGATCCCAGGGAGGCCAGCACCTTGTTGAGGACATCATCGTAGGTGCCCTGGTAGACCAGCGAAACCGTGATCCTGTCCTGGGATGCGTTGAACTTGTCCGTCAGGCGCTTCAGCGTGTCCTCGTTGGCCGCATTCATCGCATGCCAGAAGGTGATGGTGACGGGTTTGCCGGACGGAGTGGCAGCGGCAGCCCCGCCCGGCGTCGTGGCGGGGGTGCCCTTCTCGCCTCCGCCGCCGCACGCAGCGACTATGATCGCGAGCAGGGCGAGGCCAATGGCGACGAAGATGACTCGTACCTTCATGGGGTAACCTCCTTGAATGCAGAGGCGCTCACCTATGCCGTATCCGGCTCATGCGGACAATCCTGGGCCGACGGTCGATCGTCGGCGCCTTACTCACGACGGCTCGCCTTCGTCCTACGCAGCGCTCCTCGCAGCTACTCGACGCGCTTGTTGTACGTCTGGATCGCCTTGGTCGCCTCGGCAGCCGCATCGGCCAGTGCGGCCGCGGGGTCCTTGCCCTGCAGAATCATCGCCTCGATAGCGCTCGTCACGATCTCCTGCACCTGCGAGTAGGCACCCATGAGCGGCCCCGCCGTCGCCGTCGTCACCGGCGACCCGGCGAGCTGGTCCACGGCGACCTGAAACTGCGGATACTGCTTGATGATCTCCACGGCGGGCGCGAGGTCGTGTGACGATTCGCGAATGGGAATGTAGCCGCTGCCCGCGAACCACTCCGCCTGCGTCTCGGGCGAGACCAGGAACTTGACGAACTCCCATGCCGCCTGCTGCTCCTCCGGCGGCCGGTCGGTCATGATGTAGAGGGAGCCGCCGCTCACCAGGACGCCGCCGGTGCTGCCGGGCAGGCCCGGCATCGGGCCCGTGCCCAGCTCTATGTCGAGAAGCTGGCCGTTGGCGTGGCCGGCCTCGAGGGTATCGATCGAAGAGCGCAGCGCGGCCGATGTCCCGATGGCCATCTCCGCCTGGCGGCCGGCAATGGCGAACAGTTGCTCGCTGTCGCTGGGGTTGCGCCCCGAGTTGAGGGCCAGGCCGGAGTCGACCATGTCCTTCCACCAGGTGAATAGCGCCAACCCCTGCTCGTTGTCGAACATGGCCTCCGTCGCCCGCGCCTCCCGGCCGTTGCCGTTGTTCAGGTAATCGACGTTCGCCTTGGCAAGGATGTGCTCCAGATACCACGGCTTGATGTCCAGGGCCATGCCGTGGGGCGCTATACCGGCATCCACGATCTTCTGCGAGTCCTCCTTGACCTCGTCCAGCGTGGCAGGAGGCTTCTCCGGGTCCAGCCCCGCCTTCTCGAAGGCCTTCTTGTTGTAGTAGAGGATGGGGTTGGAGACGTTGAAGGGCATGGGCACCAGCCGGCCCTCCACCCGGTAGAAGTTGAGCACCTGGGGCAGGAAGTCGGACAGGTCGTAGCCCTCGGCGTCGATGAAGTCCTGCACCGGCACGACGGCGCCGCTATCGGCCATTAGCTGCGTTGACGTGTCCTCGAGCTGGGCGAGGGCCGGCAAGTTGCTCGACCCGAGGGAGGCCAGCACCTTGTTCAAGTTGTCGTCGTACGTGCCCTGGAACAGCAGCGATACGGTGATCCTATCCTGGGATGCGTTGAACTCGTCTGTCAGTCGCTTGAGCGTGTCCTCGTTGGCCGCAGTCATGGCGTGCCAGAAGTTGATCGTCACGTGTCCCGTCGAAGGAGTGGCCGCTTCCCCCTGCGCCGTCGCTGAGGGGGATACCTCTTCATTGCCGCCGCAGGCGGACGTTGCGAGAACTAGCAGGGCGAGGCCCATAGCGACGAAGATGGCGCGTGCCTTCATGGCGAAACCTCCTCAGCTCGCAGATGGTCCCAGGCAGTAAGGAACGGGTCGGCAGGGGCTTTTGAGCTCACGTCTGTCGTCAGCTCCTTCTCCAGCCGTGCAGTATCATAGCACGCGTGCGCCGAGCGGGCACCGTGTAGGGGCAACTTTCGGCGTGCCTGCACAGAAGACAGGGTGGTCCGCTCTCGAGTGCGCGTTCTGTCGACAGCTCGTTCCTTCAGTGGTGCATCCGCTGGTGCTCCCGCGGCGACTATGAGTTATGATCTGGCGAACAGCGGTAGGCCCGTCGAGGGGACGTGGGAACGGTCGCGCATGGAGCGCGGTCCCTGAGCTCGAAGGAGTGCGTGCCCTGTGCGGGATAGCTCCTGGCGAGTCAAGCCGAAGGAGGTCTGAATTGGCTCACAATATCATGCATTTCGAGATCCCTGTCGACGACATCGAACGGGCGAGAAAGTTTTATCAGGATTTGTTCGAGTGGCGGATAGAGCCGGCCGGGCCCGGCGAGCAAGAATACCACATCATAACGACGGAAGAGGGCGCCCTCGGCGGCGGCATGATGAAGAGAGTCGTGCCCGAGCAGCGACCGGTCCTCTACGTGGAAGTGGAGTCGGTAGACGGCCACATCGATAAGATTACGAAGGCCGGAGGCCAGGTCGTCGTGCCGAAGACGGCGGTGCCGACCATGGGCTGGTTCGCGCAGGCGCTGGACACGGAGGGCAACGTCTTCGCCGTCTGGCAGACCGACCCGCAGGCGGGCTAGGACGTCTCGGCCGGCCGGAACTTGACGAGGGTGACTTCGTCAGTCACGTCCTCGAAGGCTGCCTCCACCGCCATGCCGATTCGCACCTCCTCGGGGGCGCAGCCGACGATGTTCGTCGTCATGCGCGGCCCCTCGTCCAGCTCGACGACCGCTATCACGTAAGGCGTCCAGTCGGCGAAGACGGAGGCGGTCGGTCGACGCGCCACGGTGAACGAGTAGACGGTGCCGCGGCCGCTGACGGCGGTCCAGCGCAGTTCGTCCGAAAGGCAGTAGGGGCAGAGGGCCCTGGGGTAGTAGATGTAGCGCCTGCAGGCCTGGCAGTGCTGAAGAACCAGCTCGTGGCGCCGGGCTGCCCGCCAGAACTCCTCCGTTACGGGCGACGGAACCGGAAGGGGCTTGTTGTAGTCGCTGCTCACAGCTCCGTCACGTCCCCAGCACCAGCGAGGCCTGCTCGCTCATGATGCCGCCGTTGCCGTTGACGAAGGCGACTTCGCAGCTCGGCAGTTGCCGCTTCCCCGCCCGGCCCTGGAGCTGACGCACGGCCTCGGTGATGTGCGACATGCCTCCCGCCAGGCCCGCCTGCCCGAAGGAGAGCTGTCCGCCGTGAGTGTTCAACGGCAGGTTGCCCTTGTAGGTAAGGTCGTTCTCCTCGACGAATGGGCCGCCGCGGCCCTTCTTGCAGAAGCCGGCGTCCTCCAGGGTCATGATGACGGTGATGGTGTAGCAATCGTAGATGGAGACGAGGTCCACATCCGCCGGCGATACGCCTGCCATCTCGAAAGCAGCCGCCGCCGATACCCTGATAGCCGACTCGGTCATGCTGGGGGCATAGGTGATGACGCGATGCGTGCAGTACTCGCCCGACCCCAGGAGGTAGGCGGGCCGGTGCCGGCAGCGCCTCGCCTGCTCCGCCGACGTGACGACGATAGCGGCAGCACCCGCGCACGGCATCACGATCTCCAGCATGTGCAGGGGCTCGACGATCATGGGAGAGCTGAGGACATCCTTGATGGTGATGGGCTCGCCGTAGAATATGGCGGCGGGGTTGGCGCAGGCGTTGGTCCGCTGATCGACGGCGACTTTCGCGAGCTGCTCGGGCGTCGTGCCGAACTCGTACATGTGGCGCCGGGCGATGAGGGCGTAGCCGAAGTTGGCGCCGATCGCCCCATATGGGGCCTCGAACTCAGCGCCGGGGCCCCGGTCGATGACGCGCGGCCGTCCCGGTGCGGCGCCCGGAGGCCGAGCCTCGCGTGGGTTGCCGGTGAGGCAGAGGACCGTCTCGCACATGCCGGCGTCGATGGCGGCGGCGGCGCGCCAGACCATACCCGCGGCGGTAGCGCCGCCCAGGTCGACGACGTCGGCGAACCTGGCGCGCAGCTGGAGGTACTCGCCCACGGTGGCGGGCACGATCATCGGCACCTCGGCGGGCATCGGCACCGACAGCAGGCCATCGACGTGTTCCTTCGACAGGCCTGCGTCCTCGATTGCGAGCCGGGCGGCCTCAGCCAGCATGCCGAGCGTCGTCTTGCCCTCGGTTTGGCGGACCGGCTTTAGCTCGCCGATGCCCACGATGGCCGCCCTACGCTTGAGGCTCATCGTATCGCCCACCCAATAATGGTCCATGTCCGTTTGCAGGCGACACCACAGACGGTCAAAGTAGACGCGACGCTGCCTAGCGACGCGTGCACCCCTCACCCCCAACCCCTCTCCCGCCAGCGGGAGAGGGGAGACCGGCAGGCTTCGTCCTGAGGCTCAGCCCGACGGGTCGGGGTGAGGGTGGCGGATCCTGGCTGGCGTCGTCCCAACTGTGCACCGCCGCTGCATCTTCGAACAATGTCTTGGCTATCCCTATGTCTGGACCGTCGAGGGCGCCGGGTCGCCGTACATCTGGTCGGGAGCCAGCCACTCGGGGGCGCTGCAGCGAAGCGACGCCCGCACCTCGTAGCACATGTGGCAGGCGTCGACGTAGCTCTCGTTGTGGGGCACGTCGAACGCCCTGGCCAGCGCCGCCGGCCCGCCCTCGATGAGCGGGCCGCAAATGGGGTGGGCGGCCGGCACGTACGAGCGCAGGATAGCAGCCAAAGGCTCGGACCAGAGGTTGCCCATGGTCAGGCCCTGACAGAGGTGGACGTATCCCAGGGGGTCTATGTGCACCCGCGTCGGTTCGACCAGCTCCTCATGGGGGCAGGAAGTGAACTCCTGCCAGGGCCGTCGCGGCATCCCCTCGGCCAGCTTCACGGCGGCGCGGCCGCGGAACATCACGGAGCCACCGGTGATCGGCTCCCCCTTCGGCCCGAGAGAGCCCGGCGTGCTGTCTGCAGCAGGCCGGATGCTGATAGAGCCCGTGGAGATGCCCAACTCTTCGGCCGCCTGCGCCGCGACGCGAGGCGGGCTCCCGTCGCCGGAGGAGCCGTGATAGGCGTCGTCGCTGACGGTGAGCGAGCACAGGCCGGCTTCCGCCAGCGGGCGCAGTGACAGCCGCGCATCCTCATCGGAGGTCGCCCAGTAGGCGTTGCTGAGGGCGCCGACGGCCCAGCCCAATGCCGTCACCTCACGGACCCCTTCGAGCATCGTCGCGTAATAGAGAAAGGGCTCCCCGCCTTCGAAGTAGACGTTGTCGACGCTGCCGAGCTCCCGGCCCTGGGCGAAGATGTCGCGCATCTGGGCCACGGTCATCGTGCCCGCCTGGTCGGGGCCGCCCCAGACGAAGCAGTGGTCGCACTCGAAGTTGCACTGGTAGGTGAGAAGGAGGTGGAGTCCCCGCAGGGCGATCATGACGCGGCCTCCTCTCGTCGAACGAGACGCCAATGGCATCTTACCAGAAACGGCCGCCGTCAGGGGCGTGCGGCTTGACGTGCCACGGCGTTCGCGCGGTCCGGCCCTTGCGACCCCCGCACAACGGCGTTAGCATGGTCGGAAGAATGCGAGGAGGAAGAGCGCCATGAGCGACAAGCCATCGACGCAAGAGAGCCAGCAAGCCGGGTCGGGCATGCTGCCGGTCCGGCTCTCGACTGCGCAGGTGAGGCGCATCTACGACCGTCTGGCGCCCTTCTACGATCGCTCGACCACGCCTTTCGAGTCCAGGGCGCGGGCAAGAGTCCTGGAGATTATTGCGGCTCATGGGGGCGGGCGCGTCCTGGAGGTGGCCGTCGGGCCGGGAACCGCGTTCGCTCAGATACTGGGCCTCAATGCTGGCGGCCTCACCGTCGGGCTGGACATCTCCCCGAAGATGCTCACCCGGGCAGCCGCCAGGGCCCGCAAGAGCGGCAGCACGTCTCACGTCCTGATACGGGCCGACGCGCGCCATCTCCCTCTTCCCAGCGACAGCTTCGACGTGGTGACGAACAGCTACATGCTGGACTTGCTGCCCGTCGAGGATATCCGGCAGGCGCTCGCCGAGTACGTGCGCGTGCTCAAGCCCGGCGGCAGGCTCGTCCTCGTCAACATGACCCGGACCCGCACCTGGCTGAGCCGCACCTGGGAATGGCTCTACAGACGCAATCCGTCGCTCCTGGCGGGGTGCCGCGGCGTCTTCGGCGCCCCCTTCCTCGAGGAGTTGGGCCTCGAGGGCGTGCGGCGGGAGGTGGTCTCACAGCTCTCCTTCCCCAGCGAGATCCTTGAGGCGACAAAGCCGGAAGCGGGTTGACGGCGCTAAAGCTTCCCTGCACAGCCCATCGCGGAAGGCGGGAGCGCCCGGCCGCAGGGACTGGCCCCGGAGGACTGCCTCGGCGGGCCGAGCTCCGGGCTCTCCGGCAGGATACCCGGCCGCCTTGACGGACATGCGCTCCACGAGAACCGCCGCTGGGACGCTAACGGACGGGGGCCGTCCTCTGCTATAATCTGCGCGACCTTTGTACTCTTCGATGGCTCCGCGCCGAGCAGATTCGCTGCTACGCCGTCCGCCTCGTACCGGCAGGAACCCGTTGGCGAGATGGTGTAGAATTAGGCGAGGGAGTGTGATGACAGCTTCATTTCAGGAACCTGCGAGGGCTCGGCTGCGTGAGGGCACAGAGGAGCCGCGTCGGCACGTAGAGATCGGCGACCAGGAGTGTCCTCGCTGCGGCAAGACCTTCACCCTCAGCTACTGGGCCGGCGATACGATGATCCAGGCGCGCTGCCTGAGCTGCGACCTCAAGTGGCCCAGGCCGGATGTGGTCTAGGGTCTTGGGCCTGTAGCTGCGCCGGTCTTCCTTTCCCAACACCTTCAACCAAGGAGGCGGCTCATGCGGTCGACCAACCATTCCCGGAGACGTCTACCCCTGCCCCGCCTGGGAGCGCGGTGGAGCGGTCCGCCAGCCAGCATCCCTCAGATGGTGAGGGACAGCGCCCGTCGGTTCGGGACTAGAGTGGTCGTCCAGACGAAGGTGGGCGACGAATTCGCGACCCTTACGTACGAAGACCTGGAACGCCAGTCGCGTGAGTTCGCCGCCGGGCTGATCGCCCTTGGCCTCGCCCCCGGCGACCGCATGGCTATCATCTGCGACAACGGCTTCCCCTGGATGGTGGGCTACCTGGGCCTCGTCGCTGCCGGGGGCGTCGGCGTGCCCATCTACACGGAGCTGCAGGGGTCGGAGTTGGGTGGCCTCCTTCGCCGCACGGAGGCCAAGTTCGTGCTCGCCTCCAGCCGCATCCTCACCAAGCTCCAGGACCACCTTCCTGGAGTCGAGAAGGTCTTCGTGGCCGATGGCGATGCTCTCAAGAAGGAAAGGGTCGACGCCGGCGGCTTCTGGTTCTGGCGCCAGACCGCGGAGCTCCTCACTTTCGAGGACGTCTCCGGCCGCGCCACCGAGGAGAGCCGCGAGGCGCTGGAGAGCCGGGAGGTATCGGCGGACGACCTCGCTTCCATCGTCTTCACCTCGGGCACGACCGGCGGCATGAAGGGGGTGATGCTCACCCACGGCAACTTTCTCGCCAACGTGGAATCGGTACGGACAGCAGTGCCGGTGAGCGAGAGAGACAGCATGCTGCTGGTGCTTCCCCTCCACCACACCTTCTCCTTCACAGTGGGGGTTCTCGCTCTTATCTCGCTTGGCGCCATGGTCACCATCGAAAACGACCTTCTCCGTGTCCGCGACCGCATGGCGGAGGTGAAGCCCACCGTGTTTGTGGGCGTCCCCGCCCTCTACGACCTGATGTACAGGGCGATCATGGCGAGACTGGACGCCGAGGGACGTCGCGGCCAGTTCGAGCGGGGGCTGCGGATGGTGGAGGCGGTCAAGCGGCGCACCGGCGTAAACATCGGGCGACGAGTCTTCGGGGAGGTGCACGGCCGGCTCGGCGGTCGTCTCCGCTTCATGTTCAGCGGCGGCGCCGCCCTCAATCCCGAAACGGCCAGGGCCTTCTTCCTGCTCGGCATTCCCCTCGTCCAGGGCTGGGGCCTCACCGAGGCGGCCCCCGTCTGCGCCGCCCAGCCCTTCTCGTCGCGCAAGTTCAACTTCACGGACTACTACGAGCGGCACGCCGGCAGCGTCGGTCGCCCTCTCAAGAACGTCGAGGTCGATCTGATAGACGTGCCGGAGAAGGAGATCTACGTGGGTCTTCATGGCGAGGGTGAGCTGGTGGTGCGCGGCCCAAACGTCACCCCCGGCTACTGGCGTAACGAGGAAGCTACGAGGGCGGCCAAGGTTGGGGACTGGTTGCGCACCGGCGACGTGGGACGCATCGACGAGGAAGGCAACATCTACATCACCGGCCGCAGCAAGTACGTCATTGTCCTGGAGTCGGGCGAGAAGATCCATCCCGACGAGGTGGAGGAGACGATCCAGCGCAGTGACCTCATCGAGGAGATCTGCGTCCTCGGGCGCAAGGTCAAGGACAAGACCCAAGTGCGGGCCATCGTCTACCCCAACTACGTCGACGCGGCTCAGCGCTGCAAGGACTCGGGCAAGGAGCTGGACGGCGAGACCGTTCGCGCCCTGGTGACCGAGGAGGTGCGCCGCCGGGAGGAGGAGCTGGCGTCATACAAGCGTATCGGCGAGATCGTGCTGACGGATACGCCGCTGCCCAAGACGGCCCTACGCAAGGTGGCCCGTGAGCGGTTGGTCGACGATTACTCTTTCGACGTGACGAAGTGGGTAGACGGTACAGGCTAGGCCCGCTGACCAGCCGGCCGGCAGACCGGGGTTAGCCGCGCCCGGCTTCATCTGGCCCCATCACATACCCTCGAAACGGATTCTCAGGCTGGTAGGACGACGGAGCGCCAGGCGTATCGCCAGGAGACCATCGTCGCGGCGGTGCATGCTGGCGCCGGACGCATCCGTCTCCAGGGCCCGCTCCCGCAGAGCCGCCGGCACGTGGACGAGGATGCTCCCTTCCTTCCTCGCTACGGGCCGCAGTGACACCTCCAGGCTGCGTTCGCCGGCATCGTAGCGCGCGTCCTCGATCTCGACGCCCCCCTGCGTGATGTGGAACGTGCTGGACACGACTTGAGGCTCACCGCTGTCCGGTCGCACGGCCAGCACCGCCGACCCGTGAGCAGGCAGGCCGTTTACGGTGGCGGAACCCTCGTAGGCTCCCAGGTAGCGGTCGCTCCAGAGGTCGTAGACGTGAAACCGGCCGGATGGGAGCGGCAACGACAGTGAAGCCCGTCGCTCTCCCCAGTTGAACAGGCCGATCACGCGCCAGCTTGCGAACGGCCGCACGACGCTCAGCTCGAACAGGCGTGGCAGGGGCCCGTCCAGCAGGTCGAGCGGCCTCGCCGCGCCATCGAAGGGAGGCAGCAGCAGCGAGATGAGCTCGCGCCGGTCGGCGGGGAGCGCCGTCAGGTCATCACTGGAGAGCATCATGCCCCCGGAGAGGCCGATGGCGGCGGCCAGCGTCCTCACCTCGTCGAGCGTCAGGGCCGTCGACTCGCCCCGCACCAGCAAGCAGTCGGGGTCATTCAGCCAGAGCCGGCGATGGGTCCAGAAGCGCGTGAGGACGTTCCGCAGCGAGTTCACCGCGGCCGGTATGCTGTCCAGGTCACGCGTGGTTTGGGCTGACCCCGGGGGGTGCCACCAGGGGGCGACATCGGGGCCGATGCGCATGCCCTCCACCAGGCCGACGGAGGGGCCCATGAGAGCGCCGCAACCGAGGACGAACCGCTCGCCGACGCCGCGACGGATGGCCTCCAGCCCCTGTCGATAGGCCTGGACGCGCGTCAACTGCGGGTCGCTGCGGACGCCCCGGACGGCCGCCGCGAACAGGAAGTCGATCTTGACATAATCGAAGCCCCAGTCGTCCGTTACCTGACGGAACAGCTCCTCGATCCAGCGGAGGGCGTGCGGGTGGCTGCAATCGAGGCCGTAGCAGTCTTTGCCCCAGTTGTGCATAGCCACCACGGGTACCCCGGCCTCGTCCCGCACTACCCAGTCGGGATGCTCTCGGTAGAGGGACGAGGTGGAGGCGGCCATGAAGGGGGCCAGCCACAGGCCCGGCGTGAAGCCGGCGTCGCGGATCTGCTGCGCGAGCCACGCCGGCCCATGGGGGAACTTCTCGTTCCAGGAGATCCAGTCGCCTATGTCGGCCTGGAAGCCGTCGTCGAGCTGGACGTACTCGACCGGGAGCTCTTCGCGGTGCCGGGCGAGGAAGCGCAGGTTCTTCAGCATGTCCTCCTCGGTGACGTTCACGAAGTAGCGATACCAGGAGCACCAGCCGGTCGGCACGGTCCGGACGGGGACGCGGGCCTTCATTTCGCGGGCGAGGGCATCGCCGTAGCGTTCCAGTGCCTCGAGGGGCGGGCCCTCGAGATCGAGCATGAGCTTCTCCGAACGCAGGCGTTCTCCCGGTGGAAGCTCGGTGCCTTCGACGTAGCAGCGGGCCTCCAGGGACCGGTCGGGCGCGTGAAGCCGTACCTGCGATAGCTGGTCGCGAGCGGTGATGAAGCCGGCCAGGAGCGAGGCGCCGCTGCCGGCGTCGTGCACCAGGCCCAGCTCATCCGCCACAAAGCAGCCTCGTTCATCCGAGGAGGGCGGGAAGGGTCCGAGGACCGTCGCGGGTGTGGACAGGTCCTCCTCCCGGGCCGAGACGGCGCGCACCGGCGTCCACGACTGCCACCCCTGTCGGTAGAAGCTCCAGCGCGACGGGCGCGAGCCCAGCCTCAAGCGCTGCCTGCCGGCCGACGGCGTGGTTAGCACCGTGAGCGACTCGACGGGCAGCGGCCCTCCTGTCGTATTCGCCAGCTCCAACTGGAGCAGGGCGAAGGGGCGTTCGTCGTACACCGTCAGCAGCGGCCGGAGCTCCGGGCGGCCGGCGGCGGGCACCGACGCTAGCGTTAGCAGGCGGCCGGAGCCGTGCTCGTCCCGTACATGCTCCAGGGCGTACTCGCGCCGAAAGCCGGTGTCGGTGGTGCTGAGGAACAGCGCCGACGGCTCGGCCAGCTCGACCAGCGACGAGCAGCGGGCGAGAGAGGGGAGGCCCGTCGAGCGGTTCAGTATGCTGAATGCGCCAGCCCGCAGGTCGCAACTGACCTCCAGATAGCGATTCCCGATGACCGGGCCACGCCGCCACTGGCCGGTGCCTACTTCTTCCTTCATCTCGACTACACTCCCAACTTATCGCAGCGGTGACACCCTGAGCCCGCCTACGGGCCGGCAGACGTACATCCGGCCCGGCAGACCCGTCCTGGAGCGATAAGCCTCTATGACTTCTCCCTCGAAAGCGCCCACGGCCTCGGCGCGCACGAGGTTCACAGTGCAGCCCCCGAAGCCGGCCCCGGTGAGCCGCGCGCCGAGCACGCCCCTGGCGGCGTGCGTGAGCTCCACCATCAGATCCAGCTCAGGACAGCTCACCTCGTAGTCGTCGCGCAGGCTGGCGTGAGAGGCGGCCAGGAGACGCCCCACGGCCTCGAGATCGCCCCGACGCAGGGCGTCGACGCAGGCCAGCACCCGCTCCTCCTCCACCACCACGTGGCGGGCGCGGCGGTACAGCGCTGGGGGGAGCGCCTCGCCGTGGCGCTCCATGTCTTCGGGCGTGACATCCCGCAGGGAGCGGACGGCGCGACGGGCCAGCCGCTCCCGAAGCAGCGTCAGCGCCTCGCCGCATTCCTGACGCCGGACGTTGTACTGAGAGCCGGCGAGCGCCCGCCTTACCCCTGTGTCGGCGACGACGATGGACAGCCGTCCCGTCGAGAAGCCTGCTGGCACCGCTTCGTAGTCGAGCGACCGGCAATCGATGAGGAGGGCGTGGTCCTGGACCGCCAGGGCGGCGACGAACTGGTCCATGATGCCGCAGCTCACGCCCACGAACTCGTTCTCGGCCCGCTGGCCGAGAAGGGCCAGGTCGCGGCCGTCGATGGCCAGTCCGGCGGCGGAGCGGAAGGCGCCCAGCGCCGCGACCTCCAGCGCCGCCGACGAGGCGAGGCCAGCCCCGATGGGCACGTCGCCCTGGAGGGCGATGTCGAGACCGACGAGGTCGTGGTCGGCCTGCTGAAGGACGTGGGCGACGCCGCGCACGTAGTCGCTCCAGGGGCACGCTTCGTCCCGGCCGATACTGTCCAGTGAGAAGGTGCTCTCCTGCTCGAAGTCTACCGAGTAGACGCGGACGCGGCGGTCGGCGCGGGCGGCGAAGGCGGCCATGACCGTGCGGTCGATGGCGACGGGAAGGACGTGGCCCTCATTGTAGTCGAGGTGCTCGCCGATGAGGTTGACGCGCCCCGGCGCCTCGCTGACGGCGTCGGCGCTTCGCCCGAAGCGCGCCCAAAAGGCCCCCGCCAGCCGCTCGAGCCGTTCCTTCCCGCTGGCGGACGTGTCTACGTCCTGGGCTCCGCCCACCGCAGCTCCTCGGCCTTCTCCTCCGGCAGGGTGTCGTTGATGAACGTGCCGGCCCCCGTCTCGCAGCCCGCCAGGTACTTGAGTCGGCCCGGGCTGCGGAAGATGGGGGTGAACTCGACGTGGAAATGGCAGCCGGGGTGTTGCCGGCCGTCGGTCGGCTGCTGGTGCATGACCATCGCGAAGGGCATCGGCAGGCCCCAGAGGTTGTCGTACTTGAGGAGGATTGTCTTGAGGATGCGTGCGAGCTGCCCCCGCTCGCCGCCCGTCAGGTCGGTGAGGGAGGTCCGGTGGCGACGGCTGAGGATGTGGACCTCGTACGGTAGGCGGGCGAAGTAGGGGACGAACGCGACGAAGGCCTCGTTCTCGGCGACGAGACGCTCGCCCGCGTCGAGCTCCCGAGCCAGTACCTCGCAGAAGAGGCAGGCCCCCGTCCGCCGCTCGTGCGCCTCGGCGGCCGACAGCTCCCGCTCGATTCGCGGCGGCAGGTAGGGGAAGGCGTAGATCTGGCCGTGGGGGTGTGTGAGCGTGACCCCGATCTCCGGTCCCCGGTTCTCGAAGATGAAGACGTAGTCGACATCGCGGCGCTTCCCCAGCTCCTCGTAGCGGTCCGTCCACACCTCCACCAGGCGCCGGATGTGGGCGAGGGGCATCCCGCCCAGGGTGGCCTCGTGGCGAGGCGAGTAGAGGACGACTTCGCAGCCCCCTCGTGCCGGTGCTGACCTGTAGAAGGGCGAGAGCTGCGGGGGCGGCGGCGCCCCCCGACGCAGGCTGGGGAACCGGTTCTCGAAGACGACGATCTCGTAGTCGGGCGCCGGCACCTCCGTGGGCACCTCCGGGTCACGCGTCGGGCAGAAGGGGCAGTATTCGGCGGGCGGGAGGAAGGTGCGCTCCTGGCGCTCGGTGGCGACGATGACCCACTCATCGAGCAGGGGGTTCCAGCGCAGCTCAAGCACTCCCGAGGCGGCCAGGGACGGTTCCGCCGCCTTAGCGGCCAACGACGCCACCGTGGGCCGATGGGACGGCCGCCGGCGGCCTCCCGACGAGTAGAAGATGAGGTAGCGCCCGTCCGCCTTGGCGATCCGTCGTTTCGACAACACGCCGCACCTCCGGGCTGCTCCTCCCTCGTGGCCGCTGCCAGAACTCCACCCACCCGCAGTCTAGCGACTCCGGCAGGCGAGTACAACGCGGCGGCAGCCTCCATCGCCCGGGGCAACGGCGCTGAGTCGATGTTAATTATAGGGGTCTTCTATGAAAACTCGACGGCGTCCCCCTTGACAGCCTCCACCACTGGTGCTATTGTTAGTGATGCCCCAAGTGGCGGAGCAACAAGTCCCGGGTTGACGAATTCGGCCCAAACCGGAAGTCAAGGGGGCAACCCCAAGACCAAGGAGAGGACCGAAGGAGGGTGAAGTCCGGGAGGCGAAGCGAGGTTACTTGGGGCGCTTCTTTGTCCCCCGATCACGCGCCTCTCCACGTCCTCTCAGACTGTCGGTGCCCGCTCCGGGGGGAAGACGAAGCCGGGTCCCGGCCTGCCTGGCTGGAGGATGTCCCGGGCAGCAGAAGCGTTTCTGCCCGCCTCCCTCAGCAGCTGCGATCGTCGCGTTTGGTGGGCCGACAGCGCCTTCCGGCCGGACGCAGTCGAGCTGCGCGGCGACGGGGCCGGCCTTCTAGCCGGGCGGCGCTGCGGCGACGCATAGCCAGACAGCGTCCAGGAAGTTCACCGTCAGCAGGTCGCTGGCCCCTGGGGCTGCCGGAGAGAATGCCTGCCACGTGCTTTGGGCCGCATCGTGGCGCCACATCGCCTCGACCGCCTCGGTGGGTGTCACCGCCTGCACCACAGCATCGCTCGCCGTCCCGTTGGGAAAGGTGAGGCCGATGTTGTTGCACCCGGGGTAGAGCTGCTCCGTCTCGCCGGGGGCCGGCAGCGCGATGCTCGCCACGGGCTGTGCCCGAGCCGGTAGCCCGTAAGCGGCCAGCGACGCTACCACCAGGCCGAGCGCCACGGCCCCAATTGCCAGTCGCCTCATGCTGCACCTCGCTTTGCGGAAACTCTCGCGGACGGTAGCATTATACACTCGCCCGCCAGTAGGCGCCTTGGCGAACGGGTACGGCGGGGGACAAGGTTTAGCTTCACCGGCCGCTGGAAGCGCCGCAGCCGCCGACGGCTCGGGGAAGGCGGCGGAAGCCCAGCTCGGCTGGCATCCCGCTCGAGGAGCGGGAGAAGCGGTCACCGAGGTTGGAGGAGCGGTGCAACGGGCAATGGGATGCGTCGGAAAGACGACGAAGGCAGGCCAGCCCGCGGGCCGGTCTGCCTGCGCGGAAGCGATAGCCTACGACTGGCGAGCGCGCCTACGGGCTCGTCGTCGCGCCGCCTTTGCTCGGGCCAAGCGTCTAGCCTCCGAGTTCGAGATGAAATGGCGCTTCATCTTCGCCTCGCGAAGAATGCCATCCCTCTGAACGGCCTGTCGGAACCTGGTCAGCAGGTGTTCCTGCGACTCGCCATCCCGGAGCTCAACAAACACAAAGACACCCTCTCTCTATACCGGCTTGCCCTTAGAGGCCGCTGGTCTCTGCTGAAGGATTGGAGGGCTACGTCAGGCCCCTACCAGCGGCTCTGTGTCGGCGAATGCTTGGCGAAGCACTCCCGACAGTACACGGGGCGGTCACCTCTGGGCTGAAAGGGGACCTCAGTCTCCTGGCCACAGTCGGCGCAGATCACCGGGTACATCTGGCGCTCTCCGTAGCCCCCACCGCCTCGGCCGCCTCCAGACCTGCGCGCGGCTCGGCAGGATGGGCAGCGCTTGGGCTCATTCGTGAAGCCGCGACTGGCGTGGTACTCCTGGTCCTCGGCGGAGTGCGTGAAGTCGGCGCCGCATTCGACGCAGGTCAGGGTTTTGTCGGTGTAGGCCACCCGACGACCTCCTTCAGGTACGTTCCTTCCTTGTCGTCGAGTGCCAAGCGAAGTGGGCTTCGCAGTGGACTGATGACGAGGATACTACACGGGCATTTTCACACAAAATCACGCTCCGTGCAAGATGGTGTACTCGTAGGCAAGAGGGAGGCGTCCGCTAGCCCGCTTGCGATCCTCCGGCACCTAGGAGGACGAGGGAGCCCTGGGGCGTTTCTTCTTGCGCGCACCGCCCCGCGCCCTGGCGGGCCTGCCCTTCTTCCAGGAGGTGTCCTCTACCTCGCCAGTCCTGAGGGTGCCCACGAAGGGCAGGTTGCGGTACATCTGGCGGTAGTCGAGGCCGTAGCCTACCACGAACTCGTCCGGTATCTCGAATCCCACGTATTCGATCGGCACGTCGACGAGGCGACGCGCCCGCTTGTCGAAAAGGGCGCAGACTTTGAGGCTGGTCGGCCGGCGGGCCGACAGATAGTGCAGGAGGGTGTTCAGGGTCATCCCCGTATCGACGATGTCCTCCACAACGAGTAAGTCGCGCCCCTCGATGTTCTCGTCCAGGTCCTTGAGGATGCGGACGGCGCCGCTTTTGTCGCCCTCGTATGAGGAGATGGCCATGAAGTCGATGGCGAGGGGCAGCGAGATATGGCGCATGAGGTCGGCCATGAAGCAGGCGACCCCCCGGAGGACGCCGACCAGGAGGGGCGCGCGGCCCGCGTAGTCCTTGGAGATCTGGGCCCCCAGCTCGCCCACCCGTCGCTCAAGCTGGGAGGCGCTGAAGAGGACGCGGTCGACGGCCTGGACGTCGCGAGCCGAGGGAGGGCCGAAGCCGTACTTGCGGAGCAGGACCAGGTAGTCGCGCTTGTTCAGGAGCTTGAAGTTGACTTCGGGGTAGAGTTCCCGCGCGAGTCTGAGCTTGTGGTGCTTCTCGGTGATCAGCTCCTGGCGCAGCGTCGTGAGCTCAATGTAGAGGTCAAGGTCCGGGAGAAAGAAGTCAGGCGTGAAGGCCTCCACCACCTGATCATCCTCCCAGCGAAGGGGAAAGGAGCGGGGCTCGTACTCCCACGCGATACCGTAGAAGTCGAGGATGCTGGCGAACTCCGCCTCGCTCTCGTGGGCGAAGTGTACGGCCGGTGCCTCCTCGGAGGCAGTCTGCGCGCCGGCCTGGGGCGCCGAGAGCGCAGCAGTGGCGGCCTTTCTCCCCTTTGTCTCTTCTGTGCTCACCAGGCGGAATATGAGTACCTGCTTACCCATTACAGCGTAATTCAGAGGCTCGATTCTGTCAAATTGCGAGCGGGCGGACCGGTGGTCCTGGCAACCGCGTCGGCGTCTGCCTGGCCTCCCGTTCAGTTGACGCGGGAAAGGCCACCTGATAGTATGCGCCCAAGGATACAGTCTGAACGTTTGTCTAGGAAGCAACCATGCCGACGCCGCAAGACTTGTCCCTCACGCTGTTCTTCACTCGTGGAATGCTACAGCAGGTCACAAAGAAGCCCCTCTTCGGCTCTGCCTACGTTGAATCTGGCGCGCTTCTCGCCGTGCAAGCCGAGCTATTTCAACAGGGTGCCATCTTGGGCCGGGCCAAGAGAGACTCATTGCTTGAAGTCCTGAAGCTCGTTGGTGATCCGACCAGAACCGCTGATTTCTACGGTGTGCTGGAAGAGGCCTGCAAGGAACGACTACAGAATTACGGTCGTGAGCCTGACTCATTTTGGAATTACATCATGGAAACGGAAGTGCCGAAGTTCTCTCGACAGTCGCCTGATAGATTCTTACTCTCGAAGGAAGCTCAACAGAGAGTAAGTTCAATGGAGGGGGTGAATTACACAGCCCTTTTCATGGCAGAGGGAATAGTGTTTGGGGCGCTCTATCCTGACCTGACGTTCAGGCTTGTGAGCAACTCTATTTCTTCAAGGAACAAGGCCTGGCCGGACGCTTTCAAGGCAGGGCTAGCCATTCCAAGCAAACCAGATATCGCGAGCTACGACGACTATGAAAAGGGGGTGTTAGCCACAGTCCGTGAATACTCGTCTGTGTACCACTACGAGCAGGACGACCCGCCGTCCGAGCAGCACATCCCGTCGCCCGACCAGCGCGGGCCGCCTACCGACCAGTATATCCCGCCCCCTGCCCAGCGCTCTACGGACAAAGCCATGAACGTATTCCCACCCGACCTCCAACAGCCCAGGTCCCATCGAGAGCGCCGCATGTACATCACCTCCGCCGTCGTTTCGGCGGCCACAGCGGCGCTGGTCGTCGGGCTCGTCTTCGGTGGCCTCGCCGTCCACGACGCGCTCACGGAAGACTCGCAGCCGGCCGCTCAGGCTGCTCAGGCCGCTCAGACCCCCGCCGCCGGTGAAACAGCGGCGGCCACCCCCACAGAGCCGCCGGAATTTGTGGCGAATGTCAGCGTTGACGATGACCCTTCCATAGGACCGGAGAATGCCCCCGTCACTATCGTCGAGTTCTCCGACTTCCAGTGCCCCTACTGCAAGAAGGCGGCCGACGAGCTGGTGCCTCAGATACTGGCGCAGTACGGTGACAAGGTCCGCTTCGTGTACCGCGATTTCCCGCTCACCCAGCTCCACCCGCAGGCGTTGCCCGCCGCCCTGGCCGCTGACTGCGCCAACGCCCAGGGTAAGTATTGGGAGTACCACGACCTCCTGTTCGCTAACCAGAGCGCCCTGGACGACGCCAGCCTCAAGGCCTATGCCGCGCAACTGGGCCTTGACCAGGCCACTTTCGACGAGTGCTACACCTCCAGGGAGTATTTCGATGAGGTGGCGGGCGACTTCCAGGACGGGGTCAACTACGGTGTCAGCGGCACGCCTACGTTCTTCGTCAACGGCCACAGGCTCGTGGGAGCCCAGCCCTTCGCTGTAGTGCAGCAGCTGATCGAACAGGTGCTGGCTGGGGGCGGGTAATCAGCGACGCAACGGCCGCGCCGCCAGAACAGATCATTGCCGGCCGCGAAGTCAGGGCCGTTGTCTGTCAGTACCCGTCGCGCATGGTCCAGCCCGAGACCCCTCTCGCCTCGACGCGGGATGAGCCGCAGAGCCTATCTTGAGCATGGTTCGACTTGACCTGGGCACTGGGTCCAAGCGCTCCGACAGCCTCAGGCTGGCCAGGGCCCCAGGCAACGATACCGACGCTCTGGCCACGCTTGACGGTGGCCTTCCTTTCCAGGACAACAGCGTCGACGAGGTGTTCGCCGGCTACACCCTCGAGCATGCTGCCGACTTCGTAGGGGCGCTGGAGGAGCTGTGGCGGGTTAGCAAGCCGGGGGCGCTCATCCACATCTACCTGCCCCATGCCACCTCGCCCTGGGCGACGTCCCGCGACCCCAGGCACCAGCGCCAGTACACCATCGAGACGTTCGAGTTCTTCGACCCGAAGCGGGGCAGCCCCGAGTGTCCCGCGACGGCCTCGTTCGAGATCGAGGAAGCGCAGCTTTACCTGACGTCGCGCCGGGGCGGGGCACGGGGCCGAGGCATCGCCCGGGGTGTGGTCTCCCGCGTCTTCGAGGCCGTGGCCAATCGTGACCGCGGCATGCAGTACCGCTGGGAGAGGTGGCTGGGAAACCTCATCGGCTTTGAGGAGTTCTACGTGCTCCTGAGCGCGGTGAAGGCAAGGCCGTGACTCAGGTGCTCCTCAGCGCGGGCGCCATCCCAGCCGGCGGCTGATTCGCCCCTGGCGAGCCGTGCAGGCCGTCCGGCCCTGCCCTTTGCAGGCGCTATGCATCTGATCTCCGGGGGAGGACGACCCTGTGAGCCTCGCCGTCGACACGGAATACGATCTGACGGAAGATATCGTTCCGGGCCCCTGGCGGCGCGACAGCGTGTTCATGTTCTGGCGCGCCGAGCAGGCCGTTCTCGATGCCGCTACCGTAGGCGGCTGCGGCCGCATCCTAGATGTCGCGTGCGGCACCGCCGACCAGGCTGGACGGCTGGCGCGGCGGGGCTGCCAGGCCTGGGGATTGGAGCCTTCGCCAAAGATGCTGGCACTGGCCCGGCACCGCCGCCGGGAGCGGGGAGCCCCGGTGGTTCTTGTTCAGGGGATCGCGGAGCAGCTCCCCTTCCGCGACAACAGCTTCGACACGGTGGTCTGCCAGGGCTCCCTGGACCACTTCGCGAGGCCGCACCTGTTCATGGCGGAGGCGGCCCGAATCCTGAGGCCGGAGGGCCGTGTCGTGATAGCCCTCGCGAACTTCGAAAGCCTGTCCTGTCGCTTGAGCCGCGCGATCTTCGAGGCGAAGGAGATGCTGGGGCTGCCGCTGGAAAGGGGTCGGCGTCCCTACTGGCAGATACCCCCGAACCATACGTTCAGGGGCGATCTGCGAGTGGTCAAGAGCCTGGGCGGCCCTTGCCTTGAGATGGAGGAGTGCTACGGCCTGTCACAGATGTGGCTGTTCCGGCGCTGGAGCCTGCTTCTGGAGTCGCTGCCCGCTCCGATGGCCTGGCGGCTCCTGCGCGGGCTCGACCGCCTCGCCTACCGCCTCCCTGCCCTTGCCGACATGATAATCTCCGTGTGGAGACGGCACCCTCTCGAAGGCGCCAAAAGAGGTGTGTGACCGATGATGCAGCGAGCGTCGACGGCCCTGACGCTGCTCAAGCGCGCGCTGCCTCTGCCGCGGCGTCGGCCGGACTTCGTCTGGATCACCCCCTCCCTCGCCCAGGGGTCTCGCTTCCGGCCGAGCCAGGTCGAGGCGCTGGCCAGGGCCGGCATCGGCAGCGTCCTGGACCTGCGCAAGGAAGGCTGCGACGACGAGTCGGCGCTGGCAGCCTACGGCATCCACTTCCGCCACCTCCCCCTGGTCGACCTCCGCCCCCCGACTCAGAAGCAGCTTGAGGCGGCCTCCAGTTGGGTGCTGGAGGAGATGGCTGCCGACCGCAAGGTGCTGGTGCACTGTCGGGCGGGGGTGGGCCGCAGCATCGCCGTCGTGAGCGCCGTCCTCCTTCGCATGGGCTATACCCTGCCCCAGGTCTACGACCAGGTGCGGCGCCGTCGACCCGGCGCGGCCTTCACCGAGAGCCAGATGGAGAGGTTGAGCCGCTTCGCCGAGGCCGTTCGTAGGGGAAGCCCCTAGTCCTCGCCACCATCCCTCACGCCAAAGAGCCTTCCCCCCAACTCCCGTCTAGCCGTCCCCATCAGAAGTGATTGTCGCAGAGCAGTAGGGGATCGTACCCCGCCCTCTGAGGGTCATCCCTAATTGACCCCGTCATGGTCATCCCGAATCATGAAACGCGTGGTCTCACGCTGCGTAAAAAGGGGGGAAAAGGAATGCGGCTGATGGAATTGGCGCGTCTCCCTGTCCTGGCCCGTCGCTGGTGGTGGCTTCTTCTCCTCGGCCTCGTCATCGGCGGTGGCGCCAGCTATGTGGTTAGCCAGGCCATGACTCCCATCTACCGTGCCTCCTCCACCCTCCTGGTGAACGAGAGACAGCAGCCGGGCACTATAGCCTACAACGACATCCTGGCGAGCGAACGCCTCACCGGCACCTATCAGCAGCTCATCACGCAGCGGCCGGTGCTGGAGGGCGTTATCTCCGACCTCGATTTGCCCTACACGGCTGAACAGGTGGCGGCCATGCTCGACGTGAGCGTCATCCGCGACACCCAGCTTATCCGGATATCGGCCGAGAATGCGGATCCCTACCTGGCCCAACAGGTCGCCAACAGCACCGCCAGCATCTTCATCGAGCAGAATACGGAGAATGAGCTCAGCCGACCGGGGAGCGTGAGCGTCGTGGAGTCGGCCACCACTCCCACCAGCCCCGTGAAGCCGCGCGTACTGCTCAACACCATACTGGGGCTCGTCGCTGGCCTGGTGGTGGCCGGCGGCGTCAGCCTGCTACTGGAGTACCTGGACGACACCGTGAAGTCGGCCGAGGACCTGACGGCCTCGGCGGGGCTCCTGGCGCTGGGCACGGTAGCGCGCTTCCGCCACTCGAAGGCCCCGGAGACCAGCCTCATAACCTCTCATACTCGGCACCCGGCTGCGGAAGCGTATCGGGTGCTACGTACGAACGTCCAGTTCAGTACGCTGGACAAGCCGTCACAGACGCTTGTCGTCACCAGCGCCCATCCGCGCGAGGGCAAGACGACGACGGTCGCCAACCTGGCGCTGGTGCTGGCGCAGGCGGGAAAGCGCGTCATCGCTGTGGACTCAGACCTGCGCCGGCCGATGCTTCATCGACTATTCGGAGTGGCGAACAGCCACGGCCTTACCAATGTGCTCCTGTCGAGGGACTCGAGCCTCAACGGCTACCTCCAGCCCACCCGGCACGACAATCTTGCGATCCTGCCCAGCGGTCCCATGCCGCCGAACCCTTCCGAGCTCCTCAGCTCACCGCGGCTGAGAACCCTGATCGAGAACCTGAAGCGGGAGGCCGACGTCGTTGTTTTCGACAGCCCTCCCACGCTGGCCGTGACCGACGCGAGCGTCCTGGCCGCCAGGGTAGACGGAACGATTCTCGTGGTGGATGCGGGCAGGACGAGAGGGGCAGCCCTTAAGCAAGCCAAGGATGCCCTCACCAGGTCGAAGACGAACCTGCTGGGCGCGGTCCTCAACAAGCTGCAGCGCAGGGGAGGGGGCTATTACTACTACCACCACTACTACCACGACACTGGCAAAGACGGCCACAAGAAAAAGAGCCAGCGCCGCCGGGCTGCGGTCGAGGCGTAGCATGCAGCGACGGCGTCGGGTTCGGTGAGGAGTGGTAGCTCTTGGTGCGGAAGTGGCGTCCCGAGAGATTGCGAGGGCTGCTCCGGCGCGAACGGCTGGGCGCGGTGCTGGTAGGCGCCCTTGTCTTCGCGGTGGTGGCCCTTGTCCTCGCCTGGGCGCTGGCGCCCGAGCAACTGCCGCCTCTGCCCCGGGCCTCGACGTCGACGGAGCTGGTCGGGCCGGCGACGGAGGTACCCCGACCGTCGGCCGGCGCCGGCTATCTGGACAACGTCCCGCAGGCGACGCCGCCGCGCGAGTCGGCGACGGCGTCCTCGCTGGCTTCCGGGGCAGCGACAAGTGCGAACGATGGGGCCCGGCCGGAGCGGCTGATCATCCCAGCCATCGGCGTCGATGCGCCACTGACCATGAGGGGCGTCGATGCCAACGGGGCCATGCAGCCGCCTAGCGGCCCTGAGGATGTGGCGTGGTACGAGTTCAGCGGCAGCCCCAGCGAGGGCACCAACGTCGTCCTTTCCGGTCACCTGGACTACCGCGGCTACGGCCCCGCCGTGTTCTACCGGCTCCGGGACCTCAAGACCGGCGACATCATCGAGCTGCTCACCGGGGACGGCACCGTCTACCGCTATGCCGTTACCGCCAGCGTGACGTACGACGGCGAAAACGCTCCCGTTGCGGACATCATCGGCCCGACGAGTCACGAAGTGATAACGCTCATCACCTGCGGCGGCACCTTCAATGGCCCGCCGCTCGGCTATAGCGATCGGTTAGTGGTCAGGGCCGAGCACCTTTAGCCCGGCTCGACCATGGGAGGGCCTCCGGGCCCAGGTCAGAAAGGGAGGAAGTAGGCCATGGTTCGAAGCATCACCATTGGCTTCAAGGCGGTGGCAGTGCTGGCGCTTCTGCTCACGACGGCCCTTTGGGCTGACTCGGCAGCGGCGCAGTATCCGCCTCCGACAGGGAACCTGGTGCTCGAGGCATCCAGCACCAGCCCGTCCACAGGCGGCGCGGTGTCCATCACTGCGACGGCCAGGGACCCCAACGGTGCGGCCGTAGCCGGCCTCGCGTGCACGTTCGCCATCGCGTCGCAGCCGGGTACGAGCGCTTCCGTCGACCCCGGTCCGGTCATGAGCGACGTGAACGGCGCGGCGACCACCACCCTGTACGTCGGTGACACTCCCGGCACCATCGTCGTCGACTCCAAGTGCGGTGACCTTTCCGCGCTGGTGAGCGTGGTCGCCGGAGCGGAGGCTGGGGCGGTGCAACTGCCGGCAACGGGCACGGGGCTCGATTCGAGCGGAACCTGGTCGCTGTCGACACTGGCGCTGATTCTCGGCGTAGCCACAGTTGCCGGTGCGGGAGCCGCCTGGGCAGTGCGCCGCTGGGCCCGCAGCTAGAGAAGCTCGGCTTCGCGCTTCAGGCTCATTGCGACTGCCCCCGCCCTTCGCGGGGGCGATGAGGACGCGCCGCTGGGCTTTCGGCCCCGCAGACGGGAGTTGAGCGTTGTCGGGCACCAGCAGGCTCAAGCTTGGGCTCGTAGGCCTCGGCCTGCTGGCGGCAGGCCTCCTGGTGGCCCTCCCGGCGAGCCAGTACTACGGGGTCTATCGGGACCTTAGCGACGGCAGGGACCTTCTTCAGCAAGCCGAGGCCTCCCTGCGGGACGAGGGACTGGACCTTACGCCGGCGCAGCTAAGCGAGGCGGAAGCCCAGATGGGTCAGGCACAGCAGAGGCTCACCCGGGCCTGGCAGCGGCTTCAGGCCGACCCTCTGGCGAGGTTCGCGGGATCAGTTCCCGCTCTCGGAAGCCAGGTATCGGCGACGAAGGAGCTGCTTGCCATCGGCATCGACGCCAGCGAGGTAGGCCTGATGGGTATCGAGGCGACCCGCGAGTACTTGGACGTGAGGGACGAGACAGACGGGTCTCTGACCGAAAAAGCCCGGACCATCCTCGACCGGGTGGACGGTCCAATGCGCTCTCTTTCGGCGAGGTTCGCCGTGCTCCAGGAGCGCCGCCGCGGCATCGACTCGCAGAGTCTCCTGCCGCCTCTGGCCGCGGCCCTCCGGGAGCTGGACAGCGACCTGCCGGAGGTCGAGGACGCGCTCGTGCGCTACGAGCAGGCGTCCGCCTTCCTGCCCGAGTTTCTCGGCTTCAACGGGCCGCGCACCTACCTGATTCTCGCTCAGAACAACGCCGAGCTGCTGCCCACGGGGGGCCTCATCTCGGTTTACGGCGTCATGACCCTGGAGGACGGGCGCGTCCGAGACATGTTCTTCGAAGACGCCATTCGCTTCGGGGAGCGCTGGCAGGTGCGCACGGGTGAATACGTAGAGCCGCCTGCCCCTCTGGCCAACTACCTGCTCAAGGACTGGAGCTGGAACCTGGCGCTCGCCAACTGGTCGCCGGACTTCCCGACCGCTGCCCGCCAGGCCCAGCGCTTCTTCGAGATGGGCGGCGGGCAACCCGTGGACGGTGTCATTGCCATCACGGTCTCCACGCTCGAGGAGCTCCTCAAGATCACGGGACCGGTGGCTGTGGAAGAGTACGGCGTGACCGTTGACAGCGACAACGCCCTTGACGTCATCGAAGCGCTGACCCGCAGCCCCGTGGAGCCCGGCGAGGACCGCAAGGCCATCGTCGCGTTCGTCGCAGACGAGGTGCTGCGCCGGCTGCTCGACGCCCCGCCCTCCCGGTGGTCGTCCCTGCTGGAGACCATCGAGCGTCTCCGCGAGCAGAAGAACATCCTCTTCTACTCCTTCGACGAGGACGTCGAGAACCTCGTCAGGGAGATGGGGCTGGATGGGGGCATACAGGACCAGGGCGGCGATTACCTGATGCTTGTCGATGCCAGCGTCAACAGCACCAAGCTCAACATCGTGCTCCAGCAGGAGGTGCAGGTGGACATCCGGCTCGACGAGCTGGGCAATGCACAGACCCGCGTCGACGTCAGCTACGAGAATAACCTGCCCACCTGGGAAGAGGGGCGTGACCCCGAGCTCGTGCGGAAGCTGATGCTGGGTGGCATGTACGGCGGCTACCTCCGTCTTCTCGCTACCGCCCACAGCCGCCTCGTCGAGGTTCGTGAAGACGCTCAGCCGGTGGGCGTGGAGGAGACCGGGCAGGAAGAGGGCAAGACCGTATTCGGGCGCTTCTTCGCCCTACCCAAGGGGGAGAGCACGCAGCTCTCCTTCAGCTACGTGGCGCCGTCCGTCGTGAGGACGAAAGCCGCATTCCGGGAGTATCGGCTCTTCGTCCAGAAGCAGCCGGGCACGTCGGCCATCCCGCTGCGAGTGGCGATAACGCCGCCTCCCGGCGCGCAGGTGCTCTCGGTGGAGCTGAACGGCTCAAGTGAGGCGGCGGAGGCTGGCGAGCCCGTGAGCGGGAGCGCCGTCGAAGTCACGACTGACCTGTCGCGCGACCGAGAGCTGGTCGTGCGCTACAAGACGAGCGATTAGGAGACGTCCCATCGAGCCATGACGGCAGTGCTTCTGGACCGCGACGGCGTCATCAACAGGAACCGCCCTGACTACGTGAAGAGCTGCCAGGAGCTGGAGTTCCTTCCCGGCGCTCTCGAAGCGCTGCGGACGCTGGCCAGCCGCCGGGTGCGCGTGGTGGTCGTCACCAACCAGTCGGCCGTGGGGCGAGGCATCATCACCCGTCAGGAGCTGGAGCGCGTACACGAGCACATGCTGATGAGCGTGAGGGATCAGGGCGGCCGCATCGACGGCGTTCTCTGCTGCCCACACGCTCCCGAGGCGACTTGCGCCTGCCGCAAGCCCCGCCCCGGACTCCTTCTGGAGGCGCTGAGTCGGTTCCGGCTCGACCGCGTGCACTCCTACATGGTCGGCGACAGCGGCACCGACATGGAGGCGGCACGCGACGCCGGCATCCCATACGTAATGGTGCTCTCCGGTCGCACGCCTGGAGACGGGCTGCGACCTTCCCCGTGGGGCTATCCCCTCGTCCACGTGGCCCGTGACCTGAAGGACGCCGCGGAATGGATTCTGCGGCGGGAGAGGCTATGAAGGCCATGATTCTCGCGGCCGGAAAGGGAACGCGACTCCGGCCGCTGACCTGGGCCATCCCCAAGCCGATGCTCCCCGTGGCCGGTCGGCCGCTCCTCGAGTTCCTCATCGACCTGCTGCGGGCCCACGGCGTAAGCGAGATCGCCGTCAACCTCCACCACAGAGCGGCGGTGATCCGAGATCACTTCGGCGATGGCTCAGCGTTCGGGGTGCGTATCCTCTACTCCTATGAGAAGAACCTTCTCGGTTCCGCGGGCGCCGTCAAGAAAGTGGAGTCGCTGTTTGACGGGCCTTTCTTCATCCTCTACGGAGACGTTCTGTCAGACCTGGATCTGGAAGCCCTCTCCGCCTTCCACCGAGCTCGCGGCGCTGCCCTCACTATGGCTGTCTATCACACCGACGAGCCGACCCGCTGCGGCATCGCGCTGATGGACGAAGACGGGCGCGTGCGGCGCTTCCGCGAGAAGCCTGCCCCCCACGAGGTCTTCTCAGCCTGGGCCTCCGCCGGCATCTTCGTAGTCCAGCCAGAGGTGCTGAGCCTCGTCCCTCCCGAAGTCCCCTATGACTTCGGCGCCGACCTCATCCCGATCCTTATCGAGCGCGGGTTGCCGGTCTACGGCTACGCCGCCGACGCCTACTTCCTGGACATCGGCTCGCCGGAGCGGTATCGGCAGGCCCTGGGAGACGCGGTCCAGCGTCGTGTCAGAGAGCCCGTTGCTCCGCATCGGGGTCGGGCTGAGCCGGTCGCGTCCGGCCGGGGAGAGATGCGCAATGTTGCTGGTTAGGACGCCGGTCAGGATCAGCCTCGCGGGCGGTGGAACCGACCTGGAGGCGTACTACGCCCGCTACGGCGGCATGGTGGTCAGCACCGCCATCGACAAGTACTTCTATGTCTTCGTCAATCCCAGCGGCGGAAACGGCGTCCACATCAGCTCCTCCGACTACCGGTCCTTCCACCGCTGGTCACGGGAGGAGAAGCCCGTGTGGGACGGCGACCTGCGCCTGCCCCGCGCGATCCTGCACGAGTTCGGCATCCACGATGGTCTCTCCATCTTCCTGGCTTCGGAGATCCCGCCGGGGACGGGCCTCGGTTCGTCCAGCACCGTCGCCGTGGCCCTGATCAAGGCGCTGGCGACGCTTTCCGGGCAGCGCCTTCCGGCGGGCGACCTGGCGGAGCTAGCTGCCCGTATCGAGATCGAGAAGCTGGGCAGCCCCATCGGGAAGCAGGACCAGTACGCCGCCGCATTCGGCGGGCTCAACGCGATCTACTTCGAGGGGGAGGGCGTCCGAGTGGAGCCGCTGGCGCTGGACCTGGAGCTCCGCGCGAATCTGGAGGAGCGGCTGCTGCTTTTCTTCACCGGCTCCTCCCGCAGCGCCAACGACATTCTTCGCGAGCAACGGGCCGGCACCGCGCGCGGCAGCGGCGGCGTCCTGGAAGCCTTGCACGAGATCAAGAAGGCGGCCGTGGAGTGCAGGTCCGTGCTGGAAAGGGGTGACCTGCCGCGCTTCGGCGAGATACTGCACGAGGCCTGGCAGCACAAGAAGCGCCTGGCCGGCTCCATCACCAGCCCCCGGATCGAGGAGGCGTACGAGCGGGCGCGCCGGGCCGGCGCTGCGGGCGGCAAGATCACGGGCGCCGGCGGCGGCGGCTTCCTGCTCCTCTACTGTGAGCCTCCGCGCCAGCCAGCCCTTTGCGCGGCGATGGAGGCCCTGGGGCTATACAGGATGGACTTTCACTTCGATTCTGGGGGAGCCAAGGTTCTCATGAACTCGTCACCCCATGCGGTGGGCTTCCAGATGGTGGCGGCATAGACGTGGGAGCGATGGCAAGAGAGCAACGTCTGTTGATCGCGGCGCTAGCCCTGGGCGACATGCTCATCCTCCTCCTCGCTCAGGGCCTCGCGAGCGTCCTGGGCCAGCACGCCGTGGCGGGCCCAGGTCCGGGCCTCGCCTGGGCCGCTCTCGTTGTGGCCGTCATGCAAGCGCTCTTCGTGCTCAACAACCTCTACGACCGGAAGAACCTGCTGGCGGGGCACCGCGAGTACGCGGGGGTCGTCAAGGCCTGCACCTACAGCATGATGGTTCTCATCGTCGGGGGCCTGCTTGTGGGGTTGAGCCTTTCCCTCGCCGGCATCGCCCTCACCTGGCACTTCTCGGTCGTCATGGTCGGATCGTGGCGCTTCCTGGTGCGGCGTCTCGTGTTCCGGCTGAGGCGCCGGGGCCTGTTCGTCGAACGGCTCCTCATCGTCGGAGCGGACGAGCACGGCGAGGCAATCGCGCGGCAGCTCCACGGCCCGGAGGAGCACGGCGTGCAGGTCATCGGGTTTCTGGACGACTATCGTCCCGTGGGCGCGCCGGTGCTCGACGGGCTGCGCGTCCTGGGCGACCCGCGGCTGGCGCTCGAGACGGCGCGCCTGAAGGGCGCCTCGACAATCCTCGTCGTCCCTCACGCCATAAGCTGGGAGAGCAACCGCCTCCTCCTGGAGCTTGCCAACGGCGAGAGCGGGGTCAAGGTTCAGCTCGCGCCTGGCCTCGACCAGGTGCTGGCCGCAAGCACCCACCCCACCGACTACGGGTTCGTGCCGCTGATCAACCTGGAACAGCTCCGGATCAGGGGGCTCGACGCCACCCTCAAGGCCGTTCTCGATTACTGTGTCTCGCTGCTCCTACTGGGCATCCTGGCGCCGTTGGTCGCCCTCTGCTGGCTGATGTCGAGGATCGACGGCCACGAGCCCCTGCTGGCCCGCCAGCGGGTGCTTGGTCACAGAGGAGAGAGTTTCTCGTTGCTCATGCTCGGCCCTTGCCCGGGGCCTGAGCCGAGCAAGGGGCTGGCGCGGCGGGCCTGGCGCCTCCGCCGGGCCATCGCCGCAAGCCGCTGGGCGAAGATGCCCAACATCCTCAACGTCCTCGCCGGTCGGATGAGTCTTGTCGGCCCGCGCGCAATACCCGAGCACAACGGCGCTTCGCAGCATCCCTGGATTCGCGGCCTGCTCCTTGTCCGGCCGGGCTTGACCGGTCCTGCGGTCGAGCGCCAGCGATCAGAGGACGTGGAGGCCCAGGCTGTGAGGGATGTCGCCTACGTCCGCAACTACTCGCTGTGGCTGGATCTACGGCTGCTCTTCGGCTCGGTCAAGAGAGCGCTCCGTCGCGAGCGGCGCCTGCCGCCGGCCTACAAAACGGCGTTTCGAGAGCGGGCCGTCATCGCTGCTTCGCCGGTCCGAGGGTCCAGCCATGCGAGCAAGCTGGAGGCGAAACCATGAGAGAACAACCGCTACCAGCGACACTATCAGACTACTTCGCTGAGGTGAGGGAGGCCCTGGAGCGGATCCCGCTGGCTACGGTGGCTGCGGTGGCACAGGAACTGGTCCGGGCTCGCCTGGACGAGAGGACTGTCTATGTCTTTGGGAACGGAGGCAGCGCCGCCACTGCCAGCCACCTTGCCAGCGATCTCGCGAAGACAGCCGCGGTGAACGGCCACAGGGGGCTGAGGACCGTGTGCCTGAGCGACAACACCGCCCTGCTGACGTCCTGGGCCAACGACACGTCCTATGACAACGTATTCGCCGCTCCTTTGGAGGGCCAGGTCGGCCCCGGCGACGTCGCCATCGGAATCTCCGCCAGCGGCCGCTCGCCCAACGTGCTGCGGGCCATCGAGGTGGCGCGGGACGCCGGAGCTACCACGGTGGGCCTCGCCGGCTTCGGCGGGGGCGACCTCAAGGAACTGGCGGACCTGTGCGTGGTCGTGCCCAGCTACAACTACGGCCCCGTGGAGGACATCCATCTGGTGCTGGGCCATGCCCTCACCTGGGCTCTGCGGCATGCCTTGGAAGAGGCCCTTGCTGAGGAGACTCAGGACGCGGACGGGCGCTGGCCGTCGCTGCTGGAGCCCACCCACGAGGTGGCCACGGTCCCGATGCCGTCGAGGGGCGGAGGGCTGCCTGAATCCCGTCCCGCGATTAGAGGGAGTGCATCTTGACGTTCGCCGCGCCACCGCGCACCGGGCCCGGGAGGGAGCTGTGCTCCGTCGGGAGCTACTCGGATGAGTACTACCTGGCCCGCCATGTCTCTCGTGCCTTCCGACGGGAGGTTGAGCATCTGTTGCGCCTCACTCGGGACAACCACCATGGGGCGCTGCTGGAGGTGGGCTGTGGAGGGGGAGCCTTCCTCCACATGGGGGCAAAGGAAGGGCGAAACGTCGTAGGCCTGGACAGCAATCTTGAAGCTCTTCGCCTCGCCAGGAGAACGGCTCCATCGGCTGCTGTGGTGCTGGGCGACGCAGCTAACCTGCCGTTCAAGGACGGCGTCTTCTCCAGTGTCGTCGCACAGCACCTTATTGAGCATTTCGACGAGCCCGGCGCCGCCGTCGGCGAATGGACACGGGTGGTAGCCCCGGGCGGCACGATCGGGGTGGCGACGCCCAACCGCGCCTATGCCGACCCCGCCATCTACGACGACCCAACCCATCGCCATATCTTCTCCAGGAGCTCGCTCCGCGATCTCCTCGTCCGTCGGCGGCTCTCCGTCGAGCGCTGCTACACCCTGATGCCGTTCCTCGGGACGCGGCGGCTCACCTCAATCCTATCATCCCGCTTCGGAGTCTTTCGCTTCCTGCCCTTCCTCGCTGACCGGGGCTCCACCGTTGTTGGCCAGGCCAGGAAGGCCCATCGCATCCGGTCGGTTCGAGGGCAAACTGAGGCTGCGCACGTGAGCCGGGGCCGGCTGAGAGTGGCGATACTGATCGATGAGCTGCTCAAGGAAGGGGGCGGCGAGCGCCAGGCCCTCTACCTGGCCCGAGAGCTTCAGGACATGGGCCACCGGGTGACCGTGTTCGCGCTGGCGCACGACCCGCGGCGGTGCTATCCGGAGGTGAGCTCCCGGCTCGAGATAGTGACCGCTGGCCGACGCGCGCTCGGCCGCCTGCCGATGCCGCGACGGGTTCGTAGCTATCTTGATATGCGGCATCTCGCCCGGCAGATCGGGAACGGCTTCGACGTGCTAAACCCGCACGCCTCGCCCGCCCACTGGGCTGCGGTTGAGGCTGCTCGGCGGCTTCCCCAGCGACCGGCCGTCGTCTGGATGTGCAATGACGACTTGTGGTCGGAGGGGCCGGTCCGCTGGCCCTGGAATCCGGTGCGTCTGCCACGACTCGTATTGAGCGCTCTCTTTCGCCGCTACGACCAGCGTCTCGCGAAGCGCGTCGACGCTCTGGTGGTGCTGGATGAGCGAATGGTCGCGAAGACGCGCCGCGGCTACGGTATCGAGTCGCTCGTCGTGCGAAGCGGCGTGGACGTTCAGCAGCCTGCACACCCCCATTCGCTGGCGTCCGTGCGCATCAAGCTTCACCATCAGATACCGGCCGACCGCTTCCTCCTGCTCTTCGTGGGGATCTTGATGCCCCACCGACGCCTGGAGGACCTGCTCGAGGCCGTCAGCCGGCTCGTTGTGGAGGGCCGGCCGGCCCATCTCCTCGTGGTGGGCTCTCTCCGTTATGACAGCGCCTACGCGAGACGTCTCTCGACCCTCACGAGGAGCCTCGGCCTGGAGAAGTGTGTGACGTTCGCCGACAGCGTGCGCGAGGCCGACCTATCCCTCTACTACAGCGCCTGCGACGCCTTTGTCTTTCCGAACGAGAACCAGACCTGGGCCCTGGCCGTCACCGAGGCGATGGCCAACCGCAAGCCGGTCATCGTTTCCACGGGCTGCGGCATCGCACAAGTGCTTACGGACGGGGAGAACGCGCTGCTCGTGCCGCCGCGCCGGCCTGATCTGCTGGCCCTACAGATCCGGCGACTGATCGACGACAAGGGTCTGGCCGATGCTATCGCCCGTGCCGGATACGAGCTGGTCTCGGAGACGCTCTCCTGGCGCTGGTATGCGGAGAACATGGTCAGGGTCTTCGAGGGCGCCAGCGGAGTGCCGGCTCCCGTCCCACCGGTGGGCTCGGCGGTCGCCGCCGGAGTAGCGGCTAATCCGCAGGGCAGGGCGTAGCCCGGCAACGAGGCGGGAGATCGAACGAGCGAGAATCACGTGGAGTAGTGCCTTGAGACAACGTGAGCACTGGAAGAGCAGAAGCCGGACGCGGAGTATCTGCGTGATCGGCTGCGGCTACGTGGGGCTTGTGACGGCTTCCGGCTTCGCTACCGCTGGCCACTCCGTCATCGGCGTGGAGCGAGATCAGCTCCGCCTCTCCGCCCTGCGCTGCGGCAGGGTGCCGTTCCACGAGCCCGGCGTTGAGGAGCAGGTACGGGAGAACATGGCGCAAGCGAGGCTAGCCTTCACCGACGAGTATGCGGCGGGTCTCCGCAGCGCCGACTTCGTGCTTCTTGCGGTCAACACCCCGGTCGACGAGACGGGGAAAGTAGACTTGACGGACTTCTGGCAGGCGGCCAACGACATGGTCCGGGCATCGGCGAACCGTCGACCGACTGTGATCGTCAAGAGCACCGTTCCCGTAGGTACGACTCAGGCGCTTGCGGCCTTCCTGAGCCGTCAGGCCGGGGGCAGCAGAGCCTGGCCTGTCGTGGCTAACCCGGAGTTCTTGACCGAGGGAAGCGCCCTGCGCGCCTTCCGCGAGAACCATCGCGTCGTCATCGGCAGCGACGATGAGGATGCGCTGGAAGACGTAGCTTCGCTCTATGCCACCTTTGACGCGCCAGTCATAAGGACGGATTCCGCGACCGCCGAACTTATCAAGTACGGCTCCAACGCCTTTCTGGCGACGAAGGTGTCGTTCATCAACGAGTTGGCCCATCTCTGCGAGCGGGCGGGCGCAGACGTGCGGACTGTGGCGCGGGGCATGGGACTGGACCCCCGCATCGCGCCCTCGTTTCTACGGCCGGGGGTGGGCTTCGGCGGTAGCTGCCTCCCCAAGGACGCCCGCGCCCTTGCTCGCCTGGCGCGAGACGAGAGCATGGAGCTTCTCCTGGTGGAGGCGGCAATCGAGGCTAATCTCAGGCAGCGGCGGATGGTGACCCTGCGGCTCCGCGAGGAGCTTGGCTCGCTCAGAGGAAGGAGGGTCGCCCTCTGGGGCCTGGCGTTCAAACCCAACACCGACGACATCCGTGAGGCGCCGGCGGCGGACATTATCGAGGCGCTTCTGGAAGATGGGGCCGAGGTCCGCGCTTACGACCCGATCGCCAACGACGTGATGAGGCAACGGCATCCGGAGGCGGTCTACGCTCCCGACGCCCTGAGCGCAGCCCGAGACTCCGACGCGCTGGTACTTCTGACGGAGTGGGACGAGTTCCGCTCGACTGACTTCGCGGAGCTGCGCCGTTGCATGCGGGGGAATGTGATCATCGACGGCCGCTATCTCTGGGAGCGAGGGCCGGTGGTGCGTGCGGGGCTCAGGTACGTGACGCTCACCCCTGAGGCGCCGAAGAGAGCTGGAGCGCCCGCGGCGTATGCGCTGTCGGGCAGCGGAGCCGACTAGTCGGCGGCCGCGACACGAGTCCATGAACCGATTGCTTTCGCTGGTGACACTTGTCGGCGCGCTGGCCCTCGTCGGTGCCCTGTTGGGCTACGTGCGCAACGGTGCCATCGCGTCGGTATTCGGCATCTCCGGGCCCTCAGATGCCTATTTCGTCGCTATTTTCCTACCGACGACCCTTCAGGTCATCCTCGTCTCCGGCTCCCTCGCGCCGGCCCTGGTCCATGCTTACATCGGATATCAGCAGGAGGGTCGCGCGCACGACGCGGTGATCACGCTCTCCACGGTACTGACGCTGCTGGCTTCGACCTTGGCGCTGTTCGTGGTGATCGGCGTCGTCTTCAGGCACCAGCTCGTAGCGGTTCTGGCGCCCGGGCTGTCGGAGGAGTCGGCGAAGCTGAGCGCGAACCTCATGCTCCTGACCCTGCCCTCGCTGCTGCTCATGGGCATAACGGCGCTGCTGGGACCTATCCTCAACGCCCACGACCGCTTTTTCGTGCCGGCGCTCGGGCCCGTCCTCTACAACCTCCTGACCGTCGGGCTGCTCCTGGCCGCCGAACGACACATCGGCGTAGGAGCGGCGGCACTTGGCGGCCTGGTGGGAGCGGCGCTGCACGTGGCGCTGCTCGTCGGCCTCATGCGACGCCGGGGCATCGCTCTTTCGCCGGTCGTGAAGCTGCGCCATCCCGGCGCGCGAAAGGTGCTTCTGGACACGATGCCGGTGCTCGCGTACTTGCTCGTGGCCTACGCCACTCTCTGGCTGGAGCGATTCTTCGCATCGGGGCTGGAGACTGGCACAGTCTCTATCTTTGCCATCGCCGTCGCCATCTTCGCGCTGCCCAACACCGTCTTCAACGGCGCACTGGGGACGGCGATCTATCCCACGCTGGTGCGTCAGAGCGCCGCCGGCGCGGCCGCCGCCGTCGAGCTGGTCGGCAGCGTCCTCTCGGCCATGAGGCTCATCATGTTCGCACTCATCCCGGCAACTGTGTTGATGATTGTTGCCTCAACACCCTTGACTCGCATCGCGTACGGCCCGGGCGCGGTCGACGACGCCAGCGTCCCTACCGGCGCGAAGGTTCTGGCCATCTACGGCGTCGGCCTCGTGGCGGTGGGCATCGCCGCGTTGCTTCAGCGGGTGATGTACGCCTCCGGCCGATTCACAACGCCGTTGAAGATCGAAATCGTCAACCTGGCGCTCTATGTGCCGCTGGCCGCCCTTCTGTCCTACTGGCTGGCGGGGGCAGGGCTGGCGCTGGCGCGAGCCGTTTCCTTCTTCCTCGTTGGCATCCTGTCACTCCTCGCCGTGTGGCAGATGGGTCTCCTGCCCCCGCTGCGGCAGGTCGCGCGGGATGCGATGAAACCTCTTCTTGCGGCAGCAGTGATGGCTGTCACCTACCTGGCGCTGGCCCGGCTATCGGGAAGCGTCATCCCTGCCACGGACTACTCCTCGTTGCTGCTCGAACAGGCGTTTCTTGGCCTCGTCTGCGTGGCTGTCTATCTAGGGATCAGTGCCGTCCTCAGGATCGAAGAGATACCTCTCGACTGGCGACATGTGCTCCGGCTCGCACGTCTGTGGAGCCGCCGCGAGCCAGCTTACGCCGTGCCCGAGACGGGCGGCCATACCTATGCCCCACAGGAGGAAGCTTGAGTGCGAAGGAGGCACCGCTCAGCCGCATGCGAACCGTCGTTCTCGTCGCCGGGGATCTCCGAGCAACAAAGGATGCTGGAAAGGGTGGCGGCGCTGACCGGCGTCACCTCCATGAGTAGGCCGCCATGGTAGAGAAGCTAGAGCTGCCGGACGCCGCTTCCAAACACGTCGATACGCGACCGGTATGGAGCGCATTCTGGAGCTCAGTGCGGCCAGAGGAAGCGGATGTCTGGTACCACCTGGACGAAACGAAGTTCCGTTACCTGCTCCGATTCCTGCCGGCCCAGGGGAAGACCCTGGAAGTGGGCTGTGGCTCGGCGCGGGTTTCCCGATTCTTGAGCAGAGCGGGGTTCGATGCGACGGCGCTGGACTACGAGAAGGGCGCTTTGGAGTGTGCCTCGCGTGAGTTCGAGGCGTCAGGGCTGCGCAGCGCCTTGATCTTGGGGGACGGTGACCACCTTCCATTTCGCAGCGGTAGCTTCGACGTCGTGCTCTCCACCGGCCTCCTGGAGCACTTCGAGGACCCCTCTTCGATAGTACGAGAGATGGTGAGGGTCCTTCGTCCCGGCGGTGTCTTCTACTCGGACATCCTCCCCAAGAAGTTCTCGCTCCTCAGGTCTCTCGACTTCCTTCGGCGCAATCGTCCGGAGCTGTTCGAGCGGCCGTTCACCAGGCACGAGATCATCGCGCTGTTGACAGGGGCGGAGCTGGGCGACATTACGGTCTTTGCCGCCGGGGTCTTCCCCCCGCGCCTTCCTCTCGTGGAGCACTGGCGGTGGACGAGGCGGCTCCAGAACCGCGTCGCGGCGGTCAGCAGCCGGCTCGGCCCGTATCTCGACAGTACCAGGGTGGCCGACCTCCTGGGAGTCTATTACTTTGCTTGCGCGCGCAAGCCCAGGCTCCCTCTGGGGGAGGCGGCGGAGGCGCGGCGGGGTATCGCGCCCCTCAAGCGTGACCTATCGCGAGAGGGGGCCAAGGCGTCATGAGAATCGCTTTCGTCACGCCAGAGGTGGGCCAGCAGGGCGCCACTCAAGCATGCACCGCTGCCATCATTGAGCGAGTGTCCTGCGAGCATGACGTGACCGTGTATACCCGTCGGATCGACCTCAGCGCCGCGTCCGGGAGGGTGCGGACCGTGCGCGTCCCCTCGCTGGGGCGGCCGTTTCCCGCGCTCGCTCGATATCTGACGTTCCTCGCGCTCAGCAACCTGGCGCTGGCATGGGACAGGCGCGTCCGGGGCCGCCGCTATGACATCGTACACGCGACGGGTGGTGACTGCTTCCTGGCCGACGTCGTGACAGCGCACTACTGCCAGGCGGAGCGGCTGGCCCTGGCCAGGTCGGGGCGCATCTCCGTCGAGGGGAAGGGAAGGCTCGCGCCGCTGGATATCCTGTCTCAGTGGCTCTACATGCCCATCGTGTCGGCCATCGAGCGGCTGATCTACGGGCGGCGCCGCGTCCGGGCCGTGATCGCTGTCTCTCGAGGCGTCGGCCGCGATATCGCCCGTCACTACGGCACGAAGGCGCCGATCCTGACTATCCCGAACGGCGTCGACTTGAAGCGTTTCCACCCTCGGAACAGGGCTCGCTGGCTGAAGAAGACGCGAGCCGACCTGGGCCTGGCGCCAGACAGCTTCGTCCTCTGCTTCTTGGGGGGCGACTGGGGCCGCAAAGGGCTCGCGACAGCGATTGGGGCGCTGAGCCACCTGCCCGATGTCCAGGCGTCCCTGATAGTCGTCGGCCGCGGCGACCAGACGCTCTACCTGCGCCTGGCCGAGCAGTTGGGCGTTGCCGGGCGCGTTCGCTTCGTTGGTCAGACCAGCACCCCGGAGCGATACCTCGCCGCCGCCGACGCCTTCGTCTTCCCCTCTTCCTACGAGGCCTTTTCGGTTGCCGTGCTGGAGGCTGCGGCGGCCGGACTGCCGCTGTTGGTCACCCGCATCAACGGCACTGAAGAACTGGTCACGGATAGCATCAATGGCTTCTTCATAGCCCGCCATCCCGAGGACCTTGCGATTAAGGTTCGGACGCTCGCCGGGGATGGAGCCCTGGCCGACCGCATGGGGCGGGCCGCCCGCGCCACCGTCGAGACTGGCTACGAGTGGCAGACCATCGCCAAGCGCACACTTGATGTGTACGAGCGCTTGCGCGCGAGCTTGCCTCTCCGTCTTCGGCGCACGTGGAGCGTGTACCTTCTGGGGAGGGGCCGCAAGCCCCGCCTGGAAAGGGCAGAAGGGAAGCGGGCGGAGGAACACCATGTGCGGCATTTGCGCCACCTACGGCATCGACGACCCGGCACCGCTGGAGCGCATGACGGCGGCTATGGTCCACCGGGGCCCCGACGACGGCGGGACCTCGTTCGACGGAACGGTGGGCCTCGGAGTCCGGCGTCTGAGCATAATCGATCTCAGCGACGGCGGAAAGCAGCCCATCTCAAACGAGGACGGTAGCGTCGTGGTCGCGTTCAACGGAGAGGTCTACAATCACCAGGAGCTCCGCCAGGGGCTGCTCGAGAAGGGTCATCGGTTCCGGGGCGCCAGCGATACAGAGGTCATCGTCCACCTCTACGAAGACATGGGGAGCGAGTGCCTCGGTCGGCTGCGTGGGATGTTTGGGCTGGCTCTCTGGGACCGACGGTCGGGCACGCTGCTGGCGGCGCGCGACCCTCTCGGCATCAAGCCCCTGTACTGGGCTCGGGTCGGTCGGGGGTTCATCCTTGCCTCCGAACTGACGGCGCTGATGGCCTCGGGGCTTGTGGAGCGCCGGCTCAATATGGAGGCTTTGAGCCACTACCTGGCCTTCGGCAGCGTGCCAGCGCCCCTCACTGTGTGGCAGGGAGTCACGAGCCTGATGCCGGGCGAGAGCATGGTTCTCCGTGACGGGACGGCCCGCCGCGAACGCTTCTGGGGAATGGCGGCGACCGCCGATAGCCAGGTGGCAGACCCGCGGGAGGCTCCTCGCATCGTGCGAGCGCTCCTGGAGGAGTCGGTACGTCTCCACATGATGGCGGACGTGCCCGTCGGCGCCTTCCTGAGCGGCGGAGTCGACTCGTCATTGCTGGTGGCGCTGGCGAGCCGTTGCACCCCCCGCCGCATTCACACCTTCACAGTGGGCTTCCCTGACGCGCAACCAGGGATGGACGAGCGCGGCTACGCCCGACCGGTGGCCGATCTCTACGGCACCGAGCATACGGAAGTGCCCATCACGGGCGGCGATGCGGCGGCTGCGCTCCCTCACTTCGTCGAGCACCTGGACCAGCCGTCCGTGGATGCTCTGAACACCTATCTGGTGTCGCGGGCCGCGGCGGGGCGGGCCAAGGCGGCCCTCTCCGGCCTCGGCGGCGACGAGCTTTTCGGCGGCTACAGCACCCTCAAGTTCGCCCGGCTCGCCGCGCGCTTCAGGCCCCTCAGCAGGAGGCTGCCGGCAACGATCAGACAGGCTGCGTCTCGTATTGACGAAAGCGCACCCCTCGTGCTGCGCTCCGCCTGGCCCTGGCGCGTGGGCGTTGCTGCTCTGGGCGGCCTGCCGAACGCAGCGGAGCAGTACGCACGGGTTCGCTTCCTCTTCGACGACCAGGAGAGGCCCCGTCTACTTTCTGACGATTTCATCCAGGCCGCCGGGGAGGCCTCCTCCCGCGCCCTCCTTGCCTTCTCCCAGATAGATGCGCCCGGGGAACCGGCCGCGCGTATGGCATACCTGGACCTCACCCATTACATGGCGGACACGCTCCTGCGGGACACCGACGTCATGAGCATGAGCCACTCGCTGGAGGTACGAGTGCCGTTCCTGGACCTGCCCATGCTCGAGGCCGTGCTGGCCATGCCGGCGGATGTGCGCTGGGGGTCCAACGGTCAGTCCAAGCACCTCCTGCGATCCGCTTTCGGCGACTTGCTGCCAGGAGCAGTCACTTCGCGGCGCAAGATGGGCTTTGGGCTGCCCATGGATGACTGGCTGAGGCAGCCGGAGTTGCGGACGGTGGTGGAAGATTGCCTCTCGCCGCCGTCTGTGGCGCGCCGCGGCCTGCTGCGGCCGGAGGCGGTACGGCGAGTGATCCGCCAGTTCTACAACGGGCCTCGCCTCCACCGAAACACCGGCCACCTGTGGCAGCGGCTGTGGCTGTTGGTAGTGCTGGAGCTGTGGCTGCGGCGGCACCTCGACCGGGCGGGAAGCGAGCCGGCGCGCTGCCCAAGCGGGGAGACGACGGTATGAAGCGAACGCTGCTCCTCGCCAGAGTGTTCCCGCCTCGCATGGGAGGAATCGAGGCGTTCATGGCGGAGCTGTACCAGCGTGCCGCCAGGCGAGGCCTGCCAGTGCGGGTGCTCACTCCTTGGGAGCCCGGCGCGGAGGCGTTCGACGCCGCGAGCCCGCTGAACGTAGTGCGGTTCAGCAAGCCGCCTCTGCTCCGCGACCGCTTCTATGGGCCAGTCGCTCCGATGCTGCTGGCGGCTATGTTGCAGGTCAAGAAGTTCCGTCCAGTCGAGATCCATTGCGACCAGCTCGACAGCGCCATCGTAGGCCTGCTGCTGAAGAGAATGTGGGGCATCCCGTATATGACCTTCACGCACGGGATGGAGGTGACCGACGGCCGGTTCCGGTGGCTCCGCGACAAGGTGTTTAGGAACGCCCATAAGGTCGTTGCGAACTCTGAGCACATGCGACGACTGCTGGTGGGAGAAGTCGGCGTGTCCCCTCGGCGGGTGCATGTGATCCACCCCGGCGTAGATGTCGATAGGTTTGCCCCTCGGTCAAGGCCCGGAGAGCTGGCCCGGCGGCTCGGCCTCACGGACCGCCGAGTCATCCTGACCGTGGGGCGCCTGGCGAGCGGCGAGCGCTACAAGGGGCATGACACGGTGATCAGAGCGATGCCCACCATACTCTCGCAGGTCCCGGACGCTGTTTACGTAATCGTGGGAGACGGCCCCGACCGAGAGCGGCTTGAGCGCCTGGCCGGGCGCTCCGGCGTCGCCGATCGGGTCGTCTTCGCCGGCTCGGTGCCCGACGAAGACCTGCCTGACTACTACAGTCTTTGCGATGTGTTCGCCATGGTGAGCCGTCGCGGGCCGACGCGCCACGGCGGGTACCGGGGCGAGGGCTTCGGAATCGTCTACCTTGAGGCCGCCGCCTGCGGCAAGCCGGTGGTGGCCGGAAACGACGGAGGGGTCGCGGAAGCGGTGGAGGACGGCAGGACGGGGCTGCTTGTTGACCCTACCAGTGTTGAGGCGACGGCTGATTCGCTCGTCCGGCTCCTTCAGGATGAGGAACTGGCGAGGCGACTGGGAAGAAACGGGCGCAGACGTGCCTGTGCAGGCTTCACGTGGGACCGCGCGGCGGACGAACTCATGACGACAACGAACGGGCGCAGCTGGCCGTCGGCAGAGGCCGTAGCGTCCACGCCAGTGGCGGTGAGCTAGATGAGCGCTAGAGAAGCACCAGCGCTGCAGTGGCAATCCGGGCCTCCGCTTGGGGAGTCCGTCGCCGCTACAGGCCGATGGCTCCTCGTCCTCGTTGCGGCGTTCGCTGTCATCGCCGCATTGGGTGCGATGGCCGCCCTGTCGCCTGCGCTGGCGACCATTGCAATCGTCGGGACACCGGTGCTTGTGCTGGCACTCCATCCCAGACACCAGTTCCCAGCGCTCCTAGCCATCTTCGTAGTGGTGCCGCTGATACCGTATTTGAGGGTCTTCACTGGCATTCGCTCCGGGCCAGCGATCATAGATGTCGCCTTCGTGATGCTGGCGTTCTCGCTGCTCGCCAACCGACTGCTGAGCAGAAGGCTTGCTCTCACCTGGGTGCATCTCGCGGTGACAGCCTTCCTGATCCTGGGTCTGGTGCAACTCCTCAACCCATCGTCTCCCGGACTGGAGCAGGGCCTGGAGGGATACCGCATTCTGGTGCTGCCGGCGCTGGGCTTCTTCGTGGGCTTCTGGCTCATCGATTCGACCGCTCGCCTGCGCTGGGCCATGTTGACGGTGGCCGGGGTCGCAACGCTGATCGCTATCTACGGCATCAGGCAGGGGATCTCACCCAGCGAGCTCGACTACAAGATAGTGGAGGGGACCATCGGTTCTCCCAGTACCTACACATCCCTGGGACGCTTTCGCGCCTTCTCAACCCTCTCAAGCCCGGCACATCTCTCGTTCATGATGACCGCCGCCATTCTGCTGCTGTTCTCGCTCCTGTTGAGTCGGTCGATCCGCCTCTGGCAGTTCGTGTGCGGATTGGCCGCTGCGGGCACCGCCCTTTTCCTTACGATCGTCCGCGTTGGCTGGGTCGGCACCGGGGCAGGGCTCATGGCCATGCTGGCGGTGACACCCGCCTTCATGCGATTCTCGTCAGCCGTACGCCTCGTCGTGATCGCCGCCGTCAGCATTGGCCTCGCGAGCTATGTGCTGCTGGTCATGCAGCCTGACCAGGCCATCAGCACCCGATTCCGGTCGCTCGGCGACCTGCCCCATGAGCAGCACTACATCGACCGCGTGACGAGCTGGCAGGACACGATCGTGCCGGCCATCGAAGCCGAGCCGCTGGGCTACGGCATGGGTTCTGATAGCACCAATAGCAGCGCCCTTTACTTCTCCCACAACGGCTACTTCTACATCGCGATTGAGATGGGCGTAGTCGGCGCTGCGCTCGCCGTGGGGATTCTGATCTGGGCGCTCTCCTGCGCCGTCAAACGAGGGCCTCCTCGCGGTACGGAGGAGCCGTCCTTGCTGGCCTTACGCCTCTGGATCCTGTCATGGACGTGCGCGCTGCTGGTGATGGGTACCTTCGGGGCGATGCTGGAGGTCTACCCTATCAACCTTTACTACTGGTGCTTCTTGGGTGCCCTGGCCGGCCTGACGGCGCCGAGCCGACCGGCCGCGCTTGATGAGGAGAGCACAAGTTGAAGCCGGACGGGCTCGACATCGTCGTTTTCCCATTCCACGACTGGCGCAAGTGCGAGCAGCAGGGCCTGCGGCGGCGCGACACCTCTGTAGTGCTGCTGCTGGCGAGCCACCCCGCTGTCAGCAGAGTGCTGGTGGTGGATCGACCTCTGGCGCTGCCCCATCTCATGTTCGAGGCGATGCGCGGCCGCTCGCGGCGCGTGCGACAGGGCGAGCTCATCCGGCACGATGCTCTGTCCTCTCTGACTCGGGTGGGCGAGAAGCTCTACGTCCTCGACTTCATGGTGCCGGACATCCTCCATTCGCTGCTTCTCGGCCGTGGCTGGTGGCCGCACGTGCTGGGGCAGGAAGTCGTCGTGCGCCGGACGCGCGAGGCAGCCGGGCGGCTGGAGATGGCGAACCCCGTTCTCTGGCTGTGCACGCCTATCTCGGCCCCTCTCATTGGACGCCTGGGCGAGAGCCTGGTCGTGTTCGATGCCATCGACAACTGGCTGCGGCATGTCGAGATGGGGCCTTACCGGGAGGCGTCGGCCAGAGGTTACGAGGCGATTCGTCAGCGGGCGGACGTCATCTTCTGTGTCTCAGAGAGTCTTGTCGAATCGCTGGCCGGCGGGCGCGCCGAGCCGTCCTGGGTGCCCAACGGAGTAGACCTTAGCCTGTTTACGCCTACCGGACCCCGGGCAGCCGATGTGCTGGAGATCCCTGCTCCGCGCGTGGGGTACGCGGGAGTAGTTGAGCGGCGCGTGGATCTGGAGCTCGTGGCAGCAGTTGCCTCTGCCCTGCCGTCACTGAGCTTCGTCTTCGTGGGGCCGTACGACCGGCGCCTGGTGGCGCCGCTGGGTAAGCTGCCGAACGTGCACTTCCTGGGGCGTCGTCGTTTCGAGGAAGTGCCGGCCTACCTGCGGGCTATGGACCTGTGTGTCATGCCTCACCGGGTAGACGCTTTCACCGACAGCATGAACCCGCTCAAACTCTACGAGTATCTTGCCTGTGGCCTGCCCGTCGTCAGCACGCCGGTGGCCGGCACAGAAAGCTTCGGAGGGCTCATCGACATCGCCGGAACGCCTGAGGAGTTCGTTGCCTCGATCGCCAAGGCCCTAGAGCGCAGCAGCCCGGAGGAGGTCGCAGCACGTCGACGGGCGGTTGAGGCGCACTCCTGGGGAGCACGCGTCAATGAGATGGTAGACACCGTCCTTCAGGCCCAGCAGAGGAAGAAAGCCGGGCGGGAGCTGGCCGAGGCGATTTACGAAGGCCCGAAGTCATGATCGATTCACTTGCGCGTTTCGCCCGCAACCACCGCACCCTCGCTTCCATCTATCCGGACAACCTCGAACGCGGGAGCATCCTCCGATGCCTGCGGGAGGCGCGCGGCTTGGTGCACGGTCGCCTGCTTGACGCTGGCTGCGCACATAAGCCCTATCTGGGCGTCTTTCGGGAGTCTGTCTCTGCACACGTCGGCATCGACTGGACTCACAACGGCGTGCAGGGCGCCGCGCTTGACGGCCCTGATATCGTCGGAGACGTTGGCAGGTTGCCATTCGCCAGCGAGAGCTTCGACACCGTCCTCTGTACCCAAGTACTAGAGCATGTGCCCAGCCCCGAGCGGGTGATGAACGAGTTCTGGAGAGTCCTCCGCCCCGGAGGTATTCTCATCACCACGACGCCCCAAACGTGGGGGCTGCACCACGAACCCCATGACTACTATCGCTACACCCACTACGGACTGGCCTACCTCGCACGCTCCACCGGCTTCGAGGTACTTCGCCTGCAGTCGAGAGGCGGGTTCTGGGTAACGGTGGCACAAATGCTCTCGCTGCGCCTATACGGCCCGTTCGCAAGTCTTCCCCGCCTGGCGCGTCTGCCGATCCTGCCAGTCTGCGCCCTGTTGCAGGCCTGGGGCAGGATACTGGGACACATCGACCGCTCAGACGGCCTGAGTCTTGGACACGTCATGATCGCGCGTCGCAACGAGGAGGTAATGCCAGCATGCGTATCGCAATGATGGGTAGCCGGGGAATCCCCGCCCTGTACGGCGGTTCAGAGACAGCCATCGAGGAGATTGGGGAGCGCCTGGTGCAGAAGGGCCACGACGTCACGGTGTACTGTCGGCGCCACAACAGCGAGACGGACGAGAAGTGTTACAAGGGCATGGAGCGGGTGGTCCTCCCGTCGGTCAACACGAAGAACCTGGACACGCCCACGCATACTCTGCTCTCGACCCTGCACGCGTTGCTCTTCGCCCGGCCCGACGTCATCCACTTCCACGGCATCGGCAACGCTATCGTCCTGCCGCTGCTGAAGCTGGCACGGGTGAAGAGCGTCATCACCATCGACGGGCCCGACTGGGAGCGCCCGAAATGGGGCCCGCTGGCCCGCGTGGTGCTGAAGGTTTCGGCCCGCATGGCCTCGCGCATGGCCGACGCCCTGATCATCGACAACCGCATCGCTCAGCGCTACTTCGCCGAGAACTTCGGCACCACCAGCGCCTACGTCCCCTACGGCGCCTACCTGGAGCCAGAGGAGGGCACGGACGAGCTGGAGCGCCTCGGCTTCGAGGACAGGCGCTACATCCTCTTCGTCGGCAGGCTTATCCCGGACAAAGGGGTGCACCTCCTGGTGGAGGCGTTCGAAGGCGTGAAGACCGATATGAAGCTGGCCATCGTCGGCGATAACCCCTACTTCCCGGGCTACATCGAGCGCCTCAAGAGCACAAAGGACCCGCGGATCAAGTTCCTCGGCTACGTGTTCGGGAGGCCCTACCGGCAGCTCTGCAGCCATGCCCACATTTACGCCCACCCTCTGCTTGTGGACGGCACTTCACCGGCGCTCTTGCAGGCGATGGGCTTCGGCAACTGCATCCTCAGCAGCGCCGTACCCGAGGCGATGGACGTAATCGGCGACGCCGGATTCAGCTTCCGCTATGACGACGCGAAGGATCTGCGCCGCGTCCTTCAGAAGCTCATCGACGATCCGGCGCTGGTGGAGCAGGCGCGCTACAAGGCCCGCCGGCGGGTCGCCGAGCTCTTCAACTGGGACCGGGTGACGGCCGAGCACGAGCAGGTGTACCGGGCAGCCCTGGGCGACGGCGCCCTGCCCCAAACGGGCGAAGCTGCCGGCCTCGAGGTGGAGAGCACCAGTCGATAGGAGATCGCCCGTGGCCCTACCGTGGATTTCGGACGGCGATGATTCTGCCCCCGAGGCCGTTGTGCGGCTGACGCGGCCGGCGGCGGTACCGCACGGGCACGGCGACGTGCAGCTCGCCGCAGACCCGACCTGGAAGCGAGGCCTGGATATCATCGGGAGCGCGGTTCTTCTGGCGGTCAGCCTGCCTCTCTGGGTCCTGATCGCCGCCCTGATCAAGCTCGATTCTCCGGGCCCCGTCCTGTACGTCCAGAAAGCGATGGGCCGCGGCGGCCGCGAATTTCGCTTCTACAAGTTCCGGACGATGCGCAGCAGCAGCGACGATGGGCTGCACCGCCGCTACCTGAGGGCATTCGTACGCGGAGTCGGGCCCGCTGAGCAAGCGCCGGAGACGGGGGGCGCCGTCTACAAGATGACCGACGACGCCCGCGTGACGCGGGTCGGCCGCTTTCTGCGCAAGACGAGCCTGGACGAACTGCCCCAGCTCATCAACGTCCTCAAGGGTGACATGAGCATCGTCGGTCCCCGTCCACCCCTCCCCTACGAGTACGAGCTCTACGACGATTGGGCGCGGCAGCGGCTGGCTGTTCGGCCCGGCATCACCGGCCTCTACCAGGTGACGCTGCGCAGCCGCTCCTCGTTCCAGGACATGGTCGCCATCGACCTCGACTATATCCGGCGTCGCTCTCCTCGCCTTGACCTGATGATCATGGCGAAAACGCTGCCGGTGATGCTGCTCGGCCGGGGGGCCTACTGATGACTGTGAGAGGTGAGAGAGCATGAGAATCGCCGTCATCGGCTACGGCTATTGGGGCCCCAAGGTGGTGCGCTGTCTGAGCCGCCTTCTCGGGCCGGAGCGCGTCGCCGTTTGCGAGACGCACGGGGCGCGGGCGGACGCCGCCCGCCAGGACCACCCCGGCCTGGCGGTGCTACGCGACTGGGACGAGGTGCTGGCCGACCCCAGCATCGACGCCGTCTATCTCTGTACCCCCGCATCGGCCCACTACCCGATGGCGCTGGACGCGCTTGCGGCTGACAAGCACCTGCTGATCGAGAAGCCGATGACGACCGCCCTCTCTCAGGCCGTCGAGCTCTTCGAGCAGGCCACGCGCCGAGGCCTTGCCCTCATGGCCGGCCACGTCTTTCGCTACAGCGAGCCGCTACGGTCCCTCCGACAGGTCATCGAAGCGGGCGACCTCGGCGAGCCACGCTACGCCTACTCGGCCCGCACCAGCCTCGGCCCCCGGGTGCGAGAGGAGGTGAGCGTCGTCTGGGACTACCTCGTCCACGACGCCTACCTGCTCCCTTACCTGCTTGGCCAGCCTCCGCACGAGGTGTCGGCGTACGGCGGCTCCTATCTCCTGCGGCCGAACCCGGACGTAGTATTCGCCCGCCTCGGCTTCGAGGAAGGCCTCTTTGCCGCCTGCCAGGCCAGTTGGTACGACGCCCAGAAGGTGCGCCGCCTCTGCGTCGTCGGCAGTGAGCGCATGGCTGTGTGCGAGGACGGTCGGCTCACCCTGTTTGACAGCGGTTACGCTCCCCACGACGGCTATGACGACTTCGGCAACCATGATCTCCGCCTCTACGCGGGCGACGGCCGGCTCGTTGCCACCGAGGGCGAAGAGCCCCTGGCGGCTCAGGCGCGCGCCTTCCTGGAGGCCGCGGCCGCCGGGTGTGCGCCGCCGGGCCACGTCGAGGAGGTGCTGGCTTCGCTGGCCATTCTGGAAGCTGTGGACAGGTCTCTAGAGGAAGGAGGCAAGAGCGTTGGTGTCCGCTACCCGCAGCGCGAACATACCTTTGCTCGACCTTAGGGCCGAGTACCATGAGCATCGAGACGAGATCCTAGGGGCGATAGCATCCGTGCTGGAGGAGATGCGACTCTACCGGGGGCCCAACGTCCACGCCCTTGAGGAGGAGTTCGCGGCCTACTGCGGCACCCGCCATGCTGTGGGCGTCGGCTCAGGCACCGAGGCGTTGCTGCTGGCCTACATGGCGGCGGGCATCGGCCCCGGCCACGAGGTCATCGTGCCGTCACACACCTTCATCGCCACCGTCGCCCCTGTTGCCTTCCTGGGTGCCAGGCCCGTCTTCGTCGATATCGATCCTGTCACCTATGCTCTGGATGCCGCCGAGGTAGAGGCGGCAGTGACCGCTCGCACCAGGGCAGTCGTGCCCGTGCACCTCTACGGACATCCGGCCCACATGGAACCGCTGCGGGCCGTGGCGCGCAGACACGGCCTCCTCCTCATCGAGGACGCCTGCCAGGCGGTGGGAGCCGAATATGACGGGCAACGCGCCGGCTCGCTGGGCGATATCGGATGCTTCAGCTTCGTCTTCACCAAGAACCTGAAGGCCTACGGCGATGCCGGCATGATCACCAGCGATGACGACGAGTTGGCACGAAAGGCGCGGCTGCTGCGTGACCACGGCCGTATCGATAAGCACCAGCATCAGGTGCTGGGCCTGAACTGTCGCCTCGACGAGATTCAGGCGGCCGTCGTCCGCGTCCAACTGCGCTATCAGGAAGAGCGCACCGAGGGCCGCCGCCGCATCGCCCGCCGCTACACGGAGGCCCTGGCTGGCTCCAGCCTGGCAACGCCCGTCGAGAGGCCACGCGCCAGGCACGTCTACCACCAGTACGTGCTCAGAACGCCGCACCGGGCGGCGCTCGCCCACTGGCTGGAGCAGCGAGGCGTCAGCACGGGCATTCACTACCCGCTGCCCTGCCACCTCCAGCCCGCCTGTGCGCGCTTCGGCTTCGCAGAGGGCAGTCTGCCCATCACCGAGCGGGTCGTCAGAGAGATCATCTCCATTCCCGTCTACCCGGAGCTGGAAGAGGAGCAGATCAAGCGGATCATCGATGCCCTCACTGAATTCGATAGCACCTGGGGAAGGGCTGAGCTAGAAAGGAACAGCGCATGCGTGCCTTAGTGACCGGGGGCGCCGGGCTCATCGGCTCCCACATCGTCGACCGACTGCTGGAGCGGGGCTTCGAGGTGCGTATCGTCGACAGCCTCGAGAAGCCCTGCCACCTGCCGGGCCGCCCGGCCTGGATCCCTCCCGAATCCGAGTTCATCGAGGGTGACGTGCGGGACAGGGAGCTGATGACGCGGGCGCTACAGGGCGTCGACGTGGTCTTCCACGAGGCCGCTCACCAGGGCCTGATGCCCGACTTCAGCCGCTTCTTTCACGTCAACGCCGCCGGTACGGCCCTCCTCTATGAACTGATCGTCGAGCAGGGTCTGCCAGTGGGGAAGATAGTGATCGCCTCCTCTCAGGCGGTCTACAACGAGGGCCGCTATTCCTGTCCCCGTCACGGCGAGCTCTTCCCGGAGTCGCGGTCGCTGGAGCAGCTCGAGCGGGGCCGGTGGGAGCTGGACTGCCCCCACTGCGGCGAACAGCTCTCCCCCCTGGACACGGACGAGGAGTACGTTGCGCCGAAGAACATCTACGGCCAGTCGAAGTACGCCCAGGAGACGATAGGCCTCCACCTCGGGCGTCTGTACCAGATACCGACTGTCGCTCTCCGCTATGCCATAACCCAGGGGCCACGCCAGTCGCCCTACAACGCCTACTCGGGCATCTGCTCAACCTTCGCCAACCGCATCGCCAACGGCCTGCCGCCTATCGTCTACGAGGACGGGCTCCAGACGCGCGACTACGTCTACGTGGGCGACGTAGCCGAGGCAAACCTGTTCGTCATGGACTGTCCCGCCGCCGACTATGGGGTCTTCAACGTCGGCACCGGACAGAGCACAACGGTGTTCGCCTTCCTCGAGGCGCTGTCACGCGCCTTCGGCCGCACGGTCGAGCCTCTGATTGCCGGTGCCTTCCGCCTGGGCGACGTACGTCACTTCCGGCCCAACGTCGAAAGGCTCCGCAGCCTGGGCTGGCAGGCGACGACGCCCCTCGATGAGACACTGCGCAGCTACGTCGAGTGGCTCGACGCTCAGGGCAGCATCAAGGACTACTTCGCGGAAGCGGAAGAGACCATGCGCAGACTCGGCATCGTGCGGGCGCTGAAGCACCCGGCCCGCGAGGGGATTCTGGCGTGAGCACCGGACGCCAACGAACCATCCCACCAATTGCGACTCTTCGCCGGTCGGTGCACTCGCACCGAAGCCGCCATATGCTACCGCCACCGGCCTCGCGGGGCTCCCCGTGAGAGTCATGCGCGTCCTTATCACGGGTTGGGAGGGCCAGGTCACTCTACCGTAGCACGGAGCTGCGAAATGGGGATTGAAAGCTCGCGTCGACTCTACACTACTACGATGACCATGGGGCCAATTCTGTTAGGGTTCTTCACCATCTGCCTTCTGGTGATTTTCTTCGGGGCCGTGAATGGCGATGAGGGCTGGTACTTGTATGCTGGCCGGTCTGTATACGAGGGACACCGGCTATATACGGACTTCGCCTTCTCGCAGATGCCTCTAGCGGCGTACGTGTACGGGATAGGTCAGGTGCTCGAGCCAGGCCTCATCACGGGAAGGGTCACGAGCTTTGCGCTGGTGGCGTTGGCCGCAGTGGCCACCATTCTAGTCGCGCGGCGGTTGGGCCTCCAGCGAGAGCGTCTGATGATCGTCAGCGCTCTCGTACTCCTAAACAGCTCTGCGCTCTACTACCTTCTCATCACCAAGACGTACGCCCTGTCCTGGCTGCTTCTGGCCAGCGCGTTGCTGTGCTGGACCTACGTGCGAGAGAAGCCGCTTGTTGGTCTTCCAGCTACTGCGCTCTTCCTCGCACTTCTCACGCTGACGCGGCTCTCGTTCCTTCCCGTCGTTCTGGTACTGCTCTGGTTTGCATATCAGGAGGAGCAGACCAAGTGGAGCGTGGTAGTTCCTGCCGCGCTGTTTGCGGCTACCCTTGGTGCCGGTCTACTCCTCCTAGGTAGCATGGACAACCTGATCTTCAACGTATCGTCCAGTCACTGGGATTTACGTTACAACGGCGACGCGCTCCCAAACATAGCGTTTGGGTTCATGAAGGCCAGGATCCTGGCCCTCACGGAAGTGGTCAGAATGTGGTGGCCGGTGTTCGTCTTCAGCGCACTCGCCGCCCTGGGCCGGCCAAAGCTCGAACGCATCGACGTGGCTCTGGTGCTGGTCATAACCGCCGCGGTGCTTCCCTTGCTCGCCGCGCCGGCGATGTACGCTGAATACTTCACCCCGCTGATGCCGTTCGTTGCGGTGCTGGCAGTACGAGCCTGGCAGCCACGGGGCGTGAAGTGGGCCCTGTCCGCAGGCGTATTTCTGGCCCTGGCATCGGCCCTGACGCTGGACGCCAGCCTCCTCCTGACCCGTTCTGCCTGGCCCAATGCCCTCGAAGCGCCCGCTGCAGCCATCAGCGCGCAGCGTCCCGATGCCTTGGTCACGTTCGAAGCCGACCTCGCTGTAGAGTCAGGGGTAGCGCTGAGAAAGGGGTTCGAAATGGGCTCCTTCAGCCTCTTCGCCGGAAAGCCGACAAACGAGGCGCTTAGGCAGCATGTTCTCAACGAGGAGCTCGTTCTTGAAGCGCTCCGGCAGCCCGGTACGCTCGGCGCTCTTACGACCAGCGAACTGGAGGAGTTGGGCCTGCTTGAGTGTCTCCGTGGCGAGAGTTGCCGCCGGTTTCGCTTCGACCTCGTCGATACATTCCGTGCGGTCGGTGATGGTCGCGAAAAGCTGTACGTGTTTCGGGTGGGCGCGCCTTCGTCGACCGCCAAGTGACCTCCGGATGGTCCTGTCTCTGCGCCGGCGGATGTACGCCCACGTTGCGAAGCACTACACGCGTTGCTGCTCAGGGAGTGGCGCTCTATAATGGCGACGGTGTGTCCCCGCTATCCTTCGCCAGGACGATGAACTGTGCCCAAGAAACCGGCTCCTAAAGGACAGACGCGACGCAAGCGGGCGCGTCGGCGCTACGTGGTCCCGGCGGCACCTACCGGCCCGACCGCCCCGGCCCAGCCTGGCTCCAGCGCGCCGAGCGTAGTCCCGTTCCCGGCTCGTCCGCGGACCGCCGAGGATGCCGCCTCGATGCGCTTGCGGCTTGCGGGGCGTGAGCACCTCTATGTCAACAGGGAGTTGACCCGCATCGCGGTCATCGCCGTCGCGATCTTCATTCTCCTGCTGGTCCTCACCTTCGTTCTCTGATGCCAAGCCCTGGCATCGCTCCCAGGCTCTCCTGCGGAGCGCGCGCTTCCCGCCTCGGCACCCGGCTCAGCGCAGGCGGCCGATGGCGACCATGATGGCGATCGCCGCGACGACGTAGCCAAAGACGTCGTTCGAGGGGATGAGGACGCCGAAGAGCGCGTTTCGGACCAGATAGGATACGACGACGCCCGCGGCGGCGACCCCCTGGAGGACAGGCCCCCGCTTGCGATTGGCCGCCAGGCTCACGGACTCACCGATCGCGTATCCCAACCCCAGGGCGACGAAGAACCCGAAGAAGATGCTGAGGCTGAAAGGAAGGAGCAGGCGCCACGCCGCGCCGAGCGCCACTCCTGAGACCGCAGCCGCGGCGATCGCTCGCGCGAGAAACGGGAGCGCCACGTCATAGGTGGGGACGCGTCGGACCCTGGCGCAATCCCGGCAGCGCGCTCCTACCGGTGTTTGCACCAGGCAGCGAGGGCAGATGGGGGTGCCGCAACGACCGCAAGTCAGCTCTGTCTCGACCGAGGGGTGTGTAGCACACTGCATGGGTACCTAGGGGCGTCGGCCTGGACATTCGCCTGTTGAGGCGTCAGCGACACCCATCTCTTCTTAAGCGTACCACACATCGCCGGCCTTCCGTGCTCAAGCCGACGGCGGCCGTCCGACAACAAGTGCTCTACGCCGGCAGCGCATGGGGGCGGGGCGGGACGACGCTAGCGAGTCTTCCTTGCCTGAAAGGTCTTGGGTGCCAGGGCCAGGAAGGCGTCGATGGCCTCGTCGGGCAGGGGAATGTCGCCCGGGAGCCGCTCGCGCTCGTCGCCCAGGCCGTGGAAGTCGCTGCCGCCCGTGGCCAGCAGGGAGTGCTGGCGTGCGGTGGCCACCAGCCGGTCGATGGTTGCCTCGTCGTAGTCCTGGTAGTAGGCCTCCATCCCGACGAGGCCGACGGCCTTGAGTTCGCGTAGCATCCCGTCCAGGTCTTCCAGGTCGGCCGGGTGGGCCAGGATCGGCATGTAGTTCTTCTTCGCCAGGAACGCCACCACCTCCACCGGCGTCATCTTCTCCCGCTCCACATAGGCCGGCCCGGTGCGGCCGATGAAACGGTCGAACGCCTCGGCGATGGACGAGATGTGGCCCTTCTCCAGGAGGGCTTGAGCGACGTGCGGTCGGCCGACGGCTGCGTCCCCGGCAATGGCCTGAACCCGCTCCCACTCGATCTCGATGCCCATCGCCCGGAGCTTGTCGACCATGCGGCGGCCGCGGCCTACGCGGCCCTCACGCAGGCGAGCCAGAAGCTCTCGCAACTCCGGGTCTTCGGGACTGAGGAAGTAGCCCAGGACGTGCACCTCGGCTCCGGGGATGTCGGTGCTCATCTCGACGCCGGGGATGAGGGTGAATCCGGGGTGCCTCTCGGCGGCGCGAACGGCCTCCTCCACGCCCTCGACGGAGTCGTGGTCGGTGAGCGCCAGTATCGTGACGCCTCGCTCAGCCGCCAGCTCCACAAGCTGCGTCGGCGTGAGCCGGCCGTCGGAGCTGGTGCTGTGGCAATGGAGGTCGGCCCTACTCATGCTTCTCGAGCTCCCGGTCTACCCTCGCGATGCGACGGGCGCCGCCGCTCACCTCCTCTATTTCGATCAGCACCGAGTTGAAGATCATTCCTGCGCGATCATCGGCGACGGGTAGCCGGGTGGGCAGTTGCGTCAGGAAGCGTGAGACGACGGCTTCGATATCATCGCCGATGACGGAGTCGCGGGCGCCCACCATGCCTACGTCGCAGACGAAGGCGGTGCCCTTGGGGAGGACGCGGGTGTCGACTGTGCCGACGTGGGTGTGGGTGCCGAGGACGGCGGCGACGCGGCCGTCCAGGTACCAGCCCATCGCTACCTTCTCGCTGGTCGCCTCGCCGTGCATGTCGACGACGACGACCGAGCCGGCCTTGACGGAGGAGAGGGCGGCATCGGCGGCCCGGAAGGGGCAGTCCAGCGAGGGCATGAAGGCGCGGCCCTGGAGATTGAGCACGGTGACGCCGTCCACCTCAATGAGGCCTCTGCCCGGCGTCCCCGGCGGGTAGTTGTAGGGACGTACTATGGGCGCTTCGCCGTCCAGGAACGGTATGATCTCCTTCTGGTCCCAGATGTGATTGCCGGAGGTTATGACGTCGACCCCGGCCTCGAACAACTCGTCGGCCGTCGCAACAGTGAGGCCGCGGCCGGAGGCGGCGTTCTCGCCGTTGGCGATGACCAGATTCACGTCCAACTGCCGCCGCACCTGGGGGAGAAGGGCGCTAACGGCCCGCCGCCCGGGCTTCCCCATGACGTCGCCGACCATCAGCACCTTCAAAGCAGTCCCTCTGGGCACACTATGGGGAACGGTCGCGCAGGAAGCCCGCGTCAGTCCCGTTCCCCATAGCCCTCGGTTCTAGCGTCGTCTACTTGGCGTATTCGACGGCCCTGGTCTCCCGGACGACCGTGACCTTGATCTGGCCGGGGTACTCCAAGCTCTCCTCGATCTTCTGGCTGATGTCTCTCGCCAGACGTGCGGCCGCCAGGTCGTCGATCTCTTCCGGCTTGACGATGATGCGGACCTCGCGTCCGGCCTGAATAGCGAACGACTTCTCAACGCCGTCGAAGCTGGTGGCGAGGCTCTCCAGCGCCTCCAGCCTCTTGATGTAGTGCTCCAGGGTCTCCATCCGCGCCCCGGGCCGGCTGCCGCTGATGGCATCGGCGATCTGGACGACGATCGCCTCCACGGTGCGCGGCTCTTCCTCGTCATGGTGGGCGGCGATGCAGTGGACCACGGCCGGGCTCACCCCGTAGCGACGGGCCAGGTCGGCGCCGATCAGGGCATGAGTGCCCTCAACCTCGTGGTCGATCGCCTTTCCGAGGTCGTGCAGGAGGGCGCCCCGTCGCGCCACGTTCTCGTCTGCGCCGATCTCCTTGGCGACCATGGCGGCGATGTGGGCGCATTCGATGGAGTGCTTGACCTGGTTCTGGCCGTAGCTGGTGCGATACTTGAGACGGCCCAGGTTCTTCAGGATCTCGGGGTGAAGACCGGGGCAGCCCGCCTCGATGGCGGCCTCCTCGCCGGCGGCCCGGATGCTGACATCGACCTCCTGGCGGGCCTTCTCCACCACCTCCTCGATGCGGGTAGGGTGGATACGGCCGTCCGTCACAAGCTTGGAGAGGGCCTGGCGGGCCACCTCGCGGCGGACGGGATCGAAGGCCGAGAGGGTGACGGCGTCCGGCGTATCGTCGATGATGAGGTCGACGCCGGTGGCGCTTTCCAGGGCGCGGATGTTGCGGCCCTCGCGGCCGATGATGCGCCCTTTCATGTCATCGCTGGGGATGGGAACCACCGACACCGTCGTCTCGGAGACGACATCGGTGTTGAGGCGTTGCATGGCTGTCGCCAGGATATCACGGGCGCGCTCGCTGGCCTCCTCCCTCACGGCGGCCTCCATCTGGCGAACGCGCCGGTTAGCCTCCTCCCGGATCTCGACTTCGGTCTCTGCCAGGAGGATCTCCCGGGCTTCCTGGCTGGTCAGGCCGGATACTTTCTCGATCTCCTCTATCTGTTTCTTTCGCAGCTCCTCCAGTTCGTTTCTGACATGCTCCAGATTCTGCTCTTTGCTGTCGAGCGACTGCTCTCGGCGCTCAAAGTTCTCGACTTTGCGATCTAGGTTCTCTTCCCGCTGGGCGAGACGCTCCTCCAAACGAAGCACCTCGCCCCGCCGCTCCTTGAGCTCGGCGTCGGCCTGAGCTCGGATGCGCAGAGCCTCCTCTTTGGCTTCAAGAAGGGTTTCCTTTTGTCTTGTCTGTGCCTCCGTCAGGATGCGGTTGGCGTCTCTCTCCGCGGCCTCCAGGCGGCCACGCGTGATCCGACGTCTCAGTGTGTAGCCGAGAAGAGCCCCGATCGCCAGCGCCAGAACGCCGATAACGGCGCTCATGACTATGGCTACGGGCATGGCACCTCTCTTTCCCCAATCGTTAAGATTCCTAGGATACTAATCTTCGACCCCGACGTATCGCTATCAGGGCCTCTACTATCGGAATCATACGCGCAGGCTGGAGCGGGTGTCAAGGAATGGCGAGGCCGCTACATAGCAGTAGCCGGGCTGTTCAGCCTTGCCTGACCGGCTTCCGCGGGAGGAGAGCCCCGCCGGCGGACCCGTGAAAGGGCGACGAATGGCGAGAGGGGCGGGTCAGCCTCAGCACTCCGCATCTTCGGCGGGGGAGCCGCCCTTCTCCTCCCAGCAACGGTCGACGGTGCGGCGGATCACCTCGTAGGAGAAGCCGCGGCGGAAAAGAGAATCGCCCAGGCGGCGCCGGAATGTCGCATAGTCGCTGTCCTGGAAGGCCCGCAGACGCTTGCTGGCCGCCCTATAGGCCGCCTCCTCGTCGCAGACGGCGGCCACTGCCTCGCCGGCGGTGTCGGCGGCCACGCCCTTTTGCAGCAGTTCGCTGCGGAGCAGTCGACGGCTCCGTGGGCCGGTGTTGTCGCGGCTCTCTGTCCAGAAGCGGGCGAACGCCTCATCGTCGACGTAGCCGAGGCGACGCAGGCGCGCCACGGTCTCCCCTATGAGCGGGGGCGGATGGCCCCGACGCGCCAGACGCAGGCGGAGCTCCTTCTCGCTCCGGGGTCGATACGCCAGGAGGCGCAGGGCGGCGTCGTAGGCGCCCTGGCGGGCGTCGGCCTCCTGGAGCGCCCGCAAGTCGTCGTCGCTGACGGCCATGCCGGTGTGCAGCCCCGCTTCCTGGGCGACGGCGACGCTGAGGGCGAGGGCGAATCTGCCATCGACGTAGACGTTCACCCGCTTGCGGTGTTTCTGCTTGTTGACGGCGGTGACGATCATCTTGCGCCGGGGGACTGCCGGGCCGCTGATATCAAGAAGGCCGGCAGGCAGCCGGCCCAGGCAGCGAGAGCGCCAGGCCCCTAGAACGCTGGCTCTTCCGATTCCTCGGCGGGCGGAGCGGCTTCGAGGCCGACGGCGCCGCGAATCCTGGCCTCGATCTCCTCGGCCACGGTGGGGTTCTCCAGCAGGTACTCTTTGGCCGCCTCGCGCCCCTGACCCAGCCGCAACTCGCCGAAGCTGAAGAAGGCGCCGAGCTTCTTGATGACTCCGCTCTCAACGCCCAGGTCCACCAGGTCGCCCTCGCGGCTGATGCCGGGGCGTCTGCCGGCGAACATGATGTCGAACTCGGCCGTGCGGAAGGGAGGCGCCACCTTGTTCTTCACCACCTTGGCGCGCACGCGGTTGCCCACGACCTGCGTTCCTTGCTTGATGGACTCGATGCGCCGGAGGTCGATGCGAACGCTGCTGTAGAACTTGAGGGCGCGCCCGCCCGGCGTGACCTCCGGGTTGCCGAATACGATGCCTACCTTCTCCCGCAACTGGTTGACGAAGATGACGGCCGCGCGGGAGCGGGAGATGGCACCGGAGAGCTTACGCAGGGCCTGGGACATGAGGCGGGCCTGAAGCCCGGGCAACGAGTCGCCCATCTCACCTTCGATCTCGGCCCGGGGCACCAGCGCCGCCACGCTATCGACGACCACGACGTCGACGGCGTTGCTGCGCACCAGCGCCTCGACGATCTCGAGAGCTTGCTCGCCCGTGTCGGGCTGGGAGATCAGCAGGTCTTCCACTTTGATCCCGCAGGCGGCGGCGTAAGTGGGGTCCATGGCGTGCTCCACGTCGATGTATGCCGCCATGCCGCCGGCCTTCTGGGCCTCGGCGATGATGTGCTGGGCCAGGGTGGACTTGCCCGCCGCCTCGGGGCCGAAGATCTCGGTGACGCGGCCGCGGGGGATGCCGCCGACGCCCAGGGCTGTGTCGAGGGAGATAGAGCCCGTGGGGATGATCTCCACGTGCATGCGGGCGGACGCCTCGCCCAGGCGCATGATCGCGCCCTTGCCGAACTGCTTCTCGATCTGGCCGATGGCCAGTTCCAGCGAGCTTGCCTTCTCTTCTGTGGCCACGCGAACCGCCTCTTGCTGTGACGAACTATTCACTAAGGGGACTGAGCAATTCGTATACCGGCCGCATCATAACATGGCCCCAGGAGGCCTGCAAGGCCTTTGGCGGCGAAATTAGGACAAACTTTCTGTTTTCTTGTCGCTGACGCGCGAACCGCTGCCGCAACGCGGGTATAGTAGACATAAGATGCGATAGCGGAGTTCGAGCCAGACGACGGGCCCTGACGCTTGGGCGGTCATGATCGGAAGGTGGTGCGCCGCTGGGCTGTATAATCATGTTCGAATGCCGTGTGGTTTCGATGCGGGACGGGGAGGTGACGCGATGAGACGAGGAGTGACGCTGTACTGGGTGGTGGTGGCCGCGCTGCTCGCGCTGCTGGTGCAGGTCGTGTCGGGTTTCGTGCTGTGGATCGCGCTGCCGCGAGGGGATGGCTTCCGTTTCCGCGGATCGGGCTCGCGGGCGGCCCATGAAAGCTTCGGCTTCGACCGTGCCACCTGGGTGGACATCCACGAGTGGGCGGCCGTCGCGCTGGTCGTGATATTGCTCCTCCACCTGCTCCTCAACTGGCGATGGGTCGTGAGTGTGAGCAAACGGGTGTTTGTGGGCGACGATCCCGGAAGCCGATGACAGTTACCCGTCTCACCGTCCGGGTGACACCCCGCGCCTCTCGAGACGAATTGCTCGGCTTCCAGGGCGAGGTTCTGCGGGTGCGCGTCAAGGCGCCGCCCGTCGAGGGGCGGGCGAACGAGGCTCTCCTACGGCTCCTGGCGAAAGTCCTGGGAGTCCCGCGCTCCAGCCTTGCCATCGTGCGAGGCCAGACCTCCCGCGAAAAGATCGTGGCGGTGGACGGATTGGAGGCAGCAGAGGTGAGGCGGCGGATCGAGAGCGGAGGTTCGAGGGACCGCCCGCGAGGCTAGAGGCCCTGGGTGATGGCCTGGGCGATCACCTGAAGGAGGATGATGGCCACCAGAGGGGTGATGTCGATCATCCCTATGCGGGGAACCACGCGGCGCAGGGGCGCGAGGATCGGTTCGGTGATCTGATCGAGCAGTGAGATCAAGGGGTTCCTGGGGTCGAGCTGAAACCAGGACAGGATGGCTCGGAAGAAGATCGCGGCTGTCAGGACCTGAGTCAGCACGAGTATGAAAGAGGCTATTGAGCTGTTAATGGTCCTGCCCTCCTAGTGCTCTCGCCCGTTCGTAGGCGGCAACAACGGCGTCGATGAGGGCGGCGCGGACGCCGGCGCTCTCCAGGACCAGGAGACCCTCGGCGGTGGTACCGCCGGGGGAGGTGACCAGGTTGCGCAGCTCGGCGGGGTGTCTGCCTGTCTCCTCGGCGAAGCGGGCCGAACCGAGCACCATCTGCGTCACCATTGCCGTCGCGACCTCGCGGCGGAGGCCCAGGTGCACGGCGCCGTCGATGAGGGCCTCCATCACCAGGAAGAGGAAGCCGGGTCCGCTGGCCGAGACGGCCGTGGCGATATCGATGTGCCGCTCCTCGCGGACGTAGATCTCCTTTCCGATGGCCGCCAGGATCTCGGCGACGCTCTTTCTCGCCTCTGGACTCACCTCGTCCGTGGCGGTCCAGACGCTGACGCCTTCGCCAACCTGGGCGGGCGTGTTGGGCATCGCCCGCACGATGGCGTCGTGGCCCAAGCGCCCGCGCAGCGCCTCGATTCTCACGCCCGCCATGATGGAGACCACCGTCTGGTCGGCGTTGAGCGAGCCGCGAAGGCCTGCGGCGACGGTGTCGTAGTCCTGGGGCTTGACGGCGAGGAACAGCAGCTCAGCACCTTCGGCGGCGCGGCGGTTGTCGTCCGTGGTCGCAATCCCGCACCGCTGGACGAGGGCATCGCGACGCTGGGGGCTGATGTCGCTGACGACGATCTCGCTGGGCGCCGCCAGCGCCGCACGCAAGAGGCCGGCGATCAGTGTTTCGCCCATGACGCCGCCGCCGATGAAGCCGATGCGCATCTTGCCGATTCCCTTGCCTTTCCCGCTTCGTCCGATGGCGCGCTAGTCGAGGCTGGGCCGGGAGGCCTCGAACGGGTCGGGTCGCGGCCCGAAGATGGCGCGTCCGATGCGCACCATCGTGGCTCCCTCCTCGACAGCGACTTCGAAGTCGTCGGTCATTCCCATCGACAGGTGACGCAGCCCCAGGGCGTCTCGCAGCTCCCGCAGTCGCCGGAAGACGGACCTTACGTCCTGCGGGTCCGAGACCATGGGCGCCACGGTCATGAGCCCCTCTACCTCCAAGCGCGGAAGGGAGGCGATCTTCTCACGAGCCGCTGCCACCTCGCCGGGCGCGAAGCCGTACTTCGTGGCTTCCCCGGCGACGTTGACCTCTATCAGGACGGGCACCGTCGTCGTGGCCTGCCGGTCGATGACCTGGGCCAGTCTCAGGGAGTCAACGCTGTGGATTATATCAAAGAGGGCGAGGACTGTCCTTACCTTGTTAGTCTGGAGGTGGCCGACCAGGTGCCAGCGAGGGTTGACGCCCCGCCCGGAAAGCTCCTCGAACTTGGACTGGGCCTCCTGCACGCGGTTCTCGCCGATGTCGGCGACTCCGGCGCGGACGGCGTCCTCGACGAAGGCGGCGGGGAAGCCTTTGGAGATGGCGATGACGGTGACATCGTCCGGGGTGCGCCCGGCCCTATCGCAGGCGGCCGCGATTCGCTCCCGCACCTGCTGGAGATTGCGGGCGATGATATCGGCGATGGTGGGCTTCGACGTGGCGGCCTCCGATCTCGGGCGCGGACTAGGTGCCGGGCGGGCGAAAGTGACGCTGTTCCCAGCGGGCAAAGGCGAACACGCCCGCAATGATGACGGCGATGGGTATGAGGGCCAGGGGCGGGCTGATGGTGAAGAGATAGATGACAGCTACTATTGCGAACAGGGCCGCCATGAGTGCGACGAGGGGCCAGAGCAGGACGCCGAAGGCGGCGCGAGTAAGGACCCAGAGCTCCAGGCAGCCGGAGGGGCCTTTCGGCGGTTGTGGTTCGTGGTACACGGCTTGTCTACCCGCACTTCTCGTAGCCGCAAGAGCGGCAAAGCAGGCAGCCCTCGGCGAAGACCAGGCCGGAGCCGCAGTCGGGACAGAGGACGCCCGTGCTGATATCGGCCGAAAGGGAACGCCGACTGCGGGCCGTCGCGCCGGAGCCCCTTCGCCGGCCGCGTCCCTTTCCGCCCGTTCGCTGTTCCTCAGGCGAGAACTTCATCTCCAGCCAGCGAAATATGTAGTCGACGAGGGACGATGCGTGCGGGATGTCGGGGTTGGTGGTGAAGCCGTAGGGCTCGAAGCGAACGTTCCTGAACTTGGGGGCGAGCGTCTCGATCTGCACGCCGTACTGGAGGGCCATGGAGGTGAGGAGGGCGACCGAGTCCATGAGGCCGCGGATGGTCGAGCCCTCCTTGGAGATATTGACGAAGACCTCGCCGGGGGAGCCGTCGTCGAAGAGGCCGACGGTGAGGTAGCCCTCCTGGCCGCCGACGGAGAACTTGTGGGTTATGGAGCGGCGCTCGTCCGGGAGGCGGCGTCGATAGGGCTCGTTGCCTGCCTGTCCGGTAGGCAGGGGCGTCGCCGCCGGCCCCGAGGCATCGGGGCGCCCCGCCCGAGGCGGGGCAGGCCGCCTGAGGGCGGCCTCGGCGGCGACCGCCTCCGCCTGTTCGGGACCCCTCGTCAGCGCGTGCGACAGCACCTGCCCTTCGCGGGAGCGATCGCGGTATATCGTTATCCCCTTGCAGCCCTCTCGATAGGCGAGGAGGTATGCCTTCTCTACGTCAGCGGGAGTCGCCTCATGGGGGAAGTTGATCGTCTTGCTGACGGCGTTATCGGTGTGGCGCTGGAAGGCTGCCTGCATGCGCACGTGAGCCTCCGGCGATACCTCATGGGAGGTGACGAAGACCCCTCGCACCCATTCAGGCACGCCGTTGCGACCCTGAATGCTGCCGCCGCGAGCCAGATCATCCATCAGCTCACGGGAGTAGAAACCCTCCTTACGTGCCACGCTCTCGAAGCGCCGGTTGACCTCCGTGAGCCGCGTCGGCTTGGCCGCGTCCCGGGGCTCTAGGTAGTGCTGGCGGGTAAAGGCGAGGGCGAAGACGGGCTCGATGCCGGCCGAGCAGTCGGCGATGAGCGAGAGGGTACCCGTCGGCGCCACCGTAGTGCGCGTGGCGTTGCGGTAGCGCGGCCCTGCCCTCGAGTCGCCCGAGGCGGGGTCGTAGATGCTGCCCACCCAGGCGGGGAAGACGCCGCGCTCGCGGGCCAGTTCCTCGGACGCCGCGTCGGCCTTCTCCTGGATGAACGTCATGACCTGCTCCGCCAGGGCGACCGCCTCGTCGCAGTTATAGGGCAGGCGGAGCTCGAAGAGAAGGTCCGCCCAGCCCATCACGCCGAGCCCGGTCTTGCGTGTGAGCTTTGTAATGCGCTCGATCTCAGGGATCGGGTAGAGGTTCATGTCGATGACGTCATCCAGGAAGCGGACGCAGACCGGGACCGCGGCGGCCAGCGCGCGCCAGTCCACACCGCAATGTAGCTCGGCCGGCGCAGAACGCGGACGACGGCGCCTGTTCCGTGTTGGCCGTTCGTCGGAGCGCACGAACTTCGCGAGGTTTAGCGATCCGAGGTTGCAGGACTCATATGGCAACAGCGGCTGCTCGCCGCACGGATTCGTCGCCTCGATAGCGCCGAGCTGCGGTGTCGGGTTGTCACGGTTGATGCGGTCGATGAAGACGAGGCCTGGGTCGCCGTTCTTCCAGGCGTTCTCCACGATCAAGCGGAAGATGTCGCGGGCGGGGCGCCGGCCCACTACTTCACCGTTGCGTGGATTCACCAGCTCGTATTCCTCGCCGCGCTCCACCGCATCCATGAAGCTGTCGCTGGCGGCGACAGAGATGTTGAAGTTGGTGAGGGTGACCATGTCCGACTTGAGGCTGGCGAACTGTTCGATATCGGGGTGGTGCACCGAGAGGACGGCCATGTTGGCACCGCGCCGCGTCCCTCCCTGCTTGATGGCTTCGGTGGCGGCGTCGTAGACCTTCATGAAGGAGACGGGCCCGCTCGCCATGCCTCCCGTGGAGCGTACGACGTCGCCCGCCGGGCGCAGGCGGCTGAAGGCGAAACCGGTGCCGCCGCCGCTCTGGTGAATGAGGGCGGTGTGCTTGATCGTCTCGAAGATGCCCTGCATGGAGTCTTCCACGGGCAGGACGAAGCAGGCGGCGAGCTGCTGGAGGGGCCGGCCGGCGTTCCCCAGCGTGGGCGAGTTGGGCAGGAAGCGGAGCGAGGACATGAGCTGGTAGAAGCGCTTCTCCCAGCGTGACACCTCCGCTTCGCTCGCCCCGTAGTGGCGTTCGGCCTCGGCGATGTTGCGGGCGACCCTCCGGAAGAGCTCCTCCGGCGTCTCCATGGGCCGGCCGTCCGCGTCCTTCGCCAGGTAGCGCCGCTCTAGCACCACTCGGGCGTTGGGCGAAAGCTCGATAGCGGTCGCCGCTCTGCGACGTTCGGCCGTCGGTGGCTGTTCCTTGATTCTTCTCATGACCTGCACAGGTAGTTTACCACCTTCGGAACGGCTGTGCTAAGGCAACGGGCTCCCTCGCCTTGACAAGCTCGCTGCCCTGAGTGTACGTTGCGCCCGACGCGCTCCGCGACCGGCTTGCGAGGGCGGGGCCCTCGAACCGAGGAGGCGAGTAGAATGACGGCCACCATGATCTGTCCCCACTGCAACGCCGCCGGCCAGAACGCCCTCTTTTGTCGAGCATGCGGCCGCTACATGTCGGACGACTCCGGCCTGGTAGAGAAGGTTACCTTCAACCGTCGCTTCTTCGGCGACTCGCTTCTCGAAGCCGTGCTCTTTCTGGTGACGCTGATCATCGGCTGGTACATCTGGCTCATCTTCACCGCCCAGACGGCGCAGACCCCGGCAAAGCGACTGCTGAACGTGTACATTATCGACATCGAGACAGGAGAGCCTTTGAGCGCGGGCAAGGTGTGGATCCGGGAGGTGCTAATAAAGCAGATCCTTTTGAGTCTCATCAACGCGTTTATTGGCGTGGCCGGGATCATCGACGCCCTTTGGCTGTTCTTCGACAGGAACCGCCAGACTCTTCACGACAAGGTGGCGAGCACGATCGTGGTCTACGTGCCTACCGGGTTGCCTGGGACGCTTCGGCGCCCGGTGGTGCTCGGCGCCCGCGCCCCTGGAGGGGTCGGGACCGTCGCCGAGGAGCTCCGGGCGCTGGCAAGGTTTCACTCTGAGGGGATACTCACCGACGAGGAGTATGAGGCCGAGAGGAAGGGGCTTGCAGACAGGCTGTGAGCGGCAGTAGGATAGAGACAGTAGGGCGGCCCGCCTCAGGCGGGCCGCCCCCCCCCTGAGTAGCGGCGGGGCCCACGGGGGGGGGGGCGCCCGGGGCCCCCC
>CAZMGB010000001.1:87945-256886 GCA_964565775.1 uncultured Dehalococcoidia bacterium
GTCGGGGGGTGCCACCCTGGGGGTGCGGTGCTTTGGTATCCCCCCTGTGGGGGGCCCCGCCTGGGGGGGCCCGCCCCTCCCTTGAGTCGCTGCTGGCCCATCGGTGGCGGGGCAGCCGGGGCCAACAGCGGCGCTCACGTGCCCCCTCGTAGGGGCTCCGTCCTCGCCCTCATCCCTGCTTGTAGGGGCGGAGCTGAAGCTCCGCCTGCGGCGCTGCGGACAGAGCTAAAGCTCTGTCCCTACGTCCCATCCACCTCGTAGGGGCGAGGCACTGTCCTCGCTCTCATCCCTGCTCGTGCTGCTCGTAGGGGCGGAGCTTCAGCTCCGCCCGCGGCGCTGCGGACAGAGCTGAAGCTCTGTCCCTACGTCCTTTTGCTGAAGCTCTGTCCCTACGTCCCTTTGCCTAGGAGCAGCCGCTGGTGCTGCCGCAGTTCTCGCAGCGATAGCAATTGCCCGCCCGCACCATGATCCAGCCGCAGTTCATGCAGGGCGGCGCGTCGTCCTGCCCGTTGCCGCCCCGCCCTGAGCTCATCGAAGGGTTCGGCCTGTCCTCCGGCTGCTCGATGACGAAGCGGGCCTGCACGCTGTACTGCTCCGCAAGCCGCTGACGCACTTCCTCGCTCAGGACGCCCAGCTCCGCCTTGTCGTCCTCGCTCAGGAACCGCGACGCCAGCCAGCGGAAGATGTAGTCCACCACTGACTGCGCCACCGGTATCTCCCGGTTTTCGGTGCGACCGGCCGGCTCGAAGCGCATGTGACTGAACTTGTTCACCAGGTCCTTGAGCGGCACGCCGTACTGGAGGGTAAGGGAGATGGACGTGGCGAAGGCGTCCATCATGCCGGAGATGGCGCTGCCCTCCTTAGCCATCGTCACGAAGATCTCGCCCGGCAGCCCGTCGTCGTAGCAGCCGACCGTGATGTACCCTTCGTGCCCCTCGATGCAGAACTTGTGGGTGACGGACTGCCGCGTGTCGGGCAGGCGCCGCCTCACGGGCTTCCCCTCGGCAGGGAGGCCGGACTTGCTCGTGCTCAGGGGCTGCGCGCGCTTGGAGCCGTCGCGATAGATGGCCAGCGCCTTCACTTCTTGCTTCCAGGCCTCGACGTACGTGTCCACGACGTCCTCGACGGTGGCGTCCCGAGGGAGGTTGACCGTCTTTGAGATGGCGCCGGAGATGAAGGGCTGCACGGCGCCCATCATCTTGATGTGGCCCATGTGGCCGATGAAGCGCGCGCCCTTCTCGGGGCGGAAGGCGCAGTCGAACACGGGCAGATGCTCTTCGCGCATGCCGGGCGCGCCCTCGATGGTGCCGTTCTCGTCGACATAACGCTCGATCTCGTCGATCTGCGCCGACTCGTAGCCCAGCGTTCGGAGGGCACGCGGCACGATCTGGTTGACGATCTTCATGATGCCGCCGCCGACCAGCTTCTTGTACTTGACGAGCGCTATGTCTGGCTCCACGCCCGTGGTGTCGCAGTCCATCATGAAGGCGATGGTGCCGGTAGGGGCGAGGACGGTGGCCTGGGCGTTGCGGTAGCCGTGGGCCTCGCCCAGGCTTACGGCTTCGTCCCAGGCCGCTCGGGCCGCGTCGACCAAATCACTGGCACCATTCTTCCTAGCATTGCTGTTTGCCTGTAGATCGTCGGCGGAGGCGTTGACGCTGGCGTTGGCGGCGGCGTTGGCGGCGGCATGGGCGAGGGCGTCGGCGGCATCCCGGTGCTGACGCATCACCCGCAGCATGGCCTTGCGGTTCGCCTCGTAACCCGCGAAGGGCCCGACGCGCTGCGCGATGCGGGCGGAGGTGGCGTAGGCGTGACCCGTCATAAGGGCGGTGAGAGAGGCGGCGCAGGTGCGCCCCTCGTCAGAGTCGTAGGGAATGCCGAGAGACATGAGGAGCGCGCCGAGGTTGGCGTATCCGAGGCCGAGCTGGCGGAAGTTCCCGGCGTTCTCTTCGATCTTCGAGGTGGGGTAGCTTGAGTTGCCGACAATGATCTCCTGTGCGAGGATGACGACCTCCACCGCCCGCCGGAACGCCTCCACGTCGAAGCTGCCGTCCTCAGCGAGGAACTTCATCAGGTTGAGCGACGCCAGGTTGCAAGCCGAGTCGTCCAGGTGCATGTACTCCGAGCAGGGGTTGGAGGCGTTGATGCGGCCGCCGTTGGGGCAGGTGTGCCAGCGGTTGATCGTCGTGTCGTACTGCATGCCGGGGTCGCCGCACTCCCAGGCGGCGCGCGCGATGCGGCGCAGCAGGTCGCGTGCGCTCACCGTCTCCAGGACGCGACCGTCCCTGACCGCCCGCAGGGGCCACTCGCCGTCCTCGATGGCGGCGCGCATGAACTCGTCGGTGACGCGGACCGAGTTGTTGGCGTTTTGAAACTGGATCGATGTCCAGGCATCGCCGCTGAGAGACATGTCGTAGCCGGCGTTGCCCAGGGCGTAGGCCTTTCGCTCCTCGCGGACCTTGCACTCGACGAAGTCGACGATGTCGGGATGGTCGACGTTGAGGATGACCATCTTGGCAGCGCGACGGGTCTTGCCGCCCGACTTGATCGAGCCGGCGATGGCGTCGGCGCCCCGCATGAAGGACACGGGCCCCGACGCCTGCCCGCCCGAGGACAGCGGCTCCCTCGACGAGCGCAGAGGCGACAGATTCACGCCCGAGCCGGAGCCGTACTTGAAGATCTTGCCCTCTGTCTTGCACCAATCGAGGATCGAGTCCATCCTGTCCTCGACTGACAGGATGAAGCAGGCTGAGCACTGGGGCTTCTCCTCGACACCGAGGTTGAACCAGACGGGGCTGTTGAAGGCGGCCTTCTGGTGGAGCAGGAGGTGAGTCAGCTCGTCGGCGAAGGTCTGCGCCTCCTCGTCGCCGGCGAAGTAGCCACCCTGGCGTCCCCATTCGGCCAGCGTGTCGACGACGCGACTGATGAGCTGGCGGACGCTGTGCTCGCGCGGGGGGGTGTCCGGCATAGTCAATTGAGTCGGGCTTAGGGGTCCCCGGAAGTACTTGGAGGCGACGACGTTGGTGGCCGTCTGCGACCAGAAGACGGGCACTTCTACGTCGTGCTGCTCGAAGATGATGCTGCCGTCCTCGCCGATGATGGAGGCGGTGCGCCTCTCCCACTCCACCTGGTCGAAGGGATGCGCCCCGGGTTGCGTGAAGTAGCGCTCGATCTGGAGGCCGGCCTGCGGGCGGGGTTCCGATACTGCTACCATGACGTTGCCTTTCTACGTCGGGCGTGCTGGCGACGCGCCTTCGGCCTCGACGAAGGACGCCGCCGGGAGGTGGTCCGCGGCGGCGTCCCGCGATGCGCTCTGCTATCGACGGGCAGGGGAGCTCTGTTCCTCGGTCGGGAGACCCGCCTGCCGGTCGGGCAGGCTCTCCTGTACCATAGGTGGATGCGCCCCCGGCGCAAGCGGCTCCCGCTCGACTACGAGCAGCTTGTAGACGAAGGAGGAGGCTCCGTCCAAGGCGTTGATGCGGAACTTCAGCCGTCGCTCCTCCGCGATCTCCAGGGCTGCGCCGTCCTCGAGCATCAACGTCATTGAGCCCTGCTGGCGCTCCAGGAGGGCCCGCTCAGACGGGATCCACATCGTCACGCCGAAGCCGCCTGGCGCGGGCTCGCTGAGCTCGCAGGCGCCCTCGGCGACGATCTCGCCTTCGCGATTCAAGAGCTTTCCCTGCTGACGCACGCTGCTCTCCTCTCTAGGAGTGGTCTACCCCCCGTCTCGGGCCTTCCGCAGAGGGGCCTCGCTCCCGCCCCGGGCCGCTTCCCTGCGGGCCGCAGGGTTCGTGCGAGGGCGAGGCCCCACGCTGGGCGGGACTGCCCTTGCGGCAGGCGGCCGCCCCCGCCCGCGGCGCCGAGCGAGCGGTCGCCAGGGGCGCGTCAGGCCCTCCAGGGCCTCTTCCGGGATCAGGGGTAGCTGTCCCCTGGTCTCCTCACTCCGGCGGGCTTCCGTCGCGGCGAGGCCCTCCAGGGCCACACGGACCTCGCCGATGTCCGCGAAGTCGCGGTAGACGCTGGCGAAGCGGATGTAGGCGATGTGGTCGATGTCGCGCAGGTGCGCCATCACCATCTCGCCGATGACGCTGCTGGGCACCTCGGTCTTGCCCGTGGCCTGGAGCGTCGCCTCGATGTCGTCGGTCACGGCCTCGATGGTGCCGACGGGCAGGGGCCGCTTCTCGCAGGCCTTTCGCAGGCCGAGGAGGAGCTTCTCGCGGGAGAAGTCCTCGCGGCGGCCGTCCTTCTTGACGACGAGGAAGGCGGCGGCCTGGAGGCGCTCGTAGGTGGTGAAGCGCTCGCCGCAGGAGAGGCATTCGCGGCGGCGGCGGATGCCGTCCTCGGCGTTGCGGGAGTCCGTCACTCTGCTATCGCCGAAACCGCAGTAGGGACAGTGCAACGACTTCCTCCGCGCGGGCGGCGCCGGTCGACTCACCACCGGGGCCGCCGCGCCCCATCGACGGCTGCTGAATTCCCGAATCTCAGGTCGGCGCCTTAAACTAGCACAACATGTTGAGGCTGTCAAGCCCTCAGGCACTATATTTTGTATGATAATCTGTCTACGGTTACAGATTATCAATGTGAAGTCTGTTATGTTTGAAAGGCATGATGGCGCACAAGCGTAGAGGCGAGCTCCGGCTCGCGACGTGGTTGCCTTGGGGGCTGTGGAGGGCTGATGGTCACTGAGATGATAAACCGACACATTGAAGGCGTGAATCTCCGAAGGCCAGGCTTGAGCCTGGCCGCCGCGCCAGCCTGAAGGCTGGCCTTCGGAAGCCTTGCATGGGGGGTTTTCTTGTGTCGAGTTATTCTGTTCATGACCATAAGCCCTCCGCTATGTTCTCTGGCGGACATAATGGACAAGCGCCGCTCCTGGTGGCAGAATGGTGGCGGAGGTGTCGGTCTGGCTGAGACGCAGAGCCTGAGCCCGGCCCAGGCCGGGGGCCAGGCCCCGAGAAAGGCCCAGCGAAGCCGAGGATAGAGATGGCCCGCCGGCGCTAGCGTCATCTCCCCAACCGCCCGTCGCCGGCGGGCCCGCCTGCCACCTGGCAGGCCTGTGCGCTGCCCCGTCTTTTCGGGGCTTTTCCTCCCGGTTCCGTCCGGGAACCCTATCGGTGCTCGGCTAGACAGACACCTCCCTTCTTCTTGTCCACCCACACCCTCCTCAACGCGCCGCCACGGTGCGACGCAGGAAGGTGGGAAGCTCCGTGTCGATGGCGTCGGGCGCACCGTCGGCCGCCAGTGGCCGGTAGTGCCCTTCGCTCTCCAGGGGGTGCAGCTCCGGCGCGGCGAATCCGGTCGCGATGACCGTCACCTTCACCTGGTCGCCGAGGTTCGGGTCTGTGCCGGTGCCGAAGATGACCTCGGCGTCGGGGTCCACCACCTCGGCGATGACCTGGGCCGCCATGTTCAGCTCGTGCAGCCCCAGATTCTTGGCGCCGATGACGTTGAACAGGACGCCCTTGGCGCCGTTGATGCTCACGTCGAGCAGGGGGCTGGTGATCGCCTCCTTGGCCGCTTCCACAGCCCGGTTCTCGCCGCTGCCGTGGCCGATGGCGAGCAGGGCGGGGCCCGCCGCCATCATGATCTTGCGGATGTCGGCGAAGTCCAGGTTGATCTCGCCGGGCAGGAGGATCACCTCGGCGATGCCCTGGATGCCCTGGCGAAGGACATCGTCGGCGGTGCGAAACGCCTCCTCCACCGTCGCCTTCGTGTCGCAGATGGCCAGCAGCCGGTCGTTGGGGATGACGATGAGGGTATCGACCTTCTCCCGGAGCTGGGCTATCCCCTCATCGGCGGCGCGACGGCGCCGGGAGCCCTCGAAGCTGAAGGGTTTGGTGACCACGCCGATCGTCAGGGCGCCGGCCTCCCTCGCCACCTCCGCAACGATGGGCGAAGCACCCGTGCCGGTGCCGCCGCCCATGCCCGCCGTCACGAACACCATCTCCGCTCCCCGGATCGCGTCGTAGATCTCGTCCCGGCTCTCCTCGGCGGCGCGTTGGCCCTTGCCGGGGTCGCCGCCCGCGCCGAGGCCCTTCGTCAGCTTCTCGCCGATGCGGATGCGGACGTGGGCATCGGAGTGCGACAGCGCCTGGCCGTCGGTGTTCACCGCGATGAGCTGGACGCCGGGGATGCGTTCGCTCATCATCCTCCTGACGGCGTTGCAGCCGCCGCCGCCAACGCCCACGACCTCTATCGGCGGAAGGCCTTCCAGATGCTCTCTTGTTGTCAAGCCTGCCTCCTTTTCTCCTTGATAGATTGACTTCACCATAGTCAGCACCTTTCTCACTGCCTGCCCGGGAGGGCTCCTATTCGGGTAAGAGGACCTTTGCCCAACTGCCGACACGGCGCAGCCAGCCGCCGAAGGGCAGAGGCGGCCGCAGCCGTGGCGCTCTAAACATGGCGGCATTCTCTCTCATGGCCCACTGGAGGAGGCCAACACTGGTGGCGTAGGCGGGGTCGGAAAGGGTGTCCGATAGACCCTGGAGGTTCCTGGGGACGCCGATCCGCGCGGGCATGCCCGTAACCTGTTCCGCCAGGACATCGAGGCCGCTGAGATTCGCAGTGCCGCCGGTGAGGACGATTCCGGCGGAGATGATATCGTCGTGAACCGCCCGCTTCACCTCGTCCACGACCATTTCGAGGATCTCCTCGGCTCGGGCCTGGAGTATCTCCGCGATCTGCCGTCGCGGGAAGGACTTGCGTCTCTCAGTGCCGAAGGCCTCCAGCTCGATCGTTTCATCCGGGTTGATGCCGCTGGGGATTGCGTGCCCGTGGCGCGTCTTGGCCTCCTCCGCCGCCTCATAGGGGCAGCGCAGGCCGACGACCAGGTCGCGGGTCAGGTGATTGCCGCCCAAGGCCAGGACGGCCGTATGATAGACGGCGCCCTCCAGGAACAGGGCGATGTCGGTGGTGCCGCCGCCGATGTCGACGAGGACGACGCCCTGCCGCTTCTCCTCCGGCTCCAGGACCGCCTCGGCGCTGGCGAGGGGCTCCAGGATGAGGCTGTCCACCTGCACGCTGACGCCCTCGACGCACTTCGTCAGGTTCTGCATCGCGCTTACCGCGCCCGTGACGATGTGGGTCTCGACGTCCAGGCGCTGGCCGTACATGCCGATCGGGTTGCTGACGCTGTCCTGGCCGTCGACTATGTAGTACCGCGGGATGACATGCAGGATCTCGCGGTTGGTGGGGATGCTCACGATGCGGGCGCCGTCCAGCACGCGTGCCACGTCGTCTGTCGAGATCGGCCGGTGCGGATCGGGGACGGCCACGATCCCCCGGTTGTTCATGCACTGGATGTGGGCGCCGGCGATGCCGACGTGGGCCGAAAGGATGCGCGTCCCGCTGGAGCGTTCCGCTTTCTCGATAGACGCCTGGATGGAGCCGGTGGCGTCGCCGATGTTGTCGATCATGCCGCGGCTGAGGCCGGCGGCGGGGGCGATGCCGACCCCCAGGATGCGCAGCTCCTCCTCAGGCGTCAGCTCCGCCACCAGGGTGCAGACCTTTGTCGTGCCTATGTCTATGGAGGCGAAAGTGCCAGCACTTGCCACTTTGTCCCTCCTTCCCGCCTACCGGACGGGCGGGTCCGCCTCCGGCCGGGCAGGCCCGTCGGTCCGGGCGGGCAGGTTCCTACTGAAAGGCGACGCGCTCCCCGAACCGCAGATCCACGCTGTGAACCTGCTGTCCCGCTTCTTGCGTCCGTTTGAGGAGCGCGGATAGCACCGCCAGTTTGTAGTCCAGGTCGCGGCCGTCGCCGAAGGTGGCCCGCAGGGTCGGTCCCCCCGGGCCGTCCTCCAGTATCGCTGTCACCCCGTCTTCATTCCGATACTCGAAGCCGGTCGGGGTCCAGCCCAGGTAGGCCGGCGCGGTCTCGATGAGCCTCCGCGCCAGGTCAACGGCGTCCGAGTCCACTCGGTCCCCAGACGCCAGCCCGGCCACCCGTGCGCCCGTCAGGTCCAGTACGACCGGTGCCCCGTCGGGCGGTAGGACCCGGTACATGACGACGCCGTCGGTGTCGATCACGTAGCGGCGTGCGTCGACCTGCCAGTAGCCCCAGGGGTGGCGCTCCACCACGCTGATATGAATCCCGTTCGGCCAGTCCCGGCTCAGCGAGACGTCCTTTACCATCTGCGCGGCCAGCAGCTTCTCCTTCGCTTCGCCCAACCGCGGCCAGAAGATGCTCTGTCCCTTGAGCCCCGACAACTGCACCAGCTCCTGCGGGTCAAGCGTTTCCGCGCCTTCGACCGTCACCGTCTCGACGCGGAAGAGCGGCGACTGGGAGGCCCACCATAGCCCTCCGGCGATAGCGGCGAGCAGCGTCGCGGCCACGAGAAGGCGCCACAGACGGCGGAGCCGCCGGCGCGACGGCGGTGCCTCCCGTGTCCCCAGAGTCTTCGGCGACCAGCCAGACGGGGGCGAACGCTTACGCAAGCCTTTCCCTCTCTCGATGGCGCTCCAACGCCAGATCCACCAGGCGGCTGATGAGCTCCGGGTAGCTCACTCCGCCGACCTGCCAGAGCATCGGATACATGCTGCCCGGCGTAAAACCGGGCACGGTATTGATCTCGTCGATGAGGACCTGACCGTCCTTGAGCAGAAAGAAGTCCACCCGCGCCATGCCGGCGCAGTCGAAGGCGCGATAAGCGCGCAGCGCCATCTCGCGGATGCGCGCTTCCGTCTCCTCCGGCACGTCGGCCGGCGCGATGAGCTTCGTATTCGGGTCCAGATACTTAGCCTCGTAGTCATAGAACTCGCGGCTGTAGACGATCTCGCCCAGGGGCGACGCCTCGGGCTCGTCATTGCCCAGTACGGCGCACTCGATCTCGCGGCCCTCGACCGCCGCCTCCACTACCGCCTTACGGTCGTAGCGCGCTGCGAGGGCCATCGCGCCGTGCAGGTCCTCGCGGGAGCGCACCTTCGTGATGCCGACGCTGCTACCGCCGTTCGCCGGCTTCACGAACATGGGGTAGGGAAGTCGCCCCTCGAGCGTCCGAGCCGCCTGCGTGGGGTCCTTCTTCCATTCGTGCCAGGTGAGCACGACATACTCGGGCGATGGCAGTCCGGCCTGGTTAAAGAGGGCATTCATCAGCGCCTTGTCGAGACCGACGGCGCTGGCGGCCACGCCCGCTCCCACGTACGCCACCCCCGCCAGCTCAAGGAACCCCTGCACGGTCCCGTCCTCGCCGTAGGGGCCGTGGAGGACGGGGAACACGACGTCCAGCCGCGTCAGCACCTCGAGCGCCTGAGGCCTCGCCAGGAGGCCGTGGCCCTGGCAGAGGGTAACAGCCTTCCGGTAGGGCTCATCTGGCCGCGCGAGGATCGCCTCGGTCTCCTCGGGCGTTAGCCAGGCGCCGTTCTTCGCGATGCCGATGGGCACCACCTCGAAGCGCTCGCGGTCTGCGGCCGCCATGACGTGCTGCGCCGAGACCACGGATACCTCGTGCTCGCCCGAGCGCCCGCCAAAGAGGACGCCCAGCCGCAGCCGTGCCCCAGCGGACGCCGTCATCTCAGAACCCCTCCCCGACGAGAGCGATCTCCGGCTGGAGTTCGATGCCGAATCTGTCCATGACCCTCTCGCGGGCCAGCTCCATCAGCGCCTTGACGTCGGCGGCGCGGGCCTGCCCCGCATTGACGAAGAAGTTGGCGTGCTTGGGCGAGATCTGCGCGTCGCCGATGCGATGTCCGCGCAGCCCCACCTGGTCGATGAGCCACCAGGCGGGGTGCTCGGGCGTATTCTTGAAGACGGAGCCGGCGTTGCGGCCGCGCGGCTGGGCCTGTAAGCGCCGCTCATTCAGCTCGGCTACACGGCGGCCCAGCCGCTCACGGTCGCCGGCTTCCAGCTCGAACTCGGCCGCCAGGATTATCCGACTCTCCGGGCGATCGCGCGTGAAGGCGCTGCCCCTGTAGACGAGGCCCAGCTCGGGGGCCGGGATCCTGCGCTCGCTGTCGCCGTTGGTGGTAATGATGGCGACAAGCACGTCGGCAAGACAGCCGCCGTAGGCGCCCGCGTTGTAGACGACGGCGCCGCCGACGGTGCCGGGGATGCCGGCGGCCCACTCCAGGCCGGCCCAGCCCTGCTGAGAGAGCTGCCGTGCGAGCCCGGCGAAGCTCGCGCCTGACTCCGCCCGAAGAGTCATGACGCCTCCGGCGCCGGCCGGCAGTTGCTCGACGCGCCGCGCCCGGTTCTCGACGACGACGCCGCGGATGCCAGCATCGCCCGCCAGGATGTTGCTGCCGGAGCCGAGGATGAAGAACGGCGTCTCTCGACGGCGGCACGCATCCCCGATGTGCCGCAGGTCGTCGGCGGAGCCCGCCACCACGTAGGCATCGGCCGGCCCGCCGATGCCGAACGTCGTGTGGCGGCTGAGAGGTTCGCCGAGCCTCACCACTGTGAATCGTCCTAGCTCCGTCAGAAGCTCCTGGCTGACCACGTCTACTCGTTTCCCCCTGGAAGGCGGAACGCGAAACAGGACTTGGCTATCTCTTGCCGCGCGCCGTCTCCTCGCCTCGCTCTTTCAATCGTTGCAGCACCATCGGCGCTACCTGGTCGACGTCGCCGGCGCCGATCGTGAAGAGCACGTCGCCGGTCCGCAGCTCAGCCGCGGCCGCCCGTGCCGCCTCGGCGAAAGCAGCGACGAAGCGGGCGGCCGGCTTTCGGATGGCGGCAGCCAGGTCGCTGCCGGTCATGCCGGCGCCGGGCTCCTCGCGCGCGGCGTAGGTATCGGTTACGAAGAGCACGTCGAGCCCCTCGAAGCAGGTGCGGAAGCCCTCCAGCAAGTAGCGGCTGCGACTGTACGTGTGGGGCTGGAAGACGCCGACCAGGCGTCGGCCCGGGAAGCGCTCACGCGCTGCCGCCAGCGTCGCCCGCACCTCCGTCGGGTGGTGGGCATAGTCGTCCATGACGGTGACGCCGGCCGCCTCCCCGACCAGCTCGAAGCGCCGGCGGATGCCGCGGTACTCAGCCACCGCCTGCTGGGTGTACTCCAGTGGCAGGCCCAGGACGCGGGAGGCGGCGATGGCGGCCAGGGCGTTGGCCACGTTATGGCGGCCGGGCAAAGGCGTCCGAAAGTCGCCGTAGGGCCGGCCGCCCCGCAGGACCGCGAAAGAGTGACCTCCCTCTTCGTGGGGCTCGACGTCGACGGCGCTCCAGGTCGCCTCCTCATCCAGAGCGTAGAACTGGACGTCCTCCGTCTGGAGGCCACCCGCGCTGCTGGCCTGCCGCTCTAGGAGACCCTGAAGGAGGGCGCTGTCGGCGCAGGCGATGATGTGTCCTCGAGGCTCCACCTGCGATAGGAACTGGGCGAAAGCTGCGGCCAGCCTGTCGATGGAGCCGTAGATGTCCAGGTGGTCCGCCTCTATGTTGGTGACGACGGCGAGTTGGGGCCGGTACTGGAGGAAGGCGGCGTCGAACTCGTCCGCCTCCACCACGATGTGGCGCCCCTCACCCGCCGAGGCGTTCGTTCTCAGGTCGACCAGCTCGCCGCCGACCAGGAAGGTCGGATCGAGGCCCGAGCGCTGGAGGATGAAGGCCATGAGACCGGTGGTCGTGGACTTTCCGTGAGTGCCGGCGACGGCGACGCTGTAGGTCCCTTCCATCAGACGCGCCACCATCTGCGCCCGCTTGAGCACCGGGATGCCCCGACGCTGCGCCTCGGCCAGCTCCGGGTTGTCCGAGCGGGCGGCTGACGTGGCCACGAGCAGCCCCGCGTCTCCCAGGTGTTCGGCCCGGTGGCCCTCAAAGACGGTCGCTCCGAGCGCCGCGAGCCGCTCGGTGAGGGCGGAAGGTCGCACGTCTGAACCTGACACGGCGTGTCCGCGCGCCAGCAGGATCTGGGCGATGGCCGACATGTGCATGCCGCCGATGCCCACGAGGTGGACGCGATGTGGAATAGCCTGCACTGTGGTCCGCTCTCCTTCTGCCGCTATTGCCCTCATGCCGCCGCCTCGATAAGCACCCGCGCGATATTCCGCGCCGCGTCGGGTCGGGCGAGCCGCCGCATCGCCGCGGCCATCTCCTCTCGCCGCGCATCGTCTGTGAGCAGCGAACGGATCAGCGAGAACAGGTTCGAGAGGGCCTCGTCCTCGAGTTGCACGGCCGCTCCCTGCTCGACGAGGTGGCGGGCGTTCCAGCGCTGGTGTCCTCCCGCGTGGGGGTAGGGCACAAGGACGGCGGGCAGGCCCAGCGCCGGCAGCTCGCCCAGGCAGGAAGCGCCCGAACGCATGACGGCAAGGTCGGCAGCGGCCATCGCCCACGGCATCTCCTCGTGCAGGTAGGCGTAGAGGTGGTAGCCGGCGCGCAGCCCGTTGGGCAGTCGCCGCTCGACCTGGCGAAGCCACTCTTCGTCGGCGGCGCCGGCGATGTGGATGACTTGACATAACTCCAGGAGCCGTGATAGATCGCTGGCGATACTCCGGTTGATGCTGTGGGCCCCCTGACTGGCGCCGCTGACCAGGAGCGTCTTTCGGTCGGGGTTAAGGCTCAGCCGCTGCCGCCCCTCATCCTTCCGCGCCTCGAAAAACGCCTCGCGGACGGGATAGCCGGTGACGACGGTCTTGGCGGCGGGCAGGCGGCCGAGGGAGGCGTCGGTGGTTGCGACGACCTTGCTGGCCAGGCGGGCCAGAAGGCGTACTGCCCAGCCCGGACGCACGTCCGGCAGATAGACGACGAGAGGGATACGGCGCCGCCAGGCCGCTACGGCGACGGGCACGCTGGCATAGCCGCCGGTGGCGAATACGATTTCCGGCCTAACGCGGCCCAGTATGCGGAGCGCCTGAACGGTGCCGAGCGCCAGGCTGAATATGCCGCGCGCCATCGCCCAGGGGGCACCGACGCGAAGGGCACCTGCTCGCACCGCCTGGAACGGGACTCCCTCACGCGCGACCAGCTCGTCCTCGGCTCTGCCTCGCGTCCCTACGTAGAGCAAGTCAAGCTCCTCGCGCTCTCCCAGCTCCTGGCGGAGGGCCGACGCCACCGCCAGGGCCGGATAGACGTGTCCGCCTGTACCCCCTCCCGAAAGCACCACCTTCACCCTGCTCCTCTTCGGGGCGGGCTCCGGCCTGAGGCGTGGCCGAAGTTGAGAGCCCGGGCCCGCCCCTTCGCCGTGCCTGCGCGCCTCTCAGTCTCCATGTACTTCTGACCGGTGCCGTAGCGTGAGACGCTGAGGAGGATGCCCACTCCTGCGAGGGCGGCCGCCAGGGCCGACCCGCCGTAGCTCAGGAACGGCAGCGGGATGCCCGTGAGGGGTATGGAGCGCGTCGTGCCGCCGATGTTTATGAGAGTTTGGAACGCTATCCAGGTGGTCACGCCCACGGCGAGAAAGGCGCCGAAGTCGTCGCGGGCGTGCAGCATCACGCGCAGTCCCCGGAAGACAAGCGCTCCGAACAGGATGATCACCACTACAGCGCCGATGAAGCCCATCTCCTCGCCGATGATGGCGAAGATGCCGTCGGTATGGGCGCTTGGGACGTAGAAGAACTTCTGCCGGCTCGCTCCGAGCCCCAGGCCGCCGATGCCGCCGCTGCCCAGAGCGATGAGCAACTGGAGGATGTGAAACCCGCGCCCTGCCGGATCGTCCTCGGCTGAGGTGAAGGCGAAGATGCGGTCCGCCCGGTAGCCGCCCGCGACGATGAGAAGGCTGGTGGCCACGCCCCCGGCCATCAGCAGAGCCAGCAGGTGCGTGAGGGAGGCCCCGGCCACGAAGAAGAGAGTGAGCATGGTCAGGACGATGACGATGGCTGTGCCGAGGTCCGGCTCCAGCAGGATCAGGCCGCCCACCATGCCCACCAGGACGACGAACGGGACGAGCCCCATTGCGAAGCTCCTGACGCTGCGTCCCCTGCTGGCGAGCCAGGCCGAGATGTAGATGATGAGGGCTACCTTTGCGAATTCGCTCGGCTGGATCGGGGGCAGCGGACCCAACGCCAGCCAGCGGCTCGCCCCGTTTCTCTCGAGGCCGATGCCGGGCACCAGCACTACCATCAGGCTCGCCACCGCCACTATCATCAGCAGCGGGCTTGCGTAGCGGAGCAGGCGGTAGTCTGTTCGCATGAGGAACAGCAGCAGGCAGACGCCGATGCCGGCCCAGACGGCCTGTCGGGCGATGAAGTAGGTGGCGTCGTTGTACTCGAGCTGTCCCACGGCGAAGCTGGCGCTGTACACGATTATGAGCCCCAGCACCAGCAGCACCGCCACCAGGCCCAGGATCATGTAATCGGGCTGGCCCACGCGCAGACGGCTCGTTACGGTAGCGGCTATGGCGGCTGCCCTCCCTGGCTCCTCTTCATGCGGCGAACGGTGCGGCGGAAGTCGTCGCCGCGCTCCTCGAAATTCTCATAGGCGTCGAAGCTGGTGCAGGCGGGCGAGAGTAGCACTACGTCTCCGGGCTGCGCCTCTTCGCGGGCGGCCCGCACCGCCTCCGCAAGCGTCTCAACTCGACGGATGGGGACGTCGCAACCGCCTTCCGCGCCGCTGCCAGCCCGAAGCGCCTCCTCCAGGAGCGGACCCGCCTCGCCGAAGAGTATCGCGGCTCGACAGCGGCGGCAGGCCTCTGTGGCCAGCTCCGCCAGCGGCAGATGCTTCTCACGGCCGCCCAGGAGCAGGACCACCGGCTCGGCGAACGACCGCAGCCCGGCGAGCGCCCGCCCTGGAGTCGTGGCGATGCTGTCGTTGTAGTAGGCGACGCCATCGACCCGCTCGACCAGCTCCAGCCGGTGGGGCGCCGGCCGGAAGCTCCGTACGGCGCTCGCGATGGCATCGGGCTCGATGCAGCAGAGGGCGGCGACGGCGGTGGCGGCCGCCACGTTTTCGATGTTGTGGTCGCCGCGCAGGGGGATGTCGGCGGCCGGCAGGACCGGCGTCTCGCGGCCCTGGCGGCGCAAGACGATGACGCCGTCACGAAGGAAGGCGCCATCGCCGGGCACCGGCCCGCGGCCGCTGAAGAAGGCCACGTCCCCCGCCGCTTCCGATGCCATCGCGCGCGTTTCGGCGTTGTCATAGCTCAGGACGGTCCAGTCGCCCGGCCCCTGGTAGCGGATGAGGTTGCGCTTGAGGGCCACGTAGTCGGGCCAGGAGTAGCGGTCGAGGTGGTTGGGCGTCACGTTGAGGACGCAAGCGATGTGCGGGCTGCGCTCCGTCAGCTCGAGCTGTGTGTGGCTCATCTCCAGCACTACCCAGGTCTCGGCCGTAATCTCCTCCAGCAGACTCAGCAGCCCCACGCCGATGTTTCCCCCGACGACGTGCGGCCGTCCGGCAGCCTCGAACATGGCGCCCACAAGGCTCACCGTCGTTGTCTTGCCGCTGCTGCCTGTGATGCCGACGACCGGGCCCGGGCAGAGCTCCAGAAAGAGCCGCGTCATGGAGCTAAGGGGGATACCCTTTTCGCGGGCGGCGGCCAGGGCTGGGATGCTCAGCGGAACGCCCTGAGAGACGAAGACGACATCAGCGCCCGCGACGTCGGCGACGGCGTTCGCGCCCAACGAGAGGCGCACCGGCAACCCTTCGAGCTGGCGCAGGCGGGGAGCGAGCCGGTCCTCCGTCTTGACGTCGCTGACGGTGACCGCGGCGCCCTGGGCCATCAGGAAACGCACCAGGTCAACTCCCTCGATGCCCAGTCCCATCACCGTCACCCTACGGCCTCTAAGGTCCGGATAACCTGTCATAGCATTTTATCACTAATCTGTCAAGGCCAGTGCGATGCCCAGAAGCCCGCCCACCATGCCGATAAGCCAGAATCTCGTCACGATCTGTGGTTCGGACCACCCCAGAAGCTCGAAATGATGGTGGAGAGGGCTCATGCGCAGAATCCGCCGCCCGCCGGTGAGCCGGAAGTAGACGATCTGTACGACATCGGACAGCGCCTCCATGACGAAGACGATGCCTATCACCGGCAGGAGGATCCACCAGCCGGTCATGAGCGCGACTACGGCCAGGGTGGCACCGAGGGCCATCGCCCCCGTATCGCCCATGAACAGCCGCGCCGGGTGGGCGTTGTACCAGAGGAAGCCGAGGGTCGCCCCGACCACAGTGAAGGAGAAAGTGGCGAGAAACGTCTGCTCCTGGAGAAAGGCGATGACCCCGTAGGCCCCGAAGGCGAGGGCGGTCGTACCGCCAGCCAGGGAATCGAGGCCGTCGGTAATGGCGACGGCGCTGGTCGTCGCCATCATGGTCACAATGGCCACCAGTATGTACACCGGCCCAATGCTGTACTTGCCGAAGTGCGGAACGTTGATGCTCTCGACGTCCAGGTTGAAGTAGAGGATGAGGGCGGCGACGACGGCCAGCACAAACAGCAGCGATAGCTTGAGTCGCTTGTTGAGCGCCCTCTGTACGCGACCCTCCAATGTCAGGAGGTCGTCTACGAGCCCGAGGCCGCCCGCTGCGACGATGACGCCGAGGGGGAGAAAGATCGAGAGCTTGTCGAAGAGGTTGGTCGGGGCGGTCACGAGGAAGACCGTGCCGAAGATGAGGAGGCCGCCCACGGTGGGTGTTCCCGCCTTCGCGGAGTGAGAGGCGGGCCCGTCCGCGCTGATCGCCTTGCCCCAGCCCCGGCGTTGCAGCAGACGCACCAGCGGCTCGCCTGCAATCAGGGAGACCACGAACGCCGAAGCGCCGACGACAAGCGCGTATACCATCTTCAGTCCCTCAAGGTTGGCACGACCGTCTCCAGGGCCATGGCCCGAGACGCTTTTAGCAGGACGACGTCGCCTGCCGCCAGCCGCTCCCTCAGGTCCGCGGCCGCCTCCTCCTTCGACGGCCAGTGGCTGACGTTCGCGTTGCCGCTCACCCTCGCCTCCTCGGCGATGAGACGGCCCAGGTCGCCGACGGTGTAGACGAGCTGCGCGACCTCGCCGGCGCGGCGGCCCACCGCCCGGTGCCCCACCTCTTCCAGCATCCCCAGCTCGCGCATGTCGCCCAGGAGCACGATGCGTCGGCCCGCGAGCTCGCCCAGCAGGTCGAGGGCGGCCATCATCGAGGAGGGGCTGGCGTTGTAGGTGTCATCGATGATGGTGGAGCCGTTCCTGCCGCGATGCACCTGAAGGCGCAAGGGGACGCGGGCCCCGGCCAGGGCGTCCGCCACCTCCGCCATCGACATGCCTTCGGAGAGCCCGGCGGCAGCGGCGGCGAGCGCATTGTGGATGGTGTGCCGGCCCGGCAAGCTCGTGCGGGCCCTTGCCTTCTTGCCGGCGTGCTCAATGGTGAAGGAGATTCCCTCCAGACCCTGACTGTCCAGGTCGACTCCGCGCACGTCGCAGGCAGCGGATGTCCCGTAGCTGAGGATCGATGCCCTCGTCTTGCCGGCCATGCTCGCGACGGCGGGGTCGTCGCCGTTGAGGATGGCGACGCCGTCGGGCGGCAGGCTCTCCACCAGCTCAGCCTTGGCAGCCGCAATCGCCTCCAGGCTGCCGAGCCTTTCCAGATGGGATGGCCCCACGTTGGTGACGACACCTACCTGCGGCCGCGCGATCTCGCAGAGGAGGCGGATCTCGCCGGGCGCATACATCCCCATTTCGAGGACGGCCCGCTGGTGACGACCGCTCAGCTCCAGGAGCGTCAGGGGCAGCCCAACCTCATTATTGTAGTTGGCCTCGTTCTTGAGCACCCGGTAGCGGGCGCCCAGCACGGCCGCCGTGATCTCTTTCGTCGTCGTCTTGCCGACGCTGCCGGTTATGCCGACCACGCGCACGGGCCTCGCCTCGCGGCGGGCGGCCGCCAGGCGCTGAAGCGCCGCCAGCGTGTCGGGCACGACGAAGACGGCGACGGCCGGAGCAGCATCCGCGGGGCAGCTGGTGATAAGGCCGCGCGCTCCGCGGGCCAGGGCGTCGCCGATGAACGCGTGGCCGTCTTCGCGCTCGCCCGGCAAGGCAACGAAGAGGTCGCCCGGCTCTACCATGCGCGAGTCCGTCGCCACGCGCCGGAACCTCTTCGCCGGCCCGCGTCTCTGCGTGCGCAGGAGTGGTGCGAGACTACGCTCTACTTCAGCGGCGCTGATCATGACAGGAGCGGATGCACTTCTAGGGGCCCTGCGCCAGGAGATCGTCGTTCGGCGCGACGTTCAGATAGGACAGGATCTGAGGCGCCAGGTCGGCGAAGATCGGGGCCGCGACTATCCCTCCCAGGGGGTCGTCCTTGGGCTCGTCTATCTTTATGAGCATGATCATCCGGGGGTCTTCCGCAGGCGCGAAGCCGACGAAAGAAGCGAGAGTCGCATCGAGGGCGTATCCGCCCGGGATGGAGACGATAGTGGTGCCGGTCTTCCCGGCCACGTGATAACCAGGTATGCGTGCCAGGTGGTAGGGCACGCCCTCCACCACGGCGACCATCATCTGGGTCACCGTCTGGGCAGTGGCCTCGGAAATGGCGCGGCGCACCACCACAGGCTCGGTGACGTGGCGGCCATCAGGACCCGACACCTCCTGCACGATGTAGGGTCGCATGAGTTGGCCCCCGTTTGCAATAGCGGCGACCGCCGTGATCATCTGGAGGGGCGTTGCCGCCACGCCCTGGCCGAAGCTGTTCGTCGCCAGGTCGACGGGGTACCAGCCGGGGTCCTGGTTAGTGCGTACCAGCCCTGCCGCTTCGCCCCCCAGCCTCACGCCCGTCGGCTCGCCAAAACCGAATCGGTGGAGATACTCATAGAAGCGGTCGGCGCCAATGAGCCCGCTCAGCCACACGGCGCCCGTGTTCAGGCTCTTCTGCAGGAGCTGGGTGGCGGTCTGGATGCCGTTTGTGCTGAAGTCCCAGTTGTAAATGGTGGCCCCTGGCACCTCGGCGTAGCCAGCGTCATAGTAGGTGCTGTCGGGCGTCACCAACCCCAGGTCGATGGCGGCCGACATAGTCACCACCTTCATGACGGAGCCCGGCTCGTAGATATCGGTAACGGCGCGGTTGCGGAAGAGGTCTGTCTCGGCATTGTCCGAGAGGTCGAGCTGGGTGAGCCGAAAGCTGGGCCGGCTGGCCATGGCGAGTATGGCGCCGGTCCGGGGGTCCATGACGATGATGGTGCCGCCGCTTGCCCCGTGCGCCTCGATCTTGGCGTCGAGCTCCTTCTCGACGAGTTGCTGGATATAGCGGTCGATGGTGAGGCGCACGTCCGACCCGGGGCTCGCCGGGCTGCCCCTGCTGTCACCGAACGGGATGGGATCACCGAAGGTGTCGGTCTCGTAGGACAGATCGCCGGGGGAGCCCGCGAGCTGATCCTGGAGGTCCGCTTCCAGGCCGGCCAGACCTACTTGATCGCGGCCTATGAACCCGAGGAGGGCGGAGGCGAGGTCTCCCTCGGGATAGAAGCGGGTGCTGGTGCTGTGCGCGCTCACCCCAGGAAGGCCGAGGGAAAGGATCTTCTTTCCCGCGTCGTAGTCGAGCGCCTCCGCTACGAGGTGATAACGTCCCTTGTCCTCGAGAACGCTGTTGAGCAGCTCCTGCGGCTGTTTCTTCACCAGGGGCGCGAGCTGCTCGGCCCAGTCGCTGGCCGAGGCCTGCCCCTCCCACGCCTGGCGGTCGACGAGCACGTCGAAGGCGTCGATGGTCGTAGCGAGGGGGTAGCCGTTTCGGTCGAGGATGGCGCCGCGAGGCGGACGCAGGATCTCGCGGCCGGTGTGCTCCGCCTGGGCCTGAAGAACGTAGTACTCGTGGCGAACGATCTGAAGATAGGCAAGGCGCCCGACGAGACCCAGGCCGCCTGCCGCAAGCAGAAGACCTAAGAAGAAGAGCCGCCAGGAGATGCGACGTCTGCGGCCCGACATCCCCTTCCATCCCTGCGATTACTTGTGACGCCCCGAGACCCACCGAGCCAAGGCCGGAGCGCGGGTAGATCAGTGAAATGGCAGGAGCCTAAGTAGGGGGTCCCACCAGGAACCCCCCGGCTCCGAAGGCGGCGGCTCCTCGTCCAGGTAGCGACGCGGGATGAGCTGCTGTTTGGGCGCCGGCACGTCTACCTCCAGGTGAATCTGCTCCTGCGCCGGTACCATGCCCAGTCGCTCGCGTGCGTCTCGCTCGACCCGCTCCAGAGAAGTCAGGGCCGCCACCTGGGCCTCCAGTTGATGGACTGAGGCCTGCCAGTTGGCCCGATCTTGCTCCAGGCGGCTGATGTTGAAGCCGGTAGTGGTGACGTCGCTGGCCTGGATCACCTGCCAGAGGCCAACGAGGGCAACGGCGATGAAGGCCCAGAAGAACACCCGTCGGAGGCTCCAGGGCCGCGGCCGCGATCCGGCTGCGGGTCGTGCGGCGGGACGGCTGATGGCGGACATGCTTGACGTCTCGTGTATTATTAGCTTGTCCCCGTGGGGACACGTTCGGCGGCTCGAAGCCGGGCGCTGCGACTGCGCGGGTTGGCGCTGACCTCGGCCGCCGGGGGCCTGATCGCCCGGCGGCTAACGAGGCGCAGGCTCGCGCGGTGTCCGCAGACGCAGGCGGGCGCTTCCGGCGGGCACAGGCAATCGGTCGATTCGCGTCGCAGGTAGTCCTTGACGATGCGGTCCTCCAGGGAATGGTAGCTGATGGCGACCAGCCGTGCCCCAAAGCCGAGCAGGCCGTGAGCTTGACGGAGAGCGGCGGCTAGATGGGCTAGCTCGTGGTTTACCGCTATCCTGAGAGCCTGAAACGTCCTGGTGGCGGGGTGGGTAACGTTTCGGGGACCCCTGCCCACGGCCTGCTCGATCGCTTTGGCGAGTTGGGTGGTGGTGAGAAACGGCCGGCCTTCGACGATGTAGCGCGCGATGCGCCGGCTGCGCCGCTCCTCACCGTAGCGTCGGAAGAGGTGCGCCAGCTCCTCTTCCCTGTAGCTGTTGACAATGTTGGCGGCGGTCAGCGCTTGCTTGGGGCTGAACCGCATGTCCAGAGGCCCTTCTCGCTGGAAGCTGAACCCCCTCTCGTCCTCATCGAGCTGAAGGGATGACAGCCCCAGGTCAAATAGGATGCCCTGCGCCGGCGCGAAGCCGAGGTCGCTGCACACCTCCCCTACGTTGGCGAAGTTCGCTTCCCGCAGCAGGACCCGGTCGCCGAAGGGCGCCAGCCGCTCGCGTGCCGCCGCGAGCGCTTCCGGGTCGGCGTCGATGCCGAGGAGCATCCCTCCCGGTGAGGCGGCTTCCAGGATGGCGTGGGCGTGGCCGCCGCCGCCGACCGTGCAGTCGACGTAGCGGCCGCCGGGCCTCACCGCCAGGGCCTCTAGCGCCTCAGCCACCATCACCGGGGTGTGGATCGCCGTCATAGTCGCCAGACTCATGGTCGCTCTTCTAGAGATTCCAGGGCGGCGCCGAACTCCTCGTCGACCAGTGCTCGCTCCGCCTCCCAGCGGGCCGGGTTCCAGACCTCCAGGCACTCGCCGCGGCCGACGACGGTGACGCCGCCGTTGAGGTCGCCGTGCTGCCGGAAGCGGGGCGGCAGGAGGACGCGCCCCTGCCGGTCCATGTCGGCGTCCATCGAGCGGCCGAAGAAGCCGCGGCGGAGACGCCTGCTCCGCTTGCGATGTGCCCGCTGGCGGGTAAGGAACGCTGCCTCCTCCTCGTAGACTGCCGGCGGGTAGAGCTCGACGCAGCCGTCTTGCGCCTCCACCAGGACGACGCCGGCTGCGAACGCCTCGCGGTAGCGGGCCGGGACCGGCACACGCCCGCGCTCGTCGATGGTATAATCGAACGTGCCGCGAAAGGCCATCGGCTACGCTTCCGGGTCTCCCACACAGGCACCCGTGGCGGTGCGCTCGTCCCACTATGCCCCAGCAACTCCCACATCTTACCACCGACGACCTTGTTGTCAAGTACTTTCGCAGTCTTCTGCAAGGAAATCCGGCATATCCCTAACGACGGAGGGGCTGGTGAACCCAGCCCCTCCGTCGGGCGGTACCCATCTGACGCTGGAGAGCCTATCTGGCGAGCCACGCTTTTCTGGTAGAGTGAATATTCTAGTGCACAATTATACCACCTCGGCGCAAGATGGCAAGCTTCCTCAGGGGCGAAGTCTATGCTATATTACGGGCTGAGCCGGGGCCGAAAGCCCCGGCTTGGAGGTGTGAGGTGCAGATTCGCGCGGCCGTCCTCACCGTCAGCGATAAGGCTTCCCGGGGCGAGAGGCAGGACACCAGCGGGGCCGCCATCCGCGACCTGCTGGCCACCGTCGGCGCCTCGGTTGAACGCCACGAGGTGGTGCCGGACGAGCGGGAGCAGATCGCCGATAGGCTGCGCTCGTGGGCGGATGAGGGCGCCTTCGACATCATCGTCACGACCGGCGGCACCGGCCCGGGCCCCCGTGATGTGACACCGGAGGCTACGCTCGATGTGGCGGAGCGCCTGGTGCCCGGCATGGCCGAGGCGATGCGCCTGGAGGGGATGAAGCACACGCCGATGGCGATGCTCAGCCGGGCCGTCGCCGCGCTGCGCGGCCGTACTCTCATCGTCAACCTGCCCGGCAGCGAGAAGGGCGTCCGCGAGAACCTGGGTTGCCTGCTGCCGGTGCTTCCCCATGCGGTGGAGGGGTTGCGGGGCAAGACGGGCGACCACGTGGCCACCCGCTCGGGGGTCAGGAAGACGTAGACTGCGGTGGGCGCTATGCGCATCGATATCCTGACGTTGTTCCCAGAGGTGTTCAACGGGCCCTTCGAGGCGAGCATAATCGCCCGCGCCCGAAGTGCCGGTCTGGTGGAGATCTTCGTGCACAACATCCGCGACTACGCCGAGGACCGTCACCACGTGGTGGACGATTACCCCTTCGGCGGCGGGCCGGGTATGGTGATGAAGCCGGAGCCCCTGTTCCGGGCGCTGGAGTCGGTGGCGGGCCTCGCTCCCGAGAAGGGCCGCGCCGTCTTGCTGACGCCGCAGGGCCGCCTCTTCAGCGAGGCGGTGGCGGCGGAACTGGCTGGAGAGAGGCGCCTCGTGCTGGTCTGCGGCCACTACGAGGGCGTCGACGAGCGGGTGCGGGAGCATGGGGTGGACGACGAGATCAGCATCGGCGACTACGTCCTTTCGGGCGGCGAGTTCCCGGCGATGGTGGTGGTGGATGCCGTGGTGCGTCGGCTTCCCGGTGCCATCGGCTCCGACGTGTCGCTGGAGGAAGAGTCGCACGCGCACGGCTTGCTGGAGTACCCCCAGTACACGCGGCCGGCCGAGTTCAGGGGCTGGCGTGTGCCGGAGGTGCTCCTCTCCGGCCATCATGCCGAGATCGCCCGCTGGCGGCGACGGCAGAGCGTGCTGCGAACGGCCCTTCGGCGTCCCGAGCTGCTGGAACGGGCGTGCCTGACGGAGGGGGAGCGGCGGCTGGCAGCGGAGGGCGCCGATGAGGAAGAGGACGAGGGTCTCGCACCTAAGGGCTCGTCGGGTTAGAATTGCTGTTGTTTCGAGTGGTGCCGGTACTTAGCTGAGCGCAGTTGTGATGGATGTAGCTTCGGCGGTCGAAACCAAGGAGAAGCCAGAAACCGCCGGTTTCAACGCCGGCGATACGGTAAAGGTGAGCTCCAAAGTCGTCGAGGGTGACCGCGAACGCACGCAGGTCTTCCAGGGGGTTGTCCTGCGCGTGCGCAAGGGGGGGCCGAACTCCAGCTTCACGGTTCGGCGCGTCACGCACGGCGTCGGTGTGGAGCGGACCTTTCTCTTCCACTCGCCGCGCTTGGAGAAGGTGGAGGTGGTCCGTCAGGGCAAGGTCCGGCGCGCCAGGCTCTACTACCTGAGAGGTCTCACCGGCAAGGCCGCCCGCATCAAACAGAAGGCCTGAGCATAGCCCTAGCCCCGCGCAGCTTCGGTCTGCGTCGCCCGCCGGCCCGCGGGCAGGTGCGAGAAGGTTCTGGGACGAAGGCCTGGGACCTTCTCCTGGCGTGCCGGGCCCGGCCGGACGGCGAGAATGGCCTCGAAGGGCCCGTTCGCAGCGGTGGGCGGGCTGCAAGCGGGAAGCCGATGGGATAGAATAAAGGGCGACGTCTGGCTCGAAGCCGAGAACCAGGGCTCGGCCGAGCTGTCTGGGGCTTCCTTCCCGGCACATTGGCGGGCCGCCGTGGAGCTCAGAGAGGACGGGAGGTTATCTTGGCTGTCCTGCCGATCCGCTCGCTTCCCGACCCGGTGCTTCGCCGCAAGGCCAAGAGGGTCAGGAAGATCGACTCTTCCATCCAGAGGCTGATCGATGACATGATCGACACGATGCGGGCGGCGCCGGGCGTGGGACTGGCCGCGCCGCAAGTGGGCGAGTCGCTGCGGGTGATCGTCGTCGAGGTGCCCGAGCATGAGCTCATAGCGCTCGTCAACCCGCAAATCGTGAAGCGCTCCGGCGAGCGGATGGTCGACGAGGGATGCCTCTCGGTACCGGGCTATAAGGCGGAGTTCACGCGCTCGGAGACCGTGACGGTCAAGGGACTGAACCGGGAGGGGCGCGAAGTGCGTATCAAGGCTGAGGACCTGCTGGCGGAGGCGTTCGAGCACGAGATCGACCACATAAATGGGGTGCTCTATATCGACTACCTGGAGAGCCCGGACGAGCTGGTCAAGCTGGAGCCCGTGGACGAAGGTTCAGAGGCGGCCGAGGTGGGCTAGTAGAGTGACTGCGCGATTCGACCGGGACATAGCCCTGAAGCTCGAGGAGTCGGCGCGGGATTTGCTGGCCCGTGTGCAGGGGCATCTGGCCGGCCGGGGTGTGCGCGCCTACGTTGCGGGGGGCTTCCTGCGCGACCTGCTGCTCGGCCGCCCGGTGCGCGACATCGACCTGGTGGTGGATGGCGACTCGCTGGGCATCGGCCGTGACCTGGCACAGGCCCTGTCGGCGACGGCGGTGCCTCTCGACGCGGAACGCGGCGTCGCGCGCGTGGCTCTGCCCGCGGACGCGCCTGTACGCTACATTGACGTCACTCCCCTCCGCGGCGACATCCGCTCCGACCTGGCTCTACGTGACTTCACCATCGATGCCCTGGCCCTGCCGCTGGATGCGCTCGGCGGTGCCTGGGAGCTTGTTGACCCGTTCGGCGGCGAGGCCGACCTGGAGCGCCGGCTGGTGCGAGCCGTCGGGGAGGACGTGTTCCGCGACGACGGGCTGCGCCTTCTGCGCGGCGTCCGCCTCTGCGCCGAACTGGACTTCTCGCTGGAGGAAGGCACAGCCGCTCGGATGCGCCGCGACGCCTCCTATCTGGCAGCCGCGGCAGCCGAGAGGCAGCGTGACGAGCTGGCCCGTATGCTAGCCACCCCGCGCGGCGGCGACGCCCTGCGGAGGCTGGACGACCTCGGCCTCCTTGAGCGCGTATTTCCCGATGTGACGGCCGGTCGCGGCGTCAGGCAGCCCAAAGAGCACCATTGGGACGTCTTCGATCACTCGCTCGAGACGGTGGCTGCCCTGGACTGGATGCTGGGCGGGGAGCCGCCCGCGCAGCGCCGCCGGGCTGCCCTCTGGCAGGAGCTCTGGCATCAGTTGCGCTGGTATCCGGGCCTGCACGAGCACTTCGAAGAGGAGGTGGTTGAGGGGAGGTCGCGGGCGGTCCTACTCAAGCTGGCCGGTCTCCTCCACGACGTGTCGAAGCCCGAGACCCGTGCCCCCGACAAGACTGGCCGCATCCGCTTCTTCGGGCACGCTGGGCTGGGCGCCGAGAAGGCCGAGCGCATCCTGGAACGGCTGCGCTTCAGTACGCGCGAGGCGAAGCTGGTGGCGCTGATGGTGCGGGAGCACCTGCGCCCGATGCAGCTCGGCAAGGAGGGGCCGCCCACGCGTCGCGCCCTCTATCGCTACTTCCGCGACACCGGCGATGCGGCCGTCGACGTGCTCCTCCTCACTCTCGCCGACCACTACGCGGCACGAGGGCCGCGCCTGCGGCTCGTGGGCTGGCGCAACCACGTGTCCTATGTGAATTACATTCTGACGCGACACCACCTTGACGAAAGTCTGGCGGCGCCTCCCCGCCTGATCAGCGGTAACGATATCATGGAGGCGCTGGGCATCGGGCCGGGGCCCGGCGTGGGCCGCATCCTGGCGGCAGTCGAGGAGGCCCAGGGGGCGGGCGAGATCGGGAGCCGCGAAGAGGCACTGGCCCTGGCGCGGCGTCTGCTGCCGCAAGAGCGAGTGGGGGCGGCCGCGTCGACGGCGGCGCGGGGCAGCGGCGGCCCCTGAGGACGGGCTGATGAGGATGCCGGCGCTGAACCGGGGCGGGGACGTCAAGGTGTCCGGCCTCAAGAAAGGAAAACGCTCCTAGAGGCAAGCGATGCGCAACCGGATTTATTGGGTGCTATTCGCCTTCGTCATCCTTATCGCCGGATTCTCTGTGGTGACGGTCTGGCCGTCGGAGCCCGACCGCTATCTCCCCAGCTTCATCCCCTGGCCCGAGGGCAAGGGCATCAAGTTTCCCTGGATCGAGTTCAACGGGAACGAGATAACGGGCAAGCTGCTCGTGAGGCGGGCGATGCGTCTCGGCCTCGACCTGCAGGGAGGGACGCGGCTGGTGCTGGAGGCGGATACTTCCGGGATCGACCAGAAGAGCATCGGCGATGCCATGGATGGCGCCATCAAGATCCTCGAACGCCGCGTCAACGCTTTCGGGCTGGCCGAGTCCGAGATCCAGCGTCAGGGCAGCAACCGGATCTCCGTGCAGCTACCCGGCATCAGTCCCGATGACGCACGCAACCTGGTGGGGCGCACGGCGCTCCTCGAGTGGCGCAAGATGAAAGAGGATGCGTCGGGCAACGTGGCCGTGTTGCAGCCTGACGGTACGGAGAAGTTCGTGCCGCCGTCAGAGGTCCCTGCGGACCGGGCGAACGTGGTGTGGGTGCCCGCGACGGCCACGGGCGATGATGGAACCGAGAAGGAGCTGACCGGCCGCTACCTCCGCGAAAACACCTATGTCCGGTCCAACCCGGTCACGGGCGCCCCCGAGGTCATCTTCTCCATGACCGGGGAAGGATCGCGCCTGCTCGAGCAGATAACCACCGAGGAGCTGAAGAAGCCCCTGGCGTTCTTCCTGGATAATGATCCCCTGCGCGGTGAGGACGGCCACGTCCTCGCCCCCATTGTCCAGTCCGTCATCACCGACCAGGGCGTTATCACCGGCCTGAGCGCGAATGACGCGCGACTGCTTAGCATCCAGGTCAACGCCGGTGCCCTCCCTGTCCCTCTACATACCATCCAGCAGGAGGAGGTGGACGCTACGCTTGGCGCGGATGCCGTAAGGAAGAGCGTCATCGCCGGCGAGGTGGCTATCCTGCTGGTCATGCTGTTCATGGTGCTCTACTACCGCCTGCCGGGCGTCCTGGCCGCGTCGGCCCTCTTCGTCTACACCTCGATGCTCCTCGCCATTTTCAAGATCTGGCCTGTGACCCTCACTCTTTCGGGTGTCGCCGCCTTCGTCTTATCGATCGGCATGGCTGTCGACGCCAATATCCTGATCTTCGAGAGGATGAAGGAGGAGCTGCGACTGGGCCGCAGCCTGACGGCTGCCATCGACACCGGGTTCTCGCGGGCCTGGCCGTCCATCCGCGATAGCAACGTCTCGACGTTCATCACCTGCGCCATCCTGATCTGGTTCGGGAATAGCCTGGGCGTTACCCTGGTGGAGGGCTTCGGCCTTACTCTGGCCATCGGTGTAGCAGTGAGCATGTTCTCGGCCATCACCGTGACGCGCACCTTCCTCCATCTGTTGGTGGGCACGCCGCTGTCGCGACGGCTGAGCTTCTTCGGCGCGGACCTCGAAGAAGAGCGGGCGGCCATCGCAGAGGTCAGTCCTGTGGCCGGAGGCTCCGATTCGGAGAGCGACTGATGCTTGACTTCGTCTCCAAGCGCAACTGGTACTACTTGCTGTCCGCGCTGGTCATCCTACCGGGAGTGATCTCGCTGCTTATCCCGCCGACCCTCAGGCCCGGCATCGAGTTCACCAGCGGCACAACCTTCTCTGTCCGCTTCGCCAAGGCTGTCACAGCGAGTGAGCTGAAGGGTGTACTTTCCGATCTGGGGCACCCGGAGGCACGGGTGCAGCGCACGGGCGAGAACCGCTTCCTGGTGCGAATCAAGGAGCTGGTGGGCGCGAGCGAGGCGCCTCCCCTGGGGCCGGCGCCGCCTTCGGAGCGCGACATATTGGAGTCCAGGCTTCATCAGCAGTTCGGCGACTTTACGGACGACCAGGGCAACGTAACCAACCAGTTCATAGAGTTCGCCTCCGTCTCGCCGACGGTGTCGACGGAGATCGGCCGCAGCGCCTTCATCGCCGTGCTGGCGGCGGCGGTGGCGATACTGCTGTACATAAGCTGGTCGTTCCGCAGCGTGCCCAGCCCCTTCCGCTACGGTGTCGCCGCCATCATCGCGCTGATCCACGATTCGATGCTGGTGTTGGGGGCGTTCTCAATCTTTGGTAAGGTGTTGGGCACCGAGATCAACACTATGTTCATCACCGGCCTGCTGACGGTGGTTGGCTTCAGCGTGCACGATACCATCGTTGTCTTCGACCGCATTCGCGAGAACATGGCGCGAGTACCAGGGCGGCAACTGGCTGAGTGTGTGAACACCAGCCTAGTGCAGACCCTCAGCCGCTCCCTCAACACCTCTCTAACGCTGCTCTTTGCCATCGTGGCGTTGCTGCTCCTCGGTGGCACTACGATCCGGCCCTTCCTTATCGTCCTCCTCATCGGCACCATCACAGGGACCTACAGCTCTATCTTCATCGCTGCGCAGGTCCTGATCACATGGGACAATGGCGACGTACCACGCCTGTTCCGGCGCCTCCTCCGCCGCCAGGCGCCGGTGCCCGCCGAGGCCTGAGACGTCGGGAGGTGAGAGAAGCATGCCTGACGCCCGACCCGCTGCCAAAGACTTCGTCGACCGCGAGATCGAGGTGGAGCTCGGCGAGGACGAGCCCGAGAAGCCCACGTCCTTTCGCCTCGGCAAGCGCCGTTACGAGGTCGAGGAGGTGGTCAGCACCTGGCGGGACCAGGAGCTGGGGGACGCGACGGGCTTCGGCCGGAGCTGGAGAAACCGGCACCAGCGCACCTACCTGCGCCTGAAGACGCGAGACGGCGAGCTGTTCGACATTTACTTCGACCTGTCGGCCGGGCGAAAGAAGGGGCGCAAGCGCTGGGTGCTGCACCGGCGTCTGAGGGGTGAGGAGGCGCCCCCCGCCCCGCCAAGCTCGATTCCCGAGGAACCATCGCCTCCGCCGGAATCGTAAGACCATCGTAGGCGACGGTCTTCTCCCCCGACGGCGGAGGCGTCTCTAGCGCAAGACCCGGCGGCATGAAGCCCCCTTACTGGCAGGCAGAGTCGTTCATCCACCGGTAGACACGATGGGCGAGTTCGTAGGACGGCAGATCGAAGTTGTGACGGGCGGCAAGGTGAAGGAACCGATCGCCTTTCGCCTGGACGGCCGCGATCATGAGATAGCCGAAGTGCTCGAGAGCTGGCAGGACCACAGTTTCGGCATGGCGGCCCCCCTCAAGAAGAACTGGCGACAGCGACACCATCGCAGCTACTACCGGGTGCGGACCAAAGAGGGGGACGTCTTCGAGATCTATCTGGACCGGAGCCGTGTCGGCCTGCGCCACGGTCAGCCGCGCAAGTGGTACCTCCACCGGAAGCTGGAGTTGCCCGTCCGGCCCTCCTGAGCCGCCGCCTGGGGCTTCTTGACTGCGGGTTGGAGGTCGTTGTTTCGCAGGTGAGGTCCGGCCGAGGCTAGATGCTCATCGAGATAGCAGACCGACACATCGAGGGACCTAGTCCCCGAAGGCCAGGCTTCGTCGTGAGCTCAGCCGAGCGGCTTGAGCCTGGCCACCGCGCCAGCCTGAAGGCTGGCCTTCGGAGGCCTTGTCGGCCGGCTTTCTTGTGTCGAGTTGTCCTGTTGACGTCCACGAAGCCTCGCGTACGGATTCGGATGTCTACCCCTTGCGCAGCACCCGCTCGTCGCCGACACGGCGCGTGACGCGGCGCTCGTCGAGATGCTCCAGCAGCGCCTGGGCGTACTTGCGGCTGGTGCCGAACATGTCGCGCACGCCGGCCAGCGTAATCGTCCCCTCCGCCTTTAGATGCGCGACGATGCGCTCCGTCATCTCCTGGTAGGCGGCGGCGGCGAAGACTACTCCCTCGCCCACTGATACTACCTCGCCCTGCCCCTCAAGATAGGCCAGGACCTCGCTGTCCGGCTGACGGTCAGTGGGTGGAGCGTAGGGGTTCGCCCTCAACGACTCGACGAAGGCGCGGGCGGCGCTCTCCTGGGCTGGAGTTAGCTTGACGCGGTGGCCGGGCAGCGCCACGGCGGCGCCCCTCTGCTCCAGCTCTCCCCTCTGCGTCCAGCGCTCCAGCGTCAGGTCGAATACGCGAGGGGTCAGGCGGAGACGGCTCTTCAGCTCCTCCTTGGGCATGCCCGGCCGGAGGGGGTGCTGCCGGTAGTACGAAGCGATGGCGGCCGTCGCTTGCTCTTTGAGGGCGGAGAACGCGCCGGCGCTGAAGAGGACGGAGCGCTGCCCCATGGGCTCCGGCCCCAGGGCGACAGTCCGACCGTCCTGCACCAGCGCCTCGACGGCAGCCTGCGCCTCGGGAGCGGCCAGATTCGACCGCCTCACGAGCGTGCCCACTTCGCAGGGTTCCATGCCGCCGAGAAGCGAGAGGAGCGTTTCCTGCGGCGAGCCACGGCCGGCCAGCGCCAGCGCCTCGATTGTAGGCGCGTGGAAGCGACGGTGCCGGCGCGGATGCGCGTCGACGATCTCGCCGCCGCCGATGGTGTCACCGCCGCTCCGCACGACGAAGAAGTCGCCCTTGACCACGGCCATGGGCCGGGCCAGGCGCACCTGCGCCCACCCCTCGTCGCCGGGCCGCAGCTCCTCGCGGTCGAGCAGGCGCACCCGTCCCGCCACTTCACTGGCGCCCGAGTGAAAGGAGACGGTGACGTTGTGGCGGATGGTGCGGCGCAGAGAGCGCGGGGCGCGCCTATCGGGGGGGCAGGCACGCAGGCGCGCGTCGACGGCGACGGACGGGATGAGCTGCCCCGGCGCGGCGACCACCTGTCCGCGCGAGAGCTGGTCCGTCGAGAGGCCCGCTAGGTTGATGGCCGTCCTGGTGCCGGGATGCGCCCGCTCCACCTTCTGGCGGTGACTCTGGAGGCCGCGAATCCGGGAGCGCAGGTCCCCCGGTACGACCTCGACTTCCTGGCCCACTTCGAAGCTGCCGTCGGTGAGCGTGCCGGTGACGACGGTGCCGAAGCCGGCGATCGTGAAGGCCCTGTCGATGGGCAGCCGGGGCCGGCCGATGTCGCGCTTGGGCGTTGTCTCGGCCAGCTTCTGCTCCAGGGTCGTGGCCAGCTCGTCCAGCCCCTCGCGGGTGACGGCGGAGCAGGCGACGACGGGTGAGCCCTCCAGCGTCGTGCCCTTGAGCAGCTCGGCGATGTCGGCGGCCACTAGGTCGATCCAGTCCTGTTCCGCCAGGTCCTTCTTGGTGATGGCGACGACACCGCTCCTGATATGGAGGAAGTCCAGGATCGCCAGGTGCTCGCGGGTCTGGGGCATGACCCCCTCGTCGGCGGCGACCACGAGCAGGGCGAGGTCAATGCCGCCGGCACCGGCCAGCATGTTGCGGACGAAGCGCTCATGGCCTGGCACGTCGACGATGCTCACCTCCTGGCCGCCGGGCAGCGTGAGCCAGGCGAAGCCGAGGTCGATGGTCATGCCGCGCTCCTTCTCCTCGCGGAGGCGGTCGGGGTCGATGCCGGTGAGGGCGTGGACGAGGACGGACTTGCCGTGGTCGACGTGGCCGGCGGTGCCGATAACGTACATGGTATGAAGGAACGTGTGGCCTCCTACACCTTCCCATAATACCTCCATACCAAACACAATGCAGCCGAAGAGATGACCGGCCAGCCTGAGACAACCGGCGAACAGGGACCTAATTCCAGGCAAGCGCTTGAGGAGTTCGTTCTCGAGAATGAAGAGCTCGCGCGCCTTGAGGAGCTGACAAGTCAGTTCAACATCTTTGAAGCCCTGGGCGCCGTACGACAGGAGCTACGACACTCTGATTTCCTCGCTTGGCTGATGAGCCCCGCTCAGACTCACGGTCTGGGCGACTCCTTCTTGAAGGGCTTCCTGTCTAGGACAAGCGTCAAGGCCAGGGAGCTGGGTATTGACACGATTTCGCCTGTGGATGTTGACATCTGGGACCTGACCGAAATCGAAATCCGCCGGGAGTGGCGAAACATCGACATCACGCTTCTGGACGAGTCCAATAAGTTTGTCTGCGTGATCGAGAACAAGATCTACTCATCCGAGCACAGCGATCAACTAGGCCGGTATCGACGGGTGGCGGAAGCGGAATTCCCGGATTACACACGCCATTACGTCCTGCTCAACGTCAGTGCGGAGGAACCTTCAGACAGCGAATACTACGTTGGGGTTACGTATGATGAAGTTTGCGACGTTATCGAGCGCCTTTTGAAGATGAGGGCGTCAACTATCGGCGATCATGTGGCCACGGCGCTGTCGCATTACGTAACCATGATCAGGAGGCGTGTCATGCCGGACACAGAGATACAAGAGCTGTGCAGACGGATCTACCTCAAACATCAGGCAGCCCTGGACCTCATTTATGAATACCGCCCTGATCGCCAAGCGGAGATTGGGGGCTTCCTGCTCGAAATGATAAAGGCAGACCGAGCAGAATTTACCCTCGACGTATCTAACAAGACCTGGATCCGCTTTCGCCCGGTCTCATGGGATTCGTCTGAACTTCAACGAGGCCAAGGCTGGACCAAGACGGGCATGATCGTATTGTTTGAGTTCGTCAACTCCTCCCGATGGAATCCCAATTCGCTCGGACTCAGTCTCCACATTGGACCGGGCGATGAAAACGTCAGACGTCAAATATACGAAGCGGCCACGAAGGCGAGAAGCCCGTTCAAACCGTCCCCAAAGGGCTTGTCTGACAAGTGGGTGAACTTGTTCTGGAAAGAGATTCTCCCCACCGCTGACTATGAAGATATCGATTTCGACAAGCTCCGATCACGCGTGCAGGAGGCGTGGTCGGCGTTCAAGTCAAACGAGCTGCCCCTCATGAAGCGCACCATCGATGAGGTCTTCCCGTAGAGCAGTGCGCGGCTGCACTTCCTGCACGGCCCTTCCTCTCAGTTGAAGCGGTTCATCGCCCGCTCGATCCCTTCCTCCAGGACGCAGACAACAGCTTGCTCGGCACGGGCCACGGCCTCGCGCAGACGCTTGCGCTCGGGCGGTGGGGGCTGGCTGAGGACGTACTCCGCCACTGTCTCCGGGTCGTAGCTGGGCTCGCCGCCGACCAGCGGCCGGCCGATGCCGATGCGCAGGCGGGGGAAGTCTTCGCTGTCGATGGCGCCGGCTATGGACTCGAGGCCCTTGTGGCCGCCGTGGCTGCCCCCGGCGCGGATGCGCAGCTTGCCCACCGGCATGTCGAGGTCGTCGCAGATCACCAGCAGGTCGGCCGGGGAGAGGCGGTGCCGCTCGAGGAGGGCGGAGACCGCCCTGCCGCTCTCATTGACGTAGGTTCGGGGCTTGACCAGGAGCACTTGCCGGCCGGCAAGTTCGGTCCGGCCGACGGCGGCGAGGCCGCCGCCGCGAACTGAGGCGCCGGCGCCACGGGCGAGGCGGTTGATGCACCAGAAGCCGACGTTGTGCCGGCTGTGGGAGTAGGCGGGGCCCGGATTGCCCAGGCCGACGATAAGTCTAGGATAGGGGGATGCCTCGTCCGCGGGCCCCTCCTCGGGCGGTGGTCGGCGGAACACGGACCTCAGCCAGTGGGTCAAGGCGCGCGACCTCGGTCTAGTCCAGGGTGACGCGCGGAGGCCGGTCTGGGTCCGCGCGGCGGCGTGCGGCCAGCGCCTCCAGCAGGAGGCGGCGGAACTCGCCCGTCGCGGCCTCCACATCTTCTTGTCCCGCCTCCGGGAAGGCCCGACGCAGCCTCTCGAGGACGGGGAGGCTCGTGGCCGGCAAGTTGGAGGCAAGGAGCTCTCTCAGGAAGGCAAGGAGTTCGTCATCGAGGACGTTCGCCAGGCCGGTGAGGTCGCTGGCCTGAATGACCTGGAGGAATCGCTCCAGGCGCTCGCCTTTGCCGGCCGCCAGGATCTGGCGCACCGCCTCCGAGGAGAGGCGCGCCTGCTGGCGGGCGAGGGCTGAGGTCAGGCCCTGGAGCGCTTGCCTGACGTCCTCCTCCGGCGGCTCATCGACGAGCGTGATCTGGCAGGAGGGGCAGACCGTGCGGCCGGCGAGCAGGCCCTCCAGCCCTTCACCGATGGCGCACCCTTCCGTCTTCGACAGGAGCGCCTTGTAGCGGCTCAGGCTCTCTTCTCCCACGGCGCCGCCCAGCTCTCGGAGCGTATTCAGTCGTTCCAGGGCGCGGGCGGTGACGGCGGCCCCGTGAAGCTCCTTGCGCAAAGCGGCGGCCGAGCGCCAGTAGCGCCGGTGGTGAGCCAGGTAGGCGGCCCGATACCGCTTTCGGAACACCTCGAAGGTGGCGCGCATGTCGTCGAGGCGATGGGGCGCGTGGAACACGGTAGCGAAAGACGCGGTCTCCAGGCCCATGCGCCGGTCCGTCTCCAGCTCCGGCATCGCGTCGGGCACAGCCGCCGAGGCGAGGTAGCGACGCATGGCCGCGAGCGGGAGCGCTGAACCGACCTCGCGGCAGAGACAGCGGGCGAGGTAGACGTCCTCGGCCAGGGCCATCGGATGGGAGTAGAGCGCCCGGGCGGCGAAGAGGGCGTCGCCGGAGCGGCGGGCCGTGGCGAGTCGGCGAAGGCGGTCCACGGCCTCGACGGCAGCCTGCCGTCCCTCCTGCTCGACGGGTCCGGCCGCCAGCGTCCGCTCGACCGTCTCCAGCAGCGAGCGCAGGGCGGCCAGCGCCCCTGCCGTGTCCGCGGGCTCCGAGGGCAGGGTCTGCGGCGCCGACAGCGCGGAGGCCAAAGCGCGGAGGAGCGGGTCTGCCTCCTCCGCCTTCTTCCTTTCCCTTTCGACGGCCTCCAGCAAGGCGGCCGCCAGCAGTTCGAGGCGCATCTCGGCTCTTGACGGCGGGAACACCTCGTCGATCCTCAGCGGAATGGTAGTCGCGGTCAATATGGAGCCCCGCGTGTACTCAAGCGTCTCGGGCAGATCGAAGGAGTCGGCCTGCCGCTCGCGGTCTCGCGTAAGGTAGGCCGGCGCCGTCTCCCTGATCAACGTCCGCCCCTTGAGGCTTCCCGAAGGCACGCAGACCGCCACGGCTGGCGAGGCCACCACCGGCGTCGCGCCACGAGGCTGTCGGGCGAGCAGGACTATGCGAAAGGCGGCATCGGCAGGGGTGGCGTCCAGATCGGGGTGCCAGTCGTCGGCGAGCAGGATCTCGCCCGTGCGCGGGTTGCTCTGAGCATCGGCGACGGTGAGGGAGCCTCGGCGCAGCACAAGGGCGTCCGCCGGCGTAGGGTCGCTAGGGTTGGGGGGCTCCGCGGGCACTTTCGGTCGGGCGTGACGTCCTTGCGGCATGCTCGTCTCCCTGGGTGGGGCAATAATAGCACAGGGCCGCCCCCCCGGCGCCGCAGCGCGTGGGGAGCGCCGGAAGGCCGCGACCGGCGGCCGACGGGTTGACAGCTACCCTAGAACTTGATGATGCTGCGGGCCACTTCGCCGTTCTTCATCGCCGCGAAGGCGTCGTTGATGCCCTCCAGCGGGTACTCGCGAGAGATCAGCTCGTCGATTTTCAGCTTGCCCGCCATGTACAGGTCGATGAGGCGGGGCATGTCGACACGGAAGCGGGCGGAACCGTAGTAGCAGCCGCGCAGTACCTTCTCCTGCATGAAGAAGCTGGCAGCATTGAGGGAGACTTCGGAGCCAACCGGGGCCATCCCCACGACGACGGCGGTGCCGCCCCGCCGCACGGAGTCGAAGGCCTGGACGATGGCCTTGACGTTGCCGATCACCTCGAACGAGTAGTCGGCGCCGCCGCCGGTGATCTCCCGGATGCGACGCACCGGGTCCTCCTTCTCGCCGTTGATGACGTCGGTCGCGCCGAAGCGCTTCGCCATCTCCAGCTTGTTGTCCAGCAGGTCGACGGCGATGATCTTCGCCGCGCCGGCAAGCTCTGCCCCCTGGATGACGTTCAGGCCGACGCCGCCGGCGCCGATGACGGCGACGCTGCTTCCCGGCTCGACCTTGGCCGTGTTGGCGACGGCGCCGACGCCGGTCATGACGCCGCAGCCCACCAGCGAGACCTTGTCGAGAGGGGCGTCCTCGCGGATCTTGACCACGCCGCCTTCGGGCACAACCGCGTACTCGGCGAAGGAGCCCACCTGCGCGAACGGGCGCATCACCTGGTCCCCCTTCTTGAGGCGTGTGGTGCCGTCCTTCATCGCGCCGCCCCGGCCGCCTCCCTCCGTGCAAAGGACGGGCCGGCCGATCGTGCAGTAGTAGCAGGCGCCGCAGGTCGGGACGAAGGAGAGCACGACGTGGTCGCCGGGCTGCACGTAGGTGACGCCCTCGCCTACCTTCTCCACGATGCCCGACGCCTCATGGCCCATGACGACGGGCGGTGGAAAGGGCCAGAGGCCTTCGATGAAGTGGAGGTCGCTGTGGCAGACGCCGCTCGCCACGATTTTCACCATCACCTCGCCGCGTTTGGGGTCTTCGACCTCGATCTCATCCACTACGAGGGGCTTCTTTGCTTCGTAGAGAACCGCAGCCTTCATCGAGGATCTCCTTCCTGTCCTCGCGGGACACGGGACGGAAAGGCAGTCGCTGCCTTTGCCGCTCCTCTGCCCGCTGCACCCATGGGCTGTCTATCTCATATCAGCGTCTACTGTACGGAGAGCCCGCCGTCAATCGGAATCGTCTGTCCGGTTATGTATGAGGCTTCGGGCGACGCCAGGAACAGCACAGTGTAGGCAGTCTCCTCGGCTGTCCCGTGTCGTCCAAGCAGCACTCTCTCCCGAACGACGCGCATGCGCTTCTCTGTCATTATGGGCGCGACCATGGGGGTGTCCATAAGGCCGGGGGCTACGCAGTTCACCCTGATGTTGTGGCGGGCCAACCCACCGGCAAGACACCTGGTCAGTGCGACCACTCCGGCTTTGGAGGCGGAGTAGGCATACATGGCGTGCGAATGAAAGGCAGCCATGGACGCATTGTTGACTATCGTTCCCCCTCCGTTCTTTATCATCTCGGGAACGGCGTACTTGCAGACGAGCAACACGCTTTTCAGATTGATGTCCATGGTAGCATCCCAGTCTTCGACTGTGACCTTGAGGCTGGTGCTCCCAAGAGCGCCCCCGACATTGTTGAACAGTATGTCCAGCTTGCCGTACTTAGAGATTGTTGCCTCCACCAGCTTCCTGGCGTCCGGTTCCTTGGTGACATCTGCCTGAATTGCCGTAGCCTCACCGCCTTCACTCTCGATCAGCTTCACCGTTTCTTCGGCAGCGTCAAGATTTCGGTCGATGCAGGCTACCTTCGCCCCTTCCCTGGCGAAAAGGATCGCGGTGGCCTTACCGTTCCCCATCCCTGGTCTTATCGAACCAGCCCCGGTCACTATGGCTACTCTGTCCTTCAACCTCACTCCCCAGTCACCTCCCGGACAATTGTAGGACATCTGGCTTCCAGAAGCCCTCGCTTCCGACTGAGATTGACCGGAACTGCCCGGCCCAACCTCAGTCCAGGCCCGCCCGGAACCGCCAGTAGTCGGTGAAGCGGCGGAGGGCGCGGGCGCCCCGTTCGAAGCTGGCGAAGGTCGCCAGGCCGCGGGCCGCCACCTTCTCTCGCACCTCCACCACCGCCGCCTCGACGTGGCCGGGGTGCATGGTGGTGATGAAAGGCTTCTGGGAGCGCTCCTGGTGCGCCGCAAGCCGGTCGAGGAGCTCGTCCAGCGACTCCGGGTTGGAGCGCCAGCGACGCGCCAGGAATCCCGACGCTATCTCCATCACGGTCGCATCGACGTTGTCGTCCCGCTCGACGATCTCAAGCACGCGATCCAGGTTCGCGGCCTGGCCGGCCCAGCCGATCGTTCCCCCAATGTCCAGGGGGTTACGGTAGCTCCCGCCGATGATGTTGAAGAAGGAGGCCAGCTTCTCGTACGAGGCGTCGGTGAGCAGCGGCACCTCCAGCCCCTCCCTGACGAAGGCGTCGGTGATTACGACCGACTGGCCGCCCGTCATGGCCAGGAGCCCTACTCTCCGGCCCGCGCCCGGCTTCGCGCAAAGGAACGCCTTGATGGCGTCGACTGTCTCGTCGACGCTGTCGGTGGCGACAGCGCCGCACTGGCGGACCATGGCGTTCCAGGTTGCCGATGGCGTCGCGAGGGAGGCTGTGTGGGAGAAGGTGGCCCTTTGGCCCGCCTGTGTCTGGCCGCCCTTCCAGACGACTACCGGTTTCGCCTGGCAGGCCTCGCGCAGGACGCGAAACAGGCGGCGGCCGTCCTGCGCTCCCTCTACGTACGCTCCGATGACCTTCGTCCCTTCGTCCTGCGCCAGATACTCGAGGTAGTCCGGCACGTCGAGGACGACGGCGTTGCCGATGCTGATGGACTTGCTGATCTTGACTCCGTTTGCCGCGCCGATGAGGCTGAAGTTGATGGCGTGGGTGCCGCTTTGGGAGATGAAGCCCACGGGGCCCGCCTCGCCCTGGGGCTGATCGGCGCTCTGGCGCACTCCCAGGGCGGGGTTGTAGAGACCCATGCAGTTGGGGCCGATGAGCGCGAGGCCCGCCTCCCTTGCCATCTCGCCGATCTCACGCTGGAGGCGCGTGCCCTCCTCTTCGCCCGTCTCGGCGAACCCGGAGGTGAACAGTGTGACGCCTCCGACCTGCTTCTCGATGCAGTCTGCGACGATGCGTGGAGCGACCGCGCGGGGGACCGCGCAGACCACGTAGTCGATCTCGTCGGGGATGTCCACCAGCCGCTGGTAGTTGGGGATGCCCAGAGCTTCGATGCCGGGGATCTCCTTGGGGTCGACCTGGACGGAGTAGACCTTGCCCCGGAAGGCGCTCATGTTGCGCAGCCAGAGGTAGCCCATCGCCTGCTTGTCGCCAATGACGGCGACGGTGCGCGGGTTCAGGGCCCGCCCCAGCTTGGATATGAGATCGGTCAAAGGCTAGGAGTACTCGGGAAATGCTGACCTTCAGGTCTGCCGTGGTAGCAGGGCTAAAGCCCTGAAGCTACGCTCAAACGGGAGCCCCATCGAATGTCAGGACAGCTCCCACGCTTCGCGAGTCCGGGTGTTTGGCGGCGGGTGGGCCCCTTGGCCGGCCGTCAGCGGGAGGCGGCGCTCCCCTGCTGGCGGCGCTTCAGCTTCAGCTTCTTGCGCCTGATCCGGTGCTTCTTCTTGGCAACTCGCTTCGTCTTGTACATGACGGTCGCGGTCGAAATGGGCCCTTGGGCCGCCGTTACTTCTGCGCCAGGATCACGCGCGCGTCCACCGCCAGCGCGCCGTCGTTGTAGGCGAAGACGGGGTTCAGGTCCAGCTCGGCCACCTCCGGGTGCTGCTCGGCGAACTCTGATACGCGGAGAAGGAGCTGCTCCAGGGCCGCTACGTCGGCCGGCTCCTGGCCGCGGACGCCTTCCAGCACGGCATAGCCCTTGATCTCACGCACCATCTGCCGGGCGTCGCGCGGCGTGATGGGGACGATGCGAAAGGCCACGTCCTTCAGCACCTCGACGAAGATGCCGCCGAGACCGAACATGAGGACAGGGCCGAACTGGGGGTCCTGGCTGATGCCGACAATGACCTCCACGCCTGGGCGGGCCATCTGCTGGACGGACACCCCTTCGATAGCGGCGTTGGGCGCCGCCTGCTTGACCGACGCCACTATCTCGTCGAACGCGGCGGCAACCTCCTCAGGCGTCTTGAGGTCGAGCTTGACGCCGCCGACGTCGCTCTTGTGGCTGATCTCGGGAGAGATTATCTTCAGGGCTACCGGGAAGCCCATCTCGCGGGCCTGCGCCTGCGCCGCCTCGCGGGTCGTTGCCAAGCGGGCGCGGGCGGTACTCACGCCCGCCTCCTCGAGGATCTGCTTCGATTCCACCTCCGAGAGAACGGTGCGTCCCTCGGCCTCCGCCTTGTCGATAATGCTGGCGATGCTCATAGGCTCCTTCTCCGGCTGGGTGCCCCATATATTAGGGTAAGCCTCGCCCTCGGTCAACGAGGGACGAACAGACGGGGGTGGCGGGACGCGCCTTCGTTGACTGGGCGTCCGAAAAGTAGCAGTATTTCCAGGACAGTCCGCTTCACGGGGGGTCAAGATGCAGTTGAAGGACAAAGTGGCAGTTGTCACCGGCAGTAGCCGCGGCATCGGCAAGTTCATCGCCCTGGAGATGGCCAGGGAGGGGGCGGCGATCGTGGTGGCGGCGCGCAGCGAAGAGGTGCGTGACCCCAAGCTACCCGGTACCATCTTCGAGACGGCGGACGAGGTGCGCTCTCTGGGCGCACGCGCCCTGGCCGTGAGGACCGACGTCACAGACGAGGAGAGCATCGACGCCATGGTCAAGGCGGCCGTGGCCGAATTCGGCAAGATCGACATTCTCGTGAACAACGCCGGCATCATGATCCCCGGCCCGCTGGTGGAGCTTCCCCTGAAGCGCTGGGACCTGGTAATGCGCGTCAACGTGCGGGGGCCTGTCGCCTGCACGAAGGCGGTGCTGCCACACATGCTCGAGCGGCGTGACGGCGTCATCATCAACATATCGTCGATAGCCGCCGAGCGCTGGGGCCCCGGCAACATCTCCTACGCCGTCACGAAGCAGGCGCTCCGCAAGCTGAGCGAGGGGCTGGCGGAGGAGGTGAAGGAGTACAACGTCCGCGTGTTCTCCCTCTCTCCCGAGCTGCTCGTCCTCACGCCAGGCACCACCTACCACCGTCTGCCGGACCAGGTTCCGGGCGGCGAATTCGTGGAGGCGCCGGAGCTGATGGGGAGGGCGGCGGTGTTCCTGTGCACGGACGCTGCCAGCGAGCTCACTGGTCGTCATTTCTACAGCCAGCCTCTCCTGCGTGAATACGCCGGTGTGAGCGAGGCCGGCTAGGACGGCTCAGCAGCCTTCGTAGCTGTGCCGACATGTCTTCCCCCGGCCAGGAAGCCACGGATTCGAACGAGGCCCGTCCTCCCTTCCGCTCCGAGCGGCGCGAAGAGCGGCGTGAGCGGGCGAAGCGCCGCATGGCGAAGCACGGCGGCAGTCTGCGTCGCGTCTACCGCGACGCCATCGCCAGGCGGGCCGCCGGCGGAGTGAAGCGTCGCCTGCGGCGGCGGCGGCGGCGCAAGAAGTCCTAGCCGTCGCCCCAGCAGAGCGGCAGCGGGTCCCACCGGTGTGCGGCCGGACGTGTCGCCCTTCCCCCCTCTTGACATTAGTGGTAAAATACTCACGTGTCTTAGCGTCTTACTACAGGAGTCCGATGGTCAATAGCCCGTTCGAGAACTACCTTGACCTGGTGGAGGCCGCAAGAGAGCTCGGTATTCACCCTCAGAGCCTCCGTCGTCTCATCAAGCAAAAGAAGGTTCCTGCCGTCCTCTTCGCCGGCAAGTATCTGATCGAGCGGGACAAGCTGGAGATGTTCAAGGCTAACTACGACCCGCGACCGGGTCGCAAGCCGATCCGGCGTCTGCTCTAGTCGCGGACTTCGCCTGGAAAGAAGAGAGGGCCCAGCGGGCCCTCTCTTCGTATCTCGATACCTCTTCTTACAGCTCTCGGCGTCGCGGCGTCCTACATGGGAGGCTCGATCTTGATATTGGGGTCGTTGACGTCGGTGATATCCGTGGTCATCTTGACGTCGACGTTGCCGGCGGTGGTGTCGCCGCTGGCGCTCAGTACCATCTTGACAGGCCATCCCCCGTCTTTGGCCAGCCAGAGGTCCAGGGATAGGTTCTCCGGCAGGTCTGACGAAGTTGTATCGCCGCCAAAGATGGCTGCCAGGGCCTGGAGCTGCTCGATGTCGGCCTTGTCGATGCTGTATCGGTAGCTATCGACGCCGTTCACGGTCTCCTCGCTGGGCTTGATGACGCTGAGCTTCTCGGCATCGAGGCCGGTAAAGAAGGTGTTAGGGGCTAGCTCCGCGGTGTCAAACGAGCCCTGACCCTCTTGCCACGTATCGCCGCTCTTCACCCAACTGTTGCTGCCGATGGTTATGCTCTCCTCCTCCAGGGACAGGCCGCCCAGGTCCCCCTTGACGTGCACCTGGCTGCGGTCGGGAGCGACGAAGGCACCGTCCACGTTGAAAGAAACCGCGCCGACACCCTGCTCGGCGAGATCTCCTCCCTCGAAAGACATGCTAATCGAGTAGTGGTAGCTCTTCAGGTTGGCAAATACGTCGACCGGTGCGGGAAGCTCTCCCGCTTGCGTAGGCTCCTCAGCGGCCGATGGGGTTCCCCCTGCTTCCGCCTCCTGCGTCGCTACGGCAGTCTCGCCCGCCGCCGGTGCTTCTGCCTCCTCTTTGCCCCCCCCACCACAGGCGGCTAGGAGGAGGCCACCGAGAAGGGTTACGGCGAGTACTAAGGGTAGGTAGTAGCTCTTGAGTCTCATGCGTGACCTCCGTGTGCCGTTGTGGACCCATGCGCGCCAGAGTGTATCATCTCCCGAGCCAGCGGTCAAAGCGTCAGCGGTCGGGGGAAGGATGGCCCTCCTTCAGGTAGTGGAGGCAGCGGCGATACCACTCCTCCGATATCTTGCGGCTCGACATGAGGTAGTTGACCATGACCTCCAGTGTAAGGACGGAGATAAGGTTGATGCCTCGTTCTCGTAGGTGCTCGCGTCCCCCTTCCTGACGGTCGACGAGCACGACGGCGTCTTTCACCCGGAGGCCGGCCTCCTGGAGCATGCGGGCGGTTTCGAGGATGGTGCTGCCGCCGGTGATCAGGTCGTCTACGACCAGGGCGGTCTGGTTGGGGCTGTACCGCCCTTCGATGTCGCTGCCCGAGCTGTCCTTGCGGGGATGGAGGTAGATCATCGGCACCCTGGCGGTGAGGGAGTAGGAGGTGGCGAGATGAAGACCGCCGAAGGGGACGCCCGCCACCAGGTCGAAGGGCGCTACCTGAGGATTGCGCATGCTCTGGAGGGCGACGATTTCGTCCAGGACGACGTGAGCGGCTCTGCGGAGGGCACTGGGGTTGCTAACGAGGAGGCGGGGGTTGATGTAGATGGGCGAGTTGACGGCGGTCCTTCCGAGAGTGAAGTCGCCGAACTCTATGGCACCCAGCTTCCACAGAGCGTTGGCCAGCCAGAGATTGCTTCTACGGGCGACGGCGCGTTGCATATGCTGCCTAATAATAACAAAAAGGCTCCGTCGTTTCGACAGAGCCTTTGAGTTTGTTATTAGACTGTCGTTTCCGCGGCTCCACGAGGCCCCACTACGGGGTTACTCCCCAATCAGGCAGGACTTTGTCCCTATCACGGGCGCCTCGTTTCCTGTTCGCTGTGGGGCCCGCCGCGCTCGTCCGCCCTGCCGCTCAGGCAGGGCACGGGACATCGACTTGCCAAACCCCCCATCTCACTCGGTCTTTCATGAGCGGCCCTCCTTTTCAGGAATCAGGATGCTCACGAGCCCATCGGGCTATCATCAGGCTAGCACAGCTCCGAAGACCTGTCAAGGCTTGGCACGGCGCGCGCGGGGAGCTAGGCGCTTCCCGTATCCCTTCTCCGCGCCGCCCCCGGGTTCACGCAGTGCGTCGGCGTCTCGCCCCGAAGGACGGCGAGCACCGCGTCGACCGCCATGTCCGCCATCCGGCCGCGCGTGGCGACGCTGGCGCTGGCGATGTGAGGCGTCACGATGAGGTTGGGCGCGCCGAGGAGAGGGTCGTCCGGCGGGAGCGGCTCTACCTCCGTCACGTCGATCGCGGCGGCCGCTATCCTCGCAGCGGAGAGGGCGCCAAGCAGGGCGCGCTGATCCACTACGGGCCCCCGCGACGTGTTGACGAACACCGCCGTCGGCTTCATGAGGCGAAACTCGCGCTCGCCCATGAGGTGCTGCGTCTCCGGGGTCAGGGGCACGTGGACCGACACGAAATCGGCCTCGGCGAGGAGCCGGTCCAGTTCGACGTAGGTGAGTTCCAGCTCAACCTCCGCCTCGGTTCTTCGAGACGTGTCGTGGTAGAGGACGCGCATGCCGAAGCCGCGGGCGCGCCGCGCCACCGCGACGCCGATCTGCCCGAGGCCAATGATGCCGAGCGCGGCGCCGTGGATGTCGTGGCCCAGCAGGAAGGAGGGGTGCCACGTCTTCCAGCCGCCCCCTCGCGTGGTGGCGTCGCCCTTGACGACGCGCCGGCCGGCGGCGAGCAGGAGCGCCCAGGCGAAGTCGGCGGTCGTCTCGGTGAGGACGCCCGGTGTGTTGGCGACGAAGATGCCGCGCCGGGTAGCCTCGTCGACATCGATGTTGTCGTAGCCCACCGCGACGTTGCTGACGATGCGCAGGCGCGGGGCGGCGTCCATGACCTCAGCGTCGATCCTGTCCGTGAGCAGGCTGATGATGGCGTCGGCGCCGCGCACGCCGCCCAGCAGCTCGTCGCGCGGAGGCGGCATCTCGTCGGGCCAGACGGAGACTTCAGCCTCGCGCGCCAGGCGGCCGAGGCCGTCGCCGGGAAGCTGGCGGGTGACGAAGACGACTGGTCGAGTCATGACTCCTGCGCGAGCGGTCGGGGCGGCAGCCGCCGCTGGTCGGGCTCGCCGCCGCCGGCGCAGCGGGGCTTGTCGGTGGCGTCCCGGACTGCCACGGACATGCCTCTTCAGGGGCGCCGGGCCGCCATAGGCCAGGCGCCCAGAACAAACCAAAGCGAAACCCGACCCGGGCCGCTGGGCGCTGCTCGCTCGATGGTAGCCGGGCGCTACGACTGTCCGCCGCCGCTGCCTAGCGCCAGAACTCCCACCACTTCTTCGGTCGCTCGGCGGCAGCCGCCGGCGGCGGCGGCGCGGCGGGCGCCTCGGCCGCTGGCTCGGCCGGAGCCGCAGCCGCTCCCACGTACTTCGCGGGGTCGGCGTCGAACTCTTTCCTGCAGCCCTCGGCGCAGAAGTAGTAGGTGGTCCCCTCGTGCTCCGACTTACCTGCCGCCTGCTCGGGGTCGATCTCCATGCCGCAGACGGGATCCTTCACCAGCTCTGCCACGGCTCACCTCCTGCGAGTCTCCCCTCCCGAGAGGGTCACTTCCCTGTGCTGCGGGCGGCGGCCGCCTCGTGCTTGAGAGGCCGCCCGGTAGGGACTATTCTACTGCATCGCGTCAAGCGCGCGCGTGCACCCCGCCTCCCCGCCCGAAGAGGTGCCCCCCCCCCCCCCCCCGGGCCCCCCCCCGCCCCGCCCCCTTCCACCGTGGGGGGGGGGCCCCCCCCCCCCCCCGCTCCCCCGGCGGCTCCTCCTCACCGACGAGCTCGCGGAAGCGGGGGCCGTACTCGGGGTCGTTGCGCAGGTTGTAGAAGTCTGCGTCGGTGCGGGCCGTGGCGCGGCACTTCTCGTCCGCTCCAATGGCCTTCTCCAGCCACTCTATCGACTCGCGGGGCTTCCCCCAGACCGAGAAGAGGCACGCCTTGTTGTAGAGCGGGTCGGTGTACTGGGGCTTCAGTTCGAGAGCGCGGTCGTAGTCCACGAGCGCCTCCTCGTAGCGGCCCAGATGTTGCAGGGCAATGCCTCTGTTGTTGAGGGTGTGGGGGTCGTCGGGCCTGAGCTGGAGGGAGCGGTTGTAGTCGGCCAGGGCCTCCTGGTGGCGATCCAGCTTGCCCAGGGCGGCGCCTCTGTTGTTGAGGCTGGCGGGGTCATCGGGCCTGAGCTGGAGGGAGCGGTTGTAGTCGGCCAGCGCCTCCTCGTACCGCCCCAGGTGACGCAGGGTGACGCCTCTGTTGTAGAGGGTGCCAGGGTCGTCGGGTCTGAGCTGGAGGGAGCGGTTGTAGTCGGCTAGGGCCTCCTCGTAGCGGCCCAGGTGACGTAGGGCGACGCCTCTGTTGTTGAGGGCGTCTGGGTCGTCGGGTTTGAGCTGGAGGGAGCGGTCGTAGTCGGCCAGCGCCTTCTCCTGGCGACCCAGGTTAGCCAGTGCAATGCCTCTGTTATAGAGCGTGCCGGGGTCGTCGGGTCTGAGTTGGAGGGCGCGGTTGTAGTCGGCCAGGGCATCCTCGTAGCGGCCAAGCTCATCGAGTGCGTAGGCTCTCCCGACCAGGGCCTCGACGCGGTCGCTTTCTTGATCGAGTACCTTGCTGTACAGCTTCGCCGCTGCCTCGTACTCACCGATAACGAGACGGGCGTCTGCCTCAGCCCGCAGGTCCTCTGCGGTTGTCTCCACCTGCACACTTCGGTCGATCCGACCGAGGAGCTCGCGCAGCTCGTCCGCCTGCGCAGCGTCTGCACGTTCTTTTGGGCGTGGTGGGGGCGCCTCCCGCCGCAATCGAGCCCAGAGATCGCCGGTGTATTCTGGGTCGTTCAGTAGCGATGGGTCTCCTTCGTCAAGAAATCGCGCTGCTCGGTGGAGATAGCCCAGGTAGGTGTCCTGCGCTTCCCGAAGCTCTCGCGCCAATCGCTCCTGCCGGTCGCTATCTCTCTCTACGGATAGGAAGGAACGGATCGTGTCGACCTGCCGCTGAAATGCGCTTCGTCTCTCCTCCGCAAGGTCCCGTCGCTGGGCTGCAACCTCACGAGTCAGCTTCATGAACTCATCGCGCTCTTGCTGCGCTAAGGCGCGTTGCTCGTTGCGCTCTTGTTGCGACAAGGCGCGTTGGTCGTCTATGTATTTCTGAACCTTCGAGAACGCGCTCCATGCGGCCCCTACAGCCGCACCGACAACGCCCACGCCCGAGCCAATTATCGTGATCAGCTCCTTAGCGTCCACTTCGTCCTCCTGAACAGCCCACGGAGAGCCGTGTGCCGTCACCGGCCCTCGGTTCGAGCGGGAAAGGGAAGGAGTGGCCGCCGTCTTGCCGTAGGATCGTTCTCCCGTCGAACCACTGGTAAACTTGGAAGATGCCCGATGTGTCTCTCTGCGAGGTCGTGGCCAGTGGGCTTGACGCTGAACGCCACCATGGTACGCTCCTCTGCGGGGCACCGGCCGCCCGGCTGCGGCTGAGCGAGATGGCAGCCCGTAGTGTAAGCTGGAGGCCGATGCAAGGCTACCTTTCGCTGCTGCCGGGTGTCAAGAGGCCTCGGGATGGCTCGGGCGCCTCTTCGCTCTTCTCGACCTGAGGGCGGCGTGCCTGGCCCATGGTCGGCTGCGGCTGACAGGGGAGATGCGTAGACTTCTCGACCGGAGGCTACTCTTTCGGGTCGCCCTCAGCGGCGGCCTGGTCGGCCTGCTGGTGTGGCGCGTCAACATCGGAGACGCGCTCAAGACTTTCACCGAGGCCAACTACCTGTTCGTGCTCCCGGCGCTGCCCATCTACACGGTCTCCAAGGTGGTGGACGCCCAGCGGTGGCGGCTGATGCTGTCTCCGATCCAGAAGGTGCCGCTCGGGGGGCTCTTAGGCAGCCTCCTCATAGCCAACATGGCCAACAACGCCGCGCCGGTGCGGGTCGGCGACTTGCTGCGGGTGCAGGTGCCCGCCCAGCGCTATGGGCTGCCGAGGGCGGGCCTGACCGCCACCGTCTTCGTCACCGAGACGTTGGTCGACGGCGTTGCCTTCGTCGTGCTCGGTCTGCTCGGTCTGGCTCTAATTCCGGAGTTCCCTTCCGCCCTGACCAACCTCTTGTGGGCCCTGTTCGGCGCTGTCGTCGGGGGACTGCTGGTGGCGGGAGGCGCCGCCCAACTGCGGCTGGAGGTGGGGTGGCAGGAGCGGGGCTGGCTGCGCTGGGTGCCGGCGAGGATCCGTCAGACCGTGGGAGACCTTGTGCCCCAGTTCGTGGAGGGGCTGGGAGCCCTGCGCCGCCCTCGGCTCGGCTTCGAAGTCCTCGCCCTCTCGTTTGTCGCCTGGCTCCTGGAGACGCTGATGTTCTGGCTCTTCGGGGAGGCGTTTGGGCTCGGCCTCTCCTTCAGCTCCTACCTGGTTATTATGATTGCCGCGAACATGATCGTCTCGATGCCGCTGGTTCCCTCCAACATCGGCCCCTACGAGCTGGCGACGGCGGAAGTAGTCGCGTTGCTGGGCGTGAGCCGCCCCCTGGCCGGCGGCTACGCCATCGGCACACACCTGCTGAACATCGTGTGGGTCGGTGTGTCCGGTCTGGTGGCGATGTGGTTGCTGCGAATGAGCATGGAGGACCTGTTCTACCTGAGGCGGCCGGAGCCTGTCCCGGACCCCGACGGCCCCTCCTAGCTCGCATCAGGAGTCGAGCATGCTCGACCCCTACGACGCAGCTACACCACCGGCACGGCGTCCGCCGTCAGGCCGGCGGGCGCATCGACAGGATCGTCGACGCGGCGGCAGAGTCGCTGACCATCGCTCCGGCGATGCCATGACCGATGATGCTGTTGGCCCCCACCATCCACAGGTTCGGGATCTCCGACTGAAGGGCGACGCGGGCGCTGGCGAACTGATCGGGGGTGTGCTCCAGGCCGTACGAGGTGCCGCCGGTGGAGCCGGTGAACCGCTCCTGTGTCAGGGGCGTTGCGCACTCCTGCCAGACGATCTTGCGCAGGAAGCCGGGCATCATCTCGTTCGTGACGTCGATGACGCGCCTCTCGAGTTCCTGCCTGGCGGCGACGTAGGGGGCCGTGTGCCGGTAGCGCCCGCCGCTACCCGGGCTCTCGGCGACGCCCCACGAGGGGGGCTGGGCCGGCGCCACCGCGATAAGCTGGAGGTTCGTGTATCCCTCTGGAGCGAGGTTGCGGCTCTCCGGGTCCTTCCGGCTCGCAATCGACATGTAGACTGAGGGGCTGTCGGGCACGCGCCCCTCGTAGCAGGCGGCGTACTGCTCCTCGATGTTGTAGGCGGGCATGAGAAGGTAATTGGTGTTGGGTATGCCCAGTTCGGCAGGGTCGACCTCCATCGCGACGTAGATGACGAACAGGGGCAGCGCCATACGGTATTCCTTGACCTGATCGCGAAGCTGCGCGCTCAGGTGCTCCTCGCCCACCATCTCCAGGAACGTGCGCTTGGCGTCGGCGTTGGAGATCAGTCGGGGGGCGCGAATCTGCTCCCCGCTCGCGAGCTCCACTCCCACCGCCTTGCCTCCCTCGATGATGATGCGCCGCACCCGCGAACGAAGGCGGATCTCGCCGCCGCCCGCGCGGATCGCCCCCAGAATCGCCTCCACCAGGGCGCGGGAGCCGCCCCGCACGAAGTAGGCGCCCTGGAGGTAGTGGCTCATGATGAGGGCGTGCGTTCCCAGCGCGACGCGCGAAGGTGGTGCGGCGTACGTGGCGCTCTCGGCAGCGAGTACGTTGCGGAGGCGATTGCTGATCTCCAGGGCATCGAAGACCTCGCCCAGGGTCGACTCGTTGCGCGGCTTGCGCAGGAGGCGGTCGACCGCAGTCTCTTGGGGAGCCCTCTCGCGGCCGAAGGGCGCCGCCGTCGCCTTCAGGTGTTCGATGTAGCGGTCGATGGCGCGCGCCTCCTGGGGGAAGGCGTCGCGCAGGCGCTGCTGGTAACGGTCCCAGCCTGCCGGCACGCGGAACTCCATGTCGGGGAGGCGCAGCGTGTCGAACCCGTCCTGATCCATCGGGAGGAACTCGACCTGGCCCGAGATGCCCATCTGCCGGAGGAGCTGGTCGAAGACGCTGCCGGGTCCGCAGTCACCGAGGTAGTGGAGGCCGATATCGAAGTCGAATTGCTTGTGACGGCGGAAGGTCTGGGCGTTGCCGCCCGGCGCGAAGTGCTGCTCCAGCACCAGAGGCCGCAGCCCGTTGTGGGCGAGGACGGCCGCCGCACACAGGCCGCCCATGCCCGAACCTATGACGATGGCGTCGAATCGCTTTTCCATCTGTCCCTCCGCGGCTGAGTGCGGTGATCGAGTTCGCTGGCGGCGAGCCCCGTCCCTCGATTCTAGCTCAGTCCCTCTGCCGCGTCGAGACGCCGCCTCGCGCTTTGCGAGAGGTGCATGCGGCGTCGATGTCGGAGGGGTCGAGCATGCTCGACCCCTACCTGGCTGGCACCGCGGGCGGCCGGTTTGCTAGAATGGAGCCTGAGGGTTTAGCAAGCGGAGGGCTTGCTAATGAGGGAGGGGGCTGATGGCCACCAAAGACCCTCGTGAGCCTTTCACGCGCATCAGCGCGCTTGAGGCGAGCGAGATGATGAAGAACGGACACGTCCAGGTGGTGGATGTCCGTGAAGCCTACGAGTACGAGTTGGGGCACGTCCCCGGCGCCATAAACATTCCCCATATGTCTGTCTTCCCTCGACGCGAGGAGTTGAGCAAAGACCGGGAGATAGTGTTCATCTGCCAGGTGGGGCAGCGTAGCGCCCTCGCCTGCGAGTTCGCCGCAGCGGCGGGTCTTTCTCGCCTCTACAACGTGGAGGGCGGGACCGTGGACTGGATAGCGAAGGGTCTACCCCTCGAAGAATAGGCGCTGGGAAGAGTGGGAAACGTGGAGGCCGGGCACCTGCCCGGCCTTCGCCTTTCTTGGGGCCTCGGCCTGCGTCACTGGAGAAAGCCGATGCCGGAGAGGACAAATCGCGCTCCCAGCGCCAGAAGGAACAGGCCGCAGAGCGCCAGGATCGTGCGGTAGACGTTCTTGCTCATGAGCCGTCGCCCCGTGGCCAGAACGAAGGCCACCAGGCTCAGCCAGACAAAGTCGGAGAGTATGTGGGCGGTGAAGAAGGAGGACACGCCTGCCGCTCCCCTGTCGAGGGACTCCGTCATGTAGGCGGCGCCGATGGTCGCCCACCAGATGATCCAGAAAGGGTTGGAGACGCTGACGAGAACGCCCGCCGGCACGAGCAGCGCGGCCATTGACGCGGGACCGCCGGTCGTCGCGGAGCTGCTGTCGCTGCCGGCGACGGCGGCGAGGAGGCGGGCACGATAGCCGGCGGCAGCAACCCTGTTGCCGGACGCTGCCGGCGCCAAGGAGGGCTCCGGGGCGAGCGTCTCGCGCCTGATCTCCAGCGTCTGACGGGGCGCAGTTCGCAGCATGTGGTAGCCCATCCAGAGGAGGAAGATGCCGCCCACGAGGGCGATGGTGGCGGTGACGGGCCCCTCATCCAGGAACTGCTTCAGCCCCAGGCCCAGCCCCACCACCAGCAGCAGCTCGATGAGTCCGTGGCCCAGCGTTACGACGGGTCCGGCCCAGAAGCCCCGCCTCAGGGTCTCGCGCACAGTCAGGGTGAAGAGCGGCCCCGGCGTCAGGGCGCCGGAGAGGCTCACCACGAAGGACGTAGCGAAGATAGCGAGGATGGCTTCCATGGGCCGAGCTCGGGGCGGTATCTGAGACTCGATCTGGGTCTTACTAGTGTCGCACCGGAGATGGGGGTGGTCAACCGCGCCCGCCCGGTGTGGTTGGTGCTTGACGGAGACCATCTCGGAGCGTACGATGCGCGTGGCAGACAGGGATTCTTTGGCAGAGAGTGGGCCTCAAGGAGAGGGCCCGGTCGCAACAGGAAAGGAGGATCCGAACATGCTTGGATTCCTTAGTGGTCGGTCGGACGGAAGGAGACGCTGGCGGCTGTGGTGGTTGCTGGGCGGTGCTGTTGTCCTCCTTGGGTTTGTGGCGGTAGCCTGCGGGGGAGGAGAGGAAAAGGAGGCGACGCCGGGGGCGGAGACGCCGGCAGCCGCGGTAACGCCGACAGCGGGGGGGCCGCTGAAGATCGGTTTGCTCTTGGCATTCACCGGTGACCTGTCGGACTTTGGCCCCGCGCACGAGAACGCCGCGCGGCTTGCCGTCAAGGAGATCAACGCCGCCGGGGGCGTGCTGGGGCAGGACATTGAGATCGTCACCGGCGACACCGGCACCGACCCTTCACAGGGAGTCTCGGAGGCGACCCGCCTCGTCCAGGTGGAGGGAGTGAACGCCATACTCGGGGCATTGGCAAGCGGGGTGACGCTGCCGGTCGCAGAGTCGGTGACCGGACCCGACCATATCCTCCAAATCTCGGAGGCGTCGACATCGCCCGCCCTGACCGCTGCCAACGACAACGACTTCCTGTTCCGGACTACTATCTCTGACGCAGCGCAGGGCGTGGTCCTGGCGAAGCTCGCCACGGACGAGGGCCTGAAGAGCGTCTGCACGATGTACATCAACAACGCCTATGGCCAGGGCCTCTCGGAGATCTTCGCCAACAACTTCGAAAAAGCGGGCGGCACCGTGACGGCGCAGGTTCCGCACGAGTCGGAGCAGGCCACCTACTCCTCGGAGCTGGCCCAGTGCACCAGCGGCAACCCGGACGCCCTTGCCGCTCTCGCCTACCCGGAGAGCGCCGGCGTGTTCCTGAGGGAAGCGGTGGAAGCAGGAAACGTCAAGACGTTCCTGTTCTGTGACGGCACCAAGTCCACCGACATGTTCGAGAGTCTTGGATGGGACAACTTCGATGGTATGAAGGGCACGGCGCCCAGCTCCCTGGACCTCCCGACGGGCGCGGCGTTCGAGGCTGCCTACCAGGCTGAGTACGGCTCAACCCCGCCGCTGCCGTTCATGCGCGAGATCTACGATGCGGTCTACCTGGTCGCTCTGGCGGCTGAGAAGGCCGGCTCCACCGACTCCACGGCCATTCGCGACGCTCTGCGTGACGTTGCCAACCCGCCGGGTGAGACGGTCTCCCCTGGCACCGACGGCTACAAGGCCGCGCTGGACCTCATCGCTAACGGGAACGACATCAACTACGAAGGTGCATCCGGCCCCGTCGACCTGGACGAGAACGGCGACGTACTCATCGGTGCCATCGAGACCTGGCACGTGGACGCAGCGGCCAAGGATCTGGTGACCGACCAGGTCTACAAGGTAGACCTGACGACGGGAGAGGTCACGCCAATCCAGTAGGTCGCCAACGGGTCTCGTCCTATCACCGAAAGAGAACAGCGGTAGTTGGGGGTCTCCCTCTCGAGGGAGGCCCCCGTTTCTCTGCGCCGGGAATCTAGCTTGGGGGCGATTCGGACCCCTCGGCTGGCGCTGGCTGCGCGCTGCGCACCCGTTTGGCCTCCCGCTCCACCCAGATCGAGACTCGTCGCTCCTCCGGGATGAGGCCCTGGGGTCTCAGTAGCAGGATGATGACGATGAGACTCCCTATGAAGAAGTCCCGGATGTAGAAGATGCGGCTGCTGAGGACGGCGGGGAGATCGTAGCCCTGAAGCTGCAGCGTGATCGTCCAGAAGCCCCAGACCACGTAAGCGCCGAGGATGGCCCCTTTGTTGTTGCCGCTGCCTCCCACCATGAGCATCGCCCAGAAGATGAAGGTGCCGAAGAAATGGGTGAAGGTGTCGGGGGATATCGCACTGTTGGCATAGGCGTAAATGGCGCCGCCGATGCCCATGATCATCGCGCCCACCACGAATCCCTGGGACTTGAAAGCGAAGACGTTCTTGCCGCTGGCGGCGGTGGTCAGCTCGTCCTCCCGGAGTGCGCGCAGCACGCGGCCCCAGGGCGAGCGGATACCGCGCTCGATAACGAAGTAAACGACGGCAAGAGTGACGACGGCAATCCCTAGCATGACGAACTTGTACTCGCTGGCGCCGACGAGATCGCCTAGAGGGCGGGGGATGCCCGTCAGGCCACGCGTGCCGTTGACCAGCCCTCGCTCCTCGATCGTAATGCGGCGCAGGAGCTCGGCTATGCCGATGGTCGCGATGGCCAGGTAGTCTTCGCGCAGGCGCAGGGCGGGGATGGAGAGAAGGAAAGCGAGCACGCCCGCGAATACCGCGGCGCCAGCGACACCGAATAGGAAGGGTAGCCACTGGTCGCTGCTCAGCACCGGTATGAAAGCCAGCTTGTCGCCGAATCCCCCCACGTATTGGACGAACTGCGTGCTGGCTGGTGGCTTGGTGATGATCGCCGCTGCGTTTGCGCCCACAAGAAAGAACGCCATGATGCCAAAGTTGAATACGCCGGTATAGCCCCACTGCACGTTGAGGCCCAGGCTGATGACGGCGTATATGGCGACGAAGGTGGCGAAGAAGGTCAGGAAGTTGAGAGTGCGGCCGACCTCCCACCCGGACCGCTCAGCGGGCATGATGACGACGGCGGCGGTGATGACCAGAAAGGTGAGCGGCGTGAGCAGTCGCTCCCCCTTGATGCGGCCACGAAGGCCGCCTGCACCGAGCGCGGCGCGCAGCTTCATCATGTCTTCGCTCCAAAGATGCCGCGAGGCCGGAACAGCAAGACCACGATGAGGATGATGAACGCCACGGAGAACTTGTAGCCGGGGCTGAGGAAGCCCAGCGTGACGGCGACCTCCTGGCTGATGCCGACGACCATCGCCCCGACGAAGGCTCCCTGTGGACTGCCGATGCCGCCGAGAATGGTGGCGGCGAATAGCGGCAGGAGTAGCACGAACCCCAGCTCTGGCTTGAGCTGCGCCTGCAGGGCGAGCATCACCCCGGCTATCCCCACCAGGGCGCCACCTATGACCCATGTCCAGATGATTACCCGGTCCACGTCGATGCCGGAGGCCAGTGCGAGGTCCGGGTTATCCGCCATGGCCCGCATCGCCTTACCCAGCTTGCTTCGGTAAAGGAGGAAGTAGACCAGGGCAGCCAGAAGGATGGCGGCCAGGAAGATGAAGATCTGGTCCGTGACGATGCGAATACCGAACGGCAGATCGGTCGTCGGGCGGATGCCGGGCGCGTAGAAACGCGGGAAGGAGGACCAAAAGATGAGGATAAGACTTCGCATGGCGATGGCGACGCCCAGGGAGGCGATGGCGAAGATGACGATGCCGCTGCCACGGCGACGTAGAGGGCGGTAGACGAGACGGTCCAGCACCACGAACACAACAGCCATCACCGCGCCAGCAATGACCATGGCGATGAGGAGACCGTAGCCAAAAGAGAAGTCGCCGCCGCCGAGCCAGTCTGGCCAGGGGATATGGTTGGTGGCGCCGGGGAGGTCGTTCAGGCTCCAGGGCAGCACCTTAGTATCGGTTCTTTCTCCCACGACGACGCCGGAGAGGGCAAAGAAGGCCAGGTAGGCGGCGAGCATCATCGCGTCGCCGTGCGCGAAGTGAGCGAACTTGAGGATGCCGTAGATGAGGGTAAGGCCTATCGCGCCGAGAGCGAGGACGCTCCCGGTGACGACTCCGATGACGAACGCGTCTCTCTCGGCGATCAGCGCCCATACGCCCAGACCGAGGGCGAGGAGCAAGAGGCCGGGGCCGGTGAGGAGCTGGGCAGCCGGCTGCTGATAGTCGCGGAGCTGATCGCGGAGCCGGCCGTAGGCGGCCTGAATAGTGACCATGCGTCACGCGCCCAGATAGAGCTTCCCCACCTCGTCGTTGGCGAGAAGCTCCTCCCCGCTTCCCTCGAGACGATTCTGTCCCATGGCCAGCACATAGCCGCGGTGGCAGAGTCCCAGGGCCTGGCGGGCGTTTTGCTCCACGAGCAGTATCGCGACGCCGGAGCGGTTGATGTCCGTGATAGCGTTGAAGATGCCCTCGACCATCTTCGGCGAGAGGCTGGCGGTGGGCTCATCGAGGAGGAGGAGCTGCGGTTCGAGCATGAGGGCTCGCGCCAGAGCCAGCATCTGCCGCTGACCGCCCGATAGCTTGGAGGCGTTCTCGCCGAGCCTGCCGGCCAGATCGGGGAAAAGCGTTAGCACCTCCTCCATTCTCTCGCGCTGGCCGTCCGTTCGCGTGAATGCGCCCATCTCCAGGTTCTCGCGCAGCGAGAGGGAGGGGAAGACGTTCTCCGACTGGGGCACGTAGGAGATGCCCTTCCGCACTATGGTCTGGGCCGGTAGGCTGGTGATCTCTTCGTCGTTCAGGCGGATCGTACCGCTGCGGATCTTCAGGAGGCCGAAGATCGCCTTCATGAGGGTGGACTTGCCGGCGCCGTTGGGCCCGATGATGCTGACGATCTCGCCCTCCTCGATGCGGAGCGAGACACCATGCAGGATCTCTACCTCCCCGTATCCCGAAACTACCTGCGAGGCCTCTAGCATGCTCACCGGTACTGTCCCCCCAGGTACGCTTCCAGCACCACCGGATCGGCCTTGACCTCGTCCGGATGCCCCTCCGCGATCTTCTCGCCGTTGCTCATGACGATGATCGGGTTGCAGAGACGGGTGACGAGGTCCATGTCGTGCTCGATGAGGAAGAACGTTATGCCCCTCTCGAAGCACAGCACCTCGATGTTGGCGACGAGTCGCTTCATGAGGGTGGGGTTGACGCCGGCGCCCGGCTCGTCCAGCAGGATCAGGGTGGGGTCGCTCATCAGGGTGCGGGCCAGCTCCAGCAGCTTCTTCTGCCCCGAAGATAGGTTGGCGGCGTACTCGTCCCGCAGGTGCCAGAGGTCGACGAACTCCAGCACGTCGAGCGCCTTTTCGCGGAGCTCCCGCTCCTGGCGCCGCACACGGAAGGGGAGGAGCAGCGGGTTCCAGAGGGCCTCGCCGGCCTGCTCGGGCGGCACCAGCATCAGGTTCTCCAGCACCGTCATCCGCTTGAGCTCGCGTGGTATCTGGAACGTCCGCACGACGCCCTTGCGGAAGATGCGGTGGGGGGCCAGACCATCGATCCGCTCTTCATTGAGGATGATTTTGCCGGACGTAGGCCTGAGGAAGCCAGTGATGAGGTTGAAGAGCGTGGTCTTGCCGGCGCCGTTGGGGCCGATGAGCCCGGTGATCGTGCCCTTCTGGACATCCAGGGAGCAGCCGTTGACGGCGCGGAGGCCATCGAAGCTCTTGATTACTTGCTGTGTCTCCAGTATGACCGACAAGTTCCCGCTCCGCTTGCGCCTAGTCGGCGTTGTGAGATGATGCTGTTGGGCGGGCCGTTGTCTAATATACCGAATTCACCGCCGTTCCGTCATCCTCGCTACCGCGTTCACAAATCTCTATGTGGAGCACGGTGAGTGGCGTGAGGCTCTTCCTCTTCGACGTGGACAATACGCTCCTCCATAGCGGCGGCGCTGGCAGCCGCGCCATGAACCTGGCGTTCCACGACCTCTACGGTGTCGAGAACGGCTTCCACGGGGTGGAGTTCGCGGGCCGCACGGACCGCGCCATCTTCCGCGATGGCCTGGCTCTGCATCGATTGCGCGAAGCCAACTTTGAAGTGCTGCTGGAGACGTTCGAAAGAGCGTACGTGCGCCATTTGCGCAGGACGCTGACGGAGGCCAGCGGCGGTCGTGTGCTACCAGGCGTTCGCGAGCTGCTCGCTGCCCTGCGCTCAACGCCGGAAACGCGTCTGGGCCTGGCGACAGGGAATTTCCGCCGCGGCGCCTTCATGAAGCTTGAGCACCACGGACTGCGCCACTTCTTCGTCGACGGCGGTTTCGGGGAAGACTCTGAAGACCGGCGGGAGGTGGTGGCCGCCGCCATACGGCGTCTGAACAGTGCGGCGACGGTGCCGCCTTCTTCGATCTACGTCGTCGGCGACACTCCAATCGATATCGAGGCGGCGCACGCGAATGAGGCCAAGGCCGTCGCCGTCGCTACCGGTTGGAGCAGCGTGGAGGAGCTTTCTCGCGCCGGTGCCGACCTGGTCTTCGCTGATTTCGCTGACCAGGCCTCCGTGCTAGGCGTCCTTCTCGGCTCGGGCGACTGAGCTCTCCTGCGCCGACCCTTCCTGCCCCTCTCGCTAGTGGCCGTAGGTCGCAACCGCCCTGTCGACGGCGGCGATGTCCGCCACCCCTCGTCTGCGCAGGTCTTGGAGAAACGCGGCCCGTCTGGACAGCTCCTCCTCCAGCCCCTCCTCGGCCGCTCCCAGGCGACGCGCCAGCTCGGCCCGCCCCGTCGTGGACTCCAGAACTGAAAACGAACCGTCGCTGGCGTTCCAGGCGGCGATGGGGGTAGTCCGAAGCTCGTCGGGGTCGGCTCCCGGCGCGAGCAGTGTGACCTCGTTGACCCGGCGGACGACGCGGCCACCGTCGTAGACGACGCTGAGGGCAGCGATCAGGGTGAGGTGCGCGATGTTGCTCCGGGGGACGCCTTCTCCCTCGAGCTGCTCGATCACCTCTTCGGCGCTGTCGGCGTGCATGGTGCTGCCGAGCGAGTAGGCCTCGGCCATCAGCTCGAAGATTCTGACCACGTACGGCCCCCAGGAGTAGACGGGCAGGTCGTCGCTGATCTCGTTGACCAGGAGGTACGTGGCCCGGCGGCTGTCGACGGGAGGGAGGTCGAAGGTCTCACCCCAGCCGCGGGTGAAGTAGACGCGGGTGTGCGCCGGCAGAAAAGCGAGGAGCGCGGTGAGGATAGTGGTCTTGCCGGAGCTGGGCGGCTCGGAGGCGACGATGAGGGAGGCGCCCTGCTCCAGCGCCAGCCAGAATACTGCCGCCAGCTCAGCGGGCATGGTGCCCCTCTCCATGATCTCGACGATGGAGAGCGGCTCCGGGTGGTTCCACCCGTGCCATCCCCACCAGCTAACTGGCTCGTTTAGCGCCTGCATCGCTCGGATCTCGTGCGCGGAGGGTCACAAAAGATGATAGCCCATGCCTGGTCGCCGTCAAAGGGCGCTTGCGCGGGCCCGGGGCCCGAAGGTAGCACCAGCGGGACAGCCGCCAGGCGCCTGCCGGCGCGATGAGGTAGATCGGGGGGTGAGGTCAGCGACAACCTCACCTTCGCGGTGGGCGCGCGAGGGGCTGAGCGCCTACCGGCATCGGCCGCGGACGAGCGCGGGGCTTGCCCTCTGGATCACGTCGCCCACGAAATCGATGACGCCGTCGCCGCTGGTCATGACCTGATCATCGTCAGGAGCATCTTGAATCTCCCCACTGCCGTGACGGCGTGAGGCTGGTTGGCCGGCATCACGACCGCGTCACCTTCGTTGAGCTTCAGCGGCTTGCCGGCGATCGTGATCTCGGCCTCGCCGTCGACCACCTGAAGGAGGGCATCGAAGGGCGTCGTGTGCTCGCTCAGCTCCTGCCCCCCGTCGAAGGCGAAAAGAGTCACGCTGCCTGCGTCGCCGTGGAGAATCTGGTGGCTCACCACGGCTTCTTCCTGGTACTGGACCAGGTCGGCGAGTCTGGCCGAGCGTCCGTGGAGTCTGCTGGTGCCCGTTCTCTCCTTCTTGCCTGCCATCTCCTCGAGTCCGGCCTCCAGTCCGGTGGCGTGTCAACTACGTGCGGGGCCGATACGCGGGCCGGGCGCTGTGACGCCGAGGGGCGCCCGCTAGTCGATCTGGGCTCGCTGGATGTGGCCGCTGTAGTCCACGAACACCGTCTTCCACTCTGTGTAGGTGTCGAGGGCGGCCTGGCCGGCCTCGCGGTGTCCGTTGCCCGTGTCCTTCGTGCCTCCGAACGGCAGGTGCACCTCGGCTCCGATCGTGCCCGCATTGATGTAGACGACGCCGGTGGTGATTCCCTCGATAGCCCGAAAGGCCCTGTTGACGTCGCGCGTGTAGACGGAGGTGGAGAGGCCAAAGCGGACGCCCTCGTTGATGGCGATGGCCTCCTCCAGGCTGTCGGCGGCGATGATGGCGGTGACGGGCCCGAATATCTCCTCCTGGCACACTCGCATCCCCGGCTTGCAGTCGGTGAGGACGGTCGGGCGGAAGAAGAAGCCTTTGGCGAGCGGCCCCGTGTCGTCGATGACGCCGCCGCAGGCGATGGTGGCGCCGTCCTGGCGTGCTACGTCCATGTAGCCGTTGACCTTCACCAACTGCTCCCGGTTCACCAGCGGGCCCACGTCGGTGTTCTCGTCCAGGCCGTCGCCGAGGCGCAGGGCCTCGCTACGGGCGACGAGACGTTGCGTGAACTCGTCCAGGATGCCGCGCTGAACGATGAGGCGGCTGGCCGACGTGCAGCGCTGCCCGGTCGTGCCGAAGGCGCTCCAGATGATGCCGTCCAGGGCGAGATCGAGGTCGGCGTCGTCGAGGACGATGATGGCGTTCTTGCCGCCCAGCTCCAGGTGCACACGCTTTCCCTGCTGGGCCGCCGTCATGGCGATGCCGCGCCCCACCGCGTTGGAGCCGGTGAAAGAGATGAGGTCGATGCCTGGGTGCTCGACCAGGGGCGCCCCCGCCTCACCTCCGTTGCCGAAGACAACGTTGAGGACGCCCGGCGGCAGGCCGGCCTCCTCCAGGGCTTTGGCCAGGTTCCAGCCGCTCTTGGGGACGTCGGCCGCTGGCTTGAATACGACGGTGTTACCACAGGCGAGGGCGGGCATGAGCTTCCAGGCCGGGATGGCCATCGGGAAGTTCCAGGGGGTGATCGCTGCTACCACGCCGACTGGTTGGCGGACACACATGGCGAACTTGTTGGGCAGCTCGGAGGGGGTGGTCTGACCGAAGGAGCGCCGGCCTTCACCTGCCATGTAGTAGGCCATGTCGACGGCTTCCTGGACGTCGCCACGGCACTCCGTGAGGACCTTGCCCATCTCCGGGGTCATGTCGCGGGCGAACTCCTCCTTGTGTCGCCTGATGATCTCGCCCGCGCGAAACAACATCTCGCAGCGATGAGGTGCGGGCATTGCCCGCCAGGCGTCGAGCGCCTCGCTGGCGGCGCTCACAGCGTTGGCTACGTCCTCGGCGCCCGATCGGGGGAAGATGCCGAGCACGTCGCCACTGGCGGGGTTGATGTTCTCTCGCGTTTCGCCGCTCTGGGCATTCACCCAGCGTCCGCCGATCCAGTTCTGATGGGTAGTAACCATATTGAGAGTCCCTCCTGGCGGGAATGGAAACCGGCACGTGGCTCCTATCATAACAACCTCTGCGTGTTATGTCCCGCAGTTCTTACTGGCACGAGGCCGTGGCCCATTGACGCACGTCTGTTCTACGCTTATACTGGCGCCGACCTGCGAACGCATGTGCGAGGAGGCGCATCATGTCTCTGGCGGAGATCCTGGAACGCATGCGGTCGGACGCGGAGCTGGGCCCCAACTTCACGGCCTGGAGCCACATGGCGCCTACTTCGGCCTCGCTGGTGCCCTTTCCGGAGGCTCTGGACCGCCGCCTGGTCGAGGCGCTGGCGCGTCGTGGCATCAGCCGCCTCTACAGCCATCAGGCCCAGGCGGTAGAGGCGGCGCTGGCCGGCGAGAACGTGGCCGTGGTGACGCCCACCGCCTCCGGCAAGACGTTCTGCTACAACCTCCCGGTCCTGCACACCGTTCTCGGCGACGGCGAGGCGCGCGCCCTCTACCTCTTTCCCACTAAGGCCCTGGCCCAGGACCAGCTCGACGAGCTGCACGGGCTGGTGACCGACCTGCGCGTCGATGTCAAGACCTTCACCTACGACGGCGATACCCCCGCCGATGCCCGGCGCGCCGTCCGCGCTGCCGGCCATATCGTCGTCACCAACCCCGACATGCTGCACACGGGCATCCTTCCCCACCACACGAAGTGGATGAAGCTCTTCGAGAACCTGCGCTACGTGGTCGTCGACGAGCTGCATCAGTACCGGGGCGTCTTTGGCAGCCACGTGGCCAACGTCATCCGTCGCCTGCGCCGCATCTGCCGTTTCTACGGCTCCGATCCCGTCTTCGTCTGCTGCTCGGCCACCATCGCCAACCCCGGGGAGCTGGCGGAGCGTCTCGTGGGGGCGCCGGTGACCGTAGTGGACCGCAACGGAGCGCCTCGGGGTGAGAAGGTGGTGGCGATCTACAACCCACCGGTCGTCAACCGCGAGCTCGGTATCCGGCGCAGCGCCCTCAAGTCGGCGCGCACTCTGGCCGCCCGCCTCCTGCGCTCCGGCGTTCAGACCATCGTCTTCGCACCGAGCCGGCTCACCGTAGAGCTGCTGACACGCCACCTGCGTGACTCACTGCCGCCGAAGCCGGGCGAGCCGCCGCCGGTAGAGGGGTACCGCGGCGGCTACCTTCCTCGCGAACGCCGCGCCATCGAGGCCGGCCTGCGCGAGGGGCGGGTGCGCGCCGTCGCCGCCACCACCGCCCTGGAGTTGGGTATCGACATCGGAGGGCTGGACGCCGCCGTCCTCCTCGGCTACCCGGGCAGCCTGGCCAGCACCTGGCAGCAGATGGGCCGTGCCGGCCGCGGCGAGGGACTCTCGTTCGCCGCCCTCGTGACGAATTCGACGCCCCTCAACCAGTACCTGGCCCGCCACCCGGAGTACCTGTTCGAGACGCCGCCGGAGGCGGGACTGATCAACCCAGACAACCTCATCATTCGCGTCAGCCACCTCAAGTGCGCCGCCTTCGAACTGCCCTTCGAGCGCGGCGAGGAGTTCGGAGCGGATACGGCCGAGCTGCTGGGACTGCTGGCGGAGGAGGGCATCCTCCACGCCGTCGACGGGCGCTATCACTGGATGGCGGAATCGTACCCGGCCGAGCAGGTGAGCCTGCGTAGCGCCTCCATCGACAACTTCGTCATCGTCGAGGACGGCCCCCGGCCGCGGGTCGTAGGCGAGATGGACCGGCCCTCGGCGCCCCTCCTCATCCACGACGAGGCCATCTACATGCACGGTGGCCAGCAGTACCACGTCGACCGCCTGGACTGGGGCGAGAAGAAGGCATACGTCCGGCCTGTAGACGTCGACTACTACACCGACGCCAATCTGGCGGTCGACTTGAAGGTGCTGGAGGTCGCCGCCGAAGCTGAGGCTGGCTGCTGCCGTCGCTGTCACGGCGACGTGGCCGTGACCTACCTGGCCACTATCTTCAAGAAGATCAAGCTCGACACCCAGGAGAACGTGGGCTGGGGCAAGATCCACCTGCCCCAGGAGGACATGCACACGACAGCGTACTGGGTCGCTGTGGAGGACGCAGCCTGGGCGGGCCTGGCCCCGGCCGAGCTCCAGGCCGGCCTCTGGGGCATGGCCCACCTGCTGGCGGGCGTCGCTCCCCTCTTCCTGATGTGCGACCCCAAGGATCTTCAGGCCGTGGCCCAGGTGCGCTCTCCCTTCACCGGCGCCCCGACCGTCTTCCTCTACGAGCGGCACCCCGGTGGTGTCGGCCTCGCCGATGGGTTGTACGCTGCCCACGCGCCCCTGCTGGCCGCCGCCCTGGAGCTGGCTCAGGGCTGTCCCTGCGTCGACGGCTGTCCCTCCTGCGTCGGCCCTGCCTCGCCGGCGGGCGGGCCCGGCCTCGACGAGGCGCCGGACAGCAAGCGCGCCGCTATCACTCTATTGAGTCGCGTGGTTGGCCGTGGAGCTGCGTGAAAGGCTGCGTTTCGCGCTGGGGACGGGGGCTGAGCCGCCTGCGCCAGCATCGCGGTCGAACGCTGCCCGCGAGCCGACGCTGGAGTTGCCGCTCCGACGCGTCGAGACCAGCCGAGGCGCTGTCTTCCTTGCCGAGGAGTGGTGGCCGCTGGACTACGGCCACGGGCGCCTACCCCTCCGAGACGCCTTGGCCGTCGACACCTCGGCCATGTCCCGTCTGGCGCCTGCCTGCCCGGCAGGCAGGCCGCGCGTCGCCGCCGACGACCTCGCCGGCGCCGCCTTCCTCGACGTCGAGACGACGGGATTGGGCGGGGGCACCGGCACCTACGTCTTCCTGGTGGGCCTCGGCACCTTCGAGCCTGCCGGTCCGGCGGGCGGGGACGGCTCCTTCCGCCTGCGCCAGTTCTTCATGGCCGACCTGCGCGGCGAGACGGCAATGCTGGCCGCGGTCGCCGAAGTCCTCGCCGGGTGCCGCGCTCTCGTCTCGTTCAACGGCCGCGGCTTCGACCTGCCCCTCTTGGAGACCCGCCTCACCCTGAACCGCCTGTCGCTGCCAGCGCGCCGCCTGCCGCACCTCGACCTCCTCTACCCGGCGCGACGCCTCTACCGGCGGCGGCTGCCTTCCTGCCGGCTGGCATATCTGGAGGAGGCGCTGCTCGGCCTGGAACGCGAGGACGACGTACCGGGGTGGGCCATCCCCGCCCTCTACTTCGACTACTTGCGCCGGGGCGAGGCGGAGCCCCTGCGGGCCGTCTTCCGCCACAACGCCCTGGACATCCTCTCCCTGGTGACGTTGACCGCCCACCTGGCGAGCCTCGTCGGCGGGGAGGTGCCTGCGGATGCCGACGATTGCCTCGCGCTGGCCCGATGGGACGAGTCGGAGGGGCGCCTGGCGGACGCGGCGCGCCTCTACGCGGCCGCCCTCGAAGGAGGAATCGAGGGAGAGGCCAACGCCGTCGCACTCTGGCGCCTGGCCCGCCTCTACCGCCGCGCTGGCCGCTGGCGGGACGCGGCCCGTCTCTGGCGGCAGGAAGCCCGCGACGGTGGAACGCCGGGCCGGAGGATCGAGGCGCTGATCGAGCTGGCCAAGCTGGAGGAGCACCGGCGGCGCGACTACGCCGCGGCAGAGGCGCTGACGCGGCGGGCGCTTTCGCTCCTCGAGGTGGCGAGCCAGCGCGGCGGTAGCGGCCCGACGGCACCTTCACTCCTGCGTGAAGCGCTGGAACACCGTCTCTGGCGTCTGCGGCGGCGCCTCATGGCGAGCCGGATGCGCCCATAGCTGGCCGGCCATCCTGAACCAGCTTGCCCAACTACCAGCCGGCCTCCCGGACGGAGACCAAGGCTGGCAGTCGCGTTGACATCGCCCTGAGGCTGGTGCAGAATCTGCCTGACCCCGATTGGCTCGCACACAAACATCGTCGGGGAGCGCGAGGAACGCCGATGGAGCCGCGCATCCATTACGCGCAGGCCGCTGACTGTGCAAGACCTCGCAGGCCACATCCGGGTGTCGTGCTAGCGAGCACGGCGACATACGAGTGAAACTCGATGCACAGACCATGAATCGCTACACCGAGCCCCACCGCGAGTCCGCAGCTCTCATCACCATCGACGTGCAGCGGGACTTCGCGCTGCCTGGTGCGCCGCTGGAGATAGCGGGCACGATGGACGCCGTGCCCCGCCTCCGCCGCCTGCTGGACGCCTTTCGCGCCGCCGGTCGTCCCATCGTGCACGTCGTTCGTCTCTACCAGGCGGACGGCAGCAACGTGGACCCCGTCCGGCGCCCCGCCGTCGAGGGCGGCCTGCGTATGGCTGTGCCCGGCAGTGATGGTGCAGAGCTCGTGGACGCACTTAAGCCCGCCACCGGCGTTCGCTTGGACTGCGACGCCCTCTTGCGGGGCAAGTTCCAGGTCTTGGCCGAGAACGAGTACGCCATGTACAAGCCGCGCTGGGGTGCCTTCTACGGGACAACGCTCGAGGCCTTCCTGCGGGAGCGCGGCGTCGATACCATATTGTTGGCTGGCTGCAACTTCCCGAACTGCCCTCGCACCAGCGTCTACGAGGCCAGCGAGCGCGACTTCCGCGTGGTCGCGGTCATTGACGCCATCTCGGGCGCGTACGACCAAGGCATCGCCGAGCTGCGCAACATCGGCGTGCTCGCCGTGAGCACCGAAGCGGCCCTTGCCTGGTTCGCTGGCGAGCCACTGGCGGCTAGCCGGCAGGAGCGTGACTCCGGGACGCCGGAGGCAAGCGGCTGAACGGTATCAGGGACAGGCAACGCGTGTACGAAGTGAAGTGGCGCGACGACAAGTAGTCGGCAGTCGCATCGTGGTCTACGGACCGCCCGGGTCGGGGAAGACCGCGGTGGCCCGCCGCCTCGGAGCACTGTGCGGTCTGCCCGTGGTGGAGCTGGATGCCCTGTTCTGGCGTCCACAGTGGCAACCGACGCCCGCGGACGAGTTTCGCGGCAAGGTGCTCGGCACGCTCGACGGCCACGACGGCGGCTGGGTCTGCGATGGCAACTACGCTATGATACGCGACGCCATCCTGCCGATGGCCGATACTGTCGTCTGGCTACGCCCTCCGTTCGTCGTCGCTTTCTGGCGGCTCCTCAGGCGGACCGTCACCAGGGCCTGGACGAAGGAGCCGCTCTGGGGGAACAACTACGAGTCGTGGCGGCTGACGTTTCTCAGCAGGGATTCGTTGCTCCTCTACGCCATCACCCATTGGAGAAAGCACTTCAAGGGCGTCGGCCGTGACCTGAGTGAGATCCCGCATCGGGCGGCTGTGATCGAGTTACGCTCGACGCGGCAGGTGGAGGACTTCCTCGCTTCACTGGGCCCGCATGCCGGGTGCTGACAGGGCCCTGCGATCGGTTCGGCGCGCCGAGGAGGAGTAGAATGCCCCTGAGCAAGGCCTGGCAGACCTTCGACGCGGCGGCGACGAAGGCGATCCCGCCCGTAACCGGCGTCTACGAGCTGGGGGACGAGCAGGGGAACGTCCTCTACGTCGGCTACGCCGGCGGGCGCGAACCGTTCGGCATCCGCGGGTGCATCGAGCGCCACTTCTCGGGCGAGGAGCCCAACCCCGTCGTCCGCGAGCGCGCCCGCTGCTTTCGATATGAGGTCAACGCGCAGTACCTCACCCGCCACATCGAGCTGCTGACCCGCCATCGCGACGAGCACGGGCGTCTGCCCGAGGGCAACGAGGCGCCCGGCGAGACCGTGCCGCGCCTGGGCCGCTTCGGGCCCGCCCGGGGTGTCGAACGGGCTGACGCCTGAGCCGGAGAAGAGGGACGGCCATGGACCTGGAGCTCTCTGACGAGCAGAAGATCATCACCCAGACAGTGCGACGCTACATCCAGGAGGAGATCGTTCCCCTGGAGGCGGAGCTGGACCCTGATGCCTTCGAGCTGCCCCGCGAGGAGTTCGACCGGCTGGTGGCGAAGGTGAAGGAGATGGGCTTCTACGGCCTGGGCATCCCGCCCGATTTCGGGGGGCCGCGCGTCGACCTGATGACCCGCTGCCTCATGGAGGAGGAGATGTCGCAGCACCGGGCGGGGCTCTACTCACCCGCCTACGGCAGCTTCGGCGGGGCAGGCCTCGCCCAGCTCTACGTGGCCAACGAGCAGCAGCAGGAGAAATACCTCTTCCCCATGCTGCGGGGCGAGAAACACGGCTTCTTTGCCCTCACCGAGCCGTCCGGCGGCTCCGACCCCGCCCGCGCCATCCAGACGCGCGCCGTCCGCGACGGCGATGAGTGGGTGATCAACGGCTCCAAGATCTTCATCTCCGGCGCCGACCGCGCCGACTTCGGTCTGGTGTTCGCCCGCACCGACCCCGCCAAGGGCCGCCAGGGGATCACCTGCTTCATCGTCGATACGGACACGCCAGGCTTCACCGTGCGGCGCATCGTGCACACGTTGCGCTCTGCCCTCTACGCCACGGAGCTCCAGTTCGAGGACATGCGCGTCCCCTCTGAGAACATCCTGGGGGAGGAGGGCATGGGCTTCTACATTGCCAATGAGACCCTTACCCGAAACCGTATCCCCTACTCCGCGGGCTGCGTGGGGGTGGCGGTGGCTGCCCAACGGATGGCCATCGCCTATGCCCGGCAGCGTGAGACGTTCGGCGAGCTCCTGGCGCGAAGACAGGCCATCCAGTGGATGATCGTGGACAATGAGGTTGACATAAGAACATCGCGCTGGCTGGTGCTGGCGGCCGCGCAGAAGGCGGAGTCGGGCAGCGCCTTTCGCTTCGAGGCGGCAATGGCGAAGCTGGTGGCGACGGAGGGGGCGGGCCGGGTGGTGGACCGGGCGATCCAGGTGCACGGCGGCTACGGCATCACGAAGGACCTTCCTCTCGAGCGCTGGTATCGAGAGCTGCGCATCCGCCGCATCGGCGAGGGGCCGTCGGAGATCCAGCGCATCATCATGGCCCGAGACCTGGTGTACTAGGGTCCTGAGCCGACGACTCACAATCCCAGGAGGTGGCTCATGTCCGAGAGCGACGAGTTCACTCCCACCAAGGCCGACAGGTTCACCTTCGGGCTGTGGACCGTCGGCAACAGGGGCCGCGATCCCTTCGGCATGGAGGTGCGCGGCTCGATCCCGCCGGAGCGCATCGTGCAGAGGCTCAGCGAGCTCGGGGCATACGGCGTCAACCTCCACGACAACGATCTCGTCCCCATCGATGCCACGCCCGCGGAGCGCGACCGCATCGTCCGCGACTTCCGGCGTGCGCTGGCCGAGCACGGCATGTGCGTGCCGATGGCAACCACGAATCTCTTCTTCCACCCCGTGTTCAAGGACGGCGCCTTCACCTCCAACGACCCAAAGGTGCGGGCCTTCGCCCTCCAGAAGACCATGCGCTCCCTGGACCTGGCGGCGGAGCTGGGCGCGGGCATCTTCGTCTTCTGGGGCGGACGCGAGGGCAGCGAGGTGGACGCCTCCAAAGACCCGCAGGAGGCCATCCGCCGCTACCGCGAGGCCCTGAACTACCTCTGCGAGTATGTCGTCGACCAGGAATACGAGATGGTCCTCGCCCTGGAAGCCAAGCCCAACGAGCCCCGCGGCGATATCTTCTTCCCGACCACCGGCCACCTCCTCCACTTCATCGAGACGCTCGACCGGCCCGAGATGGTGGGCGTCAACCCGGAGGTGGCCCATGAGCACATGGCCGGCCTCAACTTCCATCACGGCGTCGCCCAGGCGCTGGAGGCAGGCAAGCTCTTCCACATCGACCTCAACGACCAGAAGCCCGGCCGCTACGATCAGGACCTGCGCTTCGGCTCCGAGAGCATGAAGGGCATGTTCTTCCTGGTCAAGCTTCTGGAGGAGGGCGGCTACAAGGGGCCGCGGCACTTCGACGCCCACGCATACCGCACCGAGGACGAGGAGGGAGTGTGGGACTTCGCCCTGGGCTGCATGCGAACGTACAAGATCCTGGAGGCCAAGGTGCGCCGCTTCCAGGAGGACCGCGAGATCCAGGGACTGCTCGCCGAGCTGCGCTCCCATACCAGCCCCGAGGACGAGCTGCTGGGGCCTTACTCGCCCGAGCGCGCCGCACGCCTCAAGGCCATGACCTTCGACATCGAGGCGATGGCCCGGCCCGGCCTGCGGTACGAGCGGCTCGATCAGTTGGTCACGGAGCTTCTGCTGGGGGTTCGCTAGCGGCCAGCGCGTGCAGGGCCGAGAAGCTGTGCTTTAGCTTCGGGTAGAGCTCACAGTAGCGGCCGTAGAGCTCGTCGTAGAGAGACGCGGCTTGAGGTTGCGGGTCGACGCGGTCGCCTGTGCGCACGGCGGCCCGGCATGCCGCCGGCACGTCCTTCCAGACGCCAGCACCGACCCCGGCGAGCAGGGCTGCTCCGTAGGCCGCCCCCTCCTCTGCCTTGAGCCTCAGGATGGGCAGCCCGAGGACATCCGCCACGATCTGACGCCACAGCGAACTGCGGGCGCCGCCCCCGATGAGTCGCACCTCGTCGATCGGCAATCGCAGGGCACGCACCAGCTCCAGGCAGTCGCGGAGGCCGAAGGCCACACCCTCCATCACCGCCCGCGCCAGGTCGCCGGGGCCGTGACTGGTCGTGAGGCCGACGAATGCGCCGCGGGCCAGAGGGTCGGCGTGAGGCGTGCGCTCTCCGCTCAGATAGGGCAGGAAGATGAGCCCGCCGGATCCAACCGGGGAGGCGGCCGCTTTCTTCGCAAGGTACTCCGCGCTCTTGCCGAGGGCGGATGCCAGCCAGCCAAACGAGCCACCGGCCGCCAGCATCACGCCCATGACGTGCCAGACGCCCGGCGCGGCGTGGCAGAAGGCGTGCAGGCGCCCTCGACGTTCGACGGCGGGATGCTCGGCGGCGGTGAAGACGACGCCGGAGGTCCCGATGCCCACCATGACCACGCCCGGTGAAACGGCGCCCGCGCCCACGGCCCCGGCCGCCTGGTCGCCTGCGCCCGCCACCACCGGCGTGCCTTCGGGCAAGCCCAGATCGGCGGCGGCGCTTTCGCCTACGTGTCCGCTCACGGCAGGCGACTCCAGAGCGACGGGGAGCAGCGCCTCCTCGAGGTCGAGCAGGCGCATGAGCTCAGCGGACCAGCGACGGCCGCGGATGTCGAAGAGCAGCGTGCCGGAGGCGTCGGCAACGTCGGTGGCGAGCTCGCCGGTGAGCCGCAGGCGCAGGTAGTCCTTGGGCAGCAGCAGGTGGCGTAGGCGGCGGAAGCGGTGGGGCTCATGGTGGCGCAGCCAGAGTAGCTTGGGGGCAGTGAAGCCCGTCAGGGCGCGGTTCCCTGTCAGGCGGATGAGTCGCCTCTGGCCGACGCGCTCTTCGATGTCGGCCGCCTCGTCGGCGGTGCGCTGATCGTTCCAGAGGATGGCCGGTCGCAGGATACGATGCTGGCGGTCGAGGAAGACGGAGCCGTGCATCTGGCCCGTCAGGCCGATTCCCTCGACCTGCGCCAGCAGCCCCCGTGCGCTCAGCTCGGCAAGGGCCGAGCGGCACGCTCGCCACCAGTCATCTGGCTCCTGCTCCGTCCAGCCGGGATGAGGCTGCGCTGTCGGATAGCCGGCCGAAGCCCCGCCCACGACGGCGCCCCCGGCGTCCACCACCAGGGAGCGCAGGCTGGTCGTGCCCAGGTCCATCCCCAGGAAGGTCGATGTCACGGCACCCCCAATTGTAGCCGCGGGCCATCCTCGTCTGCCAGCTACCCATCCTGTCCCATCCTGAGGTCGTATGCTGCTCGACTCGACGGCGGCGATCCGGCGGGACGGCCCTCTCGCCCACTTGCGGCATCTCCTGGACGAGCACTAAGCTCTAGCCGGGACTTGGGGAATGGACCGAAACCTCGAACACGCCCCGTACCGTGATGCTGGCCTGCCGACCGACGAGCGGGTCGGCGACCTCCTCGCCCGCATGACCCTCGAGGAGAAGCTCGTACAGCTCGGAGGCGTCCAGTCAACGAGCTTGATAGAGGGCGAGCGCGTGTCCGAGGCGAAGGCCGCGGAGGCGCTTCGTCATGGCGCCGGGCACCTGACTCGAATCGGCGGCGGCACCATGGGGCCGGGAGGCGCCGGAAGAGCACCGCCGGAGTGTCGCGTCGCGGAGGCCCCTGTGCGGCCGCGATCACACTAACGCGGACTGTGGTAGTAGCGGGGGCGGGTCGACTGGCCTGCCACCGGGGGACCTTCCAGCTGCCACCCAACGGTGTAATCTTGACGGGGGCGACGGCGTGTCCATAAAGTAGACCTATCCAACGTTCGAGAGGGCCGAAACAGAGAGCCGGCTCTCGTGTCGATGGGGACATGAAGTGCCAGAGAAGACTGACAAGGCAGGATCATCGCACAGGCAGGCAGAGTCAGAGAAAGGAAGCTCACGTCAAGCCGCCAGCTTGGGGCGGTACTTTTTGATAAGCTTGGTCACAGCCATCGCGGTCATCGCGGCAGCCGCCGGCATCAATCACGCCTGGCCGATATTCGGGACGACGGCGGAGAAGAATGTCGGCGTGGTGGCACAGCCTACGACGGAGCCTCAGCCTACGTTGGCGACGATCACGATTGACGTGGGTGACAACCCCGATATGGGGCCGCCAGACGCGAAGGTCACGATCGTCGAGTTCGCCGACTTCCAGGGTCCAAACTGTGGGAAATTTGCCCAACAGACCCTGCCGCAAATACTGGCGAACTACGGGAATAAGATCCACTTTGTGTTCATCAACTCGCTCCTGATGAAGGACTACTATGCTCAGAAGGCTGCAGAGGCGGGGGAGTGCGCCAATGCGCAGGGGAACTTCTGGGGGTACCACGACTTGCTCTTCCAGAACCAGGGAGCCTTGACCGCCATGCTTAGCCCCGACCCAGTGGCGGGGCTTGCGAAGATAGTCGAGAGCATGAAGGGCTACGCGGCCCAGCTAGGCCTGGACACTGCCAAGTTCAACGACTGTCTGGACTCGGGGCAGATGGCGAGCAAAGTGCAGGCGGACCAGCAAGTCGCACAGAAGGCCATCCAGGATTCAGGGTTGACCAGTTGGGGTCTGCCGAGCTTCTTCGTCAACGGCAACTATCTGGGTGGTGCCAAGGCGTATGATGTCTTCAAGCAGGTGATCGACGCGGCCCTGGCGACCGCCGGGTAGCAGTGGCGGAGGACGCCATCCAGTGTAGAGACGCCTGACAGGTCGCGCCGGTTCGGTACGACCTTGTCGCTGTTACCGGGTGACTTCCGCAGGAGGCGCGGCCCTGGTGCGGATGCCCCCAATTCACCGCCTTGCACACGTCGTGAATGGTGAAGCCGACGATTCATACGGCGGTTAGGGTATGGGGTGCCAACGTTGCCTCCGTATCTCGATCGATCAAGCAGTGAGCCGTCCAGGCCAGCGCCGAAGCACCAGGTTCCCAACCAAAGCCCGTTCGAACGCTTAGGGGGAGTTCTGGTGTCCCAGCGCGAGCACACACGATGACATGATGGTGTCGCCTAGGAACCGGCTGGGGGAGAGCGGGACATCCATCGCGCGACGCGCCCGCAGTACGCCTTCCGGTCCGCCTTCCTGGGCGCTGCGCTAAGGTCAAACCAGCGCCTTACGCGATTCAAGGTTCCCTCGCACACCAAAGGGTTCACTTTCGTCTAGGCCGGGGTTGTTGACAACGCGTGCATCTATATGTATAATGCACCTAGATGCCCGCGGCTAGGAGAACCATCATTCGCATGGCAGAGCAGAGCAGTGAAGGCAAAGGAGCGAGGCAACGGCCAACGCCGACCTCGTTTCCCCACGATTTCCTGACGCCGTGGTTGCTGCTCCTCATAAGAAACTGGGGCATGCACGGCTATCAGATCACGCAGACGATGGGGGTCTTCGGGCTTGCGATGTGCGATCCGGCCACGGTGTATCGAACGCTGCGGCGTCTGGAGAAGGAGGGGTTGATCAACTCCGACTGGGAGCCGGGCGATGCCGGACCAGCCAGACGCGTGTACTCACTCACGGAGGCGGGGGAGGAGTTTCTACAGACTTGGGCCTCGGCCCTCAGAGAGTATCAGGGCATCCTGGACAGGTTCTTCGACCTCTACGCAGACACGAAGGGGAAATCGAGCTGAACCTGTCGTTGGATGGCAAATCGGCGGCAGAGCGAACTCATAAGGAGGAGAACATGAACGGCGAACAAGTGGCGAAGCAGATGGTCGGTTTCTGGAAGGCGTCGTGGGAGACCTATCTGAAGACGGTGCGGGCGGCCGAGGAACAGGGCGACCGGATGCTCGAACTCATGATCAAGCAGAGCGACACGCTCCAGGATGAGTCGAAGAAGCTGGTCAGGCAGTGGGTTCAGAACGCCAAGGAGGCCAGCAAGACGTACCTGGAGGCCGTCGAGCAGAACGTGCAGAGGATCGACGAGATCATGGAGGCAAAGGGAGCTCAGGAATAGGGCCCGCACGGCGCAGTGGGAACCCCGGGGCTCCGTGGCAGTTTCGCTGAACGACCCAATGGGCTGGAGGCTGCTGGTCGAAGGCCGTCGGAGCGCTCTGCGACAAGGCACCGGCTGGGACCAGCGACCACAACTGCGAAGGCTCGGGATGGGAGCGACGCCGAAGCGCCTCTTGTAGGGGTGCGCCCGGATGCGATACGATGCAGCGGTCGAGAGTCTCGCCGTCCCGTCAGCTTGGAGCCCCGTGAGTCTCTATTCGAGTCCACGGGACAGGAGGAGTGATTGACTTTGGCGCGAGAGGGAGACACCTCGAGAGAGGGAGTGTGGCCCTGGCTTGAGTGGCAGCGCGAGTTCCTGGGCGACTGGCTCGCGGCGGCCACCAAAGGCACGGAATCAGCCATGTGGCCCGGCCGAACTCCCTACGACATGTTTGGCGACTGGCAGCGTACCTGGCTGAAGTCGCTATTCGGGCCGTTCGGCGCGAAAGCTCCAGAGGAAGGACTGGGCGGCGCCGTCTTCCGCCGGGTGCTCGACGCCTCCGGCGCCTACATGGACCTTGTCAACGTGTGGGGCAAGACCGCGGCCCTTCTTGCCCAAGTGCCGGCGGGCACGACGCTCTCCGCGGACAAGCTGAAGGAGCTGTACGACCAGTGGGTTAAGGACTACCAGGCCGTAGCGGAATCCCTCTGGGGAGCGGTGCCGTCCGATGAGATGAAGGAAGCGGCCAAGGGTTACTCGAGCTTGGCCGGAACCTGGGCGGAACAGGCCTGGCGCTTCATGGAGCCTGTGCTAAGGAACATGGAACAGGCACCCCAAACGCTCTCGAGGATGGCGAGGGGCGATGCTCAGGCAGGTGTGGAGCTTACTGGCCTCCTGCGGAGAAACTACGAAGTCACCCTGGGTAAGATACTCCGTGCTCCGACTTTGGGCTTCTTTCGCGAGTTTGGTGAGCGGGCGAACAAGACGGCGGACGCCTATGTACGCTTCAACGCCGCTCTTGCCCAGTACTACGTGCCCTTCTATCAGACAGGGCTTCGTGCCGGAGAAAAGGTGTTCCAGCGGCTCACGGAGTTCCAGGGCAAGGAGGTCACGCCCCAGACCCTTCGTGAGTTCTATCGGATTTGGTGGACGATCAACGAGGACCTCCATTTCCAGATGTTCCGGTCAGAGGAGTTCACCAGGCTGCTGGGGGAGGTCGTTCGTGCTGGACTTCTGTTCAAGAAGCAGTTCGACGAGCTGTCGGACGAGATCATCGGTCTCACCAATCTCCCCACCAAGAAAGAGATGGACGAGGTCTACCGGAGCATGTACGAACTGAAGAGGGAGATACGCCAGCACAAGCGGGCAATCGAAGACCTGGAGCGGCGCCTGGCCGGTGAGGAGTAGTCAGAAGTGAGCGACCAAGGTTTTCGGGCGATGATCGAGGAGTCGGCGAGGGTCCAGCAGAGGCTGCTGAAGGGCCTGGAGAGCATGCTTCAGATTGAGGACATAGACACGGGCACGACGCCTCGGGAGCTTGTCTACCAGGAAGACAAAGTCGCCCTCTATCACTACAAGCCTGAGGTTGCAGAAGTCGTGCCGGTGCCTCTAGTGGTCGTCTACGCTCTCGTCAACCGTCAATACATGATGGATATCCAGCAGGACCGGTCGCTCTTTCGAAAGCTGCTGGCGCAGGGAATTGAGCTCTACGTGGTCGACTGGGGCTACCCCTCCAAAGCGGACAAGTACCTGAGCATGGAGGACTACATCCTCGGCTACCTGGACAACGCCGTCGACTTCGTCCGGAAGCGGGCAGGAGTCGACAAGGTCAACGTCCTCGGCGTCTGCCAAGGTGGGACCTTCTCTCTAATCTATTCTGCCCTCGTCCCCGAAAAGGTCCGGAATCTCGTACTCATGGTCGCGCCGGTGGACTTCGATACCCGCGACGGGTTGCTCAATATCTGGGCCAAAGTGCTGGACGCGGACCTAATGGTCGATGTGCTGGGAAACATTCCCGGCGAGTTCATGAACCTCGGCTTCTTGTGGCTGAGGCCGTTCCAGCTCATCCTGGACAAGTACGTCGGGCTGCTCGACAACATCGACGATCCGGCGATTGTCCAGAACTTCCTCCGTATGGAGAAGTGGATATTCGATTCTCCTGACCAGGCCGGGGAGACGATCCGCAAGTTCATCAAAGACCTCTACCAGGGCAACAAGCTGGTGAAGGGCGAGTTCGTCCTTGGTGGGCGGCCGGTTGATCTCAAGAGAGTCACCATGCCGGTCCTCAACATCTATGGGGAGCAAGACCACCTGGTCCCACCGCACTGCTCTCGCTGTGTTGTGGATCTGGTGGGCTCGAGGGACGTGACGACGAGGGCTTTCCCTCTGGGCCACATCGGCATGTATGTCAGTTCCAGGGCACAGACTGATCTGGCACCCACAGTAGCCGACTGGCTGATCAGGAGGTCAGCCGCGTCGCCCGGAACCGGGCGGACCACGCAGTCCGGAGAGAAGGCCGCGGTACCCGAGCGCAAACGTACACGGCGCGCAAGGCGCAGCAGCAGCCGCCAGAGCTAGCGGGCGAAGCGCGGGAGCCGGTACTCGTCACCCCGAGGGGGCGGTATTCTTAGGCCCCTGCCGCCAGTACAGGTGGACACCTGCCTGCGCAGTCGGCCGAAGAGCCGCGTTAGACCCTCAGTCCGTCAGGGTGTAGGCCCCTCCCTGAGCCAGATCGAGGCCGTACTCCTCAGCGAGCGTGTTCCCGTCGCAATCTTCCAGGAGCAAGTCGTAGATGCCGGCGGGCAGGGTCCACGTGCGGGACATTCCTGGCTCGACGAACTCCTCGCTGCCCAGGTCGTCCTCGCCCCAGTTCTGGGCGCCTGCTGGCGATATGAACGCGTAGCAAACCTGCTCCCTCGCTTCGTTCACTAACGTGAATTCGGTGGGCGGGTGGTCTCCCCCGACAAAGATCGCCCCAGACCGTTGCATCTCGCCCTCCACCGAGAGCACGACCTCATAGAGACCCTGCGCCAGGCCGGCGTCATCAAAGATGCAGACCCACCAGTTGCCTTGATCTCCACCCGTCCAGGTGTTGTCGATGATGCTTCCCTGCTCATTCACCTGGGCATCGACAAACCACAGGGCTTCCCACGTCATGCCGTCCACCATGCCATCGTAGTCCCAGAAGGCGCACACGCGGGTAGCGCCTGAGGGTACGCTGTCTACGACCTGTGTGGGCTCGTCGTCGGCTGTGACGCCGTCCGCGAACAGCAGGTTGTGGAATATCACCTGGCTCGTATCGAACCCGCCCGTTGGTTCGGGCTCGACAGGCAATTCGCCGACGTACTCCTCGCCAATGTCGACCGCATGGGTCAATGGCGAGGCCAGGTTCACCGGTCGCAGTCCGTTGATGAACCCTCCCACCGGTACGCAGGAGTCCAGGTTGTTGATCTCGCCGTCCCGATTGGTGTCAGCCACATAGCGGCAGTCCACGGACTCCTCGGCATCTGCGGCGGACCCCACGATTGTGGGCACGCCGATGAGCTGGCCCTGGTCGTTGACGGCCATGCCCCCGCTGTTGCCGCCGGCGATGGTGGCGTCGGTCTTGATCCAGGCGCGCCCGGTCAGGCCTCGCTCGGACGTGAACCCGCTTACGACGCCGTCCGTGAACGTGATCGTCTCACCACCGATGCCTGGATAGCCCAGGATGCGGATGTGGTCGCCTATCTCAACGTTATCGGAGTCGCCCACTTCGACTGTCGGGAGGTCCACCTCCTGGGGGACACCATCCAGGTCCGACACGATGCGGATGACGGCGAGGTCGAGCGCATAGTCGACGGCGGCCACCTCTGCCAGGTAGCTCATCTCGGGGGGTTGGTCGGTCCGGTTCAAGACGGCCACTCCCAGCCTGTCGTACTCATCATAGCGGTCGTCTACCACGTGAGCGTTGGTCAAGATCAGGCCGTCCTTTGAGATGATGCTGCCGGACCCGGTCCACACCGGCTCGAAGGCGTCGCCGACCAGACGCAGAGCCCAGATCTGTACCGTCGCCTGAGCCAGGGAGCTGGCGCTGGGGCTCGGCGAGGGCTGCGGCGTCTCCACCGGAGCCACGGTGGTGCTGGGCGTCGCGGGCTTGGGTTCGATCGTCTCGGTGGTTCCCTGCTGGGCGTTCGATCCGCAGGCCAACGCGCCGATGGCCAGCGCGGCTATGGTGACGAGAAGAGCGATGGGACGACCTGGTCGCAGCGACATGTTGGCCTCCGTGCCGGGCAAGCGGTCGATCGATGGTCCCTTGTGGATGCCAAGCCGCTCGGCAGCAGCTACAGACATTCTAACCCGCCCGGCGAGGGCAGTGGCAAGTGGGAAAGTCGACTATTGGTCTGGACTACGCCCAGTACCACCGGGGCACACGGCTTGCCCGTTGTGTGGGGCCGGCTTGGGCCGCACGTACATCTTCCATACCACCTTCATTGCATGAGTTTACTTGGAGGTATGTGCTGCGGCTGCGGGTGATGGTCGCGGCGTGAGTCCACCGCTAGCACATAGAGAAGACCCGCCGAGCGTGGCGGGTCTTCTGCGTGCAGTCGCCCGATGACAGCCTCTCAGCCCCTACGAACAGCGAGCGAGTACGCTCACAGCTGCGATGACTAGAGCTATCAAGAAGATCAAGCCACCGAAGTCGGCCAGTACAGACACAAGGCGGCGGGCCGGCGACTGCTCGAACTTGGCGACAAACCGTCCGAGAAACCGCAGACGCGAGAACGGCCAGTTTGCGATGACCCTGAGTCGTTCGAGCCACACTATCACGGATCGCCATCTGCGAATGGTCTCGGCATTGAGCCCTCTCTCCCAAACACGCGCGACACGCCCCTCCTGCCGCCCGATGGCCTGAGCGATCGCGGAGCTGCATGGTCCCCAGCTGTTCTCCCAGAACCGGTTCGTGCGGATGACCAAGAGGTCAGGGTTCCCGAGAACCTGCATGAAAGGGTCGACTGATCCGGCCGACATTGTCAGTGAGGGTTCCTCGATAAGATGCCTCGTCCGTCCAAACAGCGTGTGGGCTCTCCCCAACAGCTTTCTATATGCACGCAGGTTAACCGGTTGCATTCCCAGGCCGTCCCGGACAGCGCGGTCGGTCGCGATCGACTCAAGGCGATCCCAAACTTGCTGCAAGTCCCGGAGGGCCTGTAGCTCTTCTTCCTCAAGCATCATGGCACCAGTCTATCACCGCCCAAGAGCATTATCGCACACGGCAGATTATGGAACACGCGTTCTGGGGGTGTCAGTGGACATGGATTGCAGCCCTACCAAGCGCACCAGAGCCAGGCGGTTCAGTCGTCTCGCAGATAACGGGGCGTCCGTTGCCAATAAGCCCACCCCTCTGGTCCTGGGAATCGATTTTCATATTGCCGCTCCAAGTAGCCCTTAGGCTTGACAATCACCTGGAGCCGAGGCATGAACGAACGAAGAGCTTTTCTCAATAGCCCCTCGATGGGCAGTGGGTAGCCCACCAGGACTTCCTCGTCGGGGGCAACATGTTCCGCAACGAGGAGGATCGAGCACAGCTTGATGAAGTCGAAGCGATGATAGACAGGTATATAGCTTGGCACCGCCAACTTCCCAGGGCATTCCACCTCAAGCAGCGCGTAGAGCATCCTACGAAACTGGAGGCGGTGAAGAATCGGGGTGTAGTCGCCATAAGTGCAATCAGAGTTATACTGCTCCATCAATGCCCATGCGTAAGCCTTGCTGTGTTTTCTCACCTCATTGTCGAGGTCAGCGAGAGGTATCAAGCGAACAGCTCTGAGAACTTCGCCCTCCATCTCTTTCCAGGGGACCTCTCGGCCAAAGAGAGGCTTGTCCCGATATTCAGGTGGGACTGCTATGCTCATGCCGCTCCTCCAGTCCCTACCACGCGCACCAGAGCCAGGCGGTGACCTCAACGGTCGCTTCAGTCGAGGCATGTTTCTATCGCAGTGGATTCCGAGACGACCCAGTCGGGGCCGCCGCATGCCTTCGACAGCGCTTTGGACCAATAGATTTTCTCGTACACGTAGGCGTTGAAGGCCATATCCTCTAGGTCGCAGGCTTGCTCCAATTCCAGGCTCGCATAAAGAGTATATGTACTCGGCTCTTCCTGAATGTTTATGCACGCTATGAGTTCGTCGATACCCTCTCTTTCTGCTCGCAGCTGATCCACAGCCTCCAGGTATCTCGCGTGCTCATCGCTGAAGACGGCCAGCCTCGTAGCCCATATCAGACCCTCATGAGCGTCCTTCATCTCAGAAGCTGGCGCTATCTCCAGAAGCTTCTTTAGGTTGTCGAGGTCTGGAGACGGTGATGGGAAGATGTCATTGAAGTAGTCCTGCATCTGCAGCGCGTACTCTCGGAGTTGGCCATCGCCACCGCACGCAGGCAGAACAAGCGCCAGCCCTACCGCCGCGACAATGAGCCGCTTCATGACGCGCCTCCAAGCACACTACTGGCGGGAGACCGACAGCATTATACACCCGCACGGTAGTAGCCATGGCCGCGACGGCGACCCCCAGGTGGTAGAATGCCAGTGACCCCGGTGCTCACGCACGTATTCGGCAAGGGGCGGACGGAGCAAGAGATGGCGCTGAGTCGGCGCACCAGCAGACGCCAGTTTCTCGGCCTCGGAGCGGCCCTGGTGGCCGCCGCCGCGACCCTTGGCGCGACGTGCGAGCCGCCTCCCCCTCCCTCATCCGTGCAGCCGCGTGGCCGCGCCACCGGGCCACGGCACCTCAGTTGGGTGTGGCAGTTTTCCAACGACGGCTCGCCGAACCAGATCGTGCCGGTGCTCGCCCAGCACGACCTGGGCATCCTGCTCAAGACCCACGACGGCACGGACTGGATGTCGCGCTATGACGACTCCCTCTTCGCCGTCTCCGGCGCTGACCAGGTGGGCGTCCTGGCGGGCTACTACGAGACGTATGGCGTGCCCTTCCACGCCTGGTGTGTGGTCAGGGGTCTCGACCCCAAGCGAGAAGCCGAGATGTGCGCGCAGGTCATCGACGCGGGGGCGAGAAGCGTCACCATCGACGTGGAGCCGCACTCCGGCTTCTGGCAGGGGACGCAGGAGAGCGCGCGGGCCTTCGGTGATGAGTTTCGGAGACGGCAGCCCGGCGGCGCCCTCCACGTATCACTCGACCCGCGGCCCTGGGTGTTGGAGAGGATTCCGGTCGCCGAGCTTGCCTCCTTCGCTCAGGGGTTCGCGCCGCAGGTCTACTGGGAGACGTTCAACACATCGAGCAACCGGAGCCGCTTCGAGTCCAGCGGATACCCGCCGGGCGAGCAGGGCATCACGCCGGAGTTCTTGCTGAATGTGAGCCATGACCTGCTGGGCAACTATGGCCTCCCCATCCTGCCCGCCGGCCAGGGTGCGTCGCGAGATAACGACGCCTGGAGACGTTTCGTGGACCGCGCCTTTGGACTGGGAATGGAGGCTGTATCGTCGTGGCGGCACGGCGTCACGGGCGCCGACGTGTGGCAGTTGCTGGGGGACGTTGGGACGCTGCCGGGCCTCACGAAGGGGGTCCGCGCGCGGGTCGAGAATACGTTTTCCTGCCTCAACGTCCGCGAGGCGCCGACCCTGGGGGCGCCGGTTCTGTACTGCATGGCGGACGGGACCGATGTCAGCGTGGTCGACGATCCGGTGGGGGCGGACGGATATCGCTGGTGGTTTGTCGACGCCGGGGTCGCCCGCGGCTGGTCGGCGGAGGCCGACCCCGGCGGCGTGCGCTGGCTCGTCCCGCTGCGCTAGTCGCGCCGCTCCAGCCCACCGCTCTTGACACGATCATCCCGCCCCCTTTACAACAGGCCTGAAACCGTCGCCGGGCCCCATCCGTCTCTTGACGTGATGCCGCATCATGTTGAGTCTCGGCGCGCCCGGCGCGAGGAGGTCACATGCGACTCACCGGCGGCCAGATACTGGCAGAGTTCCTCGTACGGCAGGGCGTCCCCTATGCCGCCGGCATCCCCGGCCACGGCTGCTGGGCGATAGTCGACGCCCTCGCCGACTTCAGCGACCGCCTGACTACCCTCCAGGTGATGCACGAGCAGAGCGCCGCCCACCTGGCGGACGGCTACTACCGAGTCTCAGGCCGTCCGCTCATGGCCTTCACATCCATCGGGCCGGGCGCCGTCAACACCGCCGTCGGCATCGCCACCGCCTACGTTGATTCGACGGCGGTGCTTCTCGTGACGGGCTCGCCCCACACCTACATGCGGGGCCGCGCCGTCCTGCAAGAGATCGAGCGGACCCAGTGGGCGAACTACCCGCGCATGATGGAGCCCATCGTCAAGCGCTACTGGCAGGTGAGCCGCGTCGACCAGCTTCCCTACGTGCTGCACCGCGCCTTCAACCAGATGCTCGGCGGCCGGCCGGGCCCGGTGCTGATCGACATGCCGATGGACGTTCAGGCCGACGACGCCGACGTGGCCATTCCGGAGCCGGTCGACCTGAAGCCCGGTGGGCGCCCGCGGCCGGACGGCGCGAGCGTCGAGCGCGCTGCCCGTCTCCTGGCCGAGGCCCAGCGGCCCGTCCTGCTGGCCGGCGGCGGCGTCATCACTGGCGACGCCTCCGCTGAGCTGGTCGCCCTTGCGGAGCACCTGGGAGCGCCGGTCGTCACCACCTGGATGGGAAAGGGCTGCATACCGGAGGATCACGCCCTCAACGCCTGGAGCGTCGGCGACACCGCCAGCACCAGCGGCAACGCCCTCGCCCGCACAGCCGACGTGCTCCTCGCTGTGGGCTGCCGTTTCACCGACTGGTCGGCCTCCTCGTACCGGCGCGGCGTCAGCTTCTCGATCCCGCCCACACGCCTCATCCACGCCGACATCGACCCGCACGAGATCGGCAAGAACTACCCATGCGAAGTCGGCCTCGTGGCCGACGCCCGCGCCGCGCTGGTCGACCTGCTGGAGGCCGTGCGGGAGGCCACGCCCGCCCGCGACTACCGCCGGTCCTCCTACTTCGAGGAGGTGCAGCGCCTGAAGCAGGAGTGGGAGGAGGCCCAGAGACCCCGCCGGACCTCTGATGCCGTGCCCATGACGCAATCGCGGGCCGTCAGTGAACTAAGAGGCGCCCTCGACCGGAGCGCCATCGTCGTCACTGGAGCCGGGCTCGTCCAGGGCGTAGTGCGCCAGGACTTTCCGGTCTACGAGCCTCGCACCCACCTGACCTCAGGCGGCTTCAGCACCATGGGCTTCACGGTGCCGGCCGCTATCGGCGCCAAGCTGGCCGCCCCCGAGCGGCAGGTGGCCGGAATCGCCGGCGACGGCGACTTCATGCAGACGATGCAGGAGATGGCGGCGGCCGCTATGCTGGAGCTGCCTGTCCTCTTCGTCGTCCTCAACAACGCCGGCTGGATTTCGATTAAGGGGGGCCAGCTCAGCAACTTCGGGCGGATGTTCGTCACCGAGTTCCAGCGTCGCGACGGCTCCCTCTACACGCCGGACTTCGCGGCCGCCGCCCGCAGCTTCGGCCTCCACGCCGAGCGCGTCGAGCGGCCCGATGAGGTGGCTCCGGCAACGCGGCGCGCTCTGGCCACGGGCGGGCCATGCCTGCTGGAAGTCATCGTCGCGCGCGACTTTCCCGACGCCGGCGCCACCAAGACCGGCTGGTGGGACGTCCCCGTCCCGACCTATCACGAAGAGCACCGTCGTCGCTACGAGGCGGAGCGGGCGGAGGAGCAGCTCACCTAGGCTGGGCGCTCGGCGGGCTCAGGTTCCGAACGGCCTCCAGTATCCGCTGAGCTATCGCCTCAATCGCGTGATCCTGCTCGTCGAGATGCTTCATGATGGGGCCGATGTGCCGCCGGTCGATCCTTTCCAGGATCTTCTTGACTAGGCGTTCCTCCGCGTCTAACTGTTCCTCCTGATCGTAGATGCGATCCAGCATCCGTTCCTGATTCTCGGTTATCCGGTTGGACGCATTGGCCAGCAGGAAGACCATGAGGAACGTGACGATGGTCGTCCCGGTGTTGATGATGAGCTGCCAGGTATTGCTGAACCCGGCGGCGGGGCCCAGCAGCGCCCAAACGATCACAATGGCGAGCGCCAGCATGAACGCCGGCGGCGTCCCGATCGCCGTCGATAGGAAATCAGCAAACCGCTCGAAGAGGGCCTGTACTCGGGCATATGCCGAGACGCGCTGCGTTTCCACGGCTGTCCTCCTTCATCCAGGGTCTGTGTGTCGGCAGAAACCCCGCGATGCCCCATTCTCGCGTGCCGTCAGCCCGTAGAGCAACGGTGAAAACGGCGCCACGGACCGAAGGGGCCCGTCCATACCGCCGGCCGACGGCGCGTGCTATGATGGTGCCTGCACTCGCGCTGACCATCGAGGGAGGTGCAGCGTGTCCAGAATCCGCGTTGGCCTTGTCGGGCTGGGGCGAATAGCCGACCTCCATATCCTCGGATACCGCGACAACCCCCACGCCGAGGTTTGCTCCGTCTGCGACGCCGTGCCCGAGACGGCGGAGCGTCGCGCCCGGGAATGGGGCGTCGAGAGCTGGTGCACCGACTACAGCGAGGTGCTGGGAGATCCGGCCATCGACGCCGTCGAGATCCTGACCCCCCACGACCTGCACAGGGAGATGACGGTCGCCGCTCTGGAGGCCGGCAAGCACGTCTCGGTTCAGAAGCCCATGGCGCTCAACCTGGCCGAGGCCGATGCGATGATCGGGGTCGCGCAGCGCACCGGAAAGACCCTCCGCGTCTTCGAGAACTTCCGCTTCTATCCGCCGTACGTGCGGGCGAAGGAACTGTTGGACGCCGGCGAGATCGGCGAGCCCCTGTCGCTGCGGGTGAAGGTCATCGGCGGGGCGGGCCGTGAGGGCTGGCCGGTGCCCTGGGAAGCCTGGGCCTGGCGCATGGATGAGGCCCGCTGTGGCGGCGGGCCCTCGATATTCGACCACGGCTATCACATATTCTCCATTGCTATGTTCTTCCTGGGCCGGGCCGAGCGGGTCTTCGCCTGGATCGACAAGCTCGAGGTGGCGCCCGGCCTGGTCTGGGACGCCCCCGCCTACCTGATGTGGAAGCACCGCGACGGCCAGCGCTACGGCTGCTGGGAGACCGTGGGCTCGCCGGAGCTGGCCGTGCCCTCCCGCTACTACAGCAACGACGAGTGGGTCGAGATCACGGGCAGCCGTGGCGTCATCTGGGTGACCCGTTGCTCCGGCGAGATGCTGCCGCTGCCGCCGCTGGCCCTCTACAGAGACGGCGAGCTGCGCACCTTCGACGATATGGAGGCGGACTGGGCGTCCGGCTTCAGCGCGTCGACGCACGAGTTCATCGACGCGCTGGTGGACGGTCGCCAGCCGGAGCTCAATCCGCAGGAAGGGCGGGAGGTGCTGCGCTTCGCCCTAGCGGCCCACCTCTCGTCTCGCGAGCGGCGGGAGGTCCACCTGGACGAGCTGCCGTGAGCGCGCGCCGCAAGAGCTCCCAAAGGCGCCGAGGCGGGCCGCGCTCCCCACTTGAGGGCTTCGAGTCCACCTACGCCCGCGCCCTCTACCGGCCGATGGGCTTCACCACGGCCGACTTCCGCAAGCCCCTGGTGGCCATCGTCAACTCGTGGAGCGAGCTGGCAGCGGGCCACGCATACCTCCGCCGGCTCTCGGCTGCCGTGCGCGAGGGCATCGCTGCCGCCGGCGGCATGCCCGTCGAGTTCAACACGATCGCCGGGTGCGACGGCATCTGCCAGGGGCCCGGCATGCACTACATCCTTCCCTCGCGCGACGTCATCGCCTTCTCCGCCGAGCTCATGCTGGAGGCGCATCGCTTCCAGGGCGCCGTCATGATCTCCTCCTGCGACAAGATCACGCCCGGCTTCCTCATGGCGGCCGCCTGGTGCGACCTGCCGACCGTCTTTCTCACCGGAGGCTACATGCCGCAGACTCGCCCGGGTGGCCGCGCCGTCGGCACGAGCGATGTCAAGGAGGCGATGGGGCGCTTCCAGGCCGGCCGCATCTCCGACGAGGAGCTCTTCGAGATCGAAGCGTACACCTGTCAGACGCCGGGCATCTGCAACATGATGGGGACGGCCAATACCATGGCCGTGGTCGTTGAAGCGGTGGGCCTCTCCCTGCCCGGCAACGCCACCACTATGGCCTCCGGCCCGGCGATCGACGAGATGGCGCGCTCGGCGGGCGAGCGGGCTGTCGCCCTGGTGCGCGAAGGACGCCGCTTCCGCGACGTCCTCACGCCTGCCAGCCTCGAGAACGCCATTCGCGCCGCCGTCGCCGTTGGTGGCTCCACCAACATGGTCATCCACCTGCTCGCCCTGGCCGAGGCGGCCGGCCTGGAGCTCAGCCTCGACGATTTCGACCGCCTCAGCCGTGGGACGCCGTTGCTGGCCAAGTTCAAGCCCGCCTCCGACTACTTCATGGAGGACTTCGAGAGGGCGGGCGGCGTGCGCACCGTCCTCAAAGAGCTTGGCGATCTCGTCCGTGGCGAGTGCCGGGGCGTGACGGGCCGCACGCTGGCGGAGGAGCTATCGACGGTGAGGAACGGCGACCCCAGGGTCGTCCGGCCGCGCTCCGATCCCCTGTCGGCGCAAGGAGGGCTGGCCGTCCTGCGGGGCAGTCTCGCGCCCGATGGGGCCGTCGCCAAGTCGAGCGGCATCGAGCCCGGCATGCTGGTGCACCGTGGACCGGCGCTGGTCTTCGACTCGGAGGAGGAGGTGCGCGACGGGCTGCTGCACCGCAAGGTGGAGCCCGGGTCGGTGCTGGTGGTGCGCTACGAAGGCCCCCGCGGCGGCCCGGGGATGCGTGAGCTGTCCATACCGGCCGCGCTCCTCGTAGGCATGGGGCTGGGCGACTCCGTGGCGATGGTGAGCGACGGCCGCTACTCGGGGGCGACGCGCGGCCCCTGCATCGGCCACGTCGCGCCGGAAGCCGCCGAGGGCGGGCCGATCGCCCTGGTGAAGGACGGCGACCTCATCGACATCGACGTGCCGGCGGGCCGCCTCGACCTGCTGGTCCCCAAGAAGGAGCTCGCGCGTCGTCGCGCCGCTTGGTCCGCCTCAGGTGGACCGCCGCCCAAGGCGACGGGAGGCTATCTGGACCTCTACCGCCGCCTGGTCTCGAGCGCCTCCAGCGGCGCCTACCTCCGCTTCGACACCTAGCCTGGTTGAGAGCCGTGTCCGGCCGTGCGCCGTGTCCGTTGCGCCCTCGCTGGCGGGCTAGTCCAGGCTGGCGAGCGGGCGTCCCAGGCCGACGTTCGTCTTGCCGGCGATGGAGGGCTTGAGGCCCAGCGACTCGGCGATGGGCACTGTGGGTATCGAGCCGTCCGCATCGACGACGGAGATCAGGTCTACGGCGAACACCGCGTCGCTCCGCTGGGCCACCTCCCTCATCGTCGCGAGCGCTTTGGCCAACTCCTCCAGCGGGACGTCGAATTCCACGATGCAGGAGAGGACCTTCTCGTTGAGAATGTCTTCGCGCAGCGTCCCCGTCTGCGTATCGGTCATCAGGTCGGTCAGTGGGTTCTGGGGCTCGAATCTGACCCCGATCGAGGCCAGTGCGCGCGTCACGATCTGCACGTCGCGGAATCGTGTGCCCACACCGGGTCGGCCGACCTCGGCCGCCAGGCCTGCCCGCCCCCGCTTGAAACGGCCCATCACGTCGTTCATCTTCATCTCGACGGTGCCCCGACCGCTGATGGTGAGGGCCTCGCCTTCGCGTCTCAAGAGCTGACGCCGGTCCATCTCCCGTAGCTCGGCCTGAAAGCGGCCGATGACGCGATGCTCGAAGACCGGCGACATGTAGGGCGCCGAGGGGTCGCTGAACTCCATGCGTAGCGTCCGGGGCCACTCCAGGTCCTGAGGGTAGAGGGCGTCCGGCACGCAGACGCGCGCGCGGTAGCAGACGCCGCACTCCACGCACTCGTCTTCGATGATCTTGACCCGCCCGTCGTTCGCGTCCTCGCTGATCGCCTCCATGGGGCAGTACGGCAGGCACTCCAGGCAGCCGGTGCAGAGGTCTTCGATGATGATCACTGGGTAGTTCACCTTCTTGGCGAACGAAGCGATCTACTCACGAGGACGCTCCCCCGCCACCGTGGCGCCGCGGCGGTACCAGCCGTCCTTCCTCGATGGCCTCCACCAGTTGGCCCATCAACTCCTCGGCGCGAACGTGGTTGAAGATGTCGCAGAGGCACATCATCCTCATCTCCTGGCAGGCGGAGGCGGCTGTCAGTTCATCGGCCCGCACCTTCTCGGCGAGGTGCCACACCAGATTGGGAGGCACCAGGGCGTGCCCGCACATCGTCGTGATCTCCAGGATCTCGCGGGGAGGAAGCTTCCCCGTCGCACCCCAGAAGCCCAGCGAGTGGTTCACGGTGTGCGCCGCGGTGCCGGCCCTCCGGCAGGACTCCACCACTTCGTCGAAGAGGCCGCTCACCACTACCGCGAGACCGAGCTCCGCCTCTGCAAGCTCCTTGAGGGCGGCCTCCATGTTGTCCCTGCTGTCGAACACCCAGATATACCATCCCCGTGGTCGGTCGGGGTTGATGGGATGGTGGCGGCGGCAGATCTCGTTGTACCTCTCCACCTTCTCCATTACGGGGGGTGGCCCCCGATAGGGGAGCGACAGCATCACCCAGTCGTTCTTCAGGTTTTCGTGCGTTCCCTGCCTGTGGTTGGAGTGTGTCATTGCGAAGCGCTCCGTGCGGACGTCGTACGCCAAGGCTGGCCGAAATACGTCTGCCTGTCAACCGCTCGATGAGAATGAGGAGGCGCCGGCCGGCCCGTTCCTCACCCGCCCGTTTCCGCCGCCAGGAAATCCAGGACCGCTTCCTTGTAGCGGCGGTCTGGGACCGCGGTGAGGTGATCGCGGTCGGGGATGCTGACGAAGCGCGCGCCGGGGATGGCGTCCGCCAGGACTTCCCCCCGACTCACGAGGTCGTCCTTCTCGCCGACCACCACGAGCACAGGCAAGCTGATCGCGGCCAGAGCCTTGGGGTCTGGCGCCGGCCGTCCGCGGCGCATGCAGGCGGCGAGGGCCTTGAGGTCGTTGCCGCGCTGCATGGCGAAGGCGCGAAAGTTGCGCGCGATTTCGCTGGAAACGGCCGAGGAGTCGTCAGCCGCGAGGGCGTCGGCGATTACCGCTGAATCGGTCGCACCCCTGGCGACGGCGCCCACTCCGGCCAGCACCGCACGGTGGAAGCGCTGCGGGTGGCGCATGATGAGACCGAGCGCAATGCCCCCTCCCATCGAATAGCCCATGAGATCAGCGCGGTCGATGCCCAGGTGGTCCATCAGACGGATCACGTCGCCGGGCATCGTGTCGCCCCGGTACGCCGTTGGGTCGTGCGGTTTGTCGCTCTCCCCGTGGCCGCGACAGTCCAAAGCGACGACGCGGCGGCTGGCGGACTCCAGCCTCTTCACCCACCCGGTCTGTACCCAGTTGTCCTTGAGGCTGCTGGCGAACCCATGCACCAGCACGATGGGCGGCCCGTCGCCGAAGACTTCATAGTGAATGGTCACGCCGTCGGAATCGAACGTTGCCATCGCGTCCTCCTTGCAGGGGCCGACGCTACTTGTCCAGCCACATGTCGTACGTGTAGAGCACCATGCCCGGCTCGACGTCCTCGTACCCGCGCAGGTAGCTCCAGCGGGCCGTGTAGCTGTAGGGGGAGAAGAGGTAGAGGAACGGCCCGTGGCGGTCCAGGATCTTGCGAGTCACGTCCAGCACCAGCTTCTGCCGCTCATTGATGTCCGGGGTCACCAGGATCTGGTCGAGCAGGCCGTCGATCTCCGGATCGGGGAGGTGCGTTGGTTGCTGCTTCCTGGTCCAGTTGTACGTGTGGCAGAACTGGAGAGGGTATTGCTCACTCGGGTAGGGGATCCGTTCACGGCACATGAGCTCGAAGTTCTGGCTGGCGCGGTCGGCGAGCCAGGTGCCGAGCTCCTGGGAGATGAGCTTGATATCGATGCCGGCCTCGGCCAGGTTCTCCTTGATCATGGCGGCCTCATCGGCGCCCGGGCCCGGATAGAACTTCAGTCCCAGGCTGAGGTCGGTGGCGCCGGCAGCCTCCAGCAACTGACGGGCTCTGCCGACATCACGCTTCAGACGCTGGCGGAGCTCGTCCTGAGGGAGCGACCAGAACTCCAGGCCCCAGGAGACGGGGCCGCTGTAGTTGCCCTCGCCGAAGGCCAGCTTCTCGATCATGGCATCGCGGTCGACCGCCAGGTCCATGGCCTCGCGGACGCGTTCGTCCTGGAGGGCGGGCACGCTGAGCTCATTGATGAGGATCGTGAAGATGGTCTCGCTGGGGTTTGTCGACAGGACTACGTCCTTGCTGTAGCCAGCGACCTCGTCGGCCTGGAGCTTCGTGGGCGGTGCGTAGGTGTCCAACTGTTGCGCTCTGAAGGCGGCCCTCAGGCTGGAGTCGTCGGGGATTATGCGCCAGCTCATGCCGTCCACGTAGGGGATGCCCTCGACGAAATAGTCCGGGTGGCGAACCATGTCTACCGTCTCACCGCGGGAGAGGCTCTCCACCTGGAACGGGCCGGAGCCGAGACCGTGCGACTTGAGGTCGCCGAACTCCTCCACGGCCTCTTCGGGAACGATGGCGGTGCGGTGGCCCCCGAACTCCGCCATGGTGTAGGCGTGGGGACGGGCGATGCTCACCTCGAAGGTGTAGGGGTCAGGCGCGGCCGTCCTCTCGATATCCTCGTTCCAGAAAGGCGTGGACTCTACGGAGGCGATACGTTTGAAGCTGTAGACGACGTCCTCTGCGACAAGCTCGCGGCCGTTGGCGGGCGGCAGGTTCTGGAAGTGGATACCGGGGTGGAGCTTGAAGATGAACGTCAGGTCGTCCGGCTGCTCGAAAGACTCGGCGTGGTCGAAGAGGAGGGTCGGCGGCCCCTTGAGGTGCTGGACCTCGTGGAGCAGATAGCCGTAGATGTAGGGGATGATCGCAAGTCCCAGCGTGATCTCAGTGTGGGGGTCGATGCTCAGTGCGGGGAAAGTGCTGCCCAGCTTGTACACCCCGCCCCTCTTGATGGCGCCGACGGTGGGCGTGACGACACCGGGGGCGGTCTCCTTCCCGCCGCCGCCACAGCGCAGGGCGGCGAGTCCCGCAGCCCCTGCTGTGCCGGCCAGGAAGGCGCGTCGTGACATCCGGATCATGGTGTGGCCTCCTCCGAGAGGGCTCCCCGTAAGCCGGTCGGGATCTGGGCATGTCGGGCCGTCGGAAGCATAGAGAACGAATGGCCCCGGCGAGCCGTACTCTAGAGTGCGCTGGTGGCGCCGTCAAGGGGGTACCGCCAGGTCTGTCGAGGCGGCGCTGAGGACGGACGCCGCGGCCCCGCTCGGTTCTGGAAGCTCGCGACGAGCGGGCCGATGCGCTGTGGCGGCGCCTCGCGGCCATGCGGCCCTTGACACCCGGCTGGCATGAACCTTACTCTCACCGGCGTTGAGGTGACACCTAGTCACCTTGTGCTTCCTCGTTCGGAGCCGGGATAATATGGGCTCCGACGCCTGTTGAGACAGGGACGCTGATCTTCGTCATAGGGGGTTGCGAGACATGAAAGTGCTAGTCCTGGGAGGGGCGGGAGGCATGGGCCGGGCCGCCGTGCTGGAGCTGGCGACGCGATCGGAGGTAACGCGTATCGTCGTCGCCGACATAGACGAGGCTGCCGCCGAGAAGGTGGCGTCCGAGGCCGCGCCCGCCTCGGTCGAGCCGCGGACGCTGGACGTCAACGACCGCAAGGCTCTGGTGAAGGCGATGAAAGGCGCAGACGTGGTGGCCAGCGCCGTCGGCCCTTACTACCGGCTCGGCGTTCCCGTGGCGCGCGCCGCCATCGAGGCCGGATGCGACTACGTGGACATTTGCGACGACTACGACGCCACGTCTGACATACTCGGCCTGGACACGGAGGCCAAGACGGCGGGGGTGACGCTCCTGGTGGGCATGGGCGCGAGCCCTGGCATCACCAACCTCCTGGCCCTGAAGGCGGTCCGCGAGATGGACCGGGCGGAGATCGTGAAGACGGCCTGGGTGGTGAGCGCGGCGGAGGCGGACGCGGCGGCGGGCCCGCCCACCGAGCCCGACGCCGCCACCGCTCATATGATCTACGCCTGCACCGGCTTCGTACCCACCTTCTGGGACAACCGCTGGGTGCGCATCCCGGCCTTTGAGGTCGGCGAGACGGTGGAGTTCGCGGGCCTGGGACCCTATCAGGTGTTCCATCTCGGGCATCCGGAGCCCATCACTCTGCCCCAGTTCATCGCCGGCCTTCGCCAGGTCTCCAACTTGGGTGCGCTCAACCCCCCTGCCTTAAACGAAGAGATACGGCAGTTGGCGCGCGGCCACCGCGAGCCTCTGCACCCGGCGTCTGACGCTCCGCCCGGTCGGGAGTCCCCGCCCGCTGGGGGTCTCGCGGTAATAGTGGAGGGACAGTCAGGCAGTCGGCGCGTGCGCCGGAGCTACGCACTGGCTGGAGGCGGCGACGAGGAGGCGTTGGGCGGCCGCGAGGCGATGGCTCAGTCCACGGGGATACCGCTGGCCATCGGCACCGTACTCCTCGGCGGAGGCTCCATCCACGACAAGGGGGCGCTGCCGCCGGAGGCCTGCGTGGACCCGGAGGAGTTCTTCCGTGAACTCGCGAGCAGCCTCGGACGGTTAGTCGGCCGGCCCCTCACCTTCGACGAGATGATACAGGCGAAGCGGTCGGAGGTGGGTTAGGGGACCGCAGTCTACCGCTCCGCGACAGCATTGCGAGAGGTGAAAGCGCCGCTCGCCCCGTCTCTTCGCAGGAGACTTCGGCTCGCCCGCAGTCTGTGTCCGTCGCACTACCAAGCGCCGGAGTAGGACATCCCCGATACGTCCTGCCTTGCGCCGCAGCCGGGGCTGTCACCACCTTCCCCGTCGCCAACCGGCGTCTCCGGGATCCGCTGAGCGGGTGTGGCAGTGGCCGCCGACGTCACTGACACGGACCGCCGGGCGCTTCTCTGCCCCGCGGTTGCCTGAGTACGAGTCGCCTGAAAGAATGGAGGGCGTGCTCCGTCCGCGCTCTGTGAGCTGGCGCGGCGAACGCTCCAACAACGAACCCAAGATGACTGACGCAGGCGAACAGCCAGAAGCCGAGGAGCCCGGATGGGCCTGGATCACGCGACCGATCATCTCTCTGTCATACCCTCAGTTCAGGCTGTTCTGGCTGAGCAACCTGATCGTAGCGACAGGAATGATGGTGCAGTTCACGGCGCGAGGCTGGCTGATAGTGCAGCTCACCGACTCGGCGCTGCTACTGGGAGCGGTAGAGGCCACGTGGGGGGTCGCCCTCGCGCTCGGGTCGATACCGCTGGGGATGCTGGCTGACCGCATGAACCGGCGGAACCTGCTACTCCTGGGCAATGGTGTAGCGCTCTTGGTGGCGCTGACGATCGGACTGCTGGTTGCCACGGATACGATAGCGATCTGGCACGTGCTCACGGCGGGGGCAATAGGAGGACTGCTCTTCGCTGTGCGCGTTCCGGCAGGCCAGGCCATCACGGCTCGCATGGTGCCGCGCGAGCACCTGATGAACGCGATCTCCCTGAACACGGCCAGCCAGAGCCTGCCGAACGTGGCGGGACCGGCGGTGGGGGGCGTACTCATCGCGGCGCTCGGCATCGCGACTGCCTACTTCATGACGACGGGGGCGTTTGTGATTGCGTTGCTGATGATGCTGGGGGTGGCGGCGTCCCTCGGACACGTCGAACGGAAAGCAGTGAAGAGCGCCATGCATGACCTGCGTGAGGCCTATGACTACTTGCTCGCCCACCGAGAGCTCCTGCGGCTTACCAGCGCGATGCTGATCCCCTTCGTCCTGGGCCAGTCATACGTGCTGCTGCTGCCTCTATTCGTGGAGCAGGAGCTGGGCGGAGGGCCGCAGACGTTCGGGGCGCTGAGCGCCTGTCTGGGTGCCGGGAGCGTGATGGGCGCGATGGCGGTGGCGACATTTGGCAAGCAGCGCCAGATAGGCCTCTTGATGTTCGCGGGCGTGCTCGGGACGGGGATATGTGGCATCGCCTACGGGCTATCGCACTGGGTGCCCGCTACGGGGGCAGTTCTCTTCGCGGCGGAGGGAGCGGAAAGCGCGCTCTTCGCGGCCTACGAGACGCTGCTTCTGCTCCGGCTGCCCGACGAGATGAGGGGTCGCGTCATGGGGCTGATGTTCACGTTGGTGGCGATGTTCCCGATCGGCGCCATACTCGCGGGGGCGGTCGCCGACGTGATCGGACTGAGGGCCCTGGCGGTGGTCGAGGGCGCGATGATCGTGGCGATGGCATCCGCGGCGTGGAGGATGGTGCTCCGTCACGTCGTGATGACAGCGGAGTAGGCCCTGTAGGGGTCCGGCGTCACGAGACCGACCGGGTGCCTTCTACATCTCAGCATTTCGATTCCGACGCTCATCGACGAGACGTCGAACGTTGCCGAGCATCATCCTCGTCTAGCTGGGGGTCACGCAGCAGTGCTATAATCCGGCCGTTACCTGCGGCTGCTGGCCGAAGCTATGGCTGAGGCGTCGCAGGGGTCGCCGGCCCGGCGACCCAATGCGGATGGGGGAGGCAGTCCTGGTGAGAGCTTACATTGTCCGCCGTCTCCTCATCGGCATTCTCATCCTCGCCCTCATATCAGTTGGGGTCTTCTGGCTGCTGCGGATGGGCCCCGGCGATATCGCCCAGATAGCCCTCGGCCAGGGCGCCTCTCAGCAACAGGTGGAAGCGATGCGCGAGCACCTGGGCCTGAACGAAGCGGTCCAGGTGCAATACCTGCGGTGGATGAAGCAGATCCTTACCGGCGACCTGGGGGAGTCAGCGATCAGCGGCACGCCGGTGATCGACGAGCTGACCTCCAGGCTGCCCATCACCGGCGAACTCCTCATCATCACCATGCTGGTGACCGTGGCGATAGGAATCCCCGCCGGCATCATCTCTGCTCTCTACCGCAACTCCGTCACGGACTACGTCACGCGGGTGCTGGCCACCATCGGACTATCTGTGCCGATCTTCTGGGTGGGGACGCTTGTCATCCTCCTGCCCAACCAGTGGTGGGGCTACTCGCCTCCCCTGGGACGCACGGTGGCGTTCTTCGACGACCCCTGGGGAAACCTGCGGCAGTTCGTGCCGCCGGCGGTCGTACTGGGCGCCGCGGCGGCCTCGGGCATCATGCGGCTGACCCGTTCTTCGATGCTGGAGGTGCTGAGCCAGGACTACATCCGCACGGCCAGGTCCAAGGGACTTCGGGAGCGCATCGTGATCTGGCGCCACGCCGTGCGAAACGCCATGGTGCCCGTGGTCACTGTGCTGGGGCTCCAGGTCGCCGCGCTCCTGGGAGGGGCGGTGATCATCGAGCAGATCTTCACGCTGCGTGGTCTGGGAAACTACATTTTCCAGTCGATCGTCATTAAGGACTTCGCAGTGGTGCAGACGATGGCGTTGTACATCGCCGCAGTGGTCGTGCTGATGAACCTCATCATCGACATAACGTATGCGTGGCTGAACCCGCGCATCCGCTACGGGTAGGGAGAGGGCACAGTGGAGGCCGCACGGCAAAGGCGGGTAGAGGATGCACTTGTGGTGGCGCCTGCCCGACGCGGAATGGGCAGGCGGTTCCTGTTCCTGATACTGCGCAACCCGCTGGGGCTCGCGGGACTGCTGCTCATCCTCACGCTGATAATCGTGGGCAGCCTGGCGCCGTTCATCGCGCCGTTCAGAGAGAACCAGTCGGCCGGTCTTCCCTTCCTGGGGCCGAGCTGGGATTACCCCTTTGGCACGGACAAGTTCGGCCGCGACATCATGAGTCGAGTCATCTTCGGCGCGCGCATCTCTCTGGCGGTAGGCTTCCTGTCGGTGATAGGGGGGACGCTGGCGGGCACGATCATCGGAATCGTGTCGGGTTACTTCGGGGGCTGGTCGGACAATCTCATCCAGCGGGTGGGAGACACAGTGATGGCCTTTCCGGGGCTCATCCTTCTCCTCATTATCATCTCAGTGTTGGGGCCGTCGATCAGAAACGTGATCATCGTCATCGGCGTCGGCATCATCCCCGGCGTCTCGCGGGTCATACGCGGCGCCGTACTGGCGGAGAAACAGAACCAGTACATCGAGGCGGCGCAGGCCGCGGGTGCCTCGCCTATGCGCATCCTCTTCTACCATCTGGCGCCGAACGTCGCGCCCCTGGCGATCGTGATCGCCACGACTCTGCTGGCCGGAGCGATCCTGGCGGAGGCTGGCCTGAGCTTCCTGGGACTGGGAGTGCCGCCTCCGAACCCTTCGTGGGGGGCCGACGTGAACCTGGCACGCAACACCTTCCCCATCCACATCTGGTGGGCGTTCTTCCCCGGACTTGCCATTGCCCTGACGGTGCTGGGGTTCAATTTTCTGGGCGATGCCCTGCGCGACATACTCGACCCCCGTCTCCGCGGCACGACGAGATGAGGGGACGGGATCAAAAGGGAGGCATATGACCATGCTCGAGGAAGGCTACTGGCAGCGACTGGCAAAGCGACGCTGGGCGAGGCGGTCGTTCCTCAAGGGGGCCGGGGGGCTTGCGGCGGGGGCGGCAGGGGCTTCCCTCATCGGCTGCGGCGGAGGCGGCGAAGAGGGGCCCATGCCCCAGGGCACGCCGGCCACGTCTCCGGCCGCTGAGGGGACGCCGCGCCCCGGTCACCGGCTGCAGCTCGCCATCGACGCGAACTTCATATCGATTGACCCCCACCTCACCGTGGGCACGGGCCTCGCGATAGTCGCCTGGGTCTACGGCTATCTCTTCCACTACTCCGGCACCCTTCCGGAGGAGATATTGTGGGACACGGCGGAGGTGATGGAGCAGCCGGACGACCTTACCTACAGGTTCTCGCTCCGCAGGGGCGTGAGGACGCCCCCAGACGGTCCCCTCGTGCCCGAGCTCGAGATAACTTCAGAGGATGTCGTCGCGACCCTGGAGCGGGTTAGAGACCTGCCCGGCTCCACGGCGGGATCCTTCATGAAGCAGAAGGTGGACAGCTTCGACGCGCCCGACGCCTATTCGGTGGTGGTGAGGACGAAGGAGCCATATGCGTGGACGCTCGATGTCCTGGGCGCGCCCGTCGGCGCCGCTATCGTCCCCAAACAGCTCATCGACGCTGGGACCGACCTTCGCGCGCAGGGCGCCGGGGCGGGGCCATTCTTCCTGGCGCAGTACAGGGACGGAGAGATCGCCTCGGTCACCCGCAATGTCAACTTCTGGGGCGCCCCCCTGCCCTGGATCGACGGCATCGACTTCCGCATTATCATGGACCGCGCGGCCCGTCGGACGGCCTTCCTGTCGCAGCAGATCGACATGTACACCGCCGCGAACATCCGCGAGGCCGACGAGCTCCGGGGCATCAACGACCACATCATCATCACACCGGAGCCTAACCTCGCCTACGCCTCACTCGGCATGCGCGCGGACCGGGAGCCGTTCAAGGACGAGCGGGTGCGGCGGGCCATCGCCCTCGGCCTCAACCGCCAGGAGTTCATCGACAAGCTTGACTTCGGCGAGGGCAAGCCCGACGGCCCGGTGGCCTGGGGCCTGGACTTCTGGGCCCTCGACCAGGACGAGCTGAAAGAGCTGCAACTCTACGACCCTAACGAGGCTCAGAGCCTCCTCCAGGCCGCGGGCTACGGCGACGGGCTGAGTCTCCCTACGGTCCACCCTGACGTTCAATCCATCACTGACCACGTCACCATCCTCCTCGAGCAGATGAAGGCCATCGGCGTGAAGCTCGAGCTGCAGCCTCTTCCGCTCACAGCCTGGTACTTCGACCGCTATCAGAAGGGCGACTTCACCTTCACGGTGGCGGCGAACCTGGCCTACGAGAGTCCCGCTACGCCCCTGAACTTTTTCCATAGCGACGGCGTGGTGGGCGACGGCAACTGGCACGGCTTCTCCAACGCGGAGGTTGACGCTGCCATTGACGAGGTGCACCGCACGCTGGACTTGAACGAGCGCGCGGACCTGGTCAGGGAAGCGCAGCGGGTCATCATCTCCGATGACCCGCCCATGCTGAATGTCTACAGCAACTACGCCCAGGGCGGCCGCTGGGACTACGTGAAGGGGACGAAGCCGGAGATGCGTTCGCTGGGCCTGTACAACAGGGACTTCTGGCTCGACAAGTAGCCTGCCTGCAGCGGTGAAGGATGAGCCGTTCGCGACGGGGTGATCCCCTTGGGGGGCACGTCGCCCCCGGCGCAGCTTCGGCTGTGGCGCCTGCCTTCTTACTCCAGCATAACAGCGGTGCCGTAGGCCAGCACCTCGGCGGCGTTGCCCATTATCTGGGAGGTGGCTAGGCGCATCGTCACCACTCCGTTCGCACCGAGCGCACGCGCCTCCTCCACCATCTTTTCGATAGCTTCGGCACGGCTCGCCTCCAGGAGCTCCGCATACACGCCGACGCGCCCGCCGACGATGGTGCGAATGCCGGCCTGGATGTCGCGCCCAATGTGGCGGGCCCGAACGGAGTTGCCCCGGACCGCCCCGAGCACCTTCGTGATGGTCCGGCCAGGCACTTCGTCGGACGTGACTATCATAACTTCCGTCTCGTTCGACACGCTCTCCTCCTCCTGCTTGCCTGCTCTCTCATCGCACATGATAGCAGGGCGCAGCCCCGCGATCACGAGGGCCCGAGACCTCTTCCGGGCCAGTGATAGGGCCGCCGCGATCGGGCTTCGCCCATCCAGGTGGCATGTCCGCTGTCCAGATGCCTCGCACGCGACAGCAACGAATCGGGGATGTACAATGGGCGAGGTCACGCCGCGTTTGTCACTTCCGTGGTAGCCGAGATCAAGCCGGTAGGCTGTAGAACGAAAGCGACCGGCCGAAAGGAGCAGCTATGGTTTCTACCTCCCTCACAAGCAAGCTAGAGGGTCAGGCCGCCGTGATCCGCCGCCATGTCATCGAGGTGGCGAAAGAGCACGTGTGCCACCCCGGAGGGGCGCTGTCTGCCACGGACTTGATAACGGCCCTCTACTTCCACGTTCTCAATGTGGATCCGGCCGACCCCCGCCGGCAGGACCGCGACTACCTCATCCTTAGCAAGGGGCACGCCGTCCTCGCCCTCTATGCGGCGCTCGCTGAGCGCGGCTTCTTTCCGGTCGAGACGCTTCAGACGTTCGAGCAGAAGGGCGGCATGCTGGCCGGGCATCCGACGCTCAAGGTGCCGGGAGTGGAGGTGGCCACCGGCTCGCTCGGTCACGGCCTGCCCATCGGCATGGGGGTTGCCATCGCCTGCCGGGTCGAGGGTGCACCGAGCCGCGTCTTCGTACTGATGGGCGACGGTGAGATGCAGGAGGGTTCGGTGTGGGAGGCTGCTATGGCCGCCCCACGATTCGAGCTGGACAATCTGGTCGCCATCGTCGATGGGAACCGCTTCCAGGCTAGCAACGCCGTGGACAACATCATCCCCGTCGAGCCGCTCGCCGACAAGTGGCGTAGCTTCCGCTGGAACGTCGTCGAGATCGACGGCAACGACATGGCCCAGGTCGTCGACGCCCTTGAGTCCGCCTCAGGCGGACCCGTGGCCGGGCGACCGACGGCCATCATCGCCCATACGGTGAAGGGCAAGGGCGTGCCGTGCCTGGAGAACAGCCCCCGCGCCCACTACACGCGTCTCACGCCTGAAGAGGCGGAGGAGGCGCTGCGCGTCCTGGAGGTGGCATCGTGAGCCTGGAGCCTGCTGCGAAGTCCTTCCCCGAAGTCGTGCTGGAACTGGGAGAGGCAGACCCAGACCTCTTCGTGGTCAGCCAGGACATAGGCCCTGTCGGCCCCTTTTCTCAGAAGTACCCGGAGCGAGCCCTGGACATGGGCATTACGGAGCAGAACCTGGTCGGTGTGGCGGCGGGCCTCGCGGCCCGGGGGAAGCTGGTCTTCGTCTACGGCATGGCGCCGTTCGTCACTATGCGTGCCTTCGAGCAGGTGCGCACGGACCTGGCCTACAACGATAAGAACGTCAAGATCGTCACCCTCTTCGGCGGCCTTTTCGCCGGCCCCTGGGGCAGCACGCACCACGCCCTGGAGGACTTCGCCCTGATGAGGGCCGTCCCAGGCATGACCGTCCTGGCACCGGCCGATCCCCACGACACAGAGCGCTCTCTTCGTGCCGCCGCAGAGATGGCGGGCCCCGTCTACATCCGGATGGGAGCTTTCCTCCCTGTCCACGAGCAGGAGTACGCTTTCGAGATCGGGCGCGCCGTCCCGCTGCGGGAGGGTTCCGATGTCACTGTCATCGCCACGGGCACGATGGTGCGCCCGGCGCTGGAGGCGCACGACAGGCTGAAAGCGCGGGGCGTGCAGGCCGCTGTGCTCGACATGCACACGATCAAGCCGCTGGACGCCGAGGCCGTCCGCGAGGCGGCCCAGCGTACGGGGCGCATCGTCACCGCCGAAGAGCACAGCGTCATCGGCGGGCTCGGCAGCGCAGTAGCGGAGGTGCTGGCCGAGGCCGGAGTCGGCAGGCTGGCGCGTGTAGGGGTGCGGGACACGTTCTGCTCCGAAGTGGCCAGCTATCCGGAGCTGTGTGAGATGCACGGCCTCACCGCCGACGGCATCGAGCAGGCGGCGCTATCGCTTGCGGAGGCTCGAGCGTCCTAGTGACACGCGTTCCCCGGGGCTCGCGTCGAGAACGAAGGACCCCAGAGCTAATCGCTCTGGGGTCCCTTGCCGTTTGCCGTGTCGGCGGAGCCGCGCTCAGCGCAGGCGACTTCCGGTGAGGGCGCGCGAGATGACTATGCGCTGGATCTCATTCGTGCCCTCGAAGATCTGGAAGATCTTGGCGTCGCGCATCCACTTCTCCACCGGGAATTCCCGCATGTAGCCGTAGCCCCCGAGGATCTGTAGGGCTTCGACGGTCGCCCGCATGGCCACGTCCGAGGGATAGCACTTGGCCATGCTGCCCTCGGACCGCAGGAAGGGGACATTGTTGGCGGCCATCCAGGCGGCGCGCCACACGAGCATGCGGGCGGCGTCGATCTCGATTGCCATGTCTGCGAGCTTGAAAGCGATGGCCTGCCTCGTAGCGATGGGCCTGCCGAACTGGATGCGCTCGGTGGAGTACTCGATGGCGTACTCCAGGGCGGCGCGCCCTATGCCGAGCGAGAAGGCGCCGATGACGGGCCGGGTGCGCTCCAGGGCGCCGAGAGCGCCTGCGGCCCCGCGCCTCGGTACTCCCTCCTTCGGTGCCTCGCCCGGCGGATCGCCGAGGCGGTGGTCGGCCGGCACCCGGCAATCCTCGAGGACCACGTCGGAGGTGTGGGAGGCGCGCACACCCATCTTCTTCCACACCGTGCCCTCGGATAGCCCCGGCGTGCCCTTCTCGATGGCGAAGGCGCAGAGGCCGCCCCAGCCCTTGCTCTTGTCCTCCGTGGCGAATATGACGTGCACGTCCGCGATGCCGCCGTTGGTGATGAAGCGCTTGGTGCCGTTGAGGACGTAGTCGTCGCCGTCGCGGACGGCGGTGGTGGAGATGTTGGCGACGTCCGATCCCGCCTCAGGCTCGGTCAGGCCATAGGCCCCGATGCGGAGCTCCTTTTCCGTGCTCATGCACATGGGTAGGAACTTGGCCCTCTGCGCGTCTGTGCCCATGCCAGCGATAGCCGCGGCGGCCAGACCGCTGGAGACGATAGCCAGGGCCATGCCGGCGCAGCCCCAGGAAAGCTCCTCCACGATGAGGACGCTGCCGATGCCACCGACCTGAAACATGCTGCCCCCGCCCAGGCCAATCTCGTTGGCCTTCTTGATGATAGGGGTGGGGTACTCGCCTTCGTGCTCGTCGTAGTACTCGGCGACGGGGCGGATCTCCTTCTGCGCGAAGTCATGCGCCACATCTCTGATCATTCGTTCCTCTTCGGAGAGGGCAAAGTCAACCACGTCTATCTCCTTTGTGAACGCTTGCTCAATCTTTCATGAACCATCATACAACGCTCTCCCGCCCTAGCCAAGAGCCGAACGGCCAGTGCCGAGCCGCCCTCTGGGCCGTGGCACCCAGCTCGACAACAGTGTCAACCCGGCGCGCCAACGACTGAGCCTCACACCTCCTCCTCTCGCCCGTGCCAGGCCGAGCTCAGCCACGGCTGCGCATGACGTTGTTCGTCCATATGGCGGCGCTGGGCCCTGTCAAGAGAGCCCCGTCGTCGGTCCATCTTTGGCCGGTCATTGCTCCGAAAACGCGGGGCGGGCCCTTCGACAAGCTCAGGGTGCGGAAGGAAGCCGCCGCCGGCAAGGGCAATGAATAATGGCATGCTGAGCCTGTCGAAGCACCCAGTGTGAAGGACGACCGCGTTTTCAGACCTTCCGGTGCCGGTGGGAACCGGCATGGACAATTCTGAGCGAAGCGGACAATCTCAGACCCCTCGCTTCGCTCGGGGTGACAGGAGAGGCGTTCAAAGCTGCCCCACGTGCTCACCCAGGCAAGCTGAGCCACTCAACCCTGATTTCACTTGCGGCAACGGGCACCGGGCCGGCTCAGACGAGAGGTTCAGCTCTCTTCCTCTCGGTACTGAAGCAGCTCGTTCATGAACTCGGTTACCAGCCTCTCCCTGAGCTCAACCGGGAGCGCGTTGAGGATTTCGTTGATTCCGGCCATCCTCTCGGGCAGCGCGAAACCCTGTATACCGGCCATGCTCAACATCTGGGAGAGGCTCTCCTCAGTGAAGGATGCGGGATCGAGAGAGGAGAAGGCGTCCCGAACCGCCGACGCCTGCTCGTCGGACTGCATCGTCCTGGCTCTCTCGACGCAGGCCCGCAGGTCGCGGAGCAACGCATCCACCCATTTGACGCTCGCGGGGTTGACCGACAGGTGGATGTTCTCCTTGGAGCCGCGAAAGGCGAGCTGAGGCTGAACGTACCAACTGCTCACCTTCATCTCGTCGATGATGTGAAAGACGCTCACGGTGTCGGAAGTGAAGGCGACGAGGTTCATCTCTGGCCGCCCCAGCAGACGCAGGTCCTCCATCTCATCGATTGCGTCGGCGATTCTGCGGGTCGCATCCATCACCTGCCGGGCGATCTCGAGGTAGCCGTCGTCACCGATGAAATGGAGCACGGCCCAGGCCGCCGCCAGGGGGCCGGCCGACTTGCTGCTCAGGATCGTCGGGTTGACGACGGTGTAGCCGGTCCACTGCGCGCATGTATATATCTGGTGTCTCCGCAGCTCCTTGTTGCGGTAGAGGATGACCGACGCACCCTTGGCCGCGAACGCGTACTTGTGAAAGTCCATCGAGATGGAGGTGACGCCGGGGACGCGAAAGTCGAAGTCGGCCACCGGCGCGCCGAGCCGCCGAAAGTAGGGGAGGAGGAATCCACCCATGCAGGCGTCGACGTGGAGCAGGAGGCCGTGTTCCAGCGCGAGCTGTCCCAGTTCCCGTATCGGATCGATCACAGAATGTGCATAGGACACCGCCGATCCTACCAGGAGGATGGTATTGGGGGTGATGGCTCGTCGGACCGCCTCGGGGTCCGCCTTGAAGGTCTCAGGATCGACGGGTACCAGCACCGGCTTGACGCAGAGGTAGTGACCCGCCTTCTGGAAGGCGGCGTGGGCGGTCACCGGCAGGATGATCTCGGGCTCCCGGATCTCCGGTCTATGGGCGCGAAAGTAGTCCCGCGCCGTCTTCACCGCGAGCATGATGCTTTCCGTGCCGCCGCTCGTGAAGTTGCCGACCACGTCCTGATCGCCGTTGAGGTGTGCCGCCGCCATGGCCACCAACTCGTTCTCGAAGCGCAGCGCACTCGGGAAGACGGTCGGGTCGAGGGCGTTTTCGCTCAGGAACATCATGTAGGCCTGCTTGATTACCTCCTCGGCCTCTGGTCCGGGATCGTAGATGTAAGCCCAGGTCCGGCCGTCGCGCCAGTTCATGTCGCCGGCGCGGAACGCCTCCATCCTCTCGAAGATCTCCCCTTTGCTGATGCCCTTTGGCGGAATCCTCACGGTTCCTCTCCTTCGCGCGTGGGCGTCATCGCTGGCGCCCTCTCCAGATGAGGGTGGGTCTTGGTGCGCCACGGGGCCGGTCCCCCGAGCTTCCCGTCGGGCGTGGCGCGGGTATGGCAGGGGGCCCCGGCCGCCCCGACGGGCCGGCTATCGACCGCGTGGGCGCCGTGGCTGCGCTACTCCCGCTTGCCGGGAAGCTTGGGCACGAGCCACTGCAGGAAGCTGTCCGGGCTCCTGGTCTGGAGGTAGAAGCGACCCGGGCCGGTGAGCTTGCAGACGAGCCCCTCACCGCCGAGAAGGGTCGATTTCCAGCCGCCCGCGCGCCCCACGTCGTATCGGACCGTCTCGTCGAAAGCCACCATGTGGCCCGTGTCGACCACGTAACGCTGGCTAGGCTGTAGCTCCACGAGATGAATGGCGCCGTAGCTCGACACGAAGATCGTGCCACTGCCGCCGCACTTGAGGAGGAAGAGGCCTTCGCGTGAGAAGAAGGTCTTACCTCCGCCCCACTTGGTGTCGATGTCTACGCCGGGCGTCGCCGCCAGGAAGGAGCCGGACTGGACGAAGAGGGTCTGCTGCGTCAGCTCCAGCGTCACTATGTCGCCGGGAAGGGCGGGGGCTATCGTCACCTCCCCCGGCTGCTCGGCAGTGAAGGTGTTGATGAAGAAGCTCTCGCCGCCGAGCACCGACCTCTTCAGGCCTGAGATGACGCCGCCCTTGACGCCCGTGTCCATCTTGATCGTGTCCGACATGCTGACCATCGCACCCGCCTCGGCTTGGATCTTCTCGCCCGCCTCCAGCGACACTATGCCGAGAGCATACGATGGGCCGTAACGAACTTCGTGCTTCATCTCGCCGCTCTCCTTCCATCCTCCTATGTATACGCCTGTACCGCCTCGATGCGCCAGACGTTCGACGGCCGGGTGGCAGAACTCCCATCCGGCCGACGGCCTATTTGTGTCGCCACTCTGTGAGTTGGCAGTATTACATCCGCCTATTCGCAGGTCAAGCGGCTACCTACTCGTACTCGTGGAGCGATATCCGCGCTGAGGGCGGTAGCCGACACGCATCCCTCAATGAGAGGGCGGAGTGGCACGTTGGGGTGGGGGCGATGCCGACGCGTAGGTGGGGGCTTCGCGAAGGGGAAGGGTAGTGAGTGAGGTTTCGTACTCCCCTTGACTTCCGCTATGCTGCATTTCCAAGGGGCTTACGGAGCTTCCGCGAGGCGACCCTGCGCAGTTCGTCGAATGTGCTTCCATCTGAAGGGAAGCTGCCCAGCCCGGTGTCGACTTCACGAATGTCGGCTCGCAGGCGCGCCACCACGTGCTCTGCGGCAGAGGCCTCATCCTCAGGCAACACCAGCACAAATTGGGAGTTTCCGAGGTAGCCGACGATGTCGACAGGGCGCACCTGCCGCCGCAGCCACCCTGCCACCTGCTCGCGTACCTTCGTGGCATCCGACCCTGGGCGAGGTTCGACCAGTACGACGCTGAGCGGTCGCTCGTAGCGGGCCGCTCGTAGGCACTCTTCATCGGCCCGAAGCGTTACGAACCAGTGCGCGAACAGGCCCGTCTTGCTCTCGTACAAGGCTTGCCTCCGTCCGGCCTCTGCCCGTTCGTCGACCTCCTTAAGCAGAGCGCGGCCAATCCACCATCCATGGCGGTGGTCGACCACGAGAACTGTTAGGACGATCGCGGCCGACACCGTCCCAAACCAGACACCGGGGGCTGACCCGGCTAGGCCTGCCGCCATGCCAGCAAGTATTGATGCGCCGGCGGCAGTCCCGAGAATGACGCGTACCAGGCTAACCTGGCTAGTCATGCTTGGTTCCTCCTTCCCACCTTCTCGGTTACGGCCTGGAGCAGTTCTTCGGCCGCTTGGAAGGCAATACCCGCATCACCAAGTCATTCTCGGTCGCGGATGTCAGGGAGTTGAGGAATTTGCCAGCGCTACCCTATGTCAGGAGAGTCGGGGCACGTCGGCGGTGTGCCAGACATCAGCGCCTGCCCAATGGAAGCTCACCGGAGAAATGGGCGCGGCCAAGGCGCGGTTCACACCAATTCAATATGTCTCGCGGAGGCTCGAGCGAATGGGCTCAAGTGCAGGTGCTCGGCGCAGCCTACTCCTCAGCTAGCTCATCCACTTCCCCGGCACCCTCCGCCAGGAACTTGTCTTCATCCCCCGTCAGAATGCTCAGCAGGCGGCCGAACTCGCCAGCGTGAACCCGCTCCTCGTTGGCGATGTCAATGAGGACTTTCTTTGCCAGCGGGTGATCCGTAGCGTCGGCGTGGGCCATGTATAGATGGATCGCCTCGTGTTCAGCGGCGATGTTCAGACGGATGGCACGGATCAACTCCTCCGTGGTGAGCTTGCGGTCGGGCACCATACCACTGAAGGGATTTAGGAACTCGGGCATTTCCGCCTCCTCTTTTCCTCGTCATCTGGGGTCGCGATGTCTCACGCGTGGCTGGTCTGGTCAGCGGCCCTGCCGCATCACGATCTCGCCTCCACCTCGGCGACGATCTTGATCGCATCGATGACGCTGTCGGGGTTCAGGGATACGGATTCGATGCGAGCTGCGTCAGCCAGGCGGGGAACTCCGGGTGGTCGCTGGGCGCCTGGCCGAGTGTGCGCCGGAGGGAACAACATTGGTCGGGGCGGCCGGATTCGAACCGGCGACCACTTGAACCCCATTCAAGTGCGCTACCAGGCTGCGCTACGCCCCGACAACGCCCATCTTACTCGACGCCATTAGCCTTCGCAAGCAGCCGAAGCGCGAGCCCCGCCCTCGGCAGGCAGATCGCCCCTTCGGCCGCATCGCCGACATCCTCCGTGTCGCCTCGGTCCCTGAGGTAGGCGGTGTAGGCCGCGACGATGGCGTCCAGCTCGTCGTGGGTGAGGGGAGCCCGATAGGAGTCAAGGCCGTCCACCAGCGCCTCAAGCCGGCTCCGCAGGTAGGCCAGCCCCTCCGCCGTCGTCTTCCTGGGCAGAGGGCTGCCGAAGAGGAGGATCTTGGTGGCGTAGGGGAACACCTCCAATACGTGCATGCCCTCCCCTTCGAGGCGCCGGCGCAGCTCGATCGCGCGGTAGACCATGGGCTTGATGATGGAGCGCTTCGTCGTGAAGAAGAGGCCGATCCCCATGCGCGAAACCTCTCGCTCCGACTCCCGCTTTCCGTCGGGGGCGACCGCGAGGCAGGCGCAGCTCTCCTCCAGGCAGCAGAGGCCCCTCGGCAGGCCGATGGGCGCGTCTATGGCGACGAAGCGGGGCCGGCCGCTGAGGGCCAGGCGCAGAATCTCCCTGTCGCTCCCGACGGAGCCCACCTCGACGAGCCGAGCGCCCTCGCCCAGTACCGCGTAGCCGGACGGGCTGCTGGCGGAAGAAGTGAGGTCGATGCCCAGGTACGTCTTCGTGGAGCCGTGCTGGCACTTCCGAGCCAAAGGCGCGCTATGCCCCCGCAGCGATGCGGCCGATGATGACGATGGCCAGCCCGGCCAGCGCCACCGTCACGAACTCCAGCGCCACCGACCGCGAGAGATTGCCGGTGAGGGAGTGGTGCGTCAGCCCCGTCGATAGGTAGAAGACGAGGAGGAGGAAGACAGCGGCCAGGAAGCCCTCGAGCGGCAGGAAGTAAAGCGCCCAACGGGCCTCAGCGATGACGAGGCCGATCGCCCCGGCGAGCGCCACCGTGCGCGCCAGGTCCGGTTCACCCTCTCGCAGCACCTCCGCCGCCAGCAGGACACTCGTAGCGCCGACGGCGAGGGCGGCCGGGATGAGGGCGACGTCGAAGCTGTAGACGGCGGCGTAGATGCCGAAGGCCGTGAGATAGGTGGCGACGTTCAGGATGAATCGGGCGGCGGGATAGGCGGGCGCCCCGACATCCACGGAGACGTACTCGGCGTAGACGGTCGCGCCCATGCCGATGGCTGCGACCACCGTCGCCACGAGTGTCCAGTAGCCGACGACCGTGTCCTCGAGGAACAGGCCCGCCGAGAGGGCAAGGAGCGTAGGCACGTACAGGTAAGGCGCAGTGTCCGAGACATCGTGGAAGTCCGCCTCCGGGTGAGAGCGGATCACCCCGTCGGTGCCCAGCGCCACCAGCCCCATCACAACCAGCAGAATCCAGGCCAGGGTGGGCTCGACCGTGAGGTAGAAGGCAAGACCGACGCCGAAGAGAACGGCCAGGACGGGGATGAGGCCGTTGCGCGGCCAGCCGGCGCTCTCGACCTCCGGCCCGCCGGGCTGCTCCTCGCCTTGCACGCTGGTCGTCGTCGCCATGTGGCTCCCCTTCCGCCGGAGGCGGACCCGCTTCCGGCACGAGGCGCACCCTGCCTGGGCGCCCCGCAGCAAGCCGCATTCTAGCGCCGCCCAGTGGTGCGGTCAAACGAGCCAGGCCACCATAAGCGGCCAGCGATCGGTCGGACGATGTTCGCCCCCCGCCTGATGGTCATTGACAGGATAACCCGCCCCGATCTTCGTAGTCGGGGTCTTCAGACCCCGACAGGTTCGCTCTTAGCCTGCCTGCGACGCCGCCGCCAGCGACCGCTCTGCCATGGTCTCCAGCAGGGCCGACAGGGTGGAGCGCCAGCGATCGCGGAGGACGGAGACATCAAGGCGGAGCTGGGTTCGCCCCACCCACACGCCGTCGCCGACGTCACGCGGCAGCACTCCCCTGTGGAGACGGGCGCCTTCGGCCATGCGAACCACTATTTGACCGTCCTCCCGCTGGATCGACTCGACGCCGGCCGCGCGGGCAAGCGCCCGCAGCCGCACGGCGAACAGCAGGTTCTTCACCGACGACGGCAGCGGCCCGAAGCGGTCGACCATCTCGCGCGCCAGATCGTCGGTCTCCTCCGGCCGCCGCACCTGGGACAGGCGCTGGTAGAGGGCGAGGCGCAGGTTCAGGTCGTCTACGTAGGCCTCGGGTATGTGAGCCGTGAGGGGAAGATCCATGGTCAGCGGTGGCTGGGCGGTGGCTGGTGCGGGTGGCCTCTCGCCCTTCATTATCGCCTTCAGCCGCTCGACGGCCTCGCCCAGGAGACGGACGTAGAGGTCAAAGCCCACGGCGCCGATCTGGCCGCTTTGCTCCGCCCCCAGCAGGTTGCCGGCGCCCCGGATCTCGAGGTCCTTGAGCGCGATCTGGAAGCCGGCGCCCAGTTCGCTCGCCTCGAAGATGGTCTGGAGGCGCTTCTGGGCGGTCTCGCTCAGGGCGCGATGGCGGTCGTAGAGGAGGTAGGCGTAGGCGCGGGAGGCGCCCCTGCCGACGCGGCCTCGGAGCTGGTAGAGCTGCGCCAGCCCGAACGCGTCGGCGCGGTTGATGATGATTGTGTTCACGTTGGGGATGTCCAGCCCCGACTCGATGATGGTGGTGCAGACGAGCACGTCGATGTGGCCGGCCACGAAGTCGAGCATCGCCCGTTCCAGCACCTCCTCGGGCATCTGGCCGTGGGCGACGCCGACCTCGGCCTCGGGCACGAGGTCGCGCAGGCGTCGCGCGATCTGCTCGATGTTGTGCACTCGGTTGTGGACGAAGTAGACCTGCCCACCCCGCTCGAGCTCCCGTACGATAGCCTCGCGCACCATCTGGTCGTCGGACTCCAGGACGTAGGTCTTGATCGGCAGCCGTTCCTCCGGAGGCGTCTCCATCGTCGACATGTCGCGGATGCCGGTGAGCGACATGTGGAGCGTCCTCGGTATCGGCGTCGCGGAGAGGGTGAGGACGTCCACCTCTCTTCGCATCTGCTTCAGCCGCTCCTTGTGGGCCACGCCGAAACGCTGCTCCTCGTCGACGATCACCAGGCCGAGGTCCTTGAAACTCACGTCCTTCTGGAGCAGGCGGTGCGTGCCGATGACGATGTCGATGCTGCCCACGGCCACGTCGGCCACCACCTGGCGCTGATCTCGCTCCGAGCGAAAGCGCGAGAGCATCTCCAGGCGCACGGGGAAGCTGGCGAGGCGCTCCTTGAAAGTCTGGTAGTGCTGCTGAGCGAGAACGGTCGTGGGCACCAGCACTGCTACCTGGCGGCCGTCGAGGACGGCTTTGAAGGCGGCGCGGATCGCCACCTCCGTCTTGCCGTAGCCCACATCGCCGCAGACGAGGCGGTCCATCGGGCGTGCGACCTCCATGTCAGCCTTCACCGCCCTCACCGCCTCGAGCTGGTCGGGCGTCTCGACATAAGGGAACGAGGCCTCGAGCTCCTGCTGCCAGGGGGTGTCAGGCGAGAACGTGTGGCCCTCCATAACCTGGCGGGCGGCGTAGAGGGCGAGGAGTTCGCGCGCCAGGTCGGCCACGGCGCGCCGCACTCGCTCCTTGGTGCGAGACCAGTCCTGGCTGCCGAGGCGCGTCAGCGCCGGCGTGAAGTCGCCCGGCCCGACGTAGCGGCTCACGCGGTCCACCTGGTCCGTCGGCACGTAGAGCCGGTCGCCGGCGGCGTAGTGGAGCTCCATGTACTCCCGGTCGTGGCCGTCCGGCCGCAGGTTCGTGAGCCCGGCGAACCTGGCGATTCCGTGCTCGACGTGCACCACGAAATCGCCCGGCGCCAGGTCGGCGAGGAAAGCCTCACGGTCGGCGGCGCGGCGCGGCGTCAGCCGTCGCTGCTTGGCGAAGCCGAAGATCTCAGTATCGGTGAGGAGGGTGAGGCTCTGGCTGTCGCGCAGCACCCAGCCCTTCGGGCTGAGCCCTTCGGGCTGAGCCTCAGGACGAAGCCTCAGGACGAAGCCCGCTGGCAGAGAGCCCTGCACCAGCACGATGGAGTCCCGCGGCACTGCCGCATCGCTCTCGGCTGCGGCGGTGATGCCGTCTTCGGCGAGGACTTCGGACAGTCGCGCCGACTGCTGAGTCACGGCGACCACTGCCTCGCCTCTCCGTGCTGCCTTCGCGAGCTCAGCGGCCATCACGCGCAGTCGGCCCCCATAGGAGGGCGCTGCCGAGAAGGGCAGCCGCGCTGCCGTTCGCTCGGGCGACGGCGCTAGCTCCGCATCCCCCTGCCCGGCCCAGCGCGCCAGATCGATGCGCCGCGCCGGCCGTTCCAGGAGCTCTCGCACCTGCGGCCATGCGAGGTGGGGTAGGGGCATGCCGGCGGGCAGCTCACCCCTCGATAGCTGGTCGGCCCGCACCTCCTCTGTCCGGCGGTCGTGCTCCTCCTGGACGAGGGCGAGGTCGGCCGGTTCATCGACGATGACAACGCCCCCAGGGGGAAGATGGTCGAGGAGGCTGCCTGTAGCCAGGAACGCGGTATAGAAGTAGTCGGCGTCGAAGGGCTCACCGGCGGCGAGCAGCTCCATCTCGCGCTCGAACCGGCCGCGCTCCTGGTAGTTGCACGGCGTCAGGTCGAGGGACGACAGGAAGGGTGCTGCCTCGGCGCTGGGCAGGAGCATCTCGCGGGCCGGGCCCAGGACGGCCGCGTCGGTCCTTCGCAGCGAGCGCTGAGTGTCGGGATCGAAGTAGCGGACGCTCTCCACCCGCTGGCCCAGGAGCTCGATGCGCAGGGGCGAGTCGTGCGTCGGTGGGAAGACATCGACAATGCCGCCGCGCCGAGCGGCCTGGCCGGGACTGTCGACCAGGCTCACGAGCTGGTAGCCGCGCCGGGCCAGCCGGCGCAGCAGCTCCTCCGGCGGCACGTCGCTGCCGATGGTGACGGTCTCGCTGCCCTGCGACAGCTCGTGCGGCGAGAGGGTGCGCTGGGCCAGGGCCTGCCCGGAAGCGACGACCACCAGCGGCGCCGGGGCTTCGTCCTCCTCGGCGAGGGCGCGGAGCACGCTCAGGCGCTGGCTCAGGGTTGTGGGGTCGATGGCGATGCGCTCGTAGGGGAGCGACTCCCGCTCGGGAAAGAGGAGCACGCGGCTGTCGTCGCCCAGCCAGGAGGCCAGCTCCTCGGCCAGCGAGCGCGCGTGCTGGGGTCGCGGCGCGATGACGACGGCGGGCACCCATGCGTCAGCGTTGCGGGCGAGGGCCGCTATGACGCAGGCCTTGGCGCCGTCGGGCACGCCGAGAACGAGCCGCTCTCCGGCCGACGGAGCGCCGGTGAGGTGGCCCAGCGCGGGCTCGACGACCGCCTCGACAGCGGGAAGGAGACCGGATAGGTCCATGACAGGCGGTGCCTCCGACTCCAACACCAAAACGGGCTGGCCCTGAGAGACCAGCCCTCCGAATCAGTATTGTACCAGCGGTCATCATGCGCGGCAACGGCTAGGCTTCGGCCCTGCGCGGCGTCGCCATCAGCCGAAGGTGGCCTTGCGGGCCCGCTCGTAGTCCTCGGGCGAATTGATGTCCAGCAGCACCAGCGGGCTATCGAACGGCACCTCTTGAACCTGCCGGGCGTGCCGGCGCATCACCTCTCGCAGGCCGAGCGTCTCCTCCCTCACCGCCGCTAGCTCCGGGATGAGGGAGCCGTCGAAGATGGGCGGGTGGCCGCGGCGGCCCTGGTAGGAGGGAACGGTGATGAGGCCGCCGCCCTGACGGTGCGCCGTTACGAGCCTGTCGATGAGGTGGGCGGGCCGGGGCTGGTCGACGGCCAGGATGAGGACCGCCTCCGTATCCGGGGCCAGGGCTCGCACTCCGGCGCGCACGGAGCCGGCGCGGCCCTCTCGGTAGTCCGCGTTCGTCACCAGCAGAGCGTCGGGGTTGCGGATGCGGCGTCGCACACTCTCCGCCTCATGCCCGAGGACGACGACCACCTTCTCGACCTTGCCGGCCTTGAGCTGCGCCAGCTCGTACTCGATGAGCGTGGCGTCGCCCCAGGGGAGGAGCGGCTTGGGCGAGCCCATGCGGGCGGACTCACCGGCGGCGAGCAGGACAGCGCTGATCATGCCGGTGGGACTAGCTCACCTGGAATAGCTTTTCGAATCGGGCGAGAAGGCCGAATTTCGTGGGCCTGCCCCTGATACGCAGGTGCCGAGTGAAAAGTGCACGGGCCGGATTCAGCTCCTTCGTTTGCAGGTCCAGCCAGTCGCGCGGCTTCAGGCGCATCTCGATGTCCCGTCGTTCTGAGGGTCCCGGGCGGGAACCGCACCCGGCACCGTCGATCTCGATGATCCACTGACCGCCGCCTTCCCCGAGGAAGGTGAAAACGTAGGTGGCACGCAGGTCGCCGCCGCGCTCGGGCCAGTACATGGACGGCAGCAGGGCGAACACCCGGCCGAGGAGGTCGTGCATCTCCTCGGGCGAGCACAGGTCTGCCCAGTGGGGAAGCGACCTGCGCTTGCGGATGCAGCGGCGGATGTCCTGGTAGTGCAGGGGCAGGTGGGCGTAGCCCATCGTGAACAGGTCGCCGAGGGCCGGCTGCCCCGAGAGGCCGGGATGATGGACGCGCTTCGCCAGGTCGGCGTCGCTGAGGGGCTCAAGCATATGCATGTTCTCGTCGAAGACCGCCCTGAAGCGCTGGATGAGCTCCTGGACGGGCATGGGGCGCGTCTCCTGCACGTTCCGCTCATTGAACTCGTCGATAGCGCTACGTTCGCTGAAGCCCGGGATCTCCACCGGCTGGCCGGCCAGATTCAGGGAGACGGCTATGTTTTGCTCTCGCTCCTGCGAGGTGACCAGGTGGCCGAGGTAGTCCTTCGCCGTCCAGCCGCCCCGTTCGACGCTCGACCGCCAGTCGTCCATGCCGAGCTGCCGGAACATGTCGAGGCAGCGCTGCACCGCACCTGAGTAGTACTTCTGGAGGGATTCCTTGTCACCTGCCATGTCGACGGCCTCCTGTGCGCCGCGTCGCACGACGAACCTCTACATCGCATCGTGGCCACGGCAGCACTCTGGTAATACCGTGGGGGCAGAGCACCCGCTCGTTAACAGAACAACCCGACAGAGCTCGTTCTTCGTAGGTCGGGGTCTTGAGACCCCGACATGTTCGCTGCCTGGCCCCCCGCCAGCCTGAAGGCTGGCCTTCGGAGATTTGCCCACTCAGTGCGTCGGTTCGCTGTCTCAACGACCATGAGGCCTGTCCCTGTAATTGACTAGTCTGTGATCTTGCCCAGGGCGCGAAGCACCCGCTCGGGCGTGATCGGGATCTCCGTCAGCCGCGCACCGACCGCGTCGAAGACGGCGTTGGCGATCGCGGCGCTGGTAGGCACGATCGGCGGCTCGCCGACGCCACGAGCGCCATACGGTCCGTCCTCCGACGGCACTTCCACGATGAGGCTCTCGATCGGCGGCGCGTCGGCGGCCGTGGGCATTCGGTAGTCGAGGAGGCCCGGGTTAAGCAGCCGCCCCCGCTCGTCGTATAGCATCTCTTCGAAGAGGCCGAGGCCGATGCCGTGGGCGGCGCCCCCCTCCATCTGGCCCGCGACGGACATCGGGTTGATGGCGAACCCCACGTCCTGGGCCGCGACGTGTCGCAGCACGGCGACGTTTCCCGTCTCCGGGTCCACCTCCACTTCGACGACCTGGGCGCTGAAGCCGGGCGCCTGCCTGCGGGCGCTGATACGGCCGCGGCCGACGACGGGCGGGTGCTGGGCACCGAAGGCCGTGGACATGCGAGCCAGCCGGAGGAGGCTGAGCGACCTGTCCGGCGAATCCTTCACGCGGACCTCACCCGCCGCCATCTCCAGCTCCTCCGCCTTTGCCTCCAGCCGCTCGCTGGCGATCGCCAGGACCTGTTCGCGCGCTTCCTGTGCGGCAGCCCTGACCGCTCGACCCACCGTAAACAGGGTCTTGCTGCCGCTGGTCATGCCGCCAAAGGGCGCCGTCGCGGTGTCGGCGGTAGTGACGTGGATGCGGTCGAGGGGCTGGCCGAGCTCCTCGGCGGCGATCTGGGCGAACGAGGTGTTGGTTCCGGTGATATCGTTGGCGCCTACGGTGACGTTGAATGTGCCGTCGCCGTTGAGGGAGACGGTGGCGGCGGCGGGCTGGAGGCCGCCAAGCCAGCCGCCGCTGGCAAGCCCGATGCCCCTTCGCTTCCCGTCGATGTCCCGTTCGATCTGGTCGCGCTGCTGCCAGAGGTCAGTCTCGCGCACTCGCTCCAAACACTCCTTGAGCCCGATGCGGCTGTAGGGGATGTCGCTGGGCAGGGGGTCGCCTTCCTGGACGGCGTTCTTTAGGCGTATTTCCAGCGGGTCGAGTCCCAACCGGCGCGACATGACGTCCATCTGGCTCTCGAGGGCGAAAGCGATCTGGGGAGTGCCGGGGGCGCGCAGGGCGCCGACGCTGACCTTGTTCGTGAGCACCTCGTAGGATGAGATGTCCAGGTTCGGGCAGCGATAGAAGCCGCCGATGAGGATGGCGGCGATCGCGGCTGGGGCCCCCGGGTAAGCGCCGCTGTCGAAGATGAGTCTTGCTCGCAGGGCGGTGAGGCTGCCGTCCTTGCTCATGCCCGTCTTCAGCTCCACCACGGCCTGAGGCGAGGGATTGGCGGCCGCGAGGTCCTCGGCACGCGTAAGAGCGAGCTTGAGCGGCCTCTTGACGATGAAAGCCAGGGCGGCGCAGAGGACCGCCGTGAGGGCGATCTTGCCGCCGAAGCCGCCACCCAACTCCATGCCGATTACACGCACCTTGGTCTCAGGGAATCGCAGGATCTTCGAGATCTGGTCGCGGACGAAGAACTGGCCCTGTGTGCCGGTCCACACGGTGAGTTCGCCGCTGGCCGCGTCGTAGTCAGCGACGCTGACGTGGGGCTCGATGTAGCCCTGGTGGGTGACCGCCGTGCGCCAGGTGTTCTCGACCACCACGTCGGCCTCGGCGAAGCCCTCCTCGACGTCGCCCCGCGCAAAGCGGAGCTGAGAGGAGATGTTGCTGGGCTTTTCCTGTGCCGCGTCGTACTCAATGTCAACGGTGGCGTGGCCCCGGGCCTCCGACCGGTCCACGTCGCCGAGGGGACTGCGGGCCAGGGGCGAGCCCTCCCGCATGGCCTCGATAGGGTCGAGGACGGCGGGCAGCTCTTCGTAGTCGACCTGCACCAGGTCGCGCGCCTCCTCAGCGGTGGCCTCGTCGCGGGCGACGACGGCGACCACGGGCTCGCCGACGAAGACCACCTCGTCGGCGGCCAGCAGCACCTCGTCCCGGTTCGAGCGCGAGGGCTCCCGGGGCGGAGGCAGGTCCGGGGCAGTTATGACCGCCTCGACGCCTTCGACCCCGCGCGCCCGCGACGTGTCGATGCCGCGGATGCGGGCGTGGGCATAAGGGCTTCGCACAAGCTTGACGTGGAGCATGCCGGGCAGTGACACGTCCGCCGTGTAGACGGTGCGGCCCGTGACCTTGCCCGCGCCCTCCACCCGCGTCACGGGTCTGCCCACCATTCGATACTCTGGCATCGGCGCTCCTTACTCGGAGATCTGGTCGGCGGCGGCCGCTATCGCCTCGACGATCTTGGTGTAGCCCGTGCAGCGGCAGAGGTTGCCCGCTATCGCCATGCGGATCTCCGCCTCGCTCGGACGGGGACTGCGGTCCAGGAGGGCCTTCGCGGCCAGGATCACGCCCGGGGTGCAGAAGCCGCACTGTACGGCGCCGTGGTCGATGAACGCCTGCTGAAGGGGATGGAGCCGGCCGTCCCTGGCGAGCCCTTCGATGGTGAGGATCTCGCAGCCGTCGGCCTCCGGGGCGAGCATCAGGCAGGAGGTGACGAGGCGGCCGTCGACGATGAGGGTGCAGGCGCCGCAATCGCCGGTGCCGCAGCCCTCCTTCGCACCCGTCAGGCGGAGGTCCTCGCGCACGACTTCCAGGAGAGTGCGGTGCGGCTCGACGGACAGCTCGTACGCCTCGCCGTTCACGCGAAATCTCACGTCCACTCTGCCCATATGACTAGCCTCGCCCGCTTGCCGCCCTCGCCCGTTCGACGGCGACACGGAGGCAGCGCTGCGTCATCACCCCCACCAGGTGGCGACGGAAAGCGGCGGAGCCCCGCAGGTCGGAGATGGGATGCGCGGCCTCCACCGCCAGCGCGGCGGCGCGGGCGATGACCCCGTCCGTGGTAGGCTGCCCGGCCAGCGCCTCCTCCGCCTCGGGCGCGCGGATGGGGGTGGGCGCGACAGCGCCCAGGGCGATGCGTCCCTCCTTGATCCGGTCGCTGTCGTCGAGCGTCACCACGACCGCCACGCCGACGACCGCGATGTCCATCGCCGCGCGTGGGGTGTGGCGCTCGTAGACGCTGCCGGTCTGAGGGGGAGGCGTTGGCAGCGTGATGCTCACCAGGATGTCCGCAGGGCCGAGAGCCGCCTCGCCAGGGCCGCGGAAGAGCTCCCGCAGCGGCAGCAGTCGCGACCCTTCGGGCCCGGCGATCTGCACACGCGCATCGAGGGCGAGCAGGGGCGGCGCCGTGTCCGCCGAGGGAGCGGCGTTGCAGATGTTGCCGCCCACGGTCGCCATGTTCCGCGTCTGGACGGAGCCGACTACGCGGGCACCGTCCGAGAGGGCCTGATAGCGCTCGCGGATCAGAGGATGCTCCGCCATCTCGGCCATGTCCGTCATGGCGCCGATGCGCAGCCCATCCGTCTCGCTGAAGTCGATGCCCCGGAGCTCCGGCAGCCTGCGCAGGCTAACGACGTAGGGGGCGTGCAGCCCTGCCTGTCCGGCAGACAGGCCTGCCTCCTTCATCTGGACGAGGAGGTCGGTGCCGCCCGCGAGGAGCCTGCCGCCGTCACCCTTCTCTCGCAGCAGGGTGATGGCCTGGGACAGGGTATCGGGGGCGAAGTACTCGAAACGCTTCAAGGCGAGGCCCTCGCTGCGCTCCGGTCGGGGCGGAAGCGAATAGACCGGGCGGACGCTCCGGCCGTTCGATCTTACAGTGGGGCTCGGAGGTCTGGCAATGGTCTGCCTATGGCGGCACCTCGACCAGGCCCCACAGCTCGCAGGGGCCTACGCCCTTCCCCTGAATGAGGACCCTTATCCTGCCCAGCCCGGCCGTGTCGACGAGCTCCAGCACCGCCCGCCGCCGTGCGTAGTACTCCTCCAGGGCGAGCGGCTGCTCGCCGGCGGCGCGGCTCAGTCCAGCGCCGATGCCCAGGGCCATCAGGAAGCCGGCCTGGGTGGTGATTCCCAGAGGCTCCAGCCCCTGACGGCGGCCCGCCTCGACCATCGTCGTGAAGTCGACGTGAGCGGTCATGTCCTGTCGGCCCAGCCGCGCATAGGGGTCCGTGCTGGGGTTGTGACGGTAGAAGCAGAGGAGCGTGCCGTCGTGGCGCCAGGGGGCATACAGCTCCTCGGCGGGGTAGCCGTAGTCGAAGGTGAGGACGAAGCCGCGCGCCAGCGCCCGGCCCACCTCCTCCATCCAGCGCACGGCGGCCAGGTTCACCTCGGCGCGACAGCCCTCGCCCGGCCATAGCCCCAGTCTCTCGAAGTAGGAATCGATCTCCGGCGTCGAGGGGGCCCCGAGCTCCTCCTGGAAGCAGCCATCCTCCCACGTGACGAAGACCTCTTTCAGTTCGCCGCCGACCGTAGCGACGCGGTGCACGGGAAAGCTGTCCACCAGCTCGTTGCTGAGGATGCAGCCGCTGACGCCGCCCGCGGGCGGAGCTTCGCCGGGCGGGAGCCATTCGACTCTTCCCGGCGGCAGGCTCAGCTCCTCCAGAGTTCGCTGCTGTTCGGCGATGAGCTCGGCACTGGCGTCGGTGAGGCGGTACGTCAGGGCGTCGAAGAAGTCCGGCTCGTGCTGCTCGGCCCAGCGGAGGATGTCGCGACAGAGCAATCCGTTTCCCGCCCCCATCTCGACGATGTCGAATGCGGCAGGCCGGTCCATCGCCTGCCACATTTGTGAGATCTGCTTCGATACCAGGTAGCCGAAGATGGGGTGGACCTCCGGGCTGGTGACGTAGTCGCCGTGTCGCCCCATCTTCGGGCGGCGTGTGCAGTAGTAGCCGTGCTGCGGGTGATAGAGGGCCATCGCCATGAACTGCTCGAAGGTGATCCTGCCCTCGCGCTCGATCCGCTGGCGGACGGCCTCCACCAGGAGTGGGTTGGCGGTGATCGGTTCGAAGTCGTCCTGTGCGTGCACCAGATCGCCTTTCGCAGTGGGCGAAACCATCTTATCGCAGGGAGAGAGGGTAGCCAACAAGCGCAGAAGTGTTGACTCACGAGCCATAAGTGGTCGACAATCATGGGGATACGATTCGATATTCCGGTCGCCCAGCCGATAGGTGGCGGAATTGGTCCTGATCTTCTTCGTCCTGCTGATCGTTACCCTCGTTCTACTGTTGATGCTCCTGGTCTTCGGGTTCACCGTCAGGGCGCTGGCGAGCCTCCTCGTGATCCCGGGCGAGTTCGCGGGCACCGTCGGCAGGGAGTCGGTGCGGCGCAACCATGCCCTCCAGCATGCGACCATGAACGTCATCGAGGAGCGGTTCGGCCCCAGCGGCCTCGAAGGCAGGGCGCTGCGACACGGCTTCACCCTTGACGGCGCGGCGTCGGCGGATGTCGTGCTGGCGGCGGCCCAGGAGGGGCTGAGCCGTCTCAAGGCCGGCGAGCGTCGTCTCGCCATCCGTCGCCGCTGCGGCAGCACCCTTGCGTCGGCGGGCTTCCTCTGCGCGATGGTCTTCCTCGGTGTGCTGCTGGGAACGCACCAGCTCTCGCTCCTGAATGTCGTTCTCGCGGTGCTGCTGGCGAATCTCCTCTCTCCCATGCTCAGCAACCTGCTTCAGCGCCGCATCTCCGGCGCCGCCGACGTCTCTGGCCAGCGCATCGTGGGACTGGCCGGCTGGCGCCTGCCGGCGAGCGACGGCGCTCCCGCGCTTCGCTTCGAGGTGCGCACGGCGGGGGGCGCGGCAGCCCTCCCGGGACGGCGCGCGGACTAGGCCCGGCGGGCCCACGCATGGCGGTGGAACCGAAGGTCAAGCTCTGGATCGAGAAGTCGGGCCTGCTAGTCCTGAGCGACTATAGGGTACAGTTGCTCCAGCACGTCGCCGATACCGGGTCGCTCGCCCGGGCGGCGGAACGCATGGGGCTCTCCTACCGGCGCGCCTGGGGCAAGATCAAGGAGATCGAGCGGAACCTGGGAGAGCCTCTGGTGGAGAGCGAGGCGGGTGGCGTGGGGGGTGGCCGGACACGACTTACGCCGCGGGCGGAGCGGCTGCTGGTGCAGTATCGGCGGTTTCGGGCGGCGGTGGAGGCGGACGTGGGACGGGAGTTGGTGCGGGCCTTCGGCGAGAAGCCGTAGTTTTTTTGCGGGCGTTATGCTAGGGTCAGCATAACGCAAAGGAGGACGGACGTATGAGTCGGAGACGCGTCGCAGTTGTAGTTGGTCTGGCAGCGGTTCTGGCGCTGGCGGGCATGGGATGTGGTGGCAAGAAGGAGATCATCGTGGCCTCGACGACCAGCACCCAGGACAGCGGCCTCCTGGACGTGCTGCTTCCCATGTTCGAGAAGGAGAGCGGCTATAATGTGAAGCTCGTCGCCGTGGGGAGCGGCCAGGCGCTCGCAATGGGTGACCGCGGCGACGCCGACGCGCTCCTGGTGCACGCCCCCAGCTCCGAGAAAGAGCTGGTCGATAAGGGCACGGTCATCAACCGCCAACTGGTGATGCACAACGACTTCATCATCCTCGGCCCGGCGGATGACCCGGCGGGAATCCGGGGCATGGAGTCGGCCACGGAAGCCCTGACCACTATCGCCGACAAGAAGGCGACTTTTGTGAGCCGCGGCGATGACTCCGGCACCAACAAGCTCGAACTGAGCCTGTGGGAGAAGACCGGTCTGGACCCGACAGGCCAGAGCTGGTACGAGCAGAGCGGCCAGGGCATGGGCGCCACTCTCCAGATCACGAATCAGCGCGGCGCCTATACGATATCGGACCGGGGGACGTACCTGGCCCAAAGCGAGAACCTGGAGCTGGAGGTGCTGGTGGAGGGCGACCCCGTCCTTCTGAACGTCTATCACGTGATGCAGGTGAACCCGGAGCGCTTCGACCGCGTGAACGCTGAGGGCGGCCGCGCCTTCGTCGAGTTCATGGTTTCCGACGAGGCGCAGCAGGCGATCCGTGACTTCGGCGTGGACAAGTTTGGCCAGCCCCTGTTTGTCCCCGACGCCGGCCGCACCGACGCCGAACTGGGCCTCGACTAGTCGGAAGGTGGTGACAGCGTGGACCTCATATGGGACGGCGTTCGCGAAGCGTTCCGGATCATCGGTTCCGGCGACTACTCACTGTGGCAGATCACGTTGCGCTCGCTGCTGATCTCCGGTTCGGCGGTGGCGATTAGTCTGCTGATCGGCGTTTCTGTGGGGGCGCTGCTCGCCTTCAACGAGTTTCCGGGCCGCAACCTGGCCTTCACGGTGGTGAACACCGGTATGGGGCTGCCGCCGGTAGTCGTCGGGCTGCTGGTGGCCATTACCCTCTGGCGGAGCGGGCCGCTGGGCCAGCTCAACCTGATTTACACTCCGCTGGCGATGGTCGTGGCACAGACGATCATCGCCGCGCCCATCGTCACCGGGTTCACGGCGGCGGCTCTCCGTAGCCTCCGTCCCAGGCTGCGGGCGCAGCTCTACGCCCTGGGAGCGTCCAGGCTGCAGATGCTCTGGCTGGTTCTCTGGGAGGCGAAGCTGCCCCTCCTGGCGGCGGTAATGGCGGGCTTCGGAGGCGCGATCTCCGAGATCGGCGCGTCTATAATGGTTGGCGGCAACCTGGCGGGCGAGACGCGGGTCCTGACCACGGCCGTCGTCCTGGAAGTGTCGCGCGGCGAGTTCGCGCCCGCCATTGCCCTCTCGCTAGTGCTGCTGGCTCTCATCTTCGCGGTCAACCTCATTCTGACAACGGTGCAGCAGCAGGAGCAACGTGCGTGAACCAGGCCAAGCTGTCCCTCCGCGACGTGCGGGTCGTCCGCGGGGGCCGCGCCATTCTGGACGTCCCCCGGCTGGACGTGCTCGATGGCGAGGTTCTGGCCGTCATCGGCCCCAACGGCGCGGGCAAGACCACCCTCCTCATGCTCCTCGCCCTCCTGGAACGGCCCTCCTGGGGCGAGGTGCTGTTCGAGGGTGAAAGCGTGAAGGGACGTGGCCTATCGCTACGGCGAAGGATGGCGGTGGTGTTCCAGGAAGCGCTGCTGCTGCGACGCTCCGTGCTGGAGAACGTCGCTATGGGTCTGGGGCTGCGCGGCGTGCCCAGGGGTGAGCGTCGCGAGCGCTCGCTGCGCTGGATGGAGCGGTTCGGCATCGCCCATTTGGCGCGCCGCTCTGCCCGTAGCCTGTCGGGCGGCGAGGCGCAGCGGGCGAGCCTGGCGCGCGCCTTCGCCCTGGAGCCGGAGGTTCTCCTTCTCGACGAAGCCTTCGGCGGTCTCGACCAGCCCACCCGGGAGATGCTGCTCGACGAGCTGGCGGCAGTCCTCGCCGATACCGGCGTGACGACGGTCTTCGTCACCCACGAGAGGGATGAGGCGGCGCGGCTGGGGCACCGAGTGGCAGTGATGCTGGACGGACGCGTGAGACAATTGGGCCCCCCGTCGGAGGTCTTCAGCGCCCCGGTGGACGAGGGGGTGGCTGCGCTCGTGGGGGTGGAGACGGTGGTGCCGGGCCGGGCGCTAGACCTCGGCGGCGGGCTGTCGCGATTCGAGGTGGCCGGTCAGATCATTGAAGTCGCCGTCGATGGCATCGAGTCGCCGGACGTGCTCGTTTGCCTGCGGCCGGAGGACGTCGTCCTCTTGCCCCTGGACAGCGTTCTCCCCTCGAGCGCCCGCAACCGGCTGCGGGGCGTGATCCGTCGCGTCTCTCCCGTGGGGGCTCTGGCGCGCATCACCATCGACTGCGGTTTTCCTCTGGTTGCGGTCATCACCATGCAGTCCCTGGACGACCTGGAGTTAGCGGTGGGACAGGAGATAGTGGCGTCCTTCAAAGCGACTGCGGTGCACGTGATCCCGCGCTCCGGTCACGGACGTCGCTAGGCACTTTCGTCCTCGAGCGAGGCGTTCCGCTTCAGGACGCGCAGCAGCTCTGGTCTATCACTGATGAGGCCCGTCACGCCCCAGTCCAGCAACTCGCGCGCCGTCTCCAGATCGTTCACGGGCCAGACCAGCACGGGGACGCCGTGCGCCGCCAGGGATGCGGCGAGCTCCCGGCTCAGGAGGTCGCGGTGGATGGAAACGCCCGCTTGGAGGGGGTCGCTGTCCAGCAGCGGCTGGAGGGCATCGACTAGCCGGGGCGCGTTCACGGTGCGGTAGAGGCGAAGGTCCGCCTCCTCCCGCCGCAGCCGTTCGAGGACGCCCCAGTAGACGGACGTCACCTGCACTTCCTCCAGCGCGCCCCGGTCGCGGACCACCGAGAGCAGGGTGGGCGCGAAGCGTCGGTCACGGCTCTTCACGTCGATGAGGATGCGCGCGCGCCGTCGCGCCCTGTCCAGGATCTCCTCCAGTGTCAGGGCCTCGCCCTTATCGAGGCGAAACTGCCACCCGTCCCAGAGGATCGGCAGCAAGGGGAGGCGACGGGAGTGTCTGGCGACCAGCCTGCCGCCCTGCCAGCGGAGGTCGGCTTCGACGAAGTCGGCGCCGGCCGCCAGCGCGCGTTCGAGGAGGGGCCCCTCGTTCCCGGCCTTGTGCGCGATCGTGAGAAACGAGGGAGAGCGCTGCAGGGGTTCGAGCCTTCCTGCCGTCTCGGTGCCCTAGCGAGAGGAGCCGGCCAGCCCGATGAGGTTCACCAGGACGCGACGCCGGCGGGGCCGGTCCAGCTCCACGAGGAAGATGCGCTGCCACTGCCCCAGTGTGAGCCGGCTATCGACTATGGGGATGGCCTCGCTGCTACCCAGGAAGATATGCTGGCAATGAGCGTGGCCGTTCTTGCACTCCTCTTCGCCCATGTTGACGGTGCGGCGGGAGAAATCGTTGTGCTCGTAGGGGGCGTCAACGGGCGCCAGTCGCGCCAGCGTGTCCGCCAGGTCTCTCAAGAGCAGCGGTTCCTTTTCGTTGATCTTGATCGCGGCGGTGGTGTGGAGGGAATAGACCGTGGCTTGCCCGAACTGAATGCCGGAATCCTCTATGATGGCGATGACCTGGTCCGTGATGTCCACGAACTCGGGCGCTGCATCAGTTTCGACTTCCAGGGCCTCGCTGAGGACGGTGACGATGCCCTGCGTGTCGACCAGGCGCTCCGTGCGCACAGCCACGCCCGGAAGTACCACGTCCATGGGCCACGCTTCCTCCGATTTGCCTGTTCGACTTTAGGCTCATCATAGTGTAACCAATCTCAGCCCCTTTTGAAAAGAGGGTGTCCACCGGTTTTTGTCGCTGGTGGCTGCACGTTTGGGACGAAGGATAGGGCGCTGGCGGCGCAGCCCGCCTTGCCTCGTGTTGAGGCGCCGGTGTAGTATGCGGCTGGCGTGTACGGTGCGTTGAGGCGCCACTCGTCGAATTCCAGGTCGAAGGGAGGAACGACGTGAAGAAAGGAATCTCGATCGGTCTCATGACGGCGATGGCCGTCGTGGCGGCGTTGCTGGCCACGCATGGCCCGTCGGTCCGCGCACAGGCTGTAGCGAGCATCGCTCTGCCGCCGCCTGGAGGTACGGTGCAGCTCTACCCATGGTGCACTAATATAGCCCTCACGTTTCCGAACGGGACGCCGAGTCAGGACGTGGTGCAGGCGGTGACCCCCGCCGACTCGGTGCGGTCGATGTGGCGCCACCACGGGAGCCTGAACAAGTGGGAAGGTTTCTCCCCTGCTCAGCCCGGGCCGCCGGTAAGCGACCTGCTCTCGGTCGACTTCCTTGACGCCGTATGGATATGTGCCAGTGGCGGTGGTGGTGGTAGCGGCGGAGGCGGTGGCGGCGGCGGAGGCGGCGGCGGTGGTGGTGGCGCGCAGCCGACTAATACTCCAATTCCACCAACTTCAACTCCCACTCCAACTCCTCAACCTCCGGTGACGCAGGCCGATCTGGAGCTGGTCGATCTCTTTGCCGATCATCTGCCCCAGGGGCACGTATTCGCGAGGATCAGAAACAACGGCCCGCATGAGGTGAGCAACTTCAGCGTCACCTTTGAGTGCCAGTGGTGTACTGCGCTGCAGGTACCGCTAGGAGCTGGGGGCGGTTGCACTCCGCCGGGGCCGACGGCAACCGTCAATTTCGGCGTGCTCGCCCCGGGAAACGTAGTCGAGAAGAACACAGGCGTGGAGCTCCACGCCTCACGCGAAGACTACAACGTGACATGCACGATGTCGGTGCCCAGCTTCGATTTTAACCCCAACAACCACCAGGCGCAGGCGAACATCACGTACAGGCCGAACGCCGACCTACAACTGCTGCCGCTGACCTTCACGCCGCCAAACGCCACGAACAGTGGTACGCAGCTCACGCTCCGGAACAACGGCCCGGACGACGTGAGAGGTGTCGAGGTGCTATCGCAGTGCTGCTATTGCGACTCGGTTCAAGGTGCATGCACGAGGAAGTTCGCCGAGACCAGCCGCTTCCAGGTGTGGCTGAACAACGGTGCCAGCCAGACATTCGATGCGAACTTCGTGGCGAACACGGCCAATCCAGGCATCACCCGTGTGGAGTGTCGCGTACTCATGCCTCCAAACCTCCTGGGCGACAACGGAGGCAACAACTGGCAGAGTTGGGGCGGATACTCGGGAGGTTCCTGCACGCCATAGAATACTGGGCGACGCTCCGCCGGCCCCCTGACCCTGGACCAAGGGGGCGGTGGCTACGGCCGCCCCCTCCGTTCGCTTACGACGCGGCCCAGCCTATGCGAGCCATGCCGACCAGCTATCGGACGAAGGCGACGGTGGGAGGGGAGAGTGCGTCTGGAGGGGTATCTTGACAGCCCGTGCGTTCGCCAGTACTTTGCAGGCGTCGACACAGAAGGGCTGCCGGTGGCAACACCGCCGATAGCCCAGTGGCGGACCACGATGCGGCTAGGGCGAGCAGGTCCACGTGGGGCGTGCGCAAGTCGGGCAAGGAGGCTAGCGATGACCGGACGCCGAATGCTATGGCTGGGGGCCCTTATCGCACCGTCTGTTGCCCTTGTGGTGGTGGCCTGTGGCGGCGAGGGTGAGGAGACAAAGCCGCCCGCTGAGGTCACCGCCGTGACCACGCCCACCGTTGCGGCCGTAGCCACGGAAGAGGCGCCCGCGGCGCCTTCCGAGCAGGGGGCGCCCACGGAGCTAGCCTGCACCCACTACGTCGCACCTGATGGCAGCGATGACAACCCCGGCACCGACGGAGCTCCCTGGCAGACGATCCAGCACGCGGCGGACTTGGCTGGGCCGGGCGATACGGTCTGCGTCCATGGGGGCACGTACTTGGCGGGGGAGGAAGGCGTGGTCTTCTCCCTCTCAGGTACTGCCGATGCACCGATCACGTTTGCTGCTGCACCCGGCGAGACGGCCACCGTGCAAGGTGGCCTGATACTCCCCCATGGCACTTCCTACGTGAGGCTCATCGGCTTTGCTGTGCAGGGGTTCCCGGTATGGGGCATCGAGCTGAGCGGGGACAACCATCACATTCTCCTCTCGCACCTGGATGTGTCGGGCGGTGAAGCCAGCGTGCGGCTGACCTATGGTGAGACGGAGGGAACGGCTGAGGAGGGTCCGGTGAGCGACATAGTGGTGGAGGACAGCGTGCTCCATGACTGTGGTTATGAGTCAGTGGACTGCACACCGGGCCCATGTGACCGGCTGACATTCCGGCGGTTGGAGATCTACGGAGCGGGGTCAGCGCCTGGGGCGGAGTATGGGGGCGACGGGCTGTCGGTGGCGCGGGGGCAGGAGATCTTGGTGGAGGACAGCTACATCCATGACAACGGAGGGGATGGGATCGACCTGAACTCGCGGGACAGGGAAGGGAACGTAACGGGGATAGTGGTGAGGCGGAACAGGGTAGAGCGGAACCACCTGAACGGGATCAAGCTGTGGGCAGGGGGACGGATGGAGAACAACGTCGTGTGGGGGCAGGGGGACTCGTCGGTATGGCTGGGGGTGCACCCGGGCGTGTTTGAGGTAGTGAACAACACGATTGCCTACAACATGTACGATGCGGAGTACAGCGGACGGAACTATGCGTTTGCGGCGGGTTACCCGGAGGAGGGGCCGGCGAGCATAGAACTGACGATGGTGAACAACATCTTTGCCTACAACACGGGTCCTGAGGTAGGCGATCCGACTGCTCTCTACCTGGGGCCAGGGGTGCAGCTAACGGAGCACCACAACCTGTACTGGAGCCTAGCGGACGAGGAGATATACGCGGAGTTTGTGAGCGGGGGTGCGCCGGAGTTTGGGCGGACGGAGATCACTGACGGCACGTGGACGAGTGCGACTGGTCAGGGGGAGGGTGACGTGACGGCTGACCCGCTATTTGAGTCTGGGTGGCCGGATGTGGGCCTGCACCTGAGTGAGGGTAGTCCGGCGGTGGACGCGGGCAGTGGGGACGGAGCGCCTTCGGAGGATGTGGAGGGCCACGCACGTGATGGTACGCCCGATATAGGCGCCTACGAACGGTGAGTCTGCGCTGGTGAGCGCTGGTGGAGGCTGCTGCTCAGCAGCTCTCGATTCAAGGCCGACTAGCGGCGCGTTCCAGACGCAAGGGCAACCTGCAAAGAGGAAATGTGCGCCGTGAAGCGCGTGACAATCGCAGCCGCCGGTCTCGCTCTGGTGGTGGGCGTCTGACCCCCTCCTTGGGAGACGAAGGCTGCCCTGTATGCCCCCGTCGTCCCCGCCAGTATCCATGTGTCCTCGCCGGAATACCCGCTGGAAGTCTGTCCTGAATTCGTGGCGCTCGCCGCGCCGCAAGTCGACAGTGCTAGGAGGTGCTGAGATGAGGAGAGCTGCTCTAGCTGCGATAGTTGTGCTGGTGGTTCTTGCGCTGGCGGGAGTCGCCAGTTCTGTCCTGGCCCCGAATCGAGGCCAGAGCGCCGGCCCAGTGGTGGACCACATCGTCCTCGAGATAGAAGGCCATCAAGCAGGGATCTTCCAGGGACTCTCGGGCATGGTGGCCGAAACCGAGGTCGTCGAGCATAAGGAGGTGGGAAAGGACGGCAAGCAGTATGTGACAAAGATACCTGGAGCGACCGAGTACGGAAACATCACGCTCAGGGCGGGACTGATAGATCAGCCGTTCATCATGTGGTATTTCGAAGGGCTAGTGCCCGGCAAGGTCGGGACCGCTCGGAAGGATGGCTCCGTCGTACTGCAGAGTGCTCAGGACGACGCGCTTGCGAAGTACGAATTCCGGCGCGCCTGGCCCTGCGGATGGACGGTAGATGTTGATCCTTCTAGCCCGAACGGCTACGTGGAGGAGTTCAAGCTGTGCGTTGAGGAGTGGAAGAAGGTAGATCTCCATTCGCCCGGAGGGCGAGTCCAGTAGAGGTCAACACTCCGGGGCGTGGCGGTGGAAGGCCGGGTTGCGGTCAGGTTGTCGCCTGCCGCGACCATGGCACGGGCACCGATGTTGGTGTCTGGCAAACGGTGGCCGGAGCTTGGGTTGAGCTAGGGTGGGGGCGGCGTATCCGTGAGGCGGCTGAGGGGCGTCTGCGAGACGTAGCCGAGGCAACCGGCCCGCTCCGCCGTATCGTACGCCGCCCGAACGTTGTCTTCCTGGAGGGCGTAGTCGACGCAGAAGACGGGCAGGCCCGCGTCGAGGTACAGGCGGAACAGGTCGGTGAGCCACTCCCTGTCCTCCTGCGGCGTTGGGATGTCCCCGGACTTGGGGTCGCCCCACTTAGTGTCCGCTTCGCCCTGGAAGGACAGGTCCTCCTGGGCCAGGCCGTCGATGATCCCCAGGTAGTCGGGCCGCTCAGCCGCCAGCTCGGCAGCGTTCTGGGCGACGACCAGGAAGCCCGGGTGCCGTCCTCGGGCGTAATCGCGGATCTCTTTGATGAAGGACACCATCTCGGCCGCCGGGTCGAGACCTTCGGCTGCGGCCGCGGCCGCGACGTGGTCGTCCGAGTAGGCCTCGACCCAGTCCATGTAGATGCCATCGAAGCCGTCGTCCAGCGCCATGTCGAGGAGCGACCCCTCGTCGTATATCACGATGTCTTTCCAACGCTCGTCCCAGAAGGCGACGGGGTAGTCGCCCGACCAGCCGCCTGGATCGGTCGCGAGCAGGAAGTCCGGGATACCGGGCCCGCCTGTTGACGGCGCCCGCCACTCATCCTGCCAGTACGTGCGGTAGTCCTCCGCCTCACCGATGTCGACGTAGGCGAGCACGAGCTTGCCGCGCTCGTGGAGGCGGCGGACCAGCCCCGCCGTGTCGAATCCCTCAGAGCCGACGTTGGAGCGGGTCGGCTCAATGACCAGCAGGTCGTAGTCCGAAGCGACCAGCGCATCGACGGCTCCGTCCGCTTCCAGATCCTGGGTCTGGTATGCCCAGGACGTCACGCTGTGGAGGTCGGGACCGGCCGCAGCACCCGCCAGGGCTGGCATCGTGAGGGAAGCGGACCGCCCTGTGCAGAGGAACACGGCGTCCAGGAACTGGAGGCTCGTGAGGTCGCTGGCTTCGGGCGCTGCCGCCATGTAAGCCTGGAATGAGCCGCTGGCGTTATCGAGTCGCCACATCGATTCGAAGGCGTCGGCGGGCGATACGGCGTCGGCCACCAGAGAGGGGTCTGTGCCGTCTGGAAAGGAGAGGCCGAGGACGTTGCAGCCGGCGGCGAGGGGAGTGGAGATGGTGGTGGAGGGGTCAGGGGAGAGGGTGGGCATGGTGATATCGGCGGTGGCGTTGAGACAGAGGAAGACGGCGTCGAGGGGGTTAAGGGTGTGGAGGTCGCTGGCCTGGGGCGCCTGGGGCCTGAAGGCCTGGAAGGAGCCGGAGCTGTTATCGAGGCGCCAGATGGCGTCGAGGGCGCTGGCAGGGGAGACGGCGGCCGCGACGGTGGCGGCGTCGGTGCCGGTGGCGAAGGTGAGGGTGACCATGTTGCAGCCGGGCCGCATGCCTGCCGCTGGGACTTCTTCCGGGTTGAATTCGAGTGCCTCTCTCATGCGGATGCGGCCGGAGCCGGCCCAGTTGGTGAAGCTGGCGTCGGGCAAGGGCGCGGCCGTGGCCTTGATGATCTGCCGCACGCCCTCATTGCTCAGGGCGGGGTCTCGTGAGAGCAGAAGGCCGGCAAGGGCCGAGACCTGTGGTGCCGCGAAAGACGTACCGCTGGCCCTGGAATAGGGGAGGCTGCCTATGCAGGACCAGTTCCGTCCGCAGAGATCTGAGGGGACGGTGCTGGCAATATCGACGCCGGGGGCAGCGACCTCTACCTCCGGCCCCCAGTTGCTGAACGGCGCCCGTTCGTCTGGCTTCTTATGGTCGGAGGCGCCGACTGCGATGACCTCCGGCAGGTTGGCTGGGAAGGACACCTCCCCGGTGTCATCGTTCCCGCTGGCCGCGACCAGAACGACGCCGAAGTCGTCGTGGGCGGTCCCAATGGCGTCACGGATGGTCTGCGACTCGAGGTGGGCGCCGAAGCTCATGTTGATCACCTGCGCCCCGTTTTCGGCGGCATAGAGAATGCCCGCGCTGATATCGGCGCTGGTGCCACCGCCGGTGCAGGCGAGGACCTTGACGGGCATGATCGCAACGCCGTCGGCCGTGCCGGCGACTCCCTGTTGGTTGTTGGCCCTTGCCGCCACGATACCGGCCACGAAAGTACCGTGGCCGTCGGCGTCGCTCACATCGCTACTCGGTCCACGCGGCCGTCCGACGCAAGCTATGTCGGCGGTCTTGGGGTCAACGAGGTTGCAGCCGTGAACGTCGTCTACGCAACCGTTTCCGTCGTCGTCGACTCCATTGCCCGCCGTCTCGTCCTGGTTGACCCATATCTTGCCTTCGAGGTCGGGGTGGTGGATGTCCACCCCTGTGTCAAGTACGGCCAGCACAGCCGGGCGGGTTCCCGGTCCCAGGTCCCAGGCATCCGGCGCCTCGATGAGTTCGTAGTACCAGCGCTGGTAAGCACCGTACATCGGGTCGTCCGGCACCATGGCCTCGCGCAAGATGTAGTTGGGCTCCGCGTACTCGACGAACGGCAGCCTCTCGTAGACATCGGTCGCCAGGCCCACCCCCATCTTCGGGTCGATCTTCAGCCGCACCACGCCGATGGCTTCCAGGCGGCTTATCTCTCTGGCGCCGAGGAGTCTGTCTGCCAGGTGCAGCGGAAGGGCGCCACCGGGCTGCACCCTGACCAGGAGCTCATTGGGTACCGCCGGTGCGCTCGCAGCCACGGCCTTGGCGGAGGCTGGCGAAGACTCGCGCGGCTTGGGCTCGGCGGGCTCGCAGGCGAGGGTCAGAGCCAGAGCAGCAATGGTGAGCGCGGCGACGAGAGCCTGGGTTGTTCTCCTCATCTCATTCAGCCATGGCGGCCCGCCTAGGGAGCCGCCGCCAGAAGCTGCGGCAGCGCTTCCTGGATGTTGGCGTCCATTATCTTCGCCAGGTTCTCGGGGATGGAGTGGCGCCCCGGTGGCCCCCACGCCCAGTCCACCGATACCTGGCCCAAAACGCGGTCTCGGCGGATGGTGATCACGTCAGTGGGATACGGGATGAAGAACTCGTTGCTGTGGATCGGTCTGAGCTCAAGCGTCAAGCGATACCAGGCCGCATCGTCTCCCAGCAATGGAGGGTCGAGCACCAGTAGCGTGACCGAGCCGATCTCGAGGCCTAGCGAGCCCGCGTACCGGGGCTGAAGCTCTGCCTTCAGTTCCTCAGCCGATGCGGACGTGAATTCGTCCATGGCGCTCGTCGCGCTATTCACGGTGTCAAAGAGTGCCAAGTCGAACGAAAAGTAGGCCGGGGCCTCGAACGGAGCATCGTAGCCCCGGGGGTCCCCGTACAGGATCGAGTAGTAGTACAGGAGGCCGGGCGGCTCGTACGACTCAAAGCTCTCGTCGATCGCCTGGAATTGCGCAGGGAGGTCCACAACTTGAGGCACAGTGGCCTCCATCAGGAACCTGATGTCCCCGGATGGTCCGACAACCCCCGGCGTCGTGGCCTCGGCGACGCCCGGCATGTCGAGGTCGCCGGCCCCTGCGGTACAGAGAAAGACGGCGTCCAGGAACTGGAGGCTCGTGAGGTCGCTGGCTTCGGGCGCTGCCGCCATGTAAGCCTGGAATGAGCCGCTGGCGTTATCGAGTCGCCACATCGATTCGAAGGCGTCGGCGGGCGATACGGCGTCGGCCACCAGAGAGGGGTCTGTGCCGTCTGGAAAGGAGAGGCCGAGGACGTTGCAGCCGGCGGCGAGGGGAGTGGAGATGGTGGTGGAGGGGTCAGGGGAGAGGGTGGGCATGGTGATATCGGCGGTGGCGTTGAGACAGAGGAAGACGGCGTCGAGGGGGTTAAGGGTGTGGAGGTCGCTGGCCTGGGGCGCCTGGGGCCTGAAGGCCTGGAAGGAGCCGGAGCTGTTATCGAGGCGCCAGATGGCGTCGAGGGCGCTGGCAGGGGAGACGGCGGCCGCGACGGTGGCGGCGTCGGTGCCGGTGGCGAAGGTGAGGGTGACCATGGTGCAGCCCGTGCCAAGTTCGACGGTGCGCTCGGTCTCCTGGGCGCGGGACGTCGTGGCGAGCGCTGATATGGCCAGAGCGACAAGCACCACCAGTGCCAGGACGACTGCGGCGCGCAGCTTCACAGCGCACCTCCTCTCCTCTTCTTGTCGGGGTGATTCTTGTGACCGAGTGCGCTTCGTCGGGAGCGCGAGTGCACTATAACGAGCATAACCTAGTACCGCACTAGCGACTTGTCAAGTACCAATCAACGCCAGACGAAAAGAAGGTGCGCGGCTTGCTTTGCCGCGGCCGGCCTAGAACTGGGTGGCGCCGGTGAAGTTCCAGCCGCGGATCTTGAGGGCGGGGACGCGACAGTGCCCCGCGATCGCCGGCTGGAGGGTCGTCTCGCGCCCGATGAACTCGACCTGGTTCAGGGCGTCCAGGTAGCTCTGCGTGAAGCGCAGGTTCTTGATCGGCGGTCCGATCTTGCCGTCCTCGACGAGGAAGGTGCCGTCGCGGGTCATGCCCGTCACGATAACCTTCAACGGGTGGACGGGACGCGTGTACCAGAAACGGCTCACCCAGATGCCGCGCTTCACCGACGCGACCATCTCGTCCGCGCTGGCGTCGCCCGCGCTCAGGAACATGTTGCCGGGGATGGGGCCGAAAGTCATAGCGGCGGGCAGGGCGTGGCCCGTCGACTGCTTCTTCTCCTTGCCTGCCGTGTAGGTGTCGTAGACGACGCCGCGGGCGACGCCGTCGACGACGAAATCGACCCGCTGCCGGGGCACGCCCTCGAAGTCGAAGGGAAAGGGGATGGTCTCTGCGGCGAGGCCGTCGTCGTACAGGCTCACGTTGTCGCCCATCACCTTCTCGCCGATGCGCCCCGACATGAAGCTCCGCTTTTCCTGGAAGGCCTGGGCCCCGAATGAGAGGTACGCCAGGAAATCGAGGAGGTCGGCGACGGCGTAGTCCTCCAGGATGACCTCGTATTCGCCGGGGTCGAGCGGCTGCGGGTTGACGCTGCGCAGTGCCTTGTCGACCGCCTCCTGGGCCACCGTCTCCCCGTCGATGTCGGCCACGTCCATCGATACCCGCCCGGCGTGGCCGCTGCTGGTCTCGGACATGACCACGGTGTTGATGTCTGCCGTTGTGTCGCTGTGGTGGGCGAAGACGCCCAGGGAGTTGGCTACGGCCACCTCCCCTATCGCCGTGCGGAAGGCGCCGGCGGCGGTGAGGCCGGCGCGAGCCGAGGCGTCGCAGATCTGAGCCACCACGGCGGCTCGCTCCTCGGGTCCCGTGCCGGCGGTCCGCTCCACGAACGCGTTCGCCCTCTTCGTGGCCTTGGGCGAAGGCAGCGACTGGAAATCCTGGTTCTCCTTCTGCTGACGGGCCAGCGTCTCTGCTCGCTCCACCAGCGCCCGCAGTGAGGCGTCGGACAGCTCGTTGCTGGAGGCGACCCCGATCTTCTTGCCCAGGACGGAGCGTACACGCACGTCGACATCAGTCTGCTCCACGTTCTGGTGGATGTAGTTGTTGGCGAACCGGGTCAGGGCCGATGTCGTCGAGAAGATCAGCACCTCCGTCTGGTCGGCGGTGCTCATCCCCAAGATACGGTCGGCGATGTTCTGGAGTTCCTTTTCCCCAAGCATCTCTGCCTCATTTCCGCGGCCGCAGGTAGAGGGCGCGCAGACCCTCAACCTGGTCGTATTCACGGTCCCTGTGTACGAGTTCGGCGTCATGGAGAAGGGCGAGGGAGGCGATCCAGGCGTCGCCGAGGGAAAGGCCGCCGCGGCTCTTCACCTCTGCGGCCCGCTGGCGCCAGAGCGGGCTGGACTCGACCACCTGGACGGGCCATGCCTCCACCAGCCGCACCGCCGTTAGCGCGTCGCCGGGCGGCACGCTGCGCATGAGGCGGTACTGCATCTCCATGAGAGTCATGAAGGGCATGAGGATGCCGTGATTGGCGCCGGCGCTCTCCTCCTGGAGGAGCTGCACCAGCGGCTGCCGGCCTGGCTCCGCCAGCAGCACCGCTAGGACTGCCGACGTATCGAGGACGTAGGCCACGGCGATCCCTCCCGCGCCTCGCGCTCCTTCTCGAGGCGCCGCTCCTCCTGTCGCTCTCGCATGAACTGCTGAAACGTCAGCCCCTTCCCTTTCAGCACCCCCTCGGATGCCCTTACCGGATCTTTCGGCATCGGTACCACGTAGATCACTCCTTCTCTGATCTCCCATTGCAGGCGGGTGCCGTAGGCGATACCGGCCACCTCACGTATCGCCTTAGGAATCACAGTTTGGCCCTTCTCATAGACGCGGGATACTTCTACCGGCTCTTCTGACATAGGAACGCCCCCGACCTAGTCATACCCGTTGCCGCTCTGTTATACCAAACTGCCGCTGGTTTGTCAAGGCGGCCCGCGTTCTTACTTCATGAGCCCGACCTGCACGTTGCGAAAGCGTGCCGGCGCCGCGCCATGACCTGTGTGCGCCACCTGCTCCGGCTGCCCCTTGCCGCAGTTCGGCGTGCCCCACACGATCCAGTGGTCGCGGTTGCAGATAGCGTCGCAGCTCCCCCAGAACTGGGGCGTCATGCCGGTATACGTTGCGTTCTTGATAAGCTCGCCCAGCCGACCCTTCTTGATCTCGCGCGCGATCTCCGTCCCGAACTGGAAGTTGAGGCGCTTGTCGTCGATGCTCCAGCTTCGGTTGGTCTCCATGTAGATGCCTTCATCGGTGTCGGCGATCAGATCCTCCAGCGTCCAGTCGCCGGGGTCGAGGTTGACGTTCGTCATGCGGATGAGGGGAATGCGGTTCCAGCCGGAGGCCCGCATGGCGCCGTTGCTCTGCTGGCCCAGGGCGGTGGCCGTCTCCCGCGACGTGAGATAGTCCAGGAACATGCCCTCGCGCACGATGGGCGTCGAGTGGGCGGGCACGCCCTCGTCGTCGTAGCCAAAAGTGCCGAGCCCGCCGGGAATGGTGGCGTCGGCGGTGATGTTGACCGCCTCTGAGCCGTAGCGAAAGCTCTTCTGCTTCTCGGTAGTGAGGAAGCTCGTGCCGGCGAAGGCCGCCTCCGTGCCCAGCACCCGGTCCAGTTCGATGGCGTGGCCGCAGCTCTCGTGGACTTGAAGGGCCACCTGGCTGCCGTCGAGGATGACCGTGGTCACGCCGGGCGGGCAGGGCTTTGCCCGCAGGAGGGCTGCGGCCTCCTCCGCCACGCGCTGAGCGTTGCCGGGCAGGTCGTATCGCTCTACGAACTCCCAGCCCTCGGTGCCCTGGTGGCGGCCGACGCTGTTGGGGTAGGAGCGCCGCTGCACCTCGCCTTCGTCGACGGCGGTGGCCTCGATACCACAGCCCGTCTCCACGAGCGACTGCTCGACATAACTCCCCTCCGTGCTGCCGAAGACTTTCTCCTCTTCCTGAGCGTAGACGTTGGATTCGGCCATGACGATGCCCGTCACCTTCATGATGGCCTCGTTGGCGCTGAGAAGGAGAGCGATCTTGTCGTCCAGGGACACGGCGAAGGGGTTCGTCTCGATGGGGGTGCGGTAGCTGTCGACATGAACGACAGGTGGCCCGATGTCCGCTTTGGGCCCGCGTACCAGGCCCGACGCCCTGGCGATGCGCACCGCCTGGGCCGCCACCCGGTCCGCCTCCTCCAGCGTCATCCGGTAGCTGCTGGCGAAGCCCCAGTAGCCACCGACGATAACGCGCACGCCGAACCCCAATGTCTCGTCCGCCGAAAGGCCCTCGACGTTCTCGTTGCGCACTGTGATCGATTCCGTCCGGAGCCTCACCACGCGGACGTCCGCGTAGGCCGCCCCCCGATTCTTGGCCGTATCCAGGGCTCGCATCACCAGCTCTCGCATAGGGCGCATCCTCCTTATGGCCGTGCCTCGCCGTCGAGCTTCTACCCGCCTGCCGAGGGGGCGGCCCCGCCGGGCCTGCTCACGGGCGCGGCCTTGCTATGGCGCCGCACGAAGTCGAGCACCGCCTGGTTCGTCTCCTCTTCCAGCTCCACGTTGAAGGAGTGGCGCATCTTGGGGAAGAGTACGAGTTCCGCGTGAGGGATGTGTTCGGCCAGGTAGCGCGAGTTCTCGGGCGGGACGAGAGGGTCGTCCTCGCCGCCGATAACAAGGGTTGGTGCCCTTATCGCGCCCAGCCGCTCGCGCGTGTCGTGCTTGACGACGGCGTCGTATTGGCGCCGCCAGAACTCGGGCGGCGACGCGTAGGCTGTCTCCACCTGGGCCCGCCGCCAGATATCCTCCATGTGCGCCGCCAGATACTCATCGCTGTAGCCGGTCCATATCGTGCTCTCGAAGGCCTGTCGCGGCTCCATCTCCTGCGCCTTGACCGTGGCCTCGAACGCCCTGGGCTGGGGAGGCATAGCCAGGAGGCAGGGGCTGGTCGCGCCCAGGATGAGCGAGCGCACCATCGACGGGTGGCGAAGCGCCAGCTCCTGGGCGATCATACCGCCCATCGACACGCCGAAAACGTGCGCCGACTCGTACTCCAGGGCCTGGAGCAGCCCTGCGGCGTCGTCGGCGAAGAGGCCCATCGAGTAGTCCGACTGCGGCATGTCGCTGCGGCCGGAGCCCCGGTTGTCGAGGGCGATGACCCGCAGGTGCTGGGAGAGGGTCGGTATCTGGCTCTGCCAGCCGAACATGCTGCCGCCCAGCCCCATGATGAGCAGGATCGGCTCCCCTGAGCCGTAGACGTCATAGTAGATCTCGATGTCGTTCACACGATTCTTGGGCATATCGTCATCTCAACCAGCTAGAGCCCTCTCTGGAGCAGACAGGCAAACAAGCGAACAGGCAAGCACGCGAGCGGCGGCGCGGCTCGCTGCACAACGCGAATCACTTCTGCGAGCTGTGCCGGCGCAGGAAGTCGAGGACGGCGGCGCCGGCCTCCGCCGGTCTTTCCTGGAAGTAGAGATGGCCCGCGTTCGGGAAGAGCACCAGCTCGGCGTCGGGAATGCGCTCGGCCAGGATACGTGAGTTCTCGGCTGGCAGGAGAGCGTCGTCCTCGCCGTTGATCACCAGGGTCGGCGCCTCTATCTGGGGCAGCCTTTCGTACGAGTCGAAGGCGATGCACGCCTCGAGTTGCCTCTGGTAGGCTTCGGGCGTCGTGCGTGTCTGAACGTACGTTTGCCACAGCGGCCTCATCTCCTCGACGTGGCTGGGGTGGTAGAAGACGCCAAGTCCCCGCTCGAGCGCCTCCTCCGGCGAGAGCGAGGCCAGGGCCGCCAGCGTTATCAGCGCCTCCTGAGAAGGGGACACCGCCTGAGGGCCGCCGAAGATGGTGCAGCCCAGGACCAGGCTCCGCACCCTCTGCGGATGACGAAGGGCAAGCTCCTGGGCGATCATGCCGCCCATCGACTCGCCGTAGATGTGGGCGTCATCGATGCCCAGGAAGTCCATGAGGGCGGCGGTGTCGTCGGCGAAAAGGGGCAGGGAGTAGGGGCCGTCCGGCCTGTCGCTCCGGCCGGCGCCCCGGTTGTCGAAGGCCACGACCCGGAGCTCCCGCGCGAGCAGGGGTATCTGCGTCTCCCAGAGGGTCGCATTCGCCCCCAGGCCGGCGATGAGCAGCAGCGGCTCGCCCTGGCCGTGCTCTTCGTAGTAGATGTCGATGCCGTTCACTCGCGCCGTCGGCATGATGCGTCCCTCCGCCGATTGCTGGCGTGAAGCACGACCCCGAGGCCACGTCTGGCCGCGGCCCCTTGATCGGCAATGATAGCGTAGAGGCGTCGATACCACCAGTCCACTGAATCGGCGCATCGATGTGCGGATTCGTGGGAGAGAGGCCGATGCTGGAGGTCATGGGATGCGGGCGAGCCTGCTCTGCGGCTGGCTGGCGAGGAATGGCTCGCATCAACGGTGGTCTGTGAGTTCCGGGCGAGCGCTGCTCTATAGAGTGGCCGCTCTGGCCTCGCGAGGGGGCAGTCGCAGGGTGCGACCGCTGGCGAGGTAGTTGTCCTCGATGCGGATGGCGCTGACTCCGGGTCCGACGACGCAGTTGCGGCCGACGCGGAGGCTGGGCGGGAGCTTCGCCCGCTTGCCGATGATAGTGATCCCACAGTTGACGATGTCCGGGCGCTCCTGGTTGGGGCTCAGGTCATCGCCGTAGCCGATATAGCAGTTCTTGCCGACCAGCACCTCCTTGTCGACAATCGACCGGTCGATGATCGCTCCCGACTGGATGAGGCAGCCGTCGAAGATGATGGAGTCGCGTATGACGGCGCCCTCCTCCACATACACCCGAGGTGAGAGGACGGAGTGCTCCACGTGCCCTTTGATCGTAGAGCCGACGCTTATCAGAGAGCGGCTCAAGTAGGCGCGCCGCCCGATCTTCGCCGGCGGCAGGCCGCTGCTGCTCGTAAGCACCTCCGATTCGGAATCGTATAGATCGAGCTCGGGCCGCTCCTCCAGAAGGTCCATGTTGGCATCGTAGTAGGCCTCGATGGTACCGATGTCGCGCCAGTAGCCTCTGAATCGGTAGCCAAAGAGTGAGGCGCGGCCCATGAGGGCGGGAATGATGTCGCTCCCGAAGTCGTCGCGCATGCGTGCGTGCGTGCCCGCTACCAGCACCTCCTCCAGGACCTCCTTCTTGAAGAGGTAGATGCCCATGGAGATCAGGCTTGAGCGGGGCTCCTCGGGCTTCTCGTCGAAGGCGACTATGCGGTCCTCGTCGTCCAGTACCATGGTGCCGTAGCGGCCGGCCTGTTCCATGGCTACCTCGCAGACCGGGATGGTGACGTCCGCCTCCTTCCATCTGTGGTGGTTGATCAGCTCCTCGTAGTTCATCTTGTAGACGTGGTCGCCGGCCAGCACCAGTACGAGCTCCGCCCGTGACTCCTCGATGTAGTGGAGGTTCTGGTAGACGGCGTCGGCTGTGCCACGATACCAGTCGGAGCTGTCCCGGCCCACGTAGGGCTGGAGGAGGGTTACGCCGCTGCCGACCCGGTCCAGACCCCAGGGCCGTCCGATGCCGATGTGCTGATTCAGGGAGCGGGGACGGTACTGGGTGAGGACGCCGACACGGTCGATGCCGGAGTTTATGCAGTTGCTGAGGGCGAAGTCTATGACCCGATAGTGCCCACCGAATATGACGGCGGGCTTCGCCCTCTCCTCGGAAAGGACGCTCAGGCGGTCACCCTCGCCGCCGGCAAGAATCAGCGCCACGACCTTCTTCACTGCGACGCTTCTCCCATAGAGGGGGCGATTATGTGCCCCGCCGCCGGGGCTCGCCGCTCCTCGACCGCCGGCCCAATGCCGGCCAGGGTGCGGAATATACGCAGGTAGTCCCGCAGATACCTGGTGATGAGGAAGTTGCGCCGCACGTGCTCGCGCCCGGCCTCACCCATTTGAGCGGCCAGGGACCCGTCCTTGAGAAGGCTGACCACGTGGCGGGCGCACTCCTCGGTCGTGCTCACGAGGTAGCCCGTCTTGCCGTCCACGATCTGCAAGGGGATGCCACCGACCTTGCCGGCAACGACGGGACGCCTCTTCCAAAGGGCCTCCGCCACGACCAGACCGAAGCCCTCCCGCACGGACTTCTGGATGACGACGTCCGCCGCACGCTGAAGCGCGTTGACCTCTACGTTGCCGACGCCGTTCAGGTTGGAGAGGATGTGGATGTCGTAGTCCTCTCCCGCCCGGCGCACCACCCTCTCGTACCACGCCAGGCCCTCCGGGTCGTCGTCGGCGAGAGAGGCGACGAACACGAGGTGAAGCTCCGGGATCTCCTGCTTCACGATGCGATACACGTCGATTACGCCGAGGGGGTCTTTCCACGGATCGAAGCGCGACACCTGCGCGATGAGCGGGCAATTGACGTCGACGCGGTAGCGCTGAATGATGGCGGCTACCATGTCTTCGGGGATGGCGCCGTTCTTCGGGCTCAGGGGGTCAATGGCGGGAGGCACGGTGAAGATGTGGGGCAGGGTCAGATCCTCCTTGACGTAGGCTTCCAGGGAGAAGATGGCGGCGTCGTACCCCTCCACCTCCGAGCGCAGGACGTCCCAGATCTGAGCCTGGGCCTCGGTCAGGTCTATGTGGCAGCGCCAGATCCAGGATCCCCGCGGCCGCTCGCCCCGTAAGTCGGTGAGGCAGCTCAGCAGCGCCGCCGGCTGCGGATCGTGGATGATCACGAAGTCGTAGTCCTCGTCGAAGAGCTGGGCGTTCATCCGATTCCTGCGGAGCCAGATTTCGCGCATCTGCGGCGTCCAGTCGATGAGCATGCCCTGGAGGCTGTTGTGCATCGCCTTGGTCACCTGGAAGAAGTCGTTGCCGGCCTTCATGACTTGCCAGTCGGCGACGAGGCCGACGTCGCTCATGAGAGGCGCCAGGCTGGCGAGGATCTCTGCGACGCCTCCCCCGTAGGTCGTGGCGTTCACGTGAAGCACCCTCGCGCCGGCGAGGGGTCGAGCTAGCTCCCGGATCTCATGGATCGCGGCTTCACCCACTACGGGCTCGTAGTCGTCGAGAGACTTAGGTGCGGTGGGTACGGAGCCTAGCACGGCGGTATGTCTCTCTCCCTCGATTCGGGTTCAGATGCTCTGTGGCCCGCGCTCGGGCGCTGCGCCGCCGTCGCGGGAGCCGGTGAGTCCACTCAGCAGGCGGAGATAGTCGTTAAGGTAGCGGGTCACAAGGAAGTTCTCGACGACGTGCTTCCGGCCTGCATGGCCCATCTTCTGCACGAGCGCCGGGTCGCGGATCAGCCGTACGATTCGTTCGGCGAATTGCTGTGCGCCCTCGGCCAGGAAGCCGGTCTCGCCGTCGAGCACCTGGCAGGGCAGGCCGCCGCTGTTCGCTGCGACCACCGGCCGCTCCTTCCAGAGGGCGTCCGATACCCAGAGGCCGAAGCCGCGCCGGAGCGCCCTCTGGATCACCACGCGCGAGGCCCGCTGGAAGACGTTCGTCTCTACGTTGCCTACGTTGGTCAGGCCGGAGAGCACATGAACGTCCGCATGCTCCTGGGCTTTGCGGGCGATCTCGTCGAAGGCGGAGCGGGCGGCAGAATCTGTGGGCACTGTCGTTGCCACCAGCGCCATCTGGAGGTCGGGCACCTCCCGTCGCGCCAGCTCGTACGCCTCGACGGCGCCCACCGGGTCACAGGTCTCGTCCAGGGGCGAAACCTGGCAGACGAGGGGACGGCTGAGGTCGATCGCGTACTGCTCCAGAACGGCGACCACGGCCTCTTGCGAGAGGTCCATGTTGCGCGCGCCCAGGGGGTCTATGGCGGGCAGGATGACCCGCACTGGCGCCGCCTTGATGTCCTCCCTGGCGAAGGACTCCATCTCGAAAACTAGGGCGTCGTACTGCTCGACGTGCTGGCGAAGCAGGAGCCAGACATCCTCCTGGGCGCAGGAAATGTCCAGGTGACTGTGCATGACCCAGCGCGTGGACCTGCGCCGCGACTCCTCCACGAACGAGCGGAGGCCCGCCGGCTGGGGGTCGTGGACGACTACTACGTCGTAGTCTTCAGTGAGGAGCCCCGCGTTCATCGAGCTGTAGCGGAGCCACACGTCGCTCATCTCGGCCGTCCAGGGGACGTGGGTGCCGCCCAGGGCCGTGTACATAGCCTTGTTGACGGCGGCGAACTCGTCGGCGGTGCGCACCACCTGCCAGTCGCAATCGAGTCCCAGGTCCGAGAGGAGGGGGACGGAGGAACTGAGCAGCTCGGCGACGCCGGTTCCGAAGGCCGTGACGCTGAGGTTGAGGACGCGCAGACCACGGAGCGGCCGGGCCGCCGCCTGCAACCCGGCCAACGTCCGCTCTCCTGCGATGCCGGCGTAGTCTGCCAGGGACTTCCGCGTGAGCGCTGTCGTTCCGTACATCTTGGGGTTCCTTCCCCGGAGAGGCGTCCACAGCCGATAGAGAAGACCCGAGGCCACGGCCCGGGCCATCGAGCGCTCTCGGCGTGCCTCTGCGAGAGCCTAGGGAGCCAGCCGTCGGACGCGCGCATCCGATGCCTGCGATCCGTTGTCGGCCGTCTTCAGGATCGTAGGCCGGTGCCCCTCCCTTGTCAACGGAACCGGACCGTATGACTCGTGCATCCTTGAGGGGGCGGTCGACCACATGGTTTCGCCACGACCCCGGTCTGAAGGCTGGGGCATCAGCAGGCGGTCTATGCCCCCGCCTTACGGTCATTGCCGAAATGAGTCATCATCGGGCAACCGTCGTAGGCGGGGGTCTTCAGACCCTCGCGAACCTGTCGGGGTCTCAAGACCCCGACCTACAAAGACCAAGCTCTGTCTGGTCGGTCTGCTCATGAGGATAAGGTGGCGGTCGACAAATCCTCACCAGTCGCAAGCTGGCTGCTGACCGAGCTCCGGCCCTAGGTGGCGTCCGGCGTGGTAGTCGTTTCGCCCGCACGGGCACGGACGCGGGTGCCGCGCTTCTTCAGGAGGCGGGTGCTGAAGAGGAGATCGCGGGGTAGCTGCTGAATCCCCAGCTCCTGAGCGATGCGCCGGACCGCAGCCCGCACCTCCCGCCTCGAATAGCCGTGCACCATCGCAAAAAGGTTGTAGGTCCAGTGAGGCGGGTGGCGCGGCCGGTGGTAGCAGTGGGTGACCTCGGGCATGCGCCCCAGCTTCTCTCCGATCTCGGCGACCCGGTCGTCGGGCACGTCCCAGACGGCCATGCCGTTGGCCCTGATGCCGACGGCGTAGTGATTGGGGACGGCCGCCAGCCGCTTGATGACGCCCCTCTCGAGCAGCGAGCGCAGCAGCCCCATGACGCGCTCCTCGCTCGTGCCGGTCTGCTCGGCGAGGGCGGCGTAGGGCTTCGTTGTCAGGGGCAGCCCTTCCTGCACGTTCAGCAGAAGGCGGCGCTCTTCCTCGGTAAGGGATGACATCGCCGTCAGTCCTCAGGGAAATGGAAGTTGAACTCGACGAAGTACTCGTCGAGCGTCGGCAGGTTCAGGACCTCCAGGCCGGTCTCGCGCTGGACGGCCGCGAGCGTGCGGGCAACCTCCCCCTCGTCCTCAGACGAGATGACGAACCACATGTTGTAGTGGTGTTCGCGCCTATAATTGTGGGTGACTCCGGGTTGGGCGTTCACGAGAGCGGCCACCTGATCGAAGCGCTCCGGCGGCACGTGCATGGCGGCGAGGGTCCTTTCGCCGCCCAGGCCGACGGGGCTGAGGATGGCGCCGAATCTGCTGAGAGCGCCTGATTCGAGGAGGCGCCGCAGCCGCTCGATGACCTCCACCTCGTCGATGCCGGTGCGCTCGCCGATCTCGCGGAAGGGGCGGGAGGCGATGGGGACTCCGCCCTGGACTTGATTCAGGAGGATCCTGTCGCGCCGGTCGAGCTGAAGCTGACGTGAAATGACGGGCCTTCGGCCTGCTAGGCGCTGGCCGCCTCCCTCTCCCGCCAGGCGGGCGGCACGTAGACGCAATACGGGTCGCTCTCCATGTAGTCGCCCGTTACGGCGAAGGCGCGCGCCCGCGAGCCGCCGCAGACGTCCCGGTACTCGCAGACGCCGCACTTGCCCTTGATCTTCGTGTAGTCGCGCAGGTCGCGGAAGAGGGGCGAGTTGCGGTAGATGTCGATGAATGACCTCTTGCGGACGTTGCCGGCCGGGACCTGGAGGAAGCCGGAGGGGCAGACGTCGCCGATGTGCGTGACGAAAGCAAAGCCGCTGCCGTCGTTGACGCCCTTCATGGTGGACTGGCCCAGGCCGTCGGCGAAGCTGTAGCCGGCGCCGGTCAGATGCATGCTGCCGCCGGGCCCCACTGCCGCCTTCTTCCCTCGCGCCGCCGCCTCAGCCATCTCCTGGCGCCGCCGGTCGATGACGATGCGCCGGTAGTGCTGGGCCGCCGTCGTCCGCACGTCGAAGGGCGCCGTCTTCGCCAGGTCGTACATCCAGTTGAAGACGCGCTCGTGCTCCTCCGCCGAGATCATGTCGTCGGCGCTGCCCCGACCCGTGGGCACCAGGAAGAAGAAGTTGAGCATCACGGCGCCGTGCTCGGCGGCGATCTGGGCCAGCCGGTCGAGCTCATTCAGGTTGTAGCGGCTGACCGTGGTGCCGATCTGGAGGGACATGCCCAGTTCACGCAGGTCGTCCATTATCTCGAGCGTGCGCTGGAACGAGCCCGGAGTCTGGCGAAAAGTGTCGTGGCTTTCAGCGGTAGCGCCGTCGAGGCTGATGTGCGTGCGAGTGACACCGGCGTCGCGGGCCTTGCGTAGACGCTCCTTCGTCACGAGGGCGGTGGCGCTGGGCGAGAAGGCCACCCGCAGGCCGCGGTCGTGGGCGGCATAGGCTATGAGGTCGAAGAGGTCGCGCCGCATCATCGGGTCGCCGCCCGTGATGATGAGGATGGGGCGGCCGATCTCAACAATGTCGTCGATGAGGCGCAGGCCCTCCTCGGTGGTGAGCTCCCGCGAATCGCGCTTGGGTTGTGCTTCGGCGCGACAGTGCACGCACTTGAGGGCGCAGGCGCGGGTGACCTCCCACGCCATAGTGAAGGGGCTGCGGTCGAAGTCGACCTCCGCTACCGGCGGCTTGCCGGTAGCGCCGCGGTCGGCCTCCTCCGAGTGGCGCAGGGTGGATTCGATGGGGGGTGATACTTTCGTCTTTCGCGTCACGGGGGCCTCTGCATTTACCTTGCCCGGGGCTTCAAGCTAATTATGAAGTACTTACTGTCTAAATGCAAGGCGAACCGTTGTTGGCTCATTCTTGGTGGGCCTTCGTCCGCCAGATCGGGGCAGGACCCCAGCGTGAACGCTGGGGCATCGGAAGACGAATCTATGCCCTCGCCTTCAGGCGGGGGTAGGGAATCCCCCATCAACGATGAACCAGTCACGCCGAACTGAAGCTATCGAAGCGTTCAGGGAGTCAGGGCGGCGGCGTATCGTCGCGCCCGCTCGACGAGCCCGCCGATCCCTTCGGAGCGGAACACTCCGTCCTCGGTGATGAGAGAAGTGACGAGCCGAGCCGGCGTGCGATCGAAATAGACGTTGCGGACGCTGACGCCGGGGATGCCCTCGGGGACGACCTCCTCCGGTTCCTTTTCTTCTGGCGCTACTGCCGCTCCCCACACGCTCTCCGCCGAGACCTTCAGGGCCTCGCACGCCACGTAGAAGGGGATACCGTGGTCGTGCGCGGCCAGGGCCAGCAGGTAGGTCCCAACCTTGTTGATGAGAGAGCCATCGGCGAGGACGGCATCGGCGCCCACGAGGACGGCCTTCGCCTCGGCGATGAAGGCGCCTGCCTGAGCGTCGGTTATCAGCGTGACGGCCAGTCCCGCATCCGCCAGCTCCTGAGCCAGTCGTCGGCCCTCGTACAGGGGACGCCCCTCGCAGACGATGACACGGCGGCCGCTGGCGGCCTCAGCGGTGAGAGCACCGACGACGGTGGACGAGTGGCTGTGGGTCATGACGACTGACGGGAGCAGGGGCGCCGCGTTCGCCGCGATGGCTCCGAGGGAGGCCTGCCAGAGCTCGTCGATCTGGCGGGCCCGCTCCGCCACGTATCTTCGCAGCGAGGCCAGGTCCGCGCGAGCCCCCTGCTCCTGGGCGTCCGCCAGCAGCAGGCCGACGGTATTGGCGACCGCCACCATGCTCGGCCGCGCTCCGGCGAGGGCAATGGCGGCCTCCTTCAGGTGGTGAAGCAGCTCCCGCGGCGACGACGCCCGGTCCTTTCTTGCCACCTCCGCCAGCGCCCCGGCTGCCCGCCGGCTCAGCGCGCTTGCGCCGCTGGTGCGGTCCGCCTGAAGCTGCTCCAACGCCCGCTCGATGGTTTCCATAGCGCTCGTTTCTCCTCGTAAGGATAGCCCCTGCCCACGGCCTGCTCGGGACGAGCCTCACGGTGGTTCGCGCGCGTCATCACACGCCAAGCGTGGACACGCTCACCGGGGCCTTCCCCGGGCGGGAGACGCCAGGGGCCGTCTCAAGTATCATAGAGATGATAGCAGCAGCGTCCTCATGCGGAAGAGGGGGAGTGCCGCCGCCGAGGGCTGCTGCTTGGCTTGTGAAGAGACGGGAAGGAAAAGACCACATGCGGCGACCGGAGTACAAGTGGCTCGTGGCCATTACCTTTGTCTTCGGGATCTTCATGACCCTGCTGGACCTCACGATCGTGAACGTGGCCTTGCCCACGCTCGCCGCCGACTTCAAGGCTGCGACAACGACCATCGAATGGCTGGTTACCGGCTATGTGCTCAGCCTGGCGGTCTTCATTCCCGTGAGCGGCTGGGTCGGCGACCGCTTCGGCACGAAGCGTATCTTCATGTCCGCCCTTGTTGTGTTCACATTCGGTTCCGTCCTCTGCGCCCTGGCCTGGGACATTCACGCGCTGATCGCCTTTCGGGTATTCCAGGGGATGGGCGCCGGCATGCTGACGCCTGTGGGCATGGCCATGCTGTTCAGGGCGTTTCCCCCGTCGGAACGCGCCCACGCGTCGGCGGTACTCGCTATCCCGACGGTCGTCGCCCCGGCGAGCGGGCCGGTGCTGGGCGGGTACCTGGTGGAGTACCAGTCCTGGCACTGGATCTTCATCATCAACGTGCCGATCGGCGTCGTTGGGCTGCTGGTGGCGGCGCTGCTCCTGCGCGAGGAAAAGCAGGATGACCCCGGCCGCTTGGACGTGCCAGGTTTCGCGCTCTCCGGTGTTGGCCTCGCCACCCTTATGTACGCTCTCGCTGAGGCCGGCACGCGCGGCCTTGGTGATACGCGGGTGCTTTCGATAGCCGCTGCCGGCATCGCTGTTGTTGGCGTCTTCGTCCTGGTCGAGCTACGAACGGAACAGCCTATGGTGGATGTGCGGCTGTTCGGCGACAAGCTGTTCAGGGGGTCGAACGCCGTCGTCTTCTCAGGCTTTGCCGGCTTTTCAGGCGCGCTCTTCCTGCTACCGCTTCTCCTGCAGGCGGAGATGGGTCTCACCCCGCTACAGGTGGGCCTCACCACCTTTCCCCAGGCCGTGGGCGTGGCGATGATGGCGCAGCCCGCCGGGCGCCTCTACCGGCGCATCGGGCCGCGGCGGATGATGATGGCGGGGATGGCGGGCGTCACTCTCAGCACCCTCGCCTTCCTGGCGGTAGATCTCGATACGAGCCAGTGGTGGATCCGGCTGATCATGTTCCTTCGCGGTTGGGCTTACGCTTTCACGCTCATTCCGCTCCAGGCGGCCGTCTTCGCGACTATCAGCCCGGAGGACACCGGCCGGGCGACTGCTATCTACAATGCGGGCCAGCAGGTTGCGAGGGGCTTGGGCGTCGCCATACTGGCGACCGCGCTGAGCAACCGCTTCATGCACTACGGGGCGACGCTCGGCGACCCCACCACGCGGTTCGGAGCCCTGCTGGCCTTCCACGACGCGTTCATCCCGGCAGTGGCGCTCGGTGCCCTTGGCGTCGTCCTCGCCGGGCTCCTCATCGACGACAGGGAGGCGGCGGGCACGATGCGCCGGCCGGCGACGGCTGCCGTTCGCGAAGAGGCGGCTGTGCCGGGCGCACGCTGACCGCGTGCGCCCTCGATTCTGACGCCTTACGGAGAATCGCCCTGCGTCGGGGGGTACACGCGGTCGAACGCTTCCCTGAGGCGAGGGACGGTGTCGAAGTCGGACAGCTCCTCCGGCCGGATCCAGCGGGCCTCGACGTGCTCCCAATCGGTGGAGATCGCCGCGTCCCGCGATACGCGAAACAGGAACGGGTGCACAACCCAGCGCACGTCCAGCTCCTCGTCCGTGAAGGCCAGGGGTTCGCCTGACTTCAGGAGCGTGGCCTCTTCCGGCGCCAGGCCGGTCTCCTCGGCGATCTCGCGTCGCGCCTGGGCCAGCGGCTCCGACTCCAGGTAGCCGCTGACGCCGGCCCACCGGCCTTGGTACGTCCCAACGCGGCCGCTGCGGCGCAGGATGAGGATCTCTTCCCGGCCGCCGGCGCCGGTGCGGAGCAGGAAGCAGGTGACGACGTTCCGTTCTTCCATAAGGTGCCTGCCGAGAATGCCTCCCGGGCAATGCCATTATGGCACAGGCCGCGTTTAGCTTGATCGTCGATGGGGCCCTCCAGGGGGCATTGACACGGCTTGTCGGCGATTGTATACTTATAGAGAACGGCTCCTAACTAGTACCTACTTGCCATAACGTCATGCCGACCAAGCCTCGAGTGGATGAGCTGGTGACGAGCCTGAAGGCGAAAGGGTACCGCCTCACGCCTCAGCGGCTCGCCGTCCTTCGCGTCCTCGTCGAAAGCGGCGACCATCCCAGTGCGGAGCAGATCTATGGGGAGATCCGCGGGCAGTATCCGATGATGAGCCGGGCCACGGTCTACAAGACGCTGGAGACGCTCAAGGAGATGGACCAGGTGCTGGAGTTGGAGTTCAGCGGGGCGAGCAATCGCTACGACGGCAGGAGGGCCGAGCCCCATCCTCACCTTATCTGCCGGGGCTGCGGAAGAATCCAGGACCTGGAGCTCCCGACCCTGATGCGAGAGGCCTCACGGGTGGCGGAGAAGACCGGCTACGAGCTGGTCGGGCACCGCCTGGACTTCTACGGGCTCTGCCCCAACTGCCAAGGGGCGATGAGCCATTAGAACGGTCCCTGAGAGGGGAGGACGAAAGGAGGACGTACGACAATGGCAGAGAACAAGAAGCCACTGAGCACCAGCTTCGGCGCGCCGGTCGACGATGATCAGAACACAATGACTGCGGGCAGCCCCGGCCCGGCGCTGCTTCAGGACGTCCACCTGATCGAGAAGCTGGCTCACTTCGACCGCGAACGCATCCCCGAACGTGTGGTGCACGCCAAGGGGGCGGGCGCCTACGGCTACTTCGAAGTCACTCACGATGTGACGCAGTACACCAAGGCCAGGTTCTTGTCCGAGGTCGGGAAGCGAACGGAGGTCTTCGCGCGCTTCTCAACCGTGGGCGGCGAGAAGGGCTCGGCCGACGCCGACCGTGACCCCCGCGGGTTCGCGGTGAAGTTCTACACCGAGGAGGGGAACTACGATTTCGTTGGCAACAATACGCCGGTCTTCTTCATCAGGGACCCACTCAAGTTCCCCGACTTCATTCACACCCAGAAGCGGAATCCGGCGACCAACCTCAGGGACCCGGACATGTTCTGGGACTTCCTGTCGCTGACGCCCGAGTCCATCCACCAGGTGACCGTTCTGTTCTCGGATCGTGGTACGCCCAGGAGCTACCGCCACATGAACGGCTACAGCGGCCACACCTTCAAGTGGTACAGCGACAGGGGCGAGTCCTTCTGGGTGAAGATCCACTTCAAGACGGAGCAGGGCATTCAGAACCTGACGCGGGAGGAGGCGGTGCGTATAGCAGGCGAAGACCCTGACCACGCCACTCGCGACCTGTACCGCGCGATCGAGAGGGGCGAGTACCCGGCCTGGAAGGTCTACGTGCAGGTGATGACCCCCGAGCAGGTCGAGAAGTACCGCTTCGACTCCTTCGACATCACCAAGGTCTGGCCTCACGCTGACGCCCCTCTCATGCCCGTCGGCCGCATGGTCCTCGACCGCAACCCGGAGAACTACTTCGCCGAGGCCGAGCAGTCCGCTTTCTCGCCCGGCAACCTTGTGCCCGGCATCGCCACTTCGCCGGACAAGATGCTCCAGGGGAGGCTATTCAGCTATCACGACACCCATCGTCACCGCCTGGGGCCCAACTACCAACTGCTGCCGGTGAACTCGCCCAAGGCTTCTCCGGCGAACAACTACCAGCGAGACGGCTTCATGCGCTTCGACTCCAACGGCGGCGGCGGCCCCAACTACCTCCCGAACAGCTTCGGGGGCCCGGCGCCCGAGGTCGAGGCGGCGGAGCCACCCTTCGAGGTCGCCGGCAAGGCCGCGCGCCAGCCGTACACCCACCCCAACGACGATTTCGCGCAGGCCGGCGATCTGTACCGCAAGGTGATGACCGACGAGGAGCAGGCCCACCTGATCGGCAACATCGTGGCCCACCTGGGCAGCGCGCAGAAGCGCATCCAGTTGCGCCAGACGAGCCTCTTCTACAAGGCCGACACCGAGTACGGCCGCCGCGTCGCCGAGGGGCTCGGTCTGGACGTGAAAGAGGTCGAGCGGCTGGCCGGAATGTCCCACGAGGAACGGGTCAAGGCGACCGCCTGAAGCAAGCGAGGAGCCCGTTGTGACACGCGGAGCTCTGGACGTTGGAGATCAAGCTCACAAGGAGGGAGCTACTATGGCAAAGAGTCTGAAAGGGACGAAGAGTCTGCAGAACCTGAAGGAGGGCTTCGCGGGCGAGGCGCAGGCCAACCGCCGCTATCTCTATTTCGCCCGCCAGGCCGACATCGAAGGGTACGCTGACATCGGCGGCCTCTTCCGGGACACGGGTGAGGCGGAGACGGGGCATGCCTTCGGGCACCTCGACTTCTTGAAGGAAGTCGGCGACCCTGTCACCGACGTGCCCATCGGGACGACGGAGCAGAACCTGCGCTCCGGCGTCGAAGGCGAGACCTACGAGTACACCCAGATGTACCCCGGCTTCGCGAAGACGGCCCGCGAGGAGGGCTTCGAGGAGCTGGCCGAGTGGTTCGAGACGCTGGCCAAGGCGGAGCGCTCACACGCCGGTCGCTTCACGAAGGGCCTGGAGGCCGTCACGGGCAAGGAGCCCGCGGAGGCGATCTAGACCGGGCAACCCCGTCTTCGTTATGGTGAGGGCGCCCCGGCTGAGAATCAGCGGGGCCCCTCGCTGTCCGAGGCCGCCGTCGCAGGGCCTGCTAGCGCGGGCGAGAGACCGACTGGAGGTAGGCGATGACCGTTGATCCTGTGTCCGAGGCCTACTGGGATGAGGATACCTATGAGGCCGAGTCCCGCCGTGTGTTCGAGATCTGCCACGGTTGCCGCCTGTGCGTCACCATCTGCCCCGCCTTCCCGGCCTTGCTCGAGCTGACAGACGGCGTCGACGGCGAGACGGGCAAGCTCAACGCGCGCGACTGGCCTCGGGTCATCGACCTCTGCTACCAGTGTAAGCTGTGCTATGTTCGCTGCCCCTATACGCCCCCGCACGAGTGGGAGGTGGACTTCCCTAGACTCATGATGCGGGCCCAGGCCATCGAGGCGCGCCGGCGCGGCGTGAAGGTCCAGGACCGCATCATGGGCAACACCGATCGCCTGGGTCTGGTAGGAGGCCTGACCGCTCCCCTGGCCAACCTGGCCAACCGCATGGCCCCCTCGAGGTTCGTGCTGGAGAAGACGCTCGGCGTCCACCGGCAGCGCCTCCTCCCTCGCTTCCACACGCGGACCTTCGCGAGTTGGTTCAGGGGGCGCAAGCGGAGCCAGGAGTCGGCGGCGGAACGGAAGGTCGCCCTCTTCTACACCTGCTACGTCAACTACAACGACCCGCAGGTGGGGAAAGCCTGCGTCGAGGTGCTGGAGCGGAGCGGCGTCGCCGTCTCCTGCCCCGAACAGCGGTGCTGCGGGATGCCCTTCCTCGACGGTGGCGACGTGCGGGCCGCCAAAGAGAAGGCCCGCTTCAACCTGCGCTCCCTTATCAAGGCTGTCGAGGAGGGCTGCGATATCGTGGTGCCGGGGCCCACCTGCAGCTATACCCTGAAGCAGGAGTACCCGCGCCTGCTGGGTCCGGAGGCTGAGCCCGTAGCGTCTCGCACCTACGACATGTGCGAGTACCTCATGGGGCTGCACGGGCAGGGGACCCTCAACACTGACTTCGGCAGCAGCCCGGGCAAGATCGTGTACCACCTGCCGTGCCACCTGAAGGCCCAGAACATCGGCTACAAGTCGAAGGACCTGATGCAGCTCATTCCCGGCGCCTCGGTGGACGTGGTGGACCGCTGCTCCGGCCACGATGGCACCTGGAGCGCGAAGAAGGAGTACTTCGAGATGTCGTTGAAGGTCGGTCGCCGCCTGTTCGAGGACGTGCGAGAGGCCCAGCCGGCCCTGGCCGCCAGCGATTGCCCCCTCGCGTCGATACAGATTGAACAAGTCACCGGCGTGCGGCCTGTGCACCCCGTCCAGGTGCTCCAGGCCGCCTACGAGCCGGAGAAATCGGAGTGAACTGTGGAGAAGATAACGCTGGCAGACGTCAAGCCTCTGCCCAAGTACGAGGCGATGCGCGACGCCATGCGTGCTCGCGTCATCGACCTGAAGAAGGGGCGGCGGGTGCCCCTGGGCGACCGCATCAGCCTGGTGTTCGAGAACCGGGAGACCGTGCTCTTCCAGATCCAGGAGATGGTGAGGGCAGAGCACATCACTTTCCCCGACGCCATCCAGGCCGAGATCGATGTCTACGGGCGCTCTATCCCCGAACGCAACGAGCTTAGCGCCACCATGTACATCGAGATCACCGAGCGAGAGGACATACGCTCGGAGCTCGACCGGCTCATCGGCGTCAACGAGCATCTGCGCCTGCGTATCGGAGAGCGCCACACAGTCCCCGGCGTCTTCGAGCCGGGCTGGAGCCGGGAGGACCGCGTCGCCGCCGTTCAGTACGTGAAGTTCCCTCTCACGGCGGAGCAGGCGCAAGCGTTCAGGGATGGACGCGAGCCGGTCTTCTTTGAGGTGGACCACCCCTACTACCAGGCCAGCACCCGGCTGGATGAGGCGATCCGAAATGCACTGGCTGAAGAGATAGGCTAGCCCCTGTCGGCCGTGAGCCGGCAGCCAGACGATCGCGCAGGCGAGGCCAAGAGGCCTCGCCTGTCACTGTCCCGTCGAGCCGTGGCCGCCCTCGCCGCGCTCCGTCTCCGATAGCTCCTCTACCTCCAGCGCCGGCAGGTCGGCCAGACGGGCGATGACGAGCTGCGCGATGCGGTCGCCGTCATTGATGCGGAAATCGTTGCGTGTGCCGAAGACGTGCATCGTCACGAGAATCTCGCCCCGGTAGTCGCTGTCGATGGTGCCGAGGGTGACGCCAACGCCCTGAAGCGAGAGGCCGGAGCGGGGGCGGAGCTGAGCGTCGTAGCCGGGCGGTATCTCCATGGCGATGCCGGTGGGCACTCGCCTGGGGTCGCGACCCAGCAGCAGCGATGCGCCCGCGCCCAGGCAGGCGTGGAGGTCGAGGCCGGAGGAGCCCTCCGTGGAGCGACGGGGCAGGCGGGCTCCCGGCCGCAGCTTCTTGACCTTGAGCACGGGGTCAGACGTCATGGGCCTAGCGAGACCGCTCGCGGGTGATGCGGCTTGCATTCTCGCGAATGAGCGCCCAGGCCCGCGCTACGTGGCGTTCCTCACAACGGAGCTGCGACACCTGGAGCCGCATGGCATAACGATCGCGGAGCCTTGTATGTGACAGGAAGGCCTCGCCCGTAGCGTTGACGGCATCGATCAAGGCTTCATTCAATTCGTCGACGTGGCCCTCAGTGGCGGGATCACGCTTCCCGGAGAGGGTCTGCGGGCAGAAGCGAAAGCAAACGGTGCTCAATGGGGCTGGAGCCAGCCGCTCGAACTCAGGGTCGGCATCCACCCAGCTCGCGAACCGCTGGCCGACGCGGATGTGCTCACGGATGCGTGCTTGCAGGCCTTTTACGCCGAACGCGCGGATCACCATCCACAACTTAAGAGCCCGGAAACGACGGCCCAACTGGAGCCCATAGTCCATGTAGTCCGTCGCGGCCTCCCTCTCGCCCTCAGCGGTCCGCAAGTACTCCGGGACTAGGCTGAACGCACGCTTGAGCACATCCGCCCTGCGAGTGTACAGCGCGCTGCAGTCTATGGGGGTGAAAAGCCACTTGTGCGGGTTCACAACGATGGAATCGGCGCGCTCGCAGCCGTCCAGAACGTAGCGCATCTCCGGGAGGATGGCAGCGACCCCCGCATGGGCAGCGTCGACATGGAACCAGGTGCCGTAGCGCTGGCAGACATCGGCGATCGCGGCCACGGGGTCGATGCTGGTCGTGGAGGTGGTGCCGACCGTGGCTACGACACACAGAGGCTGCCGACCCTGCGCGCGGTCCTGCTCGATCATCGAGGCAAGCGCGTCGCCACGCATTCTGAAGTCGTCGTCCACGGGAACAGCGCGGAAGCCGTCGCGTCCGAGGCCGGCAGCTATTGCCCCCTTCTCCACTGATGAGTGGGCCTGCTCGGAGGCGTACATGCACGGGTGACGTATGTCGGAGCGGCCGCTCATGCCGCCCTCTCGCGCGGCGACCACGGCGATGAAGTTGGACATAGACGCGCCGTCGGTGAGGACCCCGAAGAATCCCTGCGGCAGCCCGAGCATCTCACGCAACCAGTCCACCGTTACCTCTTCGAGCTCGGTGGCGGCGGGCGACGTGCGCCAGAGCATGGCATTGACATTGAGAGCGGCGGTGAGGAGCTCGCCGAGTATGCCCGGCGTGGAGCCGCTGCTGGAGAAGTAGGCCATGAAGCCGGGATGGTTCCAGTGGGTGATCCCGGGGACGACCAGGCGCTGAAAGTCATCGAGGATGCTGTTGAGGGATTCAGGCTCCTCAGGAGGATGGGCCGGCAACTGGCGGTGAATGGAACCGGGTTCGGCGCGGGAGAGCACAGGGTAGTCTTCGATCCGCGCCAGATACTCAGCGATCCAGTCGACCACCCGGTGTCCGGCCGCTCGGAACTCCTCGAGATCGAGGTCGCCGAGCTGGCGCGCGCCGTGCTCCGTGCCTGGCGCCACGTCGACATCCCCCTCGGAGCGCACGGTCGCCGCCGGCTACAGGCCGGCCCGATCGTTCAGGGCGGCTCCTTGCGTCCGCTGCCTAGTGTACACCCTCCCAGGGAGAAGAAGAGCCCCATGCGTACGCGTGGTGGGAGAGAGGGCAGTGAGCGCATTGCCTCTCCCATCGCCCTGGCGGTAGAATGCCGCCGGTTCCGCCATGCGGAGTGGGCGGTTCTGTCCGGACCGGGTGAACACGGAGACGGCATCAGCTCTCTTCTGGCGGCTTGCCACGGCCTGGCCTCGGACTCTTACGGGCGCGCGCTGGCAGCGGGCGTACGCGTATCTTCGGCAAGAGCGCCGGGTCGAGCCGGTCCATCGGCTCCTTGCCCAGTGCGGTCAGCGCCTGCTGGAGGCGTTGAGCGTCGGCGATGAGCTTCCCGACATCGACTGCCATGAACTCCGGCGCGAAGGCGTCGAGCTTCGCGAGCCCCCTCCGCTGGATTGACCGGCTCTCGCGTAATCGCCTAGTATTCTAGTTTGGGGTGCCCAGCCGGTCAAAGGACGACTTCTTCGCGTCTTTCCAACATTCCCCCTTGTGAAGCGTCAAAGCCCTCGGGTCCAGCCTCAGGCCGGGGACCGTGACAAGCCAAGGAGAGCGACCATCATGAAAGCAGTAAGGGTGCACGAATCCGGCGGCGTCGACAAGTTCATCTACGAGGACGCCCCTGACCCCCAACCTTCCCACAACGACGTGCTTGTGCGTGTCAAAGGCTGTGCCCTCAACCACCTGGAGGCCTGGGCGGCCAAGACGAGTGCTGGTACCACCTACCCCCGCCCACGCATCCTCGGCGCCGACGTCGCTGGCGTGATCGAGGCTGTGGGCGATTCCGTCTCCGGCGTGGAGATCGGCGCCGAGATCCTGCTGTCGCCGGGGACGAGCTGCGGCAAGTGCCTGGCCTGCCTCTCGGCGAAGGACAACCTCTGCGCTTCCTACAGCATCATCGGCCAGCGCGACGACGGCGGCCTCGCCGAGCTGGTCGTCGCCCCTGCCGTCAACGTCATCCCGAAACCCGAGAACCTCAGTTTCGAGGAGGCGGCGGCCATCCCGCTGGTCTTCGTGACCGTTTGGCACATGCTCATCACGCGGGCAAACGTGCAGCGCGGCGAGACGGTGCTCGTGAACGCCGCCGGCAGCGGCGTCGGCACCGCCGCGATTCAGGTGGCCAAGCTGCTCGGGGCGCGGGTCATCGCCAGCGCCGGCTCCGATGCCAAACTGGCGAAGGCGCGCGAGCTGGGCGCCGACGAGACGATCAACTACAACACGTCCGAGCTGGCCGAGGAGGCGCGCCGCCTGACCGACGGCCGCGGCGTCGACGCGGTGGTGGAGAACGTGGGCACTCAGATCTTCGAGGGGAGCATCCGCGCCATGGCCCGCAACGGCCGCCTCGTCACCTGCGGTGCCACGGCCGGCCCCAACGCCACCCTCAACGTCACCCGATTCTTCCTCCAGCATCAGACGCTCCTGGGCTCCTTCATGGGGACGAAGGCGGAGCTCCTCCAGGCGATGCCTTACTTCGCCAGCGGGCAGATCCGGCCCGTCGTGGACAAGGTCTTCCCGCTCAAGGAGATCAAGCCGGCCCTGGAGCGGATGCTGAACCGGGAGCAGTTCGGGAAGATCGTCCTGGCGCCCTGAGCCGACGCCCTTTGTCCACCCGCCGAGGGCGTTGCCGAACGTAGAGGAGGGCTTCAGCCCTCCACCGCCACGGGAGAAGAGTTGGAGGCCTGAAGGCCTCCGCCACAGCTCGTACGCCGAAATGATGGTAGGGGTCGAGCATGCTCGACCCCTACGGCGTCAGCTTCTCGATGAGCCAGCGGCGCAGGAGGTCGCGCAGCTCCGCCCGCTTCTGGCGAAGGCTGTGCTTGGCGCCGGGCAGGATCAGCAGCTCCTTCGGCTCCCGCGCCAGCTCGAAGACGTAGCGGGAGCAGTCGGGCGAGAGGCGGCGGTCCTCCTCGCCGTGGACGACCAGCAGCGGTCGCGGCGCTACCTTCGGCGTGAGTCGGGTCCCGGCCGACTGGGTGCTGAGGGTGACGACGGCGCTCACGCGCGGCGACAGAGCGGCGGCGCTGATCACGACCGCCCCGCCGAAGGAGTGCCCCACCAGCCCTATCCGCCCTGCCTTTTCGCTGTCCAGGAACGAGATGCCGGCGAGCACGTCGTGGACGCCCTGCTCCAGGTCGCCCGGCGCTCGCAGAACGCGGTAGCTCATCCTCAGGGAGCCGATTCCGTCCGCGAGGAGGTCTTCGGCCAGGGTCGCGTAGATGGCATCGGCGGGGCCGTTGAAGCCGCCATCGGTGCCGCCGACCCAGATGACGGCGCCGCCGCCCTCCCGCCCGCGATGGAACAGGCAGGGGATGGGCCCCCGCTCCGTCTTCAGGCGTAACGGTCGTCCGCTGCCGGCGTCTGGGCTGGGGGACACCTGCTCAAGGCCCTCGGCTGCTCGCCCTCGCAGGCGCTCTACTCCTGCGGGAGGCTCTCCGGGTGGGGGATGCAGCAGATGAAGCGGAGCACGTCGCTGCCGCTGTTGACGAAGCAGTGCTTTTCGTACGGAGAGACGAGAACGGCGTCATCGGGCTGGAGGTCGCGCTCGCCGTCCTCACTCCTAACCTTGGCCCGGCCCGAGAGGATGAACACCTCGTGCTCCCAGGCGTGAGTGTGGAACGGAGTGGAGCTGTGGGGCTGCACCTCGAACACGCGCATGGCGAATCGCGGCGCCCCGTCCTGCGCCGAAATGACGGTGTGCAGGGCGACGCCCGGCAGCTCGGTGTCCGGGCTGACCTCTCGATAGTTACGGACCTTCACAGTGCGACCTTCCTTTCGCGGGCAGGCGGCGATGGTAGCTCCATCATCTTAGCCCATTGGCCTCGCCTGTCAATACGGCCGTGCTGACACCCGATGGTCGAGGCTCTTGCGGTAATTGACGGAGTAGTCCGACAGCCCTGGTTCTCTCTCGCGGGCAGACCTAAAGGTCTGCAGCTACGGAACCGGGGCATTGAGGTCGCAGCTGCAGGGCTTTAGTTCACGAAGGCCAGCCTTCAGGCTGGCGCGGGGTCAGTCTAAAGCCTGGCCGTCGGAGATTCGGTGCCACACTATGACGGCTTAACCTCTCCACGACCATCAGACCCTCGTGAGGTCGCCGTCGGGGTCTGAAGACCCCGACTACGTGACGGGCTCCCCTTGGCAAGGGGCTGCTCGGCGACGATAATAGCGGGCGAACATCAGTGATGTATTGCGCCGAGGGCCCACGCGGGGCGCCGCAGAGCTGGAGGAGTTACATGGCTAGGGTAAGCAGCCGGGAAGAGGTCGGCCTGGGCGATTGGCCCCGGGTCTACGAGAGCCGCCTGACGACTGCCGAGGAGGCGGTGAAGGTCGTTCGGTCGGGCGACTTAGTGGTCTACTCCATCTTGCCGCCGCCGAGTCTACAGACGGCGCTGTTCGCCCGCAAGGATGAGCTCAGAGGCGTAACGATACGGCTCCTCGCGCCCACGTTTGACCCTGGCTGGCTCCAGCCGGGCTCACAGGGCTCCTTCGACGTCGAGTTCGAGCTTTTCATAGGGGACTTCGCTCGCTTCGCGACGGACGAGCGTCTGGGAACGTACCTACCGAACCTCTTCTCGCTCGGCATGAAGCCGTACGATGACGGACGCCCCGACGTGCGCCTGCCCGATGTGGCGATGGTGACGGTGAGCCCGCCCAACAAGCAGGGCTACTGTCACTTCGGCGCTCACCTCTGGACGCAGCGGGCCTACGCTCGGCGCGCCAAGACGGTGCTGGCGGAGGTAGACCCGTCGCTCATCACCGTGCACGGCGACTGCTACATCCACGTCTCACAGATCGACGGCTTCGTGGAGGTGACGCCGCCTACACTGACCCGCGAGGAGTACGAGAAGGCGGTGGAGGGCCTGGAGCCGGAGCGGCGCGCCGGTTGGATTGCTCTCTGGGACGACCTGCCCAACCCGGATCGGCTGGCGCCCATCACCGCAGTCATGCAGGTGGTCTCGGTGGACGACGTCCGCCGTCTCCTCGGCCTGGACGAGCCGGAAGAGTACATCCGGACAATCGCCGGCTACGTGAGCGAGCTGATCCACGACCGCGACACTGTTCAGATCGGCGTCGGCGATCCTTCGCGTCTCATGACCAGGGCCGGCGCCTTCGACGGCAAGCGGGACCTTGGTCTGCACACGGAACTGGGGTCACCCGACCTGGCCCGCCTCGTGCAGGAGGGGATAGCCACGGGCAGGTACAAGCCCGTACACCGGGAGAAGGCCGTAGCGACGGCCTGGACCGGCTGCACCGAGCAGGACCTGGCGATCATCGACGATAACCCCGCCTTCGAGCTCCACGACCCGGAGCACATCCTCTCGCCCCGCGTCCTGGCACAGCTCGACAACTTCGTCTCCATCAACAACGCCCTCAATGTCGATCTCCTGGGCCAGATCAACGCCGAGAGCGTGTTCGGCGGCCGGATGATCAACGGCACGGGAGGTCAGCCGGAGATGCACCTGGCGGCGGCCATGTCTCCGGGTGGCCGCGCCATAACGCTCCTTTCGTCGACCGCCCTCGACGGGGGCGTGTCCCGCATCGTGCCGCAGATGGAGCCGGGCTCGCTCATCACCATCCCCCGCTACTACGCCGACATCGTCATCACCGAATATGGTGTGGCGAGGCTCTTCGGGAAGAACCACCGCCAGCGGGCGGAGGAGCTCATAGCCATCGCCCACCCCGACTTCCGGTCGGAGCTGCGGCAAGAGGCGCGAAGCCTCTGGTGGCCGTGAGTCGGGGGCTGCAAGCGGACAGAAGGAGCAGTCGTGGGTTTTCTCCCCGACATGCGTGGATGGGAGGCAAATCCGTAGGGACGTAGCTTCAGCTGCGTCCGGCCGACTCAGCCCCGGAATCACTGAGCCCCATGCGCACTGATAAACCCATCGCCGTGGACCTGGACGGGGTTGTGGTAGATCTGCTCTCCACGATGCTTCCGAAGCTCTCCGAACTGGCGGGGCGGGAGATAACGGCTGAGGATATCAGCGCCTTTGACATTGGCGAGGCGCTCGGCCTCACAGGCGCGGCAATGGAGGAGATGTGGGACTGGCTCGAGCATGAGCGAGCGTATGTGCGCGCACCGTCCGTCGACGGCGCCATCGACGGTCTTCAGGATCTGGGGCGTGACGCAGTCTGGCTGGTGACATCGAGGCCGGAGTCGCTGCGCGGTCAGACTATCGAATGGTTGACACGTCATGGGCTTGCAGGCTACCGGCTGGAGATGGGCGTACCACCGGAGAAGCTGACTGAGGGCTCTGCCTTCCATGCCCTTGTCGAGGATAATCCCGCGCACCTCGACGCTGTGGCATCCCGCATCGAGCTCGTGTTGCTCTACGATCAACCGTGGAATCGTGCTGCGCCCAAACGGCCCAACATCATCAGGGTCCCTGGCTGGGCGGAGATAGTGGAACTGCTGAAGGGGGGATGCTAGCAGTGGCTCTTCGACTCCACGAGGGCAATATCACGGAGGTTGAGGTCGACGCTATTGTCAACGCCGCCAACACGCAGCTACAGCACGGCGGCGGCGTGGCGGCGGCCATCGTCCGAGGCGGCGGCCGCGTCATCCAGGAGGAGAGCGACCGTATCGGCTGGTGCGACCTGGGCAAGGCGGTCGCGACGAGCGCGGGCCGGCTCAAGGCGCGATACGTCATCCACGTGCCGACCATCGACTACAGGCACTCGGTCCGGTCGGGCCTCAACGAGATCTACAACGGCACCAAAGCCGCCCTTGAGCTGGGCAAGGAGCTCGGGCTGCGGAGCTTCGCCTTCCCGCTGCTGGGCGCCGGTATCGTCGGCCTGCCGCGCCGCCAGGTGGCGGAAGCCATGCTCCGCGCCATCCGCGAGTACCCGGACCTCGACGTCACCGTCTGCGCATACTCCGGGCTCGACCGGGAGGCTGTGGAAGGCTTGATCTAGGGGGGTTGCATGGTTCCAAGGTTCTAAGGTTCGACTTTGGAGAGAACTCTGGAACCATAGAACTATCTCCGAAGGCCAGGCTTCGTCGCGAGCTCAGCCGAACGGCTTGAGCCTCGCCGCCGCGCCAGCCTGAAGGCTGGCCTTCGAAAGCATTGCACGCGGGGCTTCTTGTGTTGAGCTGTGCTGTTGGTGACCATAAGCTCTGTCCCTACGCGGCACTCTCCCGACACGTTGCGCGACCCCGCTCAGAAGTCCCAGAAGCTCTCCACAACCTCGTCGGGGACGTCGAAGACCATGTCTCCCTCGGACGTGCGCAGCGCCTCCGTGCGCAGGAAGGCAGGGATGTAGTCCACGTCCCTGCCGAAGCCGGCCTTGAGATTGAAGTCCCGCTCCTCCTTCAGCACTCGCCCGCCGAGGGCAAGGATGTCGTCGCCTCTCCAGTCGAGGCCGAGCTGCGCGTTGAGGAACTTCGCCATGTCGCCTTCGGTCGGGTTGGTGAACTGGCACAGCCCCACCGAATCGACGGCCGCCTGGAGCATCTGCTCCCGGCGCGACGACTCCAGGAGGGTGTCGAAGGTGACGTTACGGGCGGTGACCAGCCCCGCCGTGTGATCGGCGCCCTGGGGGCTGGTCGCGTAGGTGATGCCCATCGCCTTGAGCGTCCGCGGCTCCCAGGCGGGCAGCCCCTGCCCCTTGACGACGGGCACGCGCTCAATTCCGAAGGCACGGGCCGTCGATGCCGTGCCGCCGCCCAGGGCGCGGCCCAACTCCGTGCCCTTCCGGATCTCATCGAAGAGGGCGATCGCCCGCTCCCAGTCGCCGAAGGCCGCTACGCCCGCCTCCATGGCCACGCCGAAAGCATTACCCGTCTCAATGGTATCGAGGCCGAGGTCATCGCAGAGGCGGTCCATGCGGGCAACGGCGTCCAGGTCGTCGATCTCCAGGTTGGAGCCCATGAGGGCGATGGTCTCGAACTCGAGGGCGGTTGTGACGTGCTCGAGCGCGGCGTTGTTGAAGAGGATGGCGCACTTGATGATGCAGCCGGCCATGCAGGGCAGCATCTTGCCCGCCCGCTCGGGCGCTAGCTCGGCGATGCGCTGGCCGCTGATCCTGTCGGCGCCGGGAAAGAGGCCGAGGCGGTGGTTGCGGGTCGGCATGCTCATCACGTTCTCGCGGTTGACGAAGCGGATGACGCCGGCGGTCCCGTACTTCGACATGTTCTGGGTGCGGGGGTCGTCGAGGGTCAGGCGGGAGAAGTCGAGGACGGCCTGGCGGTAGGCCTGCTGGTCGGCGGCGGGCACGAAGGGAGGGGTGCCGGCGTCGTCGATGACGATAGCCTTCAACCCCTTCGAGCCCATGACGGCGCCCAGGCCACCGCGGGCGGCGTGACGGGTCGGCCGTCCCTCCGGGTCCGTCACGGCGATGGAGGCGCCGGCGAGCTGCATCTCGCCCGCCGGCCCAATGGAGACGGCGCAGGCCGTGCGGCTACCGCCCGCCAGCCTGCGGGCCACCTCGTAGTTGCCCAGGCCGGCGAGCTGGTCGGCGGGTTCGACTGAGGCGCCTTCGCGGTTCACCCGCAGCAGGTGAAACCGGCCGTTCGAGGCGGCGCCCTGGACGACGATCGCCTTGATGCCGAGCTTGGCGAGCTTGTGTCCGATCAGCCCGCCCACGTTCGCTTCCTTGATGCCGCCGGTAAGGGGGCTCTTGGCCCCTACGGAGGCGCGGCCGGACGTCGTGACGGCGGTGCCTCCCAGGAGCCCGGGGGCGAAGACGAGAGTGTTGTCCGGGCCCAGAGGGTCGCAGCGGGGCGGCGTCTCGCGGCTCACGATGTGCGAGGTGAGGCCGTGACCCCCTAGGAGTCGGTACTCCCCGGGATCTTCCTCTCGCTCCACCCGGAGGCGGCTCATGTCGACGCGAAGTATTGCGGCCACAAGACCCTCCAAGATACTGCCAGGGCGGCTGCGATGCGTCGCAAGTAAGTACAATTATGAGTTCGCTTCTCGCAGCGAACAAGGCAGCCGGCGGTCGAGGCGGGAGGACGGTGGCGAGGTGGGCTCTCAGGCGGCCCGTTTCACCGTTCCGGAGTGGCGATAGCTGAAGTAGAGCTCGCAGGCCCTGTCGATGTTCCTGGCGTCCAGCTCGGGCGGCTGCCCGAAGTACTCGCCAGAATCGATGATGGTCTGAATGATGTCGCGCGGGTAGCATCCTCTCGGTTCGAGAGAGTCGATACTGAAGAGCCTGGAGACCAGATACTGCACGGCCTCTTCTGTATAGGGGAGTTTCATCTTCGCACAGGAGCGGCGGGTTATCTCGGCAAGCTGCTCGCGGTCCGGGTTGGGGACAGAGACGTTGTAGGAGATGCGACGCAGGTGGGCCTCGTCCATGAGATCCTCCAGCGAGAGGTTGGTGGCGAATACCAGCATTACATCCATGGGGAGTGTCACTATCTCGCCGTACTGGAGAGAGAAGGAGTCATAGCCGCGCTCCATGAGCTGTATCCAGCGGTCAAGGATGGCCTCAACGGGCAGCCGCTGGCGGCCCAGGTCATCGATTACCAGCACTCCACCCTGTGCTTTCACAGAGGGCGGCGCCTTGTGCACGTTGCGCCCGGCATCGAACGTGATCTCCAGCGCCGTCGGGCCGATCTCGCCCCCGACGATGGCGGTGGGTCGGCGCACTTCTCGCCAGCGACGGTCGCGCCTGTCGACGGGCTCCAGCGACGGGCCCTGGCGCCCGCGGCTCCCCCGCGGCCTCGACAGTTCGTGGAGCTGCGGGTCGAATACCTCAATGATCTGGCCCTGGGCGTACAGGACGTAAGGTATGAGCACAGAGCCGTTGGTGCAGCCAGCCACGGAGGTTACCATGTCGGTCTTGCCGTTGCCTGAGGGACCGAAGACCATCAAAGTGCGGCCCGAAAGGAAGGCCTGTCCGAGGGCGTCCACCGTCGCCTCCGGCAGCACCATGTGGGCGAGCGCCTCGTCAACCTGGCGACGGGTCAGGCGGGGGCGGCTGCGCGCCTGTTTCAGGACGACAACGCTATACTGCTCTACCGGGACGGGGGCCGGCCCCACGTAGCTGCAACGGCGCAGGCGGTCGTCGGCGGCAGCCTTTCCCGCCTCCGTCAGGTGGTAGCGATAGTGGAGGATCAGAGCTGAGCCAGCCGACTGGATCTCCGCCTGCTGACGCCGGACCAGAGTCTCAAGAACATCGGCTACTACCTGCGGGTGCAGCGCCGAGGCATCGGCGATATCGACCACGCGTGGTTGGTCGTGGGTCCTCAAGATCTTGAGGATGAGATCGTCGAGCACGGCGGCAGGAAGCCCTGTCTCAGGGAGGGAGGAGGGTTCGGGCGGCACATGTTGCCATGGGCTCGCTTCGGAAGCAGCCGGCTTCTGGGAGCCGGCCGTTTCATAGGCATCCTCAGCGGAGTCCAGATCGTAATTCCGGATCGGTTCAGGCATCATGATGGCCCTCGTCCGGCTTCCTCTTCAGGCGACCTCAGCGGCACCAGCCTCGTTTACGAGGGTCGACACCCGCGACGGGCCCCGCTTCGGTGCGCTGGCGGAGCGGCAGCAGGACGCCAGCAACCTCCGGCTGTGCGACTGGTGTGCGCACTGCCCGGTAGCTCTGCCCTGTGCAGACGCTCTCGCCTGCCTCACTTGAAGTTTCGGCGCTAGGCGATGGATCTTTTGTGCCTTGGAAGCGAGCCGTTCGTCGCTACTTGCCGTTCGTGGGGAAGCGGCGCGCCTCGCGGCGCGTCGGGCCTTGCTATAATGAATTAGGATCTAGGAGCGAATGTGCGAGCGCCCGTGGTCGCGATCATTCGACATCGACTGCGTGGCTTTGCGGAGATGGGCAGATGAAGGTAGGAGCGCATGTTTCGGCGTCGGGCGGGCTCGCCAAAGCCTTCGACCGTGCTCTCGAGATGGGGGCGGAGACGATTCAGATCTATGGTTCCGCACCTCAGAGCTGGCGCGTCACCGAGCACAGCGACGCCGACGTCGAGCGTTTTCGCGCCCGAGGGGAGGAGACGGGCATCGAGCCGGTCTTCATCCACGGCGCCTATCTGGTGAACCTGGCGACGGCCGATCCTGCCCTCCTATCGCGGTCCGTGGGCAGTCTCAAGTCCTCGCTCAAGCTTTGTTCCCGTATCGGTGCCGGGGGGCTCATATTCCACATAGGCAGCCACAAGGGCAGCGGGTTCGAGGCCGTCCTGGGCCAGATCGTCGACTCGGTGCGCGCGGCCCTGGACGCGACGCCCGAGGATGCCCGGCTCATCCTCGAGAACAGCGCCGGCATGGGCGGGAGCGTCGGCTCCAAGTTCAGCGAGCTGGGGGCGATCCTGCGCCAGGTCGACAGCCCTCGCGTGAAGGTCTGCCTCGATACGCAGCACAGCTACGCCGCCGGCTACGATGTGGCGAGCGCGGAGGGCCTGGAGGCTACGGTCGAGGAGTTCGAGCGGGAGGTGGGTCTGGATGCTCTCGTGGCCGTGCACGCGAACGACTCCAAGATTCCCCTGGCGGGCGGCGTCGACCGGCACGAGAACATAGGTGAGGGGCGGATCGGCCGCGACGGCTTTCTGACGATAATGCGCCATCCGGCCTTTCGCGCCGTTCCCTTCTTGCTTGAGGTGCCGGGGTTCGAGGGCAAGGGCCCCGATAAGAAGAACGTCGACATCTTGCGGGGGCTGCGCCGGGAGGCCGGCGCCGACCCCTAGAGAACCGCCTGCGCTTGGGGAAAACGCGTGTGGGCGCCGAGGGGGCGAAACGAAGGCCCCGCAATACCTGCTGGGGCGGGCAATCGCCACGCTGTCTAGGCCCGCACGGTGCTACCGGCGATGGTAGTCTCCGACGGCCACTGGAAGTGATAGATCTCCCCCAGCAGACTGATGAAGGCCGCCACCGGCCGCCCGTGCTTGCGGTTCTGGCGGTATATGAGGGCGATGCGGCGGCGCGGCATCGGGGTGCCGTGGATCTCTAGCTGCACCAGGAAGCCCAGCGCCAGCTCTCGCTCGACGGCAGCTCTCGGCAGGAGAGCGATGCCGAGCCCCTCCTCCACCATCTTCTTCGTCGCCTCCATGCTGTCCAGCTCCATGGCTTCGCTCGGTATCACGCCGGCCTCCTCGAAGAGCCCCTGGATAAGGCCGCGGTAGCTGGACCCGCGGTCGAAGAGGATGAGGGGCTGGCGGCCGACCTCCTCGAGGGTGACTTTGCCGACGGAGGCGAAGGGGTGCCGGGGGTCGGTGACGAGCACTACCTGGTCCTGGTACAGCTCGATTGTCTGGACGTCCGGGTGAGAGATCGAGCGCACCATGGCCGCCTGCACTTCGTCGGCCAGCACCATCTGAAGGAGGTGGTATGAGCGGCCGGTGCGAAGCGACACGTCGATGCGCGGGTAGCGCGTGCGGAACTCCTTCAGAATGCGGGGAAGGACGTAAGCGCTGACGGTGAACGCCGAGCCCAGACGGAGGGTGCCGATCTCGAGATTGCGCATCCCCTCGAGGGCGTCGCGACCCTCCTGCAAGGCCTTCAGAACCCGCTCGGCGTAAGGGAGGAAGGATCCTCCGACGTCAGTCAGCCGCACGGCCCGGCCGTTCCGCTCGAAGAGCGTCTCTCCGAGCTCTCGCTCGAGGGCCTGGATGCGGGCGCTCACCGAGGGTTGGGTGAGGAATAGGGCCTCCGCGGCTCTGCTGAAACTCCTGTGGGCGGCGACTTGAACGAAGGCTTCTAGTTGACCAAGGTCCACGACGACGCCTCCTGCGTTATTGGTGCTGTCTATCGCTGCGCTCTAGAAACACCTATCGGGATTATACCACGGGGCGCGTACTCGGCGCGGCGGGAAGGGAGTCGGCGGGCGCTATGAACGGTCGAAAGCCGTGCCGTTCGCAGATGGGAGCGCGGTCGCCAGCGAAGTGGTTCTCACTGGAGAGACCTGGAGGTCTGGTTCTCGCGCCGGAGCACGGCGGCGGCGGCCACTGAACCCTCGCGTGCTTTGCCAATGCGGACGCGAGGGGTAGGATAGGAGCCAAGGCCGCCAGAAGACGCCACTGGAGGGAAGAGTGTTGCGAAGTTCGCTTGATAGTGCAGGGCCGGTCCTGCTCGGGCCGGAGCAGATCCAGGAGGCCAGCCGCGTCGTCGCGGCTGCCTTCGCTGCTGACCCCCCTTGGGTCTACGTCGTGCCCGACCCGGAGCAAAGACGCCGTTCGCAGCTCTGGCTGACCGCCGTAGAGCTCCGCCTGGCGTTGCCCTATGGCGCGACCTTCACGACCCCTGGTGAGAAGGTTGAGGGTGTAGCGATATTCTTCCCGCCGGGACGCTACCCTCCACCGTTTCTACGGCAGGCCTGGCTGGCCCGGGCAATGCCACTGCGGCTGCCGCTCCGCTCCATGATCCGCGGGTGGCGAACGATAGCAGTGACGGCGCGGGCTCACCCGAAGGAGCCGCAGCACTGGTACCTCCATACCCTCGGTGTGTTGCCGGAGCGTCAGCGCCAGGGCATCGGTTCCTTCCTCATGGCACCGGTTCTCGAGCGGGCCGACGCAGAGGGGGTGGCCGTCTACCTGGAGACGGCAACGGAGGAGAACGTGGTTTACTACAGGCGCTTCGGCTTCGAGGTGGTGGAGGAGCTTCTGATTCCCGGCGGCGGGCCGCCGATGTGGACGATGATGCGGCACGCTCGCTAGGTGATCCGTCTCACGGCAGCCGCTGTCAGCCTCACGACACGCCGCTGGAGGTGCGACGGGCTGTGCTCCAGGGGGAGCGTGTTTGTGAGGGCGAGGAAGCGCCTTGGCGTCTTGCGGCGGCCGGTATACTATGGGGGAAGCGCCGGGGGTGGGGAGCGCGAAGCCAGTGCCGGCCGTGATCGGCGCAGCTCGTCGCCGTATCATCGGCCAGGGGGGAAGCCATGAACGTCAACCTCGTCGCCGTCCAGGCCCGGCCTCGGCTGGAGGACTACGCCAGCGGCGATGCCTTCCACAGCAAGGTCTCGGCTCTTATGCAGAGGGCGGCGTCGTCGGTTGACCTGAGCCGCCCGTCCCTGGTTGCCTTCCCGGAGGCCATCGGGCTCTACCTGAGCTTCGTGCCCTTCTACTACGATCGCATCAGGAACTGCAAGACTATTACGCAGGTGATCCTGCGGGTCATGCCCAGCAACCTGGGGCCGCTGCTGCGCACCGCCTGGAAGCACAAGGTCATCGGCCTCAGGATACCGTTCATTCACACGGCGCTGGAGGCGGAGAAGATCTACTGGGACGTCTTCTCCAGCCTCGCCCGGGAGTACGGCGTCTACCTGCTGGCGGGCTCCATCTACACGCCACCGATCGAGCACGAGCCGATGAAGGGCCGCTTCATCCTCGCGCCGCGGGTCCACAACACGTCGTACCTCTTCTCGCCGCGCGGGATCTGCTTGCGACGCATCCCAAAGGTCAACCTGGTGCCGCCGCTCGAGAACCGGGTAGGGTTCAGCGGTGGCGCCAAGTCGGAGCTCGTGCCCATCGATACGCCCCTCGGCCGAATCGGCATCCTGGTCTGTTTCGACGGCTTCCACCGCACCCTGATCGAGCACTACGATGCCCTGGCGTGCGACATCGTCGCCAAGCCGTCCTACAACATGCACCCCTGGAACGCGCCCTGGCCGGGCAACCCGGAGATCAGCGAGGGCGAGGCGTGGCTGCGCTACGGCCTCTCCAGCCTCATTCAAGGGCGGGAGAACATCCGCTTCGGCGTCAATCCCATGATGGTGGGAAAGGTCTTCGACCTGGAGGCTGAGGGCCGCTCTATCATCTCCCGCAACACCGGCCAGCCCGGAGCCCCGCGTGAGGAGACGATCGTGGCGATGGCCGAGAGGCCGGACGAGGAGGAGATCGTGGCGGCCACGGTAGAGATAGCCGAGGAGCGGCGGCCGCTGACGGCCCCGGCCTAGGAGAACACAGAGGACAGAGCGATGAAGGTAATTGCCCTGGGCGGGGCTGGCGACATGGGCCGTCGCGCGGTGGCCGACCTGGCGCTGCAACCGGACGTTCAGGAGCTTACGGTCGCAGACTACAACAGCGACGCGGCGCGCAGGCTCTCCGTCGAGCTGGGAGGCCCCCCGCACGTAGCCCCTCTGCGGGTCGACGCCAGCAACCACAGCGCCCTGGTGAACTCGCTGCTCGGGCACGACGTCGCCTTCAGCGCCATCGGGCCCTTCTACAGGTTCGAGGCCGCCGTGGCCCGCGCTGCCATCGAGGCCGGCGTTCCCCTCGTCACGATCTGCGACGACTACGACGGGGCGGAGGAGGTTCTCGGCCTTGACTCGGCGGCAAAGGAGAAGAAGGTCGCCATCCTCACCGGCTGCGGCTTGTCGCCGGGACTCTCCAACGTCCTCGCCCGCAAGGCGGCCGACCAGCTCGAGCGGGTGGACGCCGTTCACGTGGCCTGGGCGGCGAGCGCCTCTGACTCCGAGGGCTACGCCGTCATCCTCCATGTGCTCCACATGCTCACGGGTCAGGTGCCCACCTATCGCGACGGCCAGGCGGCGCTGGTGGCGGCGGGCAGCGAAAGCGAGCGACTTGAGTTCCCGCAGCCCCTGGGGAAAGTCCGCGTCTTTCACGTCGGCCACCCGGAGCCCGTCACGATTCCCCGCTTCATCGAAGGCGTGCGCACTGTGACCCTCAAGGGCGGCTTGAGCGAGAACTACCTCTGCAACCTTTCGCGCTGGCTGGCGCGCGCACGCCTCACGGACACGCCCGGCAAGAAGGACCGTCTGGGGAGGGTCATCAAGTGGACTCTCCCGGCCCTCAAACCTTTCGGCAAGCCCAAGGAGCCTATGAGCGGCGTCAGGGTCGATGCCGTCGGGCTCAAGGACGGCCAGGAGACGCGCCTGGTCTACAGCGCCGCCGACCACATGAAGAACCTGACCGGCGTGCCGCTGGCCATCGCGACGCTGATGCTGGGTCGAGGGCAGATCAAGGACGTGGGGGTGCTGGCGCCGGAGGCCTGCATCGAGCCCGACGCCTTCCTGCGGGAGCTTAGGGAGCGCGCGATCAGCGTTTACGAGGGCGCGGGGCTGAGCAACGTCATCAACTGATTGTCCAGTGTAGGGGTCGACCTTCGGGTCGGCCGGTGTGGGAGGACTAATGCGGGCGGGTCTGAAGACCCGCCCCTACGTTTCTTGTGAAGGGCGGTCTCAGATGCCGAAGGCCAGGCTTAAGCCTGGCCTTCGCCCATGCTGATGCTAGCAGGAGCCTCGCAGGGGTTGAGCATGCTCGACCCCTACACCGCATATGGCGAGTCTCAATTCGAGGGCGGGTCTGAAGACCCGCCCCTACGTTTCTTGTGAAGGGCGGTCTCAGATGCC
>CAZMGB010000002.1:0-244098 GCA_964565775.1 uncultured Dehalococcoidia bacterium
GCATGGGACATGGCCAAGCCGAAATTCGAGCGAACCAAGCCGCACGTTAACGTGGGCACCATCGGCCACGTGGACCACGGCAAGACAACCCTTACGTCCGCCATGACGAAGGTCTTATCTTTCCAGGGCTTGGCGCAGTACCGCGACTTCTGGAGCATCGATAACGCTCCGGAGGAGAAGGCGCGCGGGATCACTATCGCCATCGCCCACGTGGAATACGAGACCGAGAAGCGCCACTACGCTCACGTGGACTGCCCTGGCCATGCCGACTACATAAAGAACATGATTACAGGCGCCGCCCAGATGGACGGGGCGATAGTTGTCGTCGCCGCCCCTGACGGACCCATGCCCCAGACCCGCGAGCACATCCTCCTCGCCCGCCAGGTCGAGGTCCCCAGCATCGTCGTCTACCTGAACAAGGTGGACCAGATGGACGACCCGGAGCTTCTCGACCTGGTGGAGCTTGAGCTGCGGGAGCTCCTCACCAAGTACCAGTTCCCGGGCGACGAAATCCCCATCATCCGGGGAAGCGCCCTCCAGGCGATGGAGAGCCCCAGCACCGACCCGAATGCGCCGGAGTACGAGAGCATCCACGCCATAATCAAGGCGATCGACGAGTACATCCCGACGCCCTCGCGGCCCAAGGACCAGCCGTTCCTGATGCCCATCGAGGACGTCTTCGGCATCAAGGGACGTGGCACAGTGGTGACGGGCCGTATCGAGCGGGGCGTCATCAAGGTCGGAGAGGAAGTGGAGATCGTCGGCATCAAGGACACGGTCAAGACCGTCTGCACCGGTGTCGAGATGTTCCGCAAGATCCTGGACGAAGGCCAAGCGGGCGACAACGTGGGCTGCCTGCTGCGCGGCATCGAGCGCGACGAGGTCGAGCGGGGTCAGGTGCTCGCCAAGCCGGGCAGCATCAAGCCCCACACTGACTTCGAGGGGCAGGTGTACGTCCTCGCCAAGGAAGAGGGCGGCCGCCACACTCCCTTCTTCACAGGCTACCGACCCCAGTTCTACCTGCGCACTACCGATGTCACCGGCGCTATCGAGTTGCCGGAAGGGGTCGAGATGATCATGCCCGGCGACAACGTGCGCATGACCGTGAAGCTGATCCAGCCGATCGCGCTAGAGGACGGCGTGCACTTCGCCATTCGTGAAGGCGGACGCACGGTCGGCGCGGGCGTGATCACGAAGATAATCGAATAGCTAGACCTGCGCCCGCTCCGGAGACGAAGCGCTGACTGCCTCGGCATCGAGCGTCGTCGGCGTAGCGTCACAGGAGCCGCGGTGATCGAAGGCGGGGTTAGGAGAGGTCATGGCGAAGAAGGAGGACAGGATCATCATCCATCTGGTCTGCAGCGAGTGCCGGGAGCGGACTTACACGACCACCAAGAACCGGCGTAACGACTCAGACCGCCTGGAGCTCTCCAAGTACTGTCCACGCTGCCGCACCCACCGCCTGCACCGAGAGGCCAGGTAGATGCTGAGCGGGGCCCGCTGTGCGCCCCGCAGAAGAGATAGACCATGAGCCGTGCTCTGAGACGCCACCCCGTCGCTGCGAAGCCCAAGGCCGGCCGCCGCCGCCCCGTCGTGGTTCCCCGGCAGGCTCCGCGGCCGCCGTCGGGTCCACGCGGGCTTCTGGGGTTCCTCAGGCCTCGCTGGGCGGAAGACATAATTGGTGAGCTGAGAAAGGTAACCTGGCCTACCATGGCCGATACCCGCTACCTGACCATAGTCGTGATATTGGTTGCGGCGTCCGTCGGCCTCATGCTGGCCGGCATCGACCTCTTCTTCAACTGGTTCATCGAGCACACGCTCCTACATTAGCGAGGGCTCCAGTGCCTAGGAAGAAGCAAGCACCAGCGGTAGAAGAAGAGCTTCAGGAGCCAGAGGCAGCCGAAGAGGCGCCCCTTCCGGAGGAGGAAGCGGAGACGCCCGAGGGGCATGCCTGGTACGTTATTCACACCTACTCCGGATATGAGAACAAGGTCAAGACGAACCTGGAGCACCGCACCGAATCGATGGACGCGCGCGACCTCATCTTCAAGGTGGTGATCCCCACCGAGAATGAGATCGAGATTCGCGACGGCCAGCGCCGCACTGTGGCCAAGAAGATCTTCCCGGGATACGTGCTGGTGCAGATGATAGAGCTCCACGAGGAAGACCCCGAGTCGAGCCGGGCCTGGTTCGTGGTGCGCAACACGCCGGGAGTCACCGGCTTCGTGGGCTCGGGCACCCGGCCCACGCCCCTGGCCCAGTCGGAGCTGGAGCGTATCCTCCGCCAGATGCGGGCCGAGGAGCCGCGCGTCAAGGTCGGGTTCCAGCCGGGCCAGAGCGTCCGCGTCGTCGACGGTCCCTTCGTCGACTTCGTGGGCCAGGTAGACGAGATTAACCTGGAGAAGGGCAAGGTAAGGGTCATGGTGTCCTTCTTCGGACGCGAGACGCCAGTGGAGCTTGATCTTCTCCAGGTGGAGAGACTGTAGGCAACCGATTTCGTCCGGATAGGAGTCCCTGCCTGCCTAGCGGCAGGCAGACGCAGCTTCGGCAAGGCTGCCGGTTTGAACCGGCAGAGGTGAATCGAAAGCATGGCCAAGAAGGTCCGGGCCATCATCAAACTTCAGATCGAGGCGGGGAAGGCCAACCCGGCGCCCCCTGTCGGGCCCGCACTGGGCCAGCACGGCGTCAACATCATGGCCTTCTGCAAGGACTACAACTCGCGCACCGCCTCACAGGCGGGCACTATCGTCCCGGTAGAGATCACCGTGTACGAGGACCGCTCCTTCGTCTTCGCCCTCAAGACACCCCCGGCCTCGGACCTGCTCAAGCGGGCTGCGGGCATCGAGAAGGGAAGCGGGGCGCAGAAGCGAGAGAAGGTCGGAGAGGTGCCGCGGGACAGCGTGCGCCAGATCGCTGAGCTGAAGATGAAGGACCTCAATGCCGCGAACGTCGAGGCCGCTGTGAGAATGATCGAGGGCACCGCGAGGAGCATGGGCATCGAGGTCGTCGAGAAGGTGTCCGTGCCCGCGGGCGACGAGCAGAGCGATGAAGAGGGGCAAGAACTACCGTAACGCCGCTTCCACAATAGAGCGCACGCGGGGCTATCCGCCGGAGGAGGCGGTCCGTGTGGCAAAGGCCGCCGCCTTCGCCAAGTTCGACGAGACTGTGGAGCTGCACATGCGCACCGGCCTGGACCCGCGCCACGCCGACCAGCAGCTCCGGGGCAGCGTTCTTCTCCCACACGGGCTGGGCAAGCCGGTGCGGGTGCTGGTTTTCGCCGAGGGCGAGCCGGCAAAGCTGGCCGAGGAGGCCGGGGCCGACTTCGTCGGCGGCGACGACCTTGTCAAGAAGATCGAGGGCGGCTGGACCGACTTCGACGTCGCCCTCGCTCAGCGCGAGATGATGGGCAAGGTGGGCCGCTTGGGCCGCGTCCTCGGCCCGCGCGGCCTGATGCCGAACCCGCGCTCTGGAACGGTGCTGGACGGCCAGGACCTGCCCAAGGCCGTCGGCGACTCCCGCCAGGGCCGGGTAGAGTTCCGGCTCGACCGCAGCGCCCTCCTTCACATGCCGGTCGGCAAGGTCAGCTTCGACGAGGAGAAGCTGCTGGAGAACCTGGCGACCCTGGTCGAGGCGGTCGTCAAGGCCCGTCCGTCCGGCGCCAAGGGCCAGTACATCAAGAGCGCGACGCTGACAACGACGATGGGGCCCGGGGTCAAACTGGAGCTGGCTCCCACCCTGGCCCTAACTGCGGGATAGGACGATAGAACCATAGAACCTTCGAACCAGTTAGGGGCGGAGGCTGGTTCCGGGGTTCGAAGGTTCCAGGGTTACAAATAGGCGCCGTAGACAGCGGGCGCCCCGGTGTTCCGGGGCTTAATCGAACCCGCCGAGGCACGCCAGGATACGCGGCGGCCGGGCTTCAGCCCGGCGAGGCGATCCATCGCGGCCTCTGTCTGCGGCGACAGGGGCTTTTTTCATGGCGAGGTGCTGAGATGCCCAACCCGAAGAAGATCGAATCGGTGGAGCTGCTGACGGATCGCATCGCCAGGAGCACGGTGACCATTGCCGCCAGCTACCAGGGCCTGACGGTAGCGGAGATGGACACTTTGCGACGCCAGCTCCGTGAGGCGGAGGTGGAGCTGCGCGTGGTCAAGAACCGTCTCTTCCGCATCGCAACACAGGCGGCAGGGATACCGGAGATGGCGGAGCTGGCCGAAGGGCCCACCGCCGTCGCCTTCGGCTATGGGGAGATCACGGTGCCGGCCAGAGCGCTGACGGAGTACATACGGGCCGCCAAGAACGCCTTCGCGCTCCGTCGCGGCTACGCGGCGGGTCAGCTCCTATCGGCGCGAGAAGTCGAGGAGCTGGCGACGCTGCCCTCGAGGGAAGCGCTGATCGCGCAGGTCAGCGGGGCGGTGCAGGCGCCGGTGGCGCACCTGGCGCAACTGCTGGCGGCAAGCATGATGAATTCGGCGGCGACTCTGTTTTCATCCACCATAGCCCAGCTACAAGGACTCTTGCAGGCGCGAGCCGCCCAACAGGAAGGAGCGTAACATGCCCGAACGACAGACGAAGAAGGCTGCGGCAGAGGCGGAGTCCACGACGGAGACCCCCGAGGCCGCGGACGAGGCAGCGGAGGCGGCCGCTGAGCCGGCCAAGGCCCCGACTGCAAGCAAGGAGAAGAAAGGCAAGGAGGAACGCAAGGGTATGGCAGACCGGGTGGACCAGACATTTGACCTCATCAAGGAGATGACCATCCTCGAGCTGCGAGATCTGAACAAGCGGATCGAGGAGGAGTTCGGCGTCGTCGCCAGTGCTCCCGTGGCGGTAGCCGCACCCGCCGGGGCGCCGGCCGCCGCCGGGGCGCCGGCCGCCAGCGCACCCGCGGAGGAGGAGAAGACCGAGTGGACGGTGGCGCTCAAGGACATGGGGCCCAACAAGGTCAACGTAATCAAGGCCGTCCGCGAAGTCACCACCCTCGGCCTCAAGGAGGCGAAGGACCTGGTGGAGAGCGCCCCCACCAACGTCAAGGAGGGCGTCACCAAGCAGGAGGCGGAGGAGGCCAGAGCGAAGCTCGCGGCAGCCGGCGCCACCGTCGAAATGATATAGTCAAGTTGTGCCAGTCGCCCGACGCGACTGGCGAAGGCCAGCGCAGGCTGCTATAGTGCGCGCGAGATGAAGTGTTACGCCTGTACCAACGAGGCGGAGAAGCAGTGCGGGCGCTGCGGTAGGCCCTATTGCGAAGCCCACGGCGAAGCGTTCTGCGGCGAATGCCTCAAGCCCGCCAGCGCCCTGCCTTCGTTCACCCTTTACCGGGGCTCGCTGCTCGCCCTGCTCATAGGGACAGCGCTGGCGGTGTGGCTCATAGTGAGGCCGCCCGGCGAGTCGAACGAGTCATCGCCGGGAGTCGCCCTTCCCGGCGCGCTGCTCGGGCAGGAGAGCCCAACGCCGGAGCCATCGCCCATGTTGACCGGCACGCCAGCCACCCCCGGGGCCAGCGCCACGCCCGCCGAGGTGAAGCAGTACACAGTCCAGCAGGGGGACACGCTGTACGGCATCGCCGAGGCCAACCTTCCCCCCGGCGAGGAGCTAAACGACTTCGTGGCGCAAATCGCCGAGCTCAACAACCTGGGAAACCCGGATGAGGCAGTGCTGCGGCCGGGACAGGTCCTTCGCCTGAGCGCGCCAGCACCACCCCAGCCCAGCGCCTCGCCTGGGCAAGCGATTCCGTCGCCCGTGACTACCGGCACTCCCGCTGCGCGCGCCACGCCCGTGCCCCCACCCACAGCCACGCCCACTGTAGTACGGGCGCACATCGTCCAGGAGGGAGAAACGCTGTACGGCATCGCCGAGGCCTACCTTCCCCCCGGCGAGAACCTGGGCGACTTCGTGGCGCGCATCGCTCAGTACAACGGACTTGGGAACCCGGACGAGGTGACCCTACAGCCGGGGCAAGTCATCCGCCTGCCGCCTTGAGGGGCCGGGGAATGGAGCAAAGCAGCAGATCTGCCAGGTTCGCTGTCGTGCGCGGCGCCATCATCTACACGCCGCTCTTCATAGCCAGCGGCGCCGGCTTCATCGTCGTTCTCCTCATGCTGATAGAAGGCGGCGAGCCCGGTCTTCTGGTGACGCTGGCCGTCGCCGGCCTGGTCGCCCTCCTCACCGGGTACCAGAGCATCCAGTCGCTTCGCGATCTCGCCGCCGAGCCGCGCATGTCGAGGGGATCGATTCGCCGCAAGTGGAGCCGCAGCGATTTCCTCATTGCCCGCAGCCACTACATCTACGTGGACAAGTCCGTCTTCAAGATCGACCCCATCACCTTCGTCGAGCTGGAGGACGGCGACGTGGTATCGGTCCTCCACTATCCTCACACGAACACCGTGGTGTCCGTAGGCACGGAGGAATCAGAGCCGGCGGCCTCCACGTCCCCGACGGCCTAGCCGGACAGTCCACCAGACGCCGGAGATGCAGCCATGAGCTTCGAGAACAGCCCATCGGTGGAGTATCACACCCTCATCCGTGACCTGCCCGCCACCGAGCGGCCTCGCGAGCGGCTGCGCGACTCCGGCGCCGCCGCCCTCTCGAACAGTGAGCTGCTGGCCATCATCCTGCGCACCGGCGCGGCGAAAGAGAGCGTCCTGTCGCTATCGTCGCGCCTGCTGGCGGGCTACGGCGGCCTGGCGGGGCTGGCGCGGGCAAGCTTCGCCGAGCTCTGCGGCGAGCACGGCCTGGGCGAGGCGAAGGCGGCCCAGCTCAAGGCGGCAATGGAGCTGGGCAAGCGCCTCTCGTCGACGCAACCAGAGGAGCGGGCCGTCGTGCGCACGCCCCAGGACGTCGCCAACCTGCTGATGGCGGAGATGAGCCTCCTGGAGCAGGAGCACCTGCGGGTGCTGCTCCTCAACACAAAGAACCAGGTCCTGGGCATGCCCGAGGTCTATCGCGGCAGCGTCAACTCGACGATGGTGCGCGTCAGCGAGCTCCTGCGCGAGGCGGTGCGGCAGAACTGCCCGGCGCTCGTCGTCGTGCACAACCACCCCTCGGGCGACCCGACGCCATCGGCCGATGACATCGCCATGACACGGAAGCTGGTCGAGGCGGGGGAGCTGCTTGACATCGACGTGCTCGATCACATCATCATCGGAGAGGGCCGGTTTGTGAGCATGAAGGAGCGGCACCTCGGTTTCAGCCGGAGCGAGAGGAAATAGCCCCGTGGTCAGAATCGTCGCCCTCGACCTCGACGGCACGCTGCTCGACAGCGCCGACCGGGTCAGCGAGGCCAACGCCAAAGCCGTGCGGCGGGCGGTCGAGAAGGGGGTGGCGGTGGTGCTCGCCACCTCCCGCTGGTACTCGCTGGCGAAGAAGACCGCGGGCGAACTGGGGCTCACGGCGCCGCTTATCTGTCACACGGGGGCCCTCATCCGCGACCCCACCAACGACGACGACCTGCTGCACCTGCGCATGGACCTGGAGGCAGCGCGCGAGGTGGCAGCCTACAGCGACGCCTGCCGCTACCGGACGTTCGTGACCGTCGGCGAACTGACCTACATAGGCACGAGCCGCGCCATGAACCCGACCCCCCTGCCGCCGGACGTGCGGCCCGTCCCGGAGCTCCTCTCGGTGCTCAGCGACGCCCCCACGGCCTTCCTGACCTTCGGCTCCGAGGCCGTCGATGACATGCTGGCGACCTTTGGCGACTGCTACGCTGGCGTCCTGAACCTGTGCGAGGGCTACAGCGCGACTTTCCCCCGCTACGTGAGCATCACTCACGCGCAGGCCGACAAGGGCTCCGCCCTGCGCCGGGTCTGTGAGACGGTGGGCGTCGACCCGCTGGACGCCCTGGCGATCGGGGATGCGCCTCCAGATGCGGCGATGTTCAGGGTCGCCGGCCGCAGCGTCGCCATGGGCAACGCGCCGGCTCATGTGCAGGACCTCGCCGACACCGTCGCCCCCGGCAACGATGATGACGGCGTCGCCTGGGCGCTGGAGCGGTTCGTGCTCTAGGCGCGCGCCGGCTGGCAGGCTGCGGCAGCCTACCGCACCTAGCGCGGGCCGCGAGCGCCGATATCGTGACGGAGCACTGCGCGCATCGCCAGACGAACGAGCGGCGGACGCGCGGAGAGCCGGTGGGACGACTCAGCGTGCTGTAACAAGGAGGACTGGTATCTCAGATTGTTTTAGTAGCTGGTCGGCAACGCTTCCGAACACCAGCTTCTCTAGGTGAGGGCGACATCGTGTTGCCATGGCAATCAGGTCGGCTTCGAACTCTCGCGCCGCCTTCTTGATCTCAGCCACCGGATCACCCGAACGGACTTCCGTCCATGTCATGATGCCCGTCTTGTCAAACCGTTTCGACACAGACTGGAGGTACTCTTCAACCTCCGCCGCCTGCGCTACGACTTCGTTGAGCTTTGTGGCTCTCCCATCGCCTTTTCCTTGCGTCTTGCTCTTTCCCGACGCGATGACGTGGACGAGCTTGACTGCGCAGCCCAGGTTCTTCGCAGCGTGAATTGCGTGAGGCACCACCATAGCCGAGCGGCGAGTCCCGTCTAGTGGCACAAGCATCCGCGTATACATCCGAGGCCTCCGCTTCTTCCCCGACGCACCAGACCTAAGAGTGTATCGGCACCGGGAGGGTCCTTCTGTAGAGGAGCCGCCATCACCGTAGGGCGGTTTCGCCCTCGCACTCATGCTTCGCCTCACTCGCGCGAATAGTCGAGCGGCTGGACGCCGCGAGGGGCCCAGAGTCGCGGGGAGCACATCCCTGATCGGCGATGCCGTGCCCAAATGTCGGCTTCATGACATGGATGGGGACTAATACATGCTCCTAGTCTGCCGATACACGAGTAAGAAGGTACCTTCACCTTCGCCCGGACGACAGCACACGCGGTAGCATGATCGCCGACCCAGACGACTCAAACAACGACATCATTTCCACCGGATGCGGGGAGATCGACCGAAAGTTGGGAGGCGGCCTTCCCAGGGCCTCTCTTACCTTGATCGAGGGGCGCTTCAACGCGGGCAAGAGCCCCCTCTCACTTCAGATCGTGTCCGGGGCCCTGGACGAAGGCCACACAGTAGCTCTCTACACGACCGAACACTCCATCGGGCACCTCCTGCAGCAGATGGACGAGTTGCACCTTGACGTGCTTCATCACTTCCTGGTTGCGAAGCTGAATATTTGCTCAGTGACCGCCAGCAACGCCGATCAGTCTCAGCTCCGTCCGGAGACACTCCTCGCTCACATGGCGCACCTATCAGAGGAGGACGTGATCGTCGTCGATTCGCTCACACCTTTCCTTACGGGTCTCTCCGAAGAAGAGGCGCTGTCATTCTTCACTAGCTGCCTGAACTATCGTAATCGCGGCAACACAGTTGTTTTCACCGTCCACTCGCACGTGTTTGGCGAGCACATGTTTACGCGAATCCGCTCGATCAGCGATGTGTACCTGCGCCTCGACGTGTCGAAGATAGGCAATCAACTGGTCAAGATGTTGGAGATCGCCCTGCTGCATGATGCCCGGCAAACCAAGGGCAACGTCTTGTCCTTCGTTGTAGAGCCTGGCATTGGGATCAGGATTCTCCCCTTCAGCAGAGTGAGATAGGCGATGTTCCCCTTCCCGCTTGCAGAGGCGGACGATCGCTGTCGCCCGGATGCGCCCGGCTGCTCGCTCTCCACGTTGCTACCTCCGGAGCTGTGGCAGGCCTGCCAGACGGCGCCCCACCTTCACCGCTACGTCCACTCGCTTCCGATCGGCCAAATAGGAGTGCCTACGTTCTGCAGCGAGGGACTATCCCCAAAACAGCGGGACTCGGGAGACCACAATCTGATCTACGCCCTGGGAGATGGGCTTTTTGTTCACGTCTTCGCAGACGAGGAAGACGCTCGCAGCTCCTACATCCTCCTCGACCCGACCTTTGGGTGCAATGTAACCGCTCTATTGGAACAGGTGGGAAGACGCCTGGTCGACTTGGCCGAGCGTTTGGCACGGCTGAAGTCGGCCGACGAGCGGGCAGCTCTTCTCGAAGAAGAAGTAGAACGCCTGTGCGCGCCTGCTCATGCAGCGCAGCCGGCCTCAGCAAATCGGCGCAGACGGAACTGGCTTCCTTTTGCGTCGACAGACGAGAAGATCCCCGTCACACAGGACGAGCTGACGGCTTTGAAGTATGTGACTGTCAGGGACAGAATTCGTGTCGGCATCCTTGAGCCATACTTGCGCGACCCCTACATCGAGGACATCGGTTGCAGCGGCATCGGGCCTCTATTCATTGAGCACCGCGTCTTCGGCCCCCTGAAGACAGCATTCGAGTTTGCTGAACCGGAGGAATTGGACGAGTATGCGCTGCGGCTGGCAGCGCAAGTAAACAAGCCGGTTACACACAGCAACCCGATCTGTGATGCCACGCTGCCGGATGATTCCCGTATCAATATCGTATACGGGGGCGCTGTCTCCCGCCGTGGAAGCAACTTCAGCGTCAGGAAATTCACACGCGTCCCGCTTAGCATCCTAGACTTGGTAGCCGGTGGCACCGCGGACTATCGTCTGGCCGCGTACCTCTCCATGGTGGTCGGGGAAGGGCTGAATCTCCTCATCTGCGGCGAATCAGCCTCTGGGAAGACTACCATTGCTAATGCCATCAGTGCGTTCATCCCCGGCGCTGCGAAGGTAGTCACCCTGGAGGACACCCCAGAGATCCAACTGCCGCATGCCAATTGGACACGGGAGCTCGTCCGGGACGTTCGCCGCGGGTCGAGCGGCGCTAACATAACGATGCTCGATCTCTTGAAGGCCGCCCTTCGGCAGCGACCGAACGTGATCTTGATAGGCGAGATTCGCGGCGAAGAAGCGAATATCGCCTTCCAGGCAATGCAGACTGGCCATCAGATCATCGCGACCTTCCACGCGTCGACTGTTGAGAAAGTGATTCAGCGGCTGACAGGTATTCCGATCAACGTGCCGCGACTCAATGTTGACAATCTCAATGTTGTCATTTTCGTGAGCACCGTACGGCTCCCAAGCGGTAGATCCGGACGACGCATTACGCACGTCGCTGAGATCGCCGGCTACGATGCGAGCGACGACGCTTTCGATTTCGCCCATGCTTTCCGCTGGGACGCACGGAACGACCAACATCAGTTTGCCGGACACATGAATAGCTACATCCTTGAGGAGAAGATCAGCCCTCGCCTCGGACTCTCCGGGAACAGAAGGGAGATCTATGAAGAGCTAGACCGGAGAGCCACAACCCTGGAGAAGATCCACAAGTCGGGAGTGACTGACTTCTACAAGTTGCATAAGTTCCTTGAGTCAGATGACTCACCGTTGCGCATCTGAGGGCATGCCGATAAGGAAGGGTATGCTGCCTGCCCTTTTTCGCCTGCGCTCCCGCCCGTAGAGACCGGCCTATCGCCAGGTCAGACAGTCGTGGGACTGGGGGAAGAACTTCCGATTCGGAACGTAGTAGGCGGGACTACATTTCGCGGACGTGGATGGCGGCAGCGGTGGGCATGCCCAGCGTCACGCGCATCCCATTCAGCTCGACGGTGATAGTGGCGTTGTAGGGGGCCACCTCCACCACCTTCAGGCATGCCCCGGGAACCAGGCCGTTGCGCTCCAGGTACTCGAGGAGCTGGATGTCCTCCTCCGCGTCCTCGCTCACGTTCTCGATGACCACTTCCGCACCCTCGGCCACCCCGTCGAGCGTCGGGGCGACCGGCGGCGGGCCCTTCCCCACACCAGGGATGGGATTGCCGTGGGGACAGGTGGTGGGGTGGCCGAGAACGGCCAAGATCTGCTCCTCCACACGGGGGGAGATGGCGTGCTCGATGCGGTGTGCCTCGTCGTGTGACTCATGCCACTGGAGGCCAAGAAGGTCGGTGAGGAGCCGCTCAGTGAGGCGGTGCCTCCGGATGATAGACTCGGCCGCCTCCCAGCCGCTCTCCGACAGGACGATCTCCTTCCGCTCCTTCAGCTCGACCAGGCCGTCGCGCTGCATGCGCTGGAGGGTGGCCCAGACAGTGGGCGCGGCCACACCCAGCTTCTCGGCGAGGCGGGCGGCGATCACCGTCTTGCCATCGCGCACCATGTTGTAGATGACCTGGAGATAGTCCTCCACCGTGGCGGTGGGCTTAGAGCCTATCATCGACACGGCCTCCACTCACACGTCCGACGCCGCGGCATGAGGCGCGCCCTCGGACCCACGCTACACCTCGTCTCACCCATGACCGCTCCCCAATGATGCCAGATCGAAGGCCGACATTCGGCGCACTCCCGAGATCATTTTCCAACATTTCCGGCAGGTCGTACAGGCCCTCGCTCTCATCGTCCGCGCACTGCACGGAGGGGTCAGACCGCGTCCTCCTCGCCAGTCGCGGACAGATGCTCCAGGGCCTCTCGCGCCACGAGCCGGTAGACCTCCTCCAGGGATAGCCCCGTCTTGCGGGCCAGACGGCGGCAGTCCTCGTACTCCGGTGACACGCGGGGCGGCTCGTCCTCTAGCCGCTTCACCTTCACCGCCGCCGGCCCGAGACTCGACTCGAAGGTCACGTTTTCCCGTCGCGCCTCGTGCCGTCGCACCTCGCTCACCCGCACGCCGAGGGTCGACGTCTCCCGCAGCAGAAGGCGCACGACGGCGTCCTCACGCTCCCTCGGGCAGAGGACCGAGAGCAGCGTGCCGGGGCGGTTCTTCTTCATCTGAATGGGCACGAACCAGACGTCGGCGGCGCCGGCGCGGAACAGCCGCTCCTGTACGTAGGGAAAGAGCTCCGGGTTCATGTCGTCGATGTTCGTCTCGAGAAGCAGCATGGCAGCGCGGCCCGCGGCCAGCTTCTCGCCGAGCCAGAGGCGCAGCACGTTGGGACGCCCGGCGGGGTCCCGGTGGCCGGCGCCGTAGCCCACGCGGGAGACACGCATCGCCGGCCTCTCGAACCGGGCCAGCGACGTGACGATGGCGGCGCCGGTGGGCGTGACCAGCTCCACGTCCTCGCCCGCGGCCTCGGCCAGAGGAGCGCCGGCCCGCGCCAGGAGCTCCAGGGCGGCAGGTGCGGGCACCGGCAGGAGGCCGTGGCTGCCCTTGACGGTCCCTCCGCCGGAGGGCAGCGCCGAGCAATAGAGCTCGTCAACGCCCAGGAGGCGCAGGCCCGCCACTGTACCCATCACATCGACGAGGGCGTCGACGGCGCCGACCTCGTGGAAATCGACTGTCTGCGGCGTCGCGCCATGAACGTGAGCCTCGGCCTCGGCCAGACGGCGGAAGATCAGCGATCCCTTCTTCTTGTCGGCGGCCGTCAGCCGGCTCGCCTTGAGCAGGGCGAGGATATCGTTGAGGCGACGGTGGGGCTGGGCCGCGGACTGATCGAGGGCAACGTCGGCCTTGGTGGCGGCCAGCCCCGCCCGCCGGGCCTTGTTCGCCCGCAGCTCGTAGCCGCCGATGTCCAGCTTGGTGAGCTCCGCCTGAAGGGCATCCAGCGGCACGCCGGCGTCGAGAAGCGCACCCAGCAGCATGTCGCCGCTGACGCCGGAAAAGCAGTCCAGGTAGGCGATGTGGGTCATCTCAGGCGTCCCAACAGGACCGCCGCCGCCGTTCGCGCCGATCCGCTGGTCACCACAGGGGGTTCAGTCCTCTCGCTTCGAGAGGGCCAGCCGGTTGATCACGGCGGCCAGGTAGCCGGCGCCGTAGCCGTTGTCGATGTTGACCACTGCCACGCCGGCGGCGCAACTATTGAGCATCGCGAGGAGCGGCGCTATGCCCTGGAAGCTGGCTCCGTAACCCACCGACGTCGGTACAGCGATGACCGGCACCGCCACCAGACCGGCCACCACGCTGGGCAGCGCCCCTTCCATGCCCGCGACGACGACGAGGGCCCGCGCTTCACGTATCTGGGGCAGATGGTCGAGGAGGCGGTGGATGCCAGCCACCCCCACGTCGTAGACGCGCTCCACGCGGTTGCCCATGAGCTCCGCCGTCACCGCCGCCTCCTCGGCGACGGGGAGGTCGGCCGTGCCGCCGCAGAGAACGCTGACGCCGGACTCCCGCGGCAGCGGCCGCCGGTCCAGCGTCACCGCCCGCGCCGTCGGATGGTGGACAGCGTCCGGCAACTTCTCGCGTATCGCTTCGAAGCAGGGCGGATCGACGCGGGTCACCAGGAGCCGGTCGCAGCGTTCGGCAATACGGCAGGCGATGACCACGACCTGGTCGACGCTCTTGCCCTCACCGAGCACGACCTCGGGCAGAGAGTCGCGCAGGGCCCGGTGGTGGTCCAGCTTGGCGAAGCCCAGGTTCTCGTAGGGCAGGAGGCGCAGCTCCTCCAACGCCGCCTCGATGCCAGTCGCGCCGGCGGCCACCGATTCCAGCAGGTCACGCAGCCTCTCCGAGTCTATTTCGTCAGCCTCCAGGATCAAAGTCGGGTGCAAGTGCGCCATGAGTATAGCATCGAGCGCCGCGGCCGGGCAAAGGGCGGCAGGCAGCGCGAGCACGGGCCGTCTCTTTTGTCGGGCACCGATGGCTGTGCTACACTGAGCCACAGCCGAATATTCTATCGAGAGGGACTTGCCTTGCCCCGCCACGCGCACAGAAGCGTCCCTGTCGACCGCATGTTGCCGCCCCGACGCGGCGCTACTCCCCTGCCCAACACCGGAACGCCCCTAGAGGTGCGAATGACGCCATGAACTGGGTGGATGGGGTCATCGTCGCCACGATCGCCTGGTTCACCTTCAGCGCCTTCCAGGCGGGGCTAATACGCGAGGTGGTGACGGTAGTCAGCGTGCTCCTCGGCATCGTCCTGGCCGGTCTCTTCTACACCGACCTGGCCCAGGACATCAGCGTGGCCGTGGACAGCGATAGGGCCGCCAAGACAATCGCCTTCCTCGCCATCTTCGCGGCGACGGCCCTGGCCGGCCAGCTAGCCGCGATGCTCCTGAAGGAAACGGCCTCACTCCTTATGTTAGGCCTCTTCGATCAGATAGCGGGCGCCATCTTCGGCTTCGCGAAGGCGGTCCTCCTGCTGGAGATCCTCCTCATCGTCTTCGTGACCTACCCCTCGCTCGGGCTGAAGGAGGCCATCGACGGCTCCAGCTTCGCTCCGATCTTCCTCGACGGAGTGCCGTTTCTCCTGCGGATCCTGCCTTCGGAGTTCAAGGCAGCGGTCGACGCGTTCTGACGCACCGCCCATGCTTCCGGCCCGGCCGTTGCCCAGGGAAGGCCTTTTTGCTATTATGGCTAGCAAGTCGCGCCGGAATCGGAAATGGGTAACTCAGCCGTACTAGTCCTGAATCAAAACTACGAGCCCCTCAACGTCTGCAACGCCCGGCGCGCTTTCGTCCTGCTTGACCGGGGCAAGGCGGAGGTGCTGGAGCACGGCGATGGGGCTCTCCGCAGTCCCACCTTCATCTTCCGACTGCCGTCCGTCATCCGCCTCATCTACATGATCAAGCGGCCGCGACCGCAAATGCGCCTCAGTCGCAAGGAGATCTTCCACCGCGACCGCTATACCTGCCAGTACTGCGGCAAGCAGACGCACGACCTGACCCTGGACCACGTGGTGCCCCGGCACCTGGGGGGAAGCCACGACTGGGAGAACCTGGCCTCGGCCTGCAGGGTCTGCAACCATCGCAAGGCGGGGAAGACGCCCCAGCAAGCGCGCATGACGCTCGTCCGGCAGCCGTCCCGGCCCCACATCACCAGCTTCTACCTCTTCTACCACTACCTGGAGTATCAGATCGGCTGGCGAAAGTTCATTCCCGGCTGGGAGCGCGCCGACGGGTTCTCATAGGCGCTTTCTTATTTGACGCATCGACGGGATCCGGAGGATCCCCTTTCTTTGCTCGGCGAGCCGCGTTCTTATCCCTCGGTACGGTGCTAGAATCTGGTCGGCAGCGAAAGGAATAGCTGCCAGAGGGGAGGACAAGAAATGATCGAGGGCGTCAATATAGGCCACGCACTCATAGCCGGCCTTCTGGCGGGCTACGCCATGACCATCGCCGCTTTCTGGCTGGAGGGCGTCTTCGGGCTACCCCGCATGGACCTGGGGATCGCCGGCATGAAATACATGGGGGGCGACAAGCCCGGCTGGTGGTTCGTCGGCCACCTTACCCACAGCGTCAACAGCGTGGTGCTCGCCCTCATCTACGCCGGGGCAGTCTTCCTGAACCTGGAGGACATCTTCGACAAGCCCATCGAGTGGTGGTGGGGGCCCATTGCCGGCATAGCCTTCGGCTTCGTGGTGTTCCTGGTGCTGCCGATGGGAATCATGGGCACCATAATGTCGCTCACAGGGCAGCGGCTGCCTTCGGACGCGAAGTTCATTACTCTGAACCTGATCCTGCACCTGGTGTACGGTGTGGTGTTGGGGGCGCTCTACTTCCCGATCCGGTAGTGCCCGCCCGGCCCACGGCTTTCCGGCGACGCCGCTACCTAAGGCCGCCTCACATCGACGATGCCGACGCCATCATCGACGGACACCGTCGTGCCGTACGCACGGGACAGTTCATCGAGCTGCTCGAGGATCTGAGCAGACTCCTGCTGGCCCGCGAGCGCGGGCAGGCCATCGGCTCCGATTTCGATGGGATAGAGGCGCGCTTGGATCAGGCGTCCGTCCTGTACATCGACCAGGGCGATGAAGCTACGCTGGGCCTGTGCAGGCATCATGTAGTCTGGCCGGAACATGAAGTTGCCCAGGCTCAGGAGGGCTAATCCATCACCCTCCGCGAGCAGCCCCTGGAGATAGTGCGGGCCGTCCGCTACAACGAGATCGGCACCCCACTGCCGCAACTGGCGTACGGCGGCCACCTGGTCGGGTGCCGGCTGGCTGCTCCATGAGTCACCCACGTGAACATGCAGCAGAACCACGACGAAGTCGGCTCGCTCACGCACGTCGTGAAGAACAGTCCTGGCATCGCACCTATCGATGGTCGCGACGCCGGGACCGTCAGGGCCTGCGGCCACCACCCGCTCGCGTGTGAGGTTGGACCCTGGAAGGAAATAGGCAACAAAGGCCAGCCGCAGCCCCAGCACCTCGACCTCCAGCGGCCGGCACGCCTCCTGCCTGTCGAGACCGGCCCCCACCGTTGCGATGCCGGCGTGAGCAAAGGCAGCTACGGTCTGCGCCAGGCCGTCGGAGCCGCAGTCCAGGGCGTGGTTGTTGGCCATGCCCGCGACGACCAGACCATCCCGGTCGATACCTTCGGCGAAGGACGCGGGCACGGCGAACGTCGACTGGCCCGCGATGGGACCGCAGCGCTGCGCCTCCTCCCCTCCCACGAGAGCTGCCTCATGGTTAAGCACGAATACATCGGTCTCCCGCAGCACGGCGTCGACCCCGCTGAGCATGTCTTTGCGCACGGGGGAATCGAAGGCCACGATGTTGTAGCCGTGGGTATCTCCCACGAAGGCCATCGTGACCACGTCGCCTTGACCCGGTCCAGAGGCGCCAGCGCATGCGCACAGTGCGAAGCCGGTGGCGACGGCGCAGAGAAGCGCGGCGAGAAGGCGGCGACGCGTCTTCGACTTCATGATCTTGAGCGTCCCTAGGCCTGGCAGTGACGGCAGAAGGTGGTGATGCGGCCGCCCGCCGTGATCTCGGTGAGTGTGTGGGCGGCGTCGTTGGGGCAGGGCTGGCCGCCCCGCCGGTGCACCCTGAGAAAGTCCCGCACCTCCTCATAGGCCAGGCCGTCCTTCATGCGCTCGGCGACGATGGGCGTAGCCCAGTCGGCCAGCACCGAGCGGACCGCCCGGTGGAGGCGCCTCACCTCCTCCTCGGACAGGGTGGGCCGTTTGCGGTAGGGGTGGATGCCCGCCTCGAACAGGATCTCGTCGGCGTAGGCGTTGCCGATACCGGCGACGAACCTGTGGTTCACCAGGATGCCCTTGATCTGGCCGTTGTGGCGGCGCAGGCGCTCGGCGAAGGCCTCCTCGCTGAGCTCCGGCGATAGGGCGTCGGGCCCCATCTCGGCGAACTGCGGCACCTCCGACAGCCGCGCCTCTTCGACCAGATAGATTTTCCCCATGAGCCGCTCGTCGCTGTAGCGGAGCTCGTTGCCGTCGCTGAGGGTCAGCACCATGCACGTCTTGGCCCGTCTCTTCTCCTTCGGCGGGCAGTACTGAAAGCGTCCGGTGAGCATGGCGTTGATGACCAGTCGGTGGCCGCTCTCGAGCTCGAACAGGAGGAACTTGCCCCGACGTGTGGCCCGGCCGAACGTGTTGCCCTCCAGAATCGAGGCAAACTCCGGCTTGGGGATGCGGAAGACGACGGGGATGAGCGCCTCGGCCCGCTCGATTCGGCGGCCGGGCAGGCGCTGGTTGAGGTAGCTACGGATCGCCTCCAGGTCCGGTATCTCAGGCATGGGGACACGACACTCACAAGTCGCCGGCACAGATGAAAGGCAACTGCGGAGGCCGACGTGAAGGCTCGCCCTTACATCGCTTCGCCGGTCCCGCTAGTCCTCAACGAAGCGCGGGTAGGAGCCGAACACCTTGAAGAAGAAGGACCTCTCCCGCACTTTCTCCAGCGCCTCCACAAGGACCTGTTCGGTGCGATGTCCCTCCAGGTCCACGAGGAAGATGTAGACTCCCAGCTCCTCCTTCGTCGGGCGCGACTCGATGCGCGTGAGGTTGATCCGGCGGTCGGAGAACTCGCGGAGGACGCCCACAAGCGTGCCGGGCCGGTCGTGGGCGACGGTGAAGGCGAGGGAGGTCTTGTCGTGGCCTGTAGGCTCCGCATCTGCCGTAGCCAGCACCACGAATCGCGTCTTGTTCGCCTGGTTGTCCTGAATTCCCGTCGCCATGATTGAGGCGCCGTAGATCTCCGCCGCCCGGCGCGTCGCGATGGCGGCGGCGTCCTCCCGCGCCATCACCTCCTCCACGGCCGCCGCCGTCGAGAGGGCGGCCTCCGGCTGGGCCTTGGGGAAGCAGCGCTCCACCCAGCGCCGGCACTGTCCCAGCGCCTGGGGGTGAGAGAAGATCACCCTGACAGCGTCGGCGCCGAGGCCGGGGCGCACGAGGAGGCAGTGCTCGATCGGCAGGACGAGCTCCTTGCAGATCGCCAGCCGCGATTCCTGGAGCAGCGCATCGAGTGTGTCGTTGACGGAGCCCTCCAGGCTGTTCTCGATGGCGACGATCCCTTCGTCGGCCATGCCCGAGACGACAGCGGCGGCAACGGCAGCGACGCTCGCCAGGGGTAGCATTTGGGCGTCCGGATCGTGGCGGAGGGCCGCCTCCTCGCTGAAGGTGCCGGGAGGGCCCAGGAAGGCCAGGCGATTCGTCATTGGGGTTGTGGAGGGGCGCCGTTGGCGGAGCTGGTGAGGGCAGCGCGCAGCATCCCCTCGCTCTCCAGCATCGTCACCGCGACGACCTCGTCGTAGGCCTGGATGACAGTATCGCCCGTCGGAAGCCTGGGAGTACCGTCCGCCCCTATGATGAGAGTGATGAGGGACTGGTGAGGGAGCAGCATCTCTCTGATGGTCTTCCCCACCACCACGGCGTCGGGCGGGACTCTCACCTCCACGATCTCCAGGCCACCGCCCTTGAGGGTCATGAGCGGGATCAGGGGATGCGTGGGAATCTCCTGCTCGATGTGGGCCAGGATGACGGCGGTGGCGCTGACGGTGGTATCGATGCCCAGCTTCTTGAAGATGAGCTCGTTCTTGGGGTTGTTGATGCGGGCCACCGTGCGTGGTACGGCGAACTTGTGCTTCGCCGCCTGACATACCGCGAGGTTGTCCTCGTCGTCGCCGGTAACGGCGATTACCATGTCAGCGCGACCCATGCCCGCCTTTTCCAGCGTCGCCACTTCGCAGCCGTCGCCCTGCATCACGATGTCGCCGAGCTCCTCGGCGATGAGAGCACACTTGGCAGCGTTGCTCTCGATGACCAGCACTTCGTGCTGCTCTGCGACGAGCTCCCTCGCCAGGTAGAAGCCTACCTTGCCGCCCCCGACCACGATGAAGTACATGATGGGCCTTCCCCTCTGGCTAGGGACTCTCATCGCCCGCGCCGGCATCACCCGAGCCTGCGGCGGGCGGCACCTCCGCCTCCTCCCGCTCCAGGGCCTCCTTGAGCAGCCTCGCCTGGACGCGCGTGGGGTTTATGGTTCTGATGCCAAGGCCGCGGTACATCTCTTCGCGGATTGGGTCGAAGATACGCGAGACGACCCGCGGAACTCCAAAGATGTGCTTGGCCATCTGACAGGCCATGGCGTTGCGGTTGTCGCCGCGGGTGGCCGATATGAAGGCGTCGGCCTCCTCGATGCCGGCGCGGCGCTGGACATCCTGATCGATGCCGTTGCCCACGATCCTCGTCCCGCCGAAATCCTCGGGCAGGTACGTGAAGGCACCCGCGTCAAGGTCGAGCATAGTGACGTCATGCCCCTCCCGATGAAGAAGGGCGGCTAACTCCGCCCCTACCCGGCCACAGCCCATGATAATGACCTTCATCTCACTCCTGTACCGGATGGCGACAGACCCAAACGTGGCAGGGAGCGTTTGTCAGCACGTACTGGGTGAGCCGGCCCAACTCAAACTGGCCCAGAGGCCGTTTGTACTCCACCCCGAGGATTATGGCGTCGGCCCCCATCTCTACCGCCTCATTGACTACGGCGTGGGCGGCCTCGCGGGCCTGAAGGAGCTGACCCTCAACCTCGAAGTCCTGCTCGTCCGCCACCTTCTCGGCCTCGCTGAGGATCTGCTCGCCGCGACTGACCTCCGGCGTCAGCTCCGCGTCCAGGGGCAGCGAACGTCGCACCTCGATGACATGCACAACGTTCACCTTGCCCTTGTTCCGCTTGGCGATGTTGCACGCCAGGGCCACTGCCTCCATGCTGGCCGCAGAACCATCGGAAGGTACCAATATGCGCTTGAGCGCTCCCGTAGGATCCAGTGCAGCCACCGGACGAACGCCTCGTGCTACGCCCCGTAGCCAAGGCCTCTGCTTCCTGTCCGTCTTTCTCACCCGCAAGGGTCGGACCCGCGATGGGCCCGCTCTAGGGCAGGCCCATTATAGACTTCCTTCACAAGACCCGCAATACGAATGACGCGCTCACCGCCGGCCCCCATCATAGAGTCGGAGCAGGCCGTTCACAATGAGGAGACCACCTATGAGCAGGCCCACCGTCAGGGAAAGTCCCAGCCGCGTCAGGGACACCAGAACGACGAGCAGCCCCACAAGCAGCGAGGCAACGGCCAGATAGTAGCTGATTCTCTTCATGCTGTCGACAGATGGGAACCCCGTCTGCGACGGGGTCCCCGAAGTCATCGCGCTGCCACGAGGCGCCTGGCTCCGACCTGCGATTTTAGGACGCGCCGCTGCCTCTGTCAATCGGCCGTGGCGCGAAAGCCCTGGGCAACACACGCGCGACCAGGAAGGCCGCCAGCGCGAGAAGCGGCACGAGCCACCACGAGAAGACCGCAACGGTCACAAGCCCGCTGGCGATGCCCCGCAGGACGTCCAGCGATGCCTGCCAGGCCTCTCCGGCTGCCTTCGCCGGGTCCGGTCCCCCCGGCTCGGTGGTCACTACCGGCGCGGTCTCCGGCCGCAGATTGACGGTGATCGTCGCCAGGTCGGTCAGGTTGTCGAGCAGGTTCAAGCGCCCCTTCACCTGCTCGATCTCCCCGCGCGTAGTGTTGATGCGATCCTGCACCTGGAGGATGTCGCCGATCTCCTTCGCCTCGCCCAGAAGGAGCAGATACTGGGCCTCGGTGGCCTCAAGGTTGCGGAGCCGCGCCGAGAGATCCGTGTACTCCTCCGTGACATCGCTGGCGTCCGAAGACTCGTCCACGACCTCGACAGCCAGCCCCCTCAGCTTCCGCAGGACCTCCTGATACTGCGTCGCCGGCACGCGAATCGTTACGGAGGCGATCTCCTGATCATCGCTCCGTGAGAAGGTGGAACTGGCGACGAAGCCGCCCGCCGCCGTCGCGATGCGGGAGACATCCTCGAAGCTCGGCCCCACCTCCTTGACCGTCAGGTCAAGGGACGCCGTTTGCACGATCTTGCGGTCCAGCAGCGAGCCTTGAGAGCCGGCCGCCGACACGGCCCCGTCGGAGTCCGGCGCCGCCTCCAGGCTCTCCCCGCCGCTGGGGAGCGCAGGCGGCTCCTCCGTGAGCGAGAAGGGCTCGGCGGCTGCAAGCCCCACATTGCGCTCGACATCCCCCGACGGGACGGCCAGCTTCTCTGGAGACGTGACCCCGCCGTCGCCGCTCGAGAGCTTCACGCCGATCGCAACCGCGATGAGAACGGCCGCCGCCGCGCCCACCCATGTCAGCCTCTTTCTTGTCATGTTGAGATTCTCCTTTCAATGACCGTCTGCTGACATGACGAAGGAGCCCTCGGGTTTGTTCCCGGGCGCCCGGGTCGGATCAGGCGGGCTTCAGTCCGAAGTGCTGGCCCAGCCTATCGACGGATGATGAACGGAGGGGCTGAACGGCACTTCCCTTGCGTGGCGAAGGAGGCCGATAGTACAATGAATCCGCAGTCGCCAGGAAGGGCCACCAGGCCCTCTATCTGGCTCTGATTCGAGGAGAACCGGCTATGGTTGAGGAGAAGGGCACGTGGGCGGTGAAGAAGGGCCTGGCCCAGATGCTGAAGGGCGGCGTGATCATGGACGTGGTCACGCCGGAGCAGGCCAGGATAGCAGAAGAGGCGGGCGCGTGTGCGGTGATGGCCCTGGAGCGCGTGCCGGCGGATATCCGCGCCGCCGGTGGGGTCGCCCGCATGGCGGACCCTGAGGTCATCCGGCGCATCATGGAGGCGGTCAGCATCCCCGTCATGGCCAAGTGTCGCATCGGCCACTTCGTGGAGGCGCAGGTGCTGGAGGCGCTGGGCGTCGACTACGTCGACGAATCGGAGGTCCTCACGCCGGCCGACGAGGCCCATCACGTCAACAAGCATCTCTTCAAGGTCCCCTTCGTCTGCGGCTGCCGCGACCTGGGCGAGGCGCTGCGGCGGCTCGGCGAAGGGGCGGCGATGATCAGGACCAAGGGTGAGGCCGGCACCGGCAACGTCGTGGAGGCGGTGCGCCACATGCGCGCCGTCTGGGACGGCATCCGCCGCCTTCAGTCGCTGCCCGAAGAGGAGCTCATGGCGGAAGCGAAGAACCTGCGCGCCCCTTATGAGCTGGTCAAGGAGGTCCACGAGACAGGACGCCTGCCGGTGGTGAACTTCGCGGCAGGCGGCATCGCAACGCCCGCCGACGCGGCGATGATGATGCAGTTGGGCGCCGACGGCGTCTTCGTTGGTTCGGGAATCTTCAAGTCAGAGGACCCCCAGCGTCGAGGAATGGCCATCGTCAAGGCCGTAACCCACTTCAACGACCCCAAGATCATCGCCGAAGCCTCCAGGGCTTTGGGCGAGGCCATGCGCGGCCTGGAGATCGGCACCATCCCCAAGGAGGAGCTCCTCGCCACCCGCGGGTGGTAGGCACTTTTCGCATGACCCGGATCGGCGTCCTTGCACTGCAAGGAGACTTTGCCGAACATGTTGGCGTTCTCACCGACCTGGGCGTCGAAGCCCAGGAGGTGCGTCTGCCCGAACAGCTTGCCGGCCTCGACGGCCTGCTGATCCCCGGCGGCGAGAGCACGACGATCAGCCGCCTCATGGTCGACTACGGCCTCTTCGCCCCCGTCCAGACCCTCGCCACCCGGGGACTCCCGATCTGGGGCACCTGCGCCGGCCTGATCCTCCTCGCCAGAGAGATTCCAGACCTCGACAGGCCAGGCCTGAACGCCATGGACATCGCCGTCGAGCGGAACGCCTACGGTCGGCAAGTGGACAGTTTCGAGGCGGACCTCGACGTACCGGCCCTTGGCCCACCGCCCTTCCGCGCCGTGTTCATCCGCGCTCCTGCCATCCAGCGGGTAGGCCCGCAGGTCGAGGTTCTGGCCCGGCTGGACGGGGGCCCGCCCGTGGCCGTTCGCCAGGGCCATCTTCTCGCCACCGCCTTCCACCCGGAGCTGACGGATGACCCGCGCTTCCACGAGTACTTTCTGAAGATGGCCGAGGAAGGCAAGAAGGCCGGGGCCGATAGCGTAGCTTCGGCGGGCGCACCGCACTAGCCATGCCCATCGCCAGAACTGTCCTGCCGACAGACCTTGTGGCGCTCGTCTCCTACGATGGCCGGGTCTACCCGAACGAGGCGGAGACGCGCGACCGCATCGGTAGCCGTAAGTCGGCGCGCCATCCCCTGGAGAGCGCCCTGGAGCAGTGGTTCTCTTTCGCCACCGGTCGTCACACCTGGATCAGCGTCAGAGGGGCCACGCTCAGGGGGCTGGTATCGGCGCGCCGGAGGGGCGCTCGCAGCGCCTGGGAGATCGACTGCCTCATCGACGCGGCGGACGGCGACGACAGCGTTCCCCTGAGCCTCCTGGACCAGGCGGTGGCCGAGGCGGGCCGAGCGGGCGTCGAGAAGCTCTTCCTGAGGCTGGCGGCGGACAGTGATGTCCTCCCCCTCGCCCGCAAGGCCGGCTTCGTAGCCTACACCAGCGAGCACCTTTACCACTGCGAGGGCCCGCCGACGGCAAGAGGGAAGCCGGCAGAGGGTTTGGTTCTGAGACGGCGGACGCGCGCAGACGCGTATCCCCTCTACCAGCTCTACAACGGCGCCGTGCCGGAGCCGGTGCGTCGCACGGAGGCCGCCACCTTCAACGAGTGGCTGGCCGCCCAGGAGCGGCACTGGCTGCGCGCCCGGTCGGCCCAGCTAGTCCTGGAAGGACGACAGATCGCGCAGAAGCGTCGGCCACAGACGGGTCAGCTCGCTGGCTGGCTGCGAATAGCCCGCGACGGCGATATCGGCCGCTTCGACCTGCTGGTCCATCCGACACGCCATGAAGACGCGGACGCCCTCGTCGGCGCCGCGCTAGCCCGGCTTGCCCACGCCAGCACGCTGCTCGCGCTGGTGCCCACCTACCTGGAGCCGGTGGCCCGTGCGTTGGTCCGCTGCGGATTCCAGGAAGGTCGAGAGTACGTGGCGCTGGCCAAGCGCACGACCGTGCCTCTGAAAGTGCCACGGCTGGCAGCCGCCAGCCTGAAGCAAGCCTAGAGCCTGGCTGCCCGCGAGGCTGGACGGCCCTTCGGGACTTGTTCAGGCCGCCAGACAGACCCGGCAGCAGCGGAGGACCTGTTGCAAAAGGAGATCACTCACGACCTGGATGCCCTCCTGGACGCCCTGCCCCCTCACATCTACAAGCCGATCCGCGAGAGGGAAGACAACCTCGAGCTGCTGGAGGTGGTGCTGGACCTGGGCCGGCTGCCCGAAGCGCGCTACCCGGGTCACGAGCTCGTCCTCAGCGACAAGGAGGTCGTCGAGGAAGACATCGACTACGTCGTCTCCCGCATCGGCGAGTTCGGAGACGACAACCGCGCCGGCATCGAGCGGACCCTCCACCGCATCTCCGCCATACGCAATCGCAGCGGCCGCATCGTGGGGCTCACGTGCCGCGTGGGACGGGCGGTCTTCGGCACGATCCGCGTCATCGAAGACCTGATCCGCACTGGAAAGAGCACCCTGCTCCTCGGCCGACCCGGCGTCGGCAAGACGACGATGCTGCGCGAGGTGGCGCGCGTGCTGGCGGACGATATGAACAAGCGCGTCGTCATCGTCGACACCTCAAATGAGATCGCCGGCGACGGCGACATCCCCCATCCCGCCATCGGCAGCGCCAGGCGCATGCAGGTCGCCACGCCCACGATGCAGCACGCGGTCATGATCGAGGCGGTCGAGAACCACATGCCGGAGGTCATCGTCATCGATGAGATCGGCACGGAGCTGGAGGCCGCCGCCGCCCGCACTATCGCCGAGCGGGGCGTGCAGCTTGTGGGCACCGCCCACGGCAACACCCTCGAGAACCTGATGATGAACCCCACGCTGTCCGACCTGATCGGCGGCATCCAGTCCGTGACCCTGGGCGACGAGGAGGCGCGCAGGCGCGGGACCCAGAAATCGATCCTGGAGCGCAAGGCGCCGCCTACCTTCGACGTCGTTGTGGAGATTCAGAGCTGGGAGCGCGTCGCCATCCACGAGAACGTGGCCGAGACGGTCGACGCCATCCTGCGCGGCTATGACGTGCCCGCCGTCATCAGGGAGCTGGACGAGCGGGGCGAGGTGCGCACCGTCGGCACCCGCGAGCTGGCGCGGGAGCGGCAAACGTCCCGTGGGGGACGCAGCCTTGAGCGACGCGGCGCCGTCGAGGATGTCGGCTCGCCCGAGAGACGGATGCGACAGATCTACCCCTTCGGCATCTCCCGGGGCCGACTGGCGCAAGCCGTCCGGGAGACGGCGTCGCCCATCACCGTCTTGGACACTCTCGATGGCGCTGACAGCGTAGTGACGCTGCGAAGCCACTACCGGCGGAAGCCCCCTGCCCTTCGGGAGGCGGAGCTACGCGGAATCCCCGTCTACGTGCTCAAGAGCAACAGCCTTCTCCACCTGGAGCAGTGCCTGCTCACCCTGAGCGAAGCCGGACGGGAGAGAGACGGTGGCCGCTCCCTGGACCCGGTAACAGAGGCGCTGCGCGAGGCGGAAGATGCGATCGGTCAGGTGATGGACGGCGACCAGCCGGTAGAGCTATCGCCGCAGAACGCCTACATCCGCCGGCTCCAGCACCAGCTCGCCAATCGCTACAATCTGGCCTCTCGCAGCCAGGGGCGCGAGCCCTTGCGGCGCGTGCGCATCTTCCGCGAGGACGGTGGCCTGCCGTCCGGGCCAATGTAGATGAGTACCTCTCAGTGACCGGCCTCTTCATCACCCTTGAGGGGGGCGAGGGCACCGGCAAGACAACCCAGGCCGAGGCCCTCCAGGCCCAGCTTGAGGAGCGCGGCCTCCGCGTGACTGTCACGCGCGAACCCCAGGGCACAGAGCTGGGGCGCAGACTGTGGCGACAGATCGCCAAGGGGGGCCTGAGCCCGCACGCCGAGCTCTTCCTCATGCTCGCCGCACGCGCCCAGCACGTGGCGGAGGTGATCCGGCCCGCCCTCGAGCGGGGAGAGGTGGTCATCTGCGACCGCTTCACCGACTCGACGCTGGCCTACCAGGGGTACGGCAGGGGGCTGGACCTGACGACCCTGGAGCGCCTCAACAAGGTCGCCGCCCAGGGCCTCAAGCCCGACTTCACGGTCCTCCTGGACCTCCCGGTCAAGAAGGGGCTTGCCCGCGCCCAGGGAAGAGCCGCCGGTCTCTGGCGGCAGAAGGAGCCGGCCCGGCCGCCGGCGAGCCCTCGGCCTGAGGCGCAGCCTGAAGGCTCAGTCGAGCCGGACAGTATCGGCAGCGAGACGGAAGACTTCCACGAGAGAGTGCGCAGGGGATATCTCGCGCTCGCGGCGACAGAGCGGGGGCGCTGGCTCGTGGCCGACGCGACCCTTCCCGTTGCGGAGACCTCCGCCTACATCATGCGCCACCTGGAGCGCCTCCTGCCCGGTTCCGGCGCGTCTCGCTAGCGTCGAGCAGGACGGCTGCCCTAAGGCGCGAACAGCACCCCCCATGACAACACCCTGTGCACACGTGTCAGACTGTTGAGGCTTGACCGAACGCTCGGGAGACATACACTGTTCTCGTAGTTTCACACGAAAAGTCTCGCCTCCGGGCCAGTGTCGAACGGTGGTGATGCGGTGTCGCCGGAAAGCCTTCTCGCACGGGTCCCCTTCTTCTCCGCCCTCTCCGAACAGGACATCGACGCCCTCGCCAGCCGCGCGCGTCACCGGACCTACGCGAAGGGAGAGATCGTATTCCACAGGGAGGACCCCGGGGCGACCCTCCACATTATCGAGCGCGGCAGCGTGCGCGTCGTGCTGGCCTCGCCCGAGGGAGAGGAGATCACGCTGGCGGTGCTGGGTGAAGGTGACTTCTTCGGCGACATTGCGCTCCTGGACGGCGGACAGCGCTCGGCCACCGTCATCGCCGCCGAGCCGACAGAGACAGTGGCGATAAGCCGCGAGGAGTTCCTGCGCTGGTTTCAGGAGCGCCCGAAAGCGGCGGTAACGATCCTGGCGACCGTCGGCCAGCGCCTTCGGGCCACCAGCGAACTGGTCGGCGACGTTGCGTTTCTCAACGTCCTGGCACGCCTCGCGAAGAAGCTACTGGAGCTGAGCAACGCTCACGCTGGCGCAAGCGCAGCAACCCCGGTCGAGCTGCGCTTCACTCAAGAAGAGCTGGCCAGCATGATCGGCGTTACGCGGGAGAGCGTCAACAAGCATCTGAAGTTCCTCAAAGACCGCGGAGCCATCTCCGTGAGGCGGGGCCGCGTCTCGATACGCCGGCCGGAGGAGTTGGAGAAGTACGTCTAGTGCGGACAGGACCCGAGGCTGAGGGGCCGGCGGCGGGGGCCGAGGCGCCGTGGGCGGTGGAGACATCCGGCCTGAGGAAGCGGTTCGGAAAGCTGGAGGCCCTTAGAGGCGTCGACCTGCGCATTCCCTTCGGCATAACCTACGGGCTGCTGGGCCCCAACGGCTGCGGCAAGACCACCCTTATCCGCCTCCTCGTAGGGCTGCTCAAGCCCAGCGACGGCGTCGCCACAGTGCTGGGGCAGCACATGCCTACGGAGGCCGTGCTCGGCGACATCGGCTACATGACCCAAAGCCCGGCCCTCTATCAGGAGCTCACAATCCGCGAGAACGTCTCCTTCTTCGCCCAGCTCTGCGGCGTCACCTCCGCCGGCCGCGTCGACGAGGTGCTGGAGCTGGTAGACCTGCGTCGGCGGGCGGGGAGCCCCATCTTCACCCTGAGCGGCGGCATGAAGCAGCGCGCATCCCTCGCCTGCGCCCTGGTCCACCGTCCGCGGCTGCTGCTCCTGGACGAGCCGACCGTGGGTGTGGACCCACACCTGCGGTCGATCTTCTGGCAGCACTTCCGCGACCTGAACGCGCAGGGGGTGACGATCATCGTCTCCAGCCACGTGATGGACGAGGCGGAGCGCTGCCAGCGGCTGGGGATGATGCGGGCGGGCGATCTTCTTGCCGAGGGCAGCCCGGACGAGCTGCGGCGGCAAGCCGGCACCGAGAATCTCGAGGCCGCCTTCCTGCGCTTCGCTGAGGGTCGCGATGAGTCTAGCTAGGACCTGGGCCATCGGAGTGCGCGTCGCCCTCCAGATGGCGAGAGACCGCCGCTCCCTCATTCTGCTCCTGGCGGTGCCGGCGGTGATACTGCTGCTGGTCGGCTACATACTGGAGAACACTTCCACGAACCTGAAAGTGGCCGTCGTCGTGGGCGGCGGTGACCCGGCCTCGGCTGCTCTGGGGCAGGAGCTTTCCAGCGCCCTCGCGTCGGCCGATATCAAGCCGATCGTGGCCGGGAGCCGCGGCGCCGCCGAGAAGCTGCTGCGGGACGGCGACGCCGACGCCTACGTATTTCTGGATGAGACGTTCGGCAGCCAGTTGCTGTCGGGGAAGCAGCCGGAGGTGGTGATAGGACTGGAGGGGGGCAACCCTCAGATCGCCAGCAGTCTCATGACCAAGCTGACCCGCGCCCTCGCTTCCACCGCCCTCACTGCGCTATCGGAGGCCGCCGGCGCGCCAGCGCCGCCGCCGGGGGGACCGTTGAAGGTGAAGACCACCTACCTCTACGGGGGCCCTCAGTTCGGCACGCTCGACAACCTGGCCCCCGCCCTCATCGCCTTCTTCGCCTTTTTATTCGTCTTCGCCCTCACCTCCGTCAGCTTCCTGCGCGAGCGCACTCTGGGCACCCTGGAGCGCCTCATGGCGACGCCCGTCAAGAGAGGCGAGGTGATGCTCGGCTACATGCTGGGGTTCGGCTTCTACGCCCTTCTCCAGTCGGCGCTGATCCTCGTCCTCGCCGTGTACGTAATGCGCATCAACTACGCGGGCCATCTGGCGATCATCTTCCTCCTGACGGTCGCTCTGGCGATCAGCGGCGTCAGTCTCGGCATCTTCGCCTCCGCCTTCGCGCGTACGGAGCAGCAGGCGCTCCAGTTCCTGCCGCTGGTGGTCGTGCCGCAGGGCCTCCTGAGCGGCGTCCTCTTCCCGCTCGAGAGCCTGCCACGGTGGCTCGAGTGGATCGCCCGCTTCCTGCCGCTCACCTACGCCATCGAGGCGCTGCGGAACGCCATGATCAAGGGGATGGGGCTTTTCGAGCCCAAGGTCGCACTGGACGTGGGGGTGCTGCTGGCCTTCGCCGCCTTCTTCATCGTCATCGGCTCCCTGACGCTGCGCCGCGAGGTAGCATAGCCCATTCGCCACGAAGGCCAGGCTTAAGCCTGGCCTTCGATTCGCGCGGGTGCGGGCCTAGGAGACGCGCTCGAAGATGGAGGCGATGCCCTGGCCGCCGCCGATGCAGAGCGTCACCAGCCCGAAGCGGGCGCCGCGGCGCTCCATCTCGTACATGATCTTCACCGTGAGGATGGCCCCTGTCGCGCCGACGGGATGCCCGAGGGCGATGGCGCCGCCGTTGGGGTTGGTCTTCTCCTCGTCCAGCCCTAGCTCCTTCGAGCAGGCCGCCGCGACAGAGGCGAACGCCTCGTTCAGCTCCACGACGTCCATCTTGTCCAGCGTCATGCCCGCCTTCTCGAGGACCTTCCTCACGGCGGGGATTGGCCCGCTGCCCATGATGGAGGGCTCGACGCCGGCCTCGGCGCGGGCCACCAGACGGAGACGCGGCTTCAGCCCCAGCTCGTCGGCCTTGCGACGGCTCGCGACCACCACGGCTGCGGCGCCGTCGTTGATGCCGCTGGCGTTGCCGGCCGTGACGTTGCCGTCGTCCTTGAACGCCGGTCGCAGCCTGGACAGCGCCTCCAGCGACGTGTCGGGGCGCGGGTGCTCGTCAGTGTCCACGATCTTCGTCTCGCGGCCCACCTTCACCTCGACGGGCACGATCTCGTCCTCGAACTTGCCCGCCTCGATGGCGGCGCCGGCCCGCTGCTGGCTGCGCAGGGCCACCTCGTCCTGCTCCTGACGGGAGATGCCGAACTTGTCGGCGAGGTTCTCGGCGGTGATGCCCATGTGCACCTTGCTGAAGGGGTCGCCCAGGAGGTGCTGGATGCCGTCCTCCAGCCGGCCGTGGCCGAGGCGATAGCCGTAGCGCCCCTGGCGCACGTAGTAGGGCATCATCGTCATGTTGTCGACGCCACCGGCGAGGATGACGTCGGCGTCGCCCGACTGGATCCAGCGGGCGGCCGTGTTTATCGCCTCCAGGCCGCTGCCGCAGATGCGGTTCACGGTGTAGGCGGGCACCTCGATGGGGAGGCCGGCCTTGATGGCGGCGTGTCGGGAGATGTAGGCGTCCTCCGCCACCTGGCCGACGCAGCCCAGGATCACCTGCTCTATCTGGTCGGGCTGAAGCCCTGCCCGCTCCACCGCCGCCTTGAAGACGACGGCGGCCAGGTCGGAGGCGGGGTAGTCCTGGAAGGCGCCTCCCAGCCGGCCGATGGGCGTGCGGGCGCCGCTGACGAGAACAACGTCCTCCATAACGTAAGGTACTTTCTAGCGTCGGGGAGTCATAAGAGGTGATGATGAAGGCTGTGGCTCTTCTAGGATAGCCGCCGCTTCTGCCGGAGGTCAACGTTGGTGATCGAGAGTAGCCGGTTCACGTCTGACGGGGGGATTGTCGACCCCCGCCTGAAGGCGGGGGCATGGGCCGGCCCACCGATGCCCCAGCCTTGAGGCTGGGGTCGTGCCCGCACCCTGTAGCCGAGCGCCCCACCAGGAACGCGCCAGCGACAATCGACAGACTGTATGGCCGGTCCGAGGCATACCGTCCGTCTACATGGCATAATCCTCGTCATGCTGTATCGCACGTGCGAATCATGAACGAGGCTCGATTGAGCGCTACTGATTCCGGTGATACAATCAGGCCACTACTCGCGAGGAGCATCCCCCAATGCCCCCCAGGAAGGCCGTCGTCCGTGCCCCCGCCACTTCGGCGAACCTCGGGCCCGGCTTCGACTGCATGGGCATGGCCCTCGACCTCTGGTCGACGGTCACCGTCGAGGCCCACGACGACTTGGTGCCGCCACCGGAAGCGCCGATCGCCGAGCTGGTGCGTCTGGCCGCCCGCTCCCTCTACGCCGCCGCCGGAATCGAGACGCCGCGCGGCCTCTCGGTGCGCTGGGAGAGCGACGTACCCGTCGCGCGCGGCCTGGGAGCGAGCGCTGCCGCCCGGGTCGGCGGCCTCCTCGCCGCCAACGCCCTCTGCGGCGAGCCCCTGAACCGCGAGGAGCTGCTGCCCCTGGGGGCCAAGCTGGAGGGACATGCCGACAATGCGGCGCCCGCCCTTTTCGGCGGCCTCCAGGTGGTGGTGCAGGACGGCGACAGGCTCCTCCACATGTCTGCGCCGCTGCCGTCGCAGCTCAAGGCCGTGCTCCTCGTGCCGGACCTGCCGATGCCCACGGACGAGAGCCGCGGGCTCCTGCCGGAGAAGCTATCGCGGGAGGACGCCGTGCACAACATCAGCCGGGCGGCGCTGCTCGTGGCCGCCCTTGCCGCCGGGCGGCTGGACTTGCTCGATGCGGCGACGCAGGACCGCCTCCACCAGCCGGCGCGCGCGCGGCTCTTCCCGGCGATGGACGCCGTGTTCGCGGCGGCACGACGGGCGGGCGCGCACGCCGCCTATTTGTCCGGCGGAGGCTCGACGGTAACGGCCCTTGTCACCGATAATGAGCAAAGCATAGCCGACGCGATGGCCCAGGCGGCGGCGTCGGCCGGGTTCGAAGGCAGGACCATAGTCACGGCCCCGAGCGAAAAGGGGGCCGAGCTAATTCAGACGTAGCTGCAGGATCTTCGCCCTGCCCGTGGCCATTCGGGGCAGGCCTGAAGGCCCGCGGCTACTATCGAGGTGGTGAGTCATGGCTACCGTCGTTCAGAAGTACGGAGGCAGCTCCCTAGCCGACGCCGACAAGATCCGCAACGTCGCCCGTCGCATCGCCAAGCGCAAGGCAGAGGGCAACGACATGGTGGTGGTGGTCTCCGCCATGGGCAAGACCACCGACCAGCTCATCGACCTGGCGCACCAGATAAGCGAGATGCCTTTGGACCGGGAGATGGACGTCCTCGTCTCGACCGGGGAGGTGGTCTCCAGCAGCTTGATGGCCATGGCCCTGCGCGAGCTGGGCCACGAGGCGATCAGCCTCACGGGTGCCCAGGTGGGCATGAGGACGGACAGCGTCCACAGCCGCGCCCGCATCCTGTCGCTCGAGCCTGAGAGGGTGCATCAGGAGCTGAAGCGCGGCCGCATCGCCATCGTGGCGGGCTTCCAGGGGATATCGGAGGAGATGGACGTCACGACCCTGGGCCGGGGCGGCTCCGATACGACCGCCGTCGCCCTCGCCGCCGCCCTGCACGCAGAGGTCTGCGAGATCTACACAGACGTGGACGGCATCTACACGACGGACCCCCGCGTCGAGCCCGCGGCCCGCAAGCTGGAGGAGATCGGCTACGAGGAGATGCTGGAGCTGGCGAGCGTGGGCGCAAAGGTCATGCACGCACGCGCCGTCGAGCTGGGGTCCGTGTACAACATGCCGATCCTGGTGGCGTCCAGCTTCAAAGAGGAGCCAGGCACACTCATTCACGGAGGGGTTTCCATGGAACAGTTCAAGAAGGTACGAGGAATCGCCCAGGACCTGGACGTTGCCAAGATCACGGTTCGCGGTGTGCCGGACCGCCCCGGCATCGCCGCCGCCATCTTCGATCCCCTGGCCGAGGCCAGCCTCTCGGTCGACACCATCGTCCAGAACGCGAGCGTCGAGAACCTGACGGACCTCACCTTCACGGTCGGCCGCAACGACCTGCCGAAGGCGATGCCCATCGTCGAATCAGTCGCGAAGGAGATCGGCGCCAAGGGAGTCGTCAAGGACGCCAAGCTGGGCAAGGTGAGCATCGTCGGGACGGGCATGCAGTCGGCGCCGGGCTACGCCTCGCGCATGTTCCACACCCTCTCCGACGAGAAGATCAACATCGAGATGATCTCAACGAGCGAGATCCGTGTCACCTGCATCGTCCACGAGGATCGGGTGCCGGACGCCGTGCGGGCGCTGCACAAGGCGTTCGCCCTCGACAAGCCGGAGTAGGAGCCCGCAGCCGCAGGCCCATCGCGAGCCCTCACGGACAGACGACGCCGCCAGCGGGGGCGCCGTGCAAGATCACCGAAGGCCAGGCTTAGGCCTGGCCTTCACGGTGCTTCCGTGGACCCTCGCTTACTTCATCTCCGGGAAATCGAAGTCGTCTGCAGCGACGCCCTCAACGGCGGTCACCTCGGGCACCAGTTCCTCCAGAATCCGCTCGATGCCCCCCTTCAGGGTCATCATGCTCATCGGGCAACCGACGCAGGCGCCGGTGAGCTGGATGCGGGCGACGCCCGCAGGCGTCACCTCGACCAGCGAGACGTCGCCGCCATGCGACTGGATGTAAGGGCGGACCTGGTCCAGGATGAGTCCTACCTTCTGCTCGGTTGCCTCAACATCAAGCTTGGCCATAGCGCCTCCTCCGAAGAGAATGTCCACCCCCGCATCCCGTCAACACCATGCTAGCATCTGCCCTTTCGCAGGGTCAAACCGGACCCCCGAACAAAGCCGCTGACATCGAGATAAACGGCTGCCTCTGAGGCGCGTCGCTGGTTCGTTATGGGGTGGCCCTGAATTGCCTTTGCGAGCAACGGCTCGTTGGCGGCCAGCAGCGATGCCGAGGTCATCTGCCAACGGCAGCAGTCAGTGGCTCCGCTCCCTTCGCTTCGGACGGTAGCGGCCTCCCCAGCAACCATCGCACGCGACGGTAGACGGCCAGGAATGCCGGCGTTTCTGGGTATTCAAATGACACCGATAGTTCAGGGGCGCGTCGGCCCGCTGGTGAAAAGAACTTGAGGCGGCAGCCGACCAGGGAATGCATGAACTCCATAGTGGAGATGTCGGCGGCGCGGACGCGTCCTCCGCCCGCCGGCCCGCTTGCAACTATCTGGTGTCCCTCTAGGCGCACCCAGTCGCCGGCACGACTGCGAGCCTCGCAGAGTTCCATGCTCGGTCCCTTCTCTTCCTCGCGGTAGAGGCGCCTCACGGCGTGTCCGGGTGCCGAAAACCTAGCCAGCACAGAATGAACCTCCTGCAGGGCATCGCGGTGGGCGGGGGGAAAGACGATGGAGAAGTGTTCGACCCCCGACAGCGCCTGCACTGCGACTTCGAGGACAGCGCGGCCGGCATCAGCCCTCAGCCTAGCGGCCGATATCCTCTCGACCGCCGTGCTCCGGGCGATGTATCCCCAGTGGACCATCGTGGCGCCAGGCGGAATGGCGTCGACCATGAACAGCATCTGGCGGTCAGTGACTATGAGCAGACCCTCCGGCAAGGGTCGGCGCAGCAGGACGCCCCAACGAGGACCTGGTGGACGGAACGGTGGCCTGTCCACGAACGCGAGGATGCGCTCGTCGTCCAGGAGCTCGTCCTCCACATACTTCCGGAATCTAGTGGGGAGGCTGGCCACCATCCTTTCAGCCCAGGTGTGGGGTTCGGCGTAGAGGGAGTCGTCGCGCCGCCACTCGCCGGGCTGGGCCTTCCAGGCGGCCCCGTATCGCAAGGCGCGCTCGCGGGCCCGGTGCCCCGCGTAATCGTTCCGTCCGTCCGCCAGCAGGCGGCTCGCGTCGTCCACATCGAGGCACTTCACCTTCGTGGAAGGCCGCCAGCCAAGAAGACCCGCGCCCGCCCCCAGAGCTGCTTGGAGCAGGTCTTCCCGGGCTTGCTGGAGGCCACCTTCCGCCGCACTGAAGACGAGGGCGTGTCGGGTCCCATCAGCGGTCCGACCCTCCAGCGCTCCTTCCACGCGGGCGCGCACCACGCAGCCGCGAAATGTCGGGAGGCCCGTGAAGACTAGAGCCTGAAGCGGAGTGCCACCGCTGCCCCACGCTCCCCACACCTCGCCCACCTCGGCGACCGACTCCGCCGCGCGGACCACCCCGCGCAGGCGCACGAGCTTCAGGCGCTCGTCGTACACGTAGTCATTGTAGGCGCCTCTGGGCTTATGCACCACCACGTCCGCTGTATTTCGGCGGCGGTCATCGTTCCTCCTTTTGCTCAGCGTACTCACCCCCTTGCCGCAGAGCCATCGCGTCTGAGAAGGCCCAGCGAATACAGTATCCGCACCGCATAGTAAGTATGCGCCAGCGTTTGAATGCCGATGATCGGGGCGCGCGCGAAGCCCCCCTGGGCCCTCTGACAGGCCAGAACGTGCGTAGTGGCTCGCGCGGCGAACCTCTGTGCTCCACCGCTCAGGGTCAACCCTTCCACCAGCCAGAAGACATGGTCCAGGAAGTACACGTCCCAGCGGTCCGCCCGCCGCTGCAAATAGAGACGGGCATCGTCGAGGAGAGGCTGTGATGCACCGAGCAGGTGCAGGATCACGCACGCGTAATACGTTGAAGCCAACGTTGCTCGGCGGCAGCCGAATCCCCCGTCCGGCTGACGAAAAAGGCTGAGGAACCGCTCAACGCGGTCCTCGCTCACGGCATAGCCCAGTCGGACTAGGACCCAGATGGCCTCGTAGGTGGCCTGAAGCTCGGAGAGGGATTCCACGTAGACGTTCTTGTAGGTTCCGAACCCGCCCAGGTCGTTCTCTGCTTTCGCTACCGCCTGTGCGCAGGGGCGCATGACAGCCAGGTCCTCGCCGAGTTCATCGAGCAAGCGGCAGAGTAGATACGTCCCGTGTATGCCGGAAACGTTGCTGGGTGTATTACGCCACTCCTCGACCCAGCGGCGCACCCCCTGTGGGTCTTCAGGGTGGCGTCCAAGCAAGCGCAGGCTGGCGATCGCGAAGTAGGTGTCCCGAGCCGCGGCGGGCGCTACCCGGGCGAAGAAGTACCCCCCGTCGGCCACTCGACAGGATTCAACGTACTGCGCGACGCGAGGAGTCACGAGCGTGAGAAGCGACCGTTCAGCCGTAGCCATGGCCGCGTCACCCTGAGGATCGAAGCCATCGGCCGCACAGGAGGCGCCGCAGTTGGGGCAGCCGCCGCGGGCGCGTGGCCGCCTCCCTCAACTCACCAGAGGCCGCCGGCGGCTGCCTCCCCCTCAGTTCGGCGTTCTCCCTTTCCAGCTCCGAGAGACGCTGTTTCAACGCCGCCTCGTCCCGACGGAAGAGGGTGAGGCGATACGTTGCCAGTTTGAGCTCGCCGCGGAGACCGGCTTCCCGCATGCTTAGAGCCTCGTTGTCCTGGCTCATTCGATACGCCCTAAACTTCAGGACGGCGGAGCGGCTGGACTCCTCCTGAACCTGTCGGAGCAAGCGGTTCAACTCCTCCTCTACTTGCTGGGGCAGGTCCGCGCGTTGAATCCGCGCGAGGGAAGCCTCTCCGTTGAGGAAGGCGAGCCCGTTACAGAACGCTATGAGGAGAGCCTCATCCTCGGTCCAGCCGTTGCGCTTGGCCAGCGCCGCCGCCTGCCGGTAGGTGTCCTCCAGCATGTCAAACTGTACCGTCTTCAGACAGACGCCCTCCTGAAGGCTCCGCCGCTCGGCTTCCCAGTCGTTGCTCATCCGCGACCCCACATGAAAAAAGCTTCTACGGCCTTATGTCCGCAGAAGCTATCAGCCCTCGTCGGGCGGTGCCCCGGAAGGTCCGGGCGGGCGAGCTTCATCGCCCGCTTTTAACCGTCCCTATACTACCATATCTTGGTCGTCGCCTCAAGCCGCGCCCGTCGCCCTGGCGGCAGCCATCAATCCCTGGTGGTTCTACACCGTTGTCCACGCTGTACGCCGGGCCGTTGTCTCGAATTCGGACTGGAATCCGATGTCCGCCGGATAAGACCCTGCCAGGATGTCGGCGGCGCGAAGCCAGGCTGTTTGCTCGCTCCCTCGCGGCTCATGCTGGAAGCGGTAATCGGACTTCCGGAAGAACTCCTTCAGCTCGGCATGGAGACACGAAAGCAGGTCACATTCCCCCCTGAGGATCACGACAGCAGCTTCAGGCGGGACCCGTTGAAGAACCAGGGGAAGGTGGGGAAGGCAGAACCTCGTTTGTGCCAGCCGGTCGGGCGCGGCCTTCTCCACGATTGCGAGCACGCTGCCAATGTTCTCGGAACGTTGCTGGCAGGCCGGGCAGGTCGTCTCCTTGACGATGTTCGCCCTCCAACGGCGGGGCTGTTGGACGAGTCGTTGCTCAATCGCTCGCGGTGCCCATTCCATAAGCTGCTGTGTGCCGGCCCCAGGAGCGTCCGCCAGAAGCACAGCCGCGTGCGGCCGACAGAACGCGTAGGCCTCACCCTCCAGCCGTGAGGCCTCGGCGGCGCGCACCGCCTGACAGAGGAGACATTCTGCCAAGTGCAGCCGATCCCAGTCGGGTGGGTCCGCTGCGAGTTGGTGGGGCTGCGGCCGCATTGAGACAGCGTCGGCGAGTGTGCGGGCATCGGCCAGGAGTTCTCTGCTCATCGCAGGGAGAAAAGCGGAGCGGGTCGCCCGCGGGTAGCAAGCCAGGAAGAACTCGGCCGCTTGCGGGGGCTTGAGCCCGTCTCCGGCCCTGATGGCCTCTAGGTGTCGATGGAGCGCCTCCGCCAGGGATACAGCGAACCGGCCGGACGCGAGCGGGATAAGCATCAGGACGTGGGGGACACAGGTGTACTGGCCGACGGCCGCGACCTCCGGGTCGTCGCTGAAGCCCGCAAGGTCCCGGAGGGTCCACCTCTCCCAATCACAAAGGTATCTGCAGAACGGGCAATCGGTACGTGGGATGAAGGCACGGCGGATGCTGGCCCATCCGATGAGAAAGCGAGCGAAACCAATCCGGCGGTAAGTCTTGGCCCGCTCTAGGGCTTCACCGGCCAGGTGCCAATTGTAACCAGTCAAGACCTCGCATACAAAGCTCACCTGCCACTGATTCTCTGGCGCCAGCAGTAGCCGCGTGTGATTGATGCACAGACCCTGCGAGTCAACGAGCTTGCTGATCGTCGGGCCGTCAGAGTAGCTCTCCTCCAGGAACCAGAAGAGGGCACGGTCGAGGCCCCGCTGCTGAACAGCACAAACGAGGCACTGTCTACGCTCGATGGCCGACTCGAGCGCCAGCGCTGTGGAAATGCTAAGAAACTTCCGCTGCGCTGGAGGCACGCTGCCCGCTCCGGTTGTCCTCTGATCGAGAATGGCCCGTGGATGGCTTGAGATGGCACGTGTCATTGAGCGTCACGGCTCTCCACGCACGTGGCAACATCTGGAAGACGCTGAACGCGGCCGGTGCGTGGGTGATGGTTCTGAACCGGCGGAGCGGGATGCTCAGAAAGCCACACGTAAGTCCCTGGCATATGACTTCATGCGTAACCAGGCCAATGGTTTCGCCGGGGTAGCGGACTACAACCTCCCCCGCGAGACGTAAGGCATTCTCCACGTGCCAGGCGAGGCACCCGCCGCCGGGAAGCAACGCCCTTTCTGGGATTCGTTCCCACTCGCGGTACTGTCTGGGATAGGCGGTAGCAGCCTCGTCCGCGGTCAGCCCCTGCCAGTTGCCGAAGTCGAGGTCGATGAGCCGAGGCTCGACGACGGTAGGAAGACCGAAGGTCTTGCCGATAGCGTCCGCGGTGTGGAGCGCCCGCCGGAGAGGGCTGGTAAGGAGTTGCGTGATGTTGAACGACGCCTTCAGCCGGTGCGCAAGGGCCTCGACTTGAGCCCTGCCCACCCCATCAAGAGGGACATCTTCGTGGCCGCGGAAACGTCCCGCAGAATTGAGAATGGTCCGCCCGTGGCGGATCAGGATGAGCTGCGTGTCTGCCTGGCTTCCGCCCATGTTGGCGACCCCACCACGAAAAACGGCCCCTACGCGTCTCTACGTAGAAGCCGTCAGCCTATTCAGGCGGTGCCCCGGGTCGCGCCCGGGCGGGCGAGCTTCATCGCCCCTTCGTCTTGAAGCGTATTATACCAACACGGACTTGGCGCCGCAACCAACGATTGTGCGGACCGGCTCGCTCAATTGCAGTGTGATTCTGCGGGTGCGTGGACAAGTGGGAATCAGGAGCCACTGCCCCGAAAAAGAAACGTCAAATCGACATAAATGTTCGCATCTGACGCGAGGGGATGGCTATAATAGGGGCCAGAGCACCCCCGATGTTCACACATCTCCACCTGCACAGCGAGTACAGCCTCCTCGACGGCCTCTCTCGCATCCCTCAGCTCATGGAGCGGGCGCGGGAGCTGGGCCAGGAGGCGATGGCCATCACCGACCACGGCGTCCTCTACGGCGTCGTCGACTTCTACAAGGAGGCGAAGGCGGCCGGCGTCAAGCCCATCATCGGCATCGAGGCCTACGTTGCCCCCGGATCGCGCCACTCGCGCGAAGCGGCCGATAAGCATGCTCGTCACCTCACCCTGCTCAGCCGCAACCACCAGGGATACCGCAACCTCCTGACGCTCGTCACGAAGGCGAACCTGGAGGGCTTCTACTACAAGCCGCGCATGGACAGGGAGCTCTTGCAGCAGTACGGCGAGGGCATCATCGCCCTCTCCGGCTGCAGCTCCGGCGAGATGCACCGGCTGCTGATGGACGGGCGCGTCGAGGACGCCAGGGCCGCGGCCCGCTTCTACGATGAGGTCTTCGACGCCTTCTACCTCGAGCTCCAGGAGCACAACCTGCCCGAGGTCACCGAGGTCAATCGGAAGCTGGTGGAGCTATCGCGGGAGACGGGCATCCCCCTCGTCGCGACCAACGACTGTCACTATGTCTACCGCGACGACGCCCCGATTCAAGATGTCCTCCTCTGCATCGGCACGGGCACGTCGGTAAACGACGAGAAGCGCCTGAAGATGAACGACGACTCCTACTACGTGAAGTCGGAGGAGGAGATGCGGGAGCTCTTCGGGCAGGAGGTGCCGGAGGCCATCGACAACTCCTGGCGCGTCGCCGAGATGTGCGACCTCGACCTGGAGTTCGGGCGCCTTCACCTGCCGGAGGCCGATGTGCCGGCGGGCGTCTCGCCGGACGAGCACCTGGCGCAGCTCTGTCGAGAGAGCCTGGCCCGCCGCTACCCGCTGGGCTCGGAGGAGGCGAGCCGCCGTCTAGAATACGAGCTGTCGGTAGTGCGGGAGACGGGCTTCGCCGGCTACATCCTTGTGGTGAACGACTTCGCCCGCTTCGCCCGCAGCCGCCAGATCGCCATGGCCGTGCGCGGCAGCGCCGCCGCCAGCATCATCCTCTACTGCCTCGGCATTACCGACATCGACCCCCTGGCTCACCGCCTCGTCTTCGAGCGCTTCTTGAACGTCGAGCGGCGCGAGCTGCCGGACATCGACCTCGACTTCGCTGACGAACGCCGCGACGAGGTGATCCGCTACGTCGCAGACAAGTACGGCCACGACCGGGTAGCCCAGATCATCACCTTCGGCACCATGGGCGCGAAGGCTGTCATCCGCGACGTCGGCCGGGCGCTGGGCCTCCCCTACGCGGAGGGCGACCGCGTCGCCCGCCTCATCCCCGGCGCCCTCCACATGACCATCGACCGCGCGCTGTCCGAGAACGCGGAGCTGCGCTCGCTCTACGACATGGACGAGCAGGTGCAACGGCTGGTGGACACCGCCAAGCGCCTGGAGGGCATCGCCCGCCACGCCAGCACCCACGCGGCCGGCGTCGTCATCTCACGCGACCCCCTGGTCGAGCACGTCCCTCTCCAGAAAGCGAGCCGCTCCGGCCGGGGTCGCGGCTCGCTCGAGGCGGCGAATGCGACCGAGTCGCCGGACGCAAACGGAGGCGCGCGCGGCGGCGAGGGCGACATCTTGATGACCCAGTTCGCTATGGACCAGGTGGCCGAAATCGGCCTGCTGAAGATGGACTTCCTGGGCCTGGCGAACCTCACTATCCTCGGCCGCGCCGTCGAGATCATCCGCGACAGCCGCGGCGTCGAGATCGATCTCCACGACCTGCCCGACGGCGACGCCGAGACCTACGAGATGCTGTCGGCTGGCGAGACGTTCGGAGTCTTCCAACTGGAGAGCGCGGGCATGCGCCGCCATATCCAGGAGCTAAGGCCGACGTCCATCGGCGACCTGGCGGCCATGGTCGCCCTCTACCGTCCCGGCCCCATGCAGCACATCCCCACCTACTGCCGGGCCAAGCATGGGCTGGAGAAGATCCAGTACCCTCACGCCGACCTGGCCGACATCCTCGACGAGACGTACGGCGTTATCGTCTACCAGGACCAGGTGCTGCTCATCGCCCAGAAGTTCGCCGGCTATACCCTGGGCGAGGCCGACGTCATGCGTAAGGCGATGGGCAAGAAGATACCGGTGGTCATGGCCGCCGAGCGGGAGCGCTTTCTGGCGGGCGCCGCCGCCAAGGGATATAGAGAAGATGACGCCCTCCAGATATTCGACCTCATCGAGCCCTTCGCGGGCTACGCCTTCAACAAGGCACACGCCGTTTCCTACGGCATCATCGCCTACCAGACCGCCTACCTGAAAGCGCACTACGCCGCCGAGTACATGACGGCGGTGCTGACTCTCGCCTCGCACCACCCGGCGGGGGCGCACGAGCGCATCGCCGCCGCCGTCGCCGAGTGCGTCCGACTGGACATCCCCGTCCTTCCACCAGACGTGAACAAGAGCGGCGCCACCTTCTCTCTGGAGCAGACGGACGACGACTCGACTGAGCCTTCGGGCCGAGCCTCAGGCCGAGGGCTCGCCGAAGTCGGCCGTCGGGCCATTCGCTTCGGCCTGGCGCTGATCAAGAACGTCGGCAGCGGCGCCGCCGAGAGCATCGTCGCCGCCAGGGATGAGCCCCAGGGGGACGACGGCCGGCGGCGCGGTGAGTTCGCCACCATCGAAGACTTCTGCCGCCGCGCCAACCCGCGCAGCCTCAACAAGCGGGCGCTGGAGAGCCTGGTGAAGGCCGGCGCCCTCGACGGGCTGGGCGGACGCGGCACGCTGCTCGCGAACGTGGACCGCATCCTCTCGCTGGCCCAGCGGGAGCAGCGGCTGCGCGAGTCGGGCCAGTCCACCATGTTCGACATGTTCGGCCAAAGCGTCTCGACGCCGATGCCTGGCCTCGAACTGGAGCCGGCGGAGGTGTCCGGCTCCGAGATGCTGGCCTGGGAGAAGGAGCTTCTCGGCGTCTACGTCTCGGAGCACCCGTTCCGGAGCGCCGCCGCCGTCCTCTCGCAGCACGTCACCGCCATGTGCAGCGAGGTCACGGGGGAGATGAGCGGCCGCGAGGTGGTGCTGGCGGGGCTTGTCAACCACATCCGTCAGCTCTTCACGCGGGACGGCCGCTCATTCATTGCGGTGGAGCTGGAGGACCTGTCGGGGACGGTGGAGGTCACTGTCTGGCCGGACGTCCTGGAGCAGACGCCGGACCTCTGGGCCCAGGGAAACATCGTTCTGGCGCTGGTGCGCGTGCGAGAGCGCGGCGACCGCCTCCAGTGCAGCGTCCAGCGGGCCTCTCTCTATCAGGGGGCGGGCGTCAGCGCCGACGCGTTTGTCATTCCCGAATGGCTGCGTCAGGGGGCGACGTCATCGGGGCCGGCCACCAGCGCGATGCGCACCACCGGCACCGCCCCTCGCGCTGACCACACCGTCACCCCGACCCCGCGGCCGACTTCGGCGAGCCCTCGGCCTGAGGCTCGGCCCGAAGGCTCAGCCGAGCCGCCGGCCCCCTCAGCGCCACCGCAACGACTTCACATCAGCCTGCGCGAGACGGACGACGAGTCGGAAGACCTGGAGCGGCTCTCGGCGGTGATGGCGGCGCTGGCCGACTTCCCCGGCGACGATGAGATGCGCCTGGTGGTGCGGACGCGCGACGGGGAGGAGGTGCCGATGGCGCTGCCCTCGGCGCGCGCCTGTCCGGAGCTGCGGGACCGGCTGGCGTCCCTTCTCGGCGAGCCGGGCGACGTGCGGCTGGAAGATCGAGTCCCCGCCTAGAGGTACACGGAATTCTCGTTTCTGGCGTCCTGCCAGGCTGTTCAATAGGCGAGGCGCCTTTCGGGGCCATCCGCGGGGTCGTTTGACCCGCGCAAGGCGGTACGGGCGGCCCTTGCGTATTTCGGCCACATAATGTACAAGACTCCTGGCACCCCTTACGTCCACCAGAACCCGAGGGCCCCGTCCCGACGAGTCCCTGCGGGCTGTCTGGCTGTTCGGGCAGCGAGCCTTAGCGTCCCAGCCGAGAAGGAGGAATCACCGTGGGCGAGAGACTGAAGGGCAAGGTAGCCATCGTCACCGGCGCCGGTCGTGGCATTGGCCGCGGCGAGGTGCTGGCACTGGCCTCGGAGGGGGCCGCGGTCCTTGTCAACGACCTCGGAGGAGCCTTAGACGGCTCCGGTGGCGAAAAGGGCCCCGCCGACGAGGTGGTCGACGAGATCAAGAAGATGGGCGGCAAGGCCGCCGCCAACTACAGCAGCGTTGCCGACTTCAACGCCGCCGAGGCGATGATCAAGCAGGCCATCGATACCTTCGGCCGCTTCGACATCCTCATCAACAACGCCGGCATCCTCCGCGACCGCATGGTCTTCAACATGACGGAGGAGGACTGGGACATAGTGATAGCCGTGCACCTGAAGGGCCACTTCAACCTTCTCAAGCACGCCTGCGTCCTCTTCCGCCAGCAGCGGTCGGGCGTCATCGTCAACACCTCCTCGACGTCCGGTCTCGGCAACATCGGGCAGACGAACTACGCCGCCGCCAAGGAGGGGATCGTCGGGATGACGCGCACGGTGGCGCGGGAGATGGGGCGCTACGGCGTACGCTGCAACGCCATCCGGCCCGTGGCCGCCACCCGCCTCACCATGAGCGAAGACATGAAGCAGCGCTTCTTGCGCGCCGGCGATGCGGGCAAGGCCCAGCTCGCCATGATGGAGAAGCAGGTGCCGGAGCAGATCGGCCCCTTCGTGGCCTGGCTCTGCACCGATGAGGCCGCCAACATCAACGGCCGCAACTTCCTGGTGCGGGCCGGCCGCATCTCCCTCTACTCGGAGCCCGAGGAGATCGCCGCCGTCGACACCGACAAGCTCTGGACGGTGGACCTCGTATCGGAGCTGGTGCCGAAGCAGGTGACCGCCAAGCTGGTCAACGAGTGGCCGGCCCAGGCGCCGAAACAGTAGCGGCCACCGCAGCGCAACCGTAGGTCGGGGCCTTCAGACCCCCGCCCACGGTGTCATCGACTACACGAGGCCAATCGAGAAGGCCAGGCTTATCCTCCAGAAGCGGATGCGCCTCCGGCGCAAGCCTGGCCTTCGATCGTCTGGACGGAGCCGAGCGCGAAGGCTCGCCGGGCGACGCGCTGCTCAGCTTGCAAGGCCATCACCGATAAAGTACACTGAATCCGGTCTGTGAGACCTGAGATGGAGGCTCAGCACGAGCCCCTTTTCTGTCTAGAGCACCTGTCGGGCGGGCAGCGATGCAGGACATCACGGAGATCAACGCCCGGGTCAAGGAGCAGAGCCGGTTCGTCCGGGACGTGAAGGCCGAGGTGGCCCGGGTCATCGTCGGGCAGGACTACCTCATCGACAGGCTGCTCATCGCCCTTCTCTGCCGGGGCCACATCCTTATCGAGGGCGTGCCCGGCCTGGCCAAGACCCTGTCCGTCAGCACCCTCGCGCAGGCGATCAGCGCCTCTTTCGTGCGCATCCAGTTCACGCCCGACCTGCTGCCCGCCGACGTCACGGGCACGACGATCTTCAACCCCCAAGACGGGCAGTTCCAGGTGCGCAAGGGGCCGATCTTCGCCAACATCGTGCTCGCCGACGAGGTGAACCGCGCGCCGGCAAAGGTGCAATCGGCGCTGCTGGAGGCGATGCAGGAGCGACAGGTGAGCATCGGCGGCACCACTTTCCCCCTCGACGAGCCGTTCATGGTGCTGGCGACGCAGAACCCCATCGAACAGGAGGGCACCTACCCTCTGCCGGAGGCGCAGCTCGACCGCTTCATGCTCAAGGCGGTGATCACCTACCCCAGCCGGCGCGAGGAGAAGGAGATCCTGGGGCGCTACGTCGCCGCTCAGCCGCCACCCGTCTCGCCCGTGGCCACGCCCGACGCCATCCTCGCCGCCCGACAGGCCGTCCAGAGTGTACACATGGAGGGCAGCCTCGAGGACTACATCGTGCACCTTGTCTTCGCAACGCGAGAGCCCGAGTCCTACCGGATGGACGACCTCAGCGGCCTCATCGCCTACGGCGCGTCGCCGCGGGCGAGCGTCTTCCTGGCGCAGACGGCCAAGGCCCACGCCTTCATCCAGGGCCGGGGCTACGTCACCCCCGACGATATCAAGGCCGTGGCCCTGGACGTCCTCCGCCATCGAGTCATCGTCACTTACGAGGCCGAGGCGGAGGAGCTGACGAGCGAGGATATCGTGCGGCAGGTCCTCGAGGGCGTCGAGGTGCCGTAGCTGGAAGTTGGATGTGAGAGGTGGGAGGAGGGGTGTAGCGGAAGGCTTCAGCCTTCCAGGGGGGCGTCGGCGTTGAAGGCTGGAAGCAGGATGTGAGATGCGGGATGTGAGGGGTGGGAGGTGGGGTGTAGCGGAAGGCTTCAGCCTTCCAGGGGAGGGGCGCCCGCGTTGGAGGTTGGAGCCCCCCGCCGCCCCCCGGCACCAGGCGCTGAGATGGGATCAGACGCGGTAGAGTCGCCCCCTATTCCACCGGAACTGCTACAGAAGATCCGGCGCATCGAGATCCGCGCCCGCCGCCTCGTCGACCACCTGTTCTCGGGCGAGTACCACAGCGTCTTTCGCGGCCGCGGCCTCGAATTCTCCGAGGTGCGCGAATATCAGCCCGGCGACGATGTCCGCATCATCGACTGGAACGTCACGGCCCGCATGGGCACGCCCTACGTCAAGAAGTTCGTGGAGGAGCGCGAGCTAACGGTGCTCCTGGCGGTCGACGTCAGCGCCTCCGAAAGCTTCGGCACCACGTCCCAAACGAAGGCCGAGGTCGCGGTGGAGATCGCGGCCCTCCTCGCTCTCGCCGCCGTCCGCAACAACGACAGGGTGGGGCTCATCGCCTTCTCAGACCAGATCGAGAGGTTCGTGCCGCCGCAGAAGGGCAGCCAGTACGTCCTGCGCCTGATCCGCGAGCTCCTCTACCTGCGCCCCGAACATCGCGCCACCGATATCGCGTCGGCCGTCCAGTTCCTGAGCCGCATCGCCCGCCGTCGCAGCGTAGTCTTCCTCATCTCCGACTTCTTCGCCGGCGACTATGAGGCGGCCCTGCGCGTAGCGGCCCGGCGCCACGACATCATCGCCCTTGCCCTCACCGACCCGCGGGAGGCGGGGCTGGCGCCGGCAGGCCTGGTCGAGCTGGCGGACGCCGAGACCGGCGAGCGCCTGCTCATCGACAGCGACGACCCGTCGGTGCGAGAGCACTACGCCTCGGCGGCGCGACACCAGCAGGAAGAGCGGCACCGGCTCCTGGGCTCCCTCGGCGTCGATGAGGTGGGCATCCGCACCGACCGCTCCTTCGTGGAACCGCTGATGAGCTTCTTCCGCGCCCGCAGTCAAAGGCGCTAGCAGATGTTCCGCCTCCTCTTTCTGCTCGCGGCCACAGGCGCCCTCGTCCTGGCTCTCTCCGGCGGGATGCGCGGGAGCGTGCGGGCGGATCAGTCAGGGCAGGGACCCGTCGTCGTCACCGCCAGCGCCGACCGCGACCGCGTGACGGTGGGCGACCGGATCACCCTCACGCTGACAGTCGAGCACGACGCCGGCGTGGAGGTGGCGCTTCCAGACGACCCGGCCGCCTTCGGCGGGTTCGATGTGCTGGAGGTGCAACCGCCCGAGGAGCGAAGCCTGGGCGACGGTCGCTCCCAGGTGCGGGCCACGTACGTCATCGCCGCCTTCGCCACCGGCAGTTTGACGGTTCCGCCCCTGGAGGTCACCTATCGAGATGACGCCGGCCTCGCTCGCGCCGCCGCCAGCCCGCCTATGACCATCGCCGTCGAGAGCGTGCTGCCGCCCGGCGAGACGCCGCAGGACATCCGCGACCTAAAGCCGCAGCTAACGGTGCCCGGCGGCCTGCCGGCCTACGTCCGGCCCGCCTTCGGCGCGGCGGCATCGCTGATCGTCCTCATCGCCGGCCTGCTCCTGATCAGGAGCCCGCTGCTGCGACGCCGCACCGCCCCGACGACGACGCCACCTCTGCCCGAGGACGTCGCTCGCAGCGAGCTCGACCGCATCGCCGGGCTCGGTCTGCCCGGCCGCGGCGAGCACAAGACCTACTACCGGCTCATCGGCGCCTCCATACGGCGCTACCTGACGGACCGCTACGGCTTCCCGGCCTTCGCCATGAGCACAGCAGAGCTGGAGACGCAGATGATAGGGCGGGGCGTCGGGCGCTGGCAGGCACGGTTGGTGACCGGCCTTCTCGCCCAATGCGACAGCGTCCGCTACGCGCAGTACGTCCCCGCCCCCGCCCGCGCCGAAGGCGACCTGACCGCCGCCTATGAGATCGTCGAGCTGACGCGCACTTCAGCGGCGGCGGAGCCCCTGGAGCCGGGGGCGACGCCATGAACATAGAATTCGAGAACCCTCAGTTCCTGCTTCTCTTGCTGCTGGTGCCCCCGCTCCTCCTCTGGCGGGGGATGGGCCGGCCCACCGAAGGCAGCCTCGGCTTCGGCAGCGTCTCCCTGCTCCGGCATCTGGCGCCGACCTGGCGGGTACGCTTCCGGCCCGCCCTCGTGCCTCTGCGAGCCCTCGCCCTGGTGCTCCTCGTGCTCGCGCTCGCCCGGCCCCAGTCGGGCCACGCGGAAGCGCTGGTGCCGGCCGAAGGGATCGATATCGTCCTGGCCCTCGATACGTCGAGCAGCATGAGCCAGACCACCCTGGGCGAACGGACGCGGCTCGACGTGGCGAGGTCGGTGCTGGCCGACTTCGTGCGCGGACGCGAGAACGACCGGCTGGGGCTGGTGGTGTTTCGCAGCCAGAGCCTGGTGGTGAGCCCCCTGACCCTCGACTATCAAGCTCTCGGGGCGCTGGTGAAAGACGCCGACGGCGGCGCGCTCCCGGACGGCACCGCTATCGGCCTGGCCGTGGCCGACTCTCTGAACCTGCTGCGGGACTCGCGAGCGCGCAGCCGTATCGTCATCCTTCTCACCGACGGCGAGAACAATCAGTTCGAAGTGGAGCCCCTCGCGGCGGCCCGCATCGCCGAGGCGCTCAAGGTACGCATCTACACCGTCGGCGTCGTCGATCTGCCCGAGGGCAGGCCGGTGCCGTCGCAGCTAGACGTTGACGAGAGCGCCCTCGAGAAGATGGCCGAGGTGACGGGCGGCAGCTACTACCGCGCCAGCAGCCCCGAGACCCTGGCCCAGATCTACGACGAGATCGGCCGCCTCGAGAAGTCACGGGTGGGGCAGAAGCACTTCGCCGCCTTCGACGAGCGGGCGGCCTACTTCCTGGTGCCGGGCCTCGCCCTGCTGGCCCTGGAGGTGCTCCTCGCCAGCACCGTCTTTCGTCGCATACCGTGAGGAGGCCATGAGCTTCGCCGAACCCTCCTTCCTTGCTCTCCTCGCCGCCGTCCCGCTGGCGGGCCTGGCCGTGGCGCTCCTTTTGAGGTGGAAGGCGCGGGCCGAAGCCCGCTTTGTCGGCGAACGAGGCCGGGCGGCTGCGGGGGCCGCGGCCGGCCCCCTTCGCCCCGCCCTGAAGGGAGCGCTGCTGACGCTCGCCCTGGCGCTCCTGGCGCTGGCTGCCGCCCGACCCCAGATCGGGAGCCGCGAAGTGCCCGTCGAACGGCGGGGCATCGACCTCATGATAGCCCTCGACGTCTCCCGCAGCATGGACGCGACCGACGTCACTCCCAGCCGACTCGCCCGCGCCCAGGAGGAGATCGGGGCGCTGCTGGAGCGCCTCGCGGGCAACCGGGCGGGCCTGGTGCTCTTCGGCGGCGACGCCCTGGTGCGTTCGCCCCTGACCAGCGACCTCGCCGTCGTCGACAGTCTGGTGGCGGCGGCAACCCGGGAGCGGGGCCTGACGGCGCCCGGCTCCTCGCTGGGGGCGGGCGTGGAGCAAGCCACGGAGGCCCTGGCGGCGAGCGAGGCCGCCAGCCGCGCCATCGTCGTCGTCAGCGACGGGGAGGACTTCGGCGGCCAGGTACTGGAGGCCGTGCAGCGAGCCAGCGACGAAGACATTCTGGTCTACACCGCCGGCGTCGGCACCAGCAGCGGCGCGCCGCTCTCGGCAGTGGAGGAGGGGGCAGACATGCCCACCATCACGCGCCTTGACGAAGGACTCCTGCGCCGGATGGCCGATAGCGGCGGCGGCAGCTACGTCGACCTGTCCACCCCGGAGGGCACGCTGGCGCCCCTGGCCGACGACTTGGGAGGACTCGAGAGGACGCTCTTCGCCGTCGAGAGCCAGAGCCGTCCCATCGAGCGCTTCCAGTGGTTCCTTGCGGCCGGCCTGGCGCTCATCGCTATCGAGTTCGTGCTGCCGGCGGGCGGAGGGCGGCCCCGGCGGGCCAGCCGGCCGAGGCGCTGGCCCCTCCTGCCTGCGGCCGGGCTGGTCGCCTTCGTGACGGCGGCCTGCGTCGCTTCCGTCCACAGCCTGAACGAGGAGGGGAACCGGCTGTATCAGGAGGGCGACTTCGCCCGCGCGCTGGAGGCCTACCGGGAAGCGCAGGTGGAGCGGCCCGACCTGGCCGAGCTCAACCTCAACGCCGCCAACGCCCTCGACCGCCTGGAGGAGTACGAGCCCGCCGTCGACGAGGTGCTGCGCGCCTTCCCCATCGACGACCCCACCCTCGCATTCCGCGCCGAGTACGGGCTCGGCAACCACTACTTCCGGCTCGGTCGGATTGCCGACGCTTTCGAGGCCTACAAGCGAGCCCTCATCCTGAACCCGTCGGACGCCGATGCCAAGTTCAACCTGGAGCTCACAGCCCGACTCCTGGCGCAGCAACCGCCCGCGGCACCCGCCCAAGGGGAGGGTGGCGGGCAGGCGCCGGCGGCCGGCGCCCCGGCACCCACGGCGGGCGAATCCGGGCAGCAGCCCCCGGGCCAGACCGGCGCGCCTCCCTCCGAGCCCGGCGCCGGCCCGCCTCAGGCGGGCCTCGAGCAGGCCGAACGGGCGCTCTCCGACGCCCTGGCCGGAATAGAAGGGAAGTTCACGGTGGAGGAGGCGCTAAAGGTGCTAGACTTGATCCGGGAGCAGGAGAGCCTGGAGCCGAGCCTCCCATCCGGCTCGTCTGGGACCTCAGGCGAGCCCGACTACTAGACTGCGGAGACGGCCATGCCAGTGAATCGGAAGTGGGTCAACCTGACGACGGCACCCGACCAGCTCAGCGCAGAGATGCTGGTGGAACTGCTGCGGGGTGAGGGAGTGTCGGCCATGATCAAGCCATCGGACGCCGTCACCTTCCTGGGCGTCTCGGGCATAAGCTGCCGCATCCTCGTACCCAGCGACGAGCTGAACGAAGCCAGGGCCATCCTGGCCGACCGCGAGGAGGCGGGGGGATTCCTTCAGCCCTGAGCGGGCGGGCAGGCGACCCGGAAACGGTCAGCCCGTCCTGTTTCCCTTCGCGCTGCGGCGAAGGATCCGCACCAGGAGACGACCTCGCAGCCTTCTCCACAGCGTCTCCAGCCTTGCGCGCTCCGCCGCTTCCGTCGGCTTCCGCCCGAAGCGAGCCCGCACGTAGGACTCGGCCAGCAAGCCGAGGCCGGGGTCATCCGATAGCTCTCGGCCGAGGCTGCGGGCGAACTCACGGGGAGTCTCCTGCGGCCGGGGGCCGATCTTCGCCCAGGAGGCCAGCCTCACGGTCTTCTCCCAGGTCTGGCTGGCGTAGTCGAGGCCTCCCAGGCCCCTCTGCCAGGCCAGCCTCAGCGTCGCCGCCGAGGCTGCCAGCAGCGTGGCAAGGCCGAGCAGCGTGCCGAGGACGACGAATGGGGCGCGACTGCCGCCGCCTTCCGCCGCCACCTCAACTTCCCCGCCATCGGCGAGCGGTATGCCCCCCAGGCCGAAGGGGATATCGGCGGGGGCACCCGTCATACCGCCCTGGTCCGCCTCCTCCGGAGCCGCGACCTCCTCGCCCGGGCGCACGATCGGCGGCTGCGACGGCGTCGGATTGAAATCGATCCAGCCGAGGCCGGGGAAGTACACCTCGGGCCACGCGAAGGCGCTCTGCTCGCTGACCACGTAGGTGGCGCCGCCGACTTCGCGTTCCTTTTCGTCCAGCACGTAGCCCACGGCGAGCCGCGCCGGTATACCGATCGAGCGGAGGAGCATGACCATCGCCGACGCGTGGTAGTCGAAATAGCCGCGTCTGAGGTCGAACAGGAAGTAGTCGACGCTGTCGCGGCCTACCGGCGTCACCGGCACCTCGTAGTCGATGGGGTAGGTGCGCAGGTAGCCCTCAATGACACGCGCCCTGTCGTAGGGGTTGTTCTCGTACTGGGTGAGGTCACGGGCGAGGCCGCTGACCGAGGCGGGCAGGTCGTCGGGAAGCTGGAGGTAGACAGTCTTGATGGCGGAGGGGTAATCGCTGCCGGCGGCCCGCAGCTCTTCGACGCTCGCCTCCGAGACCGTGCCAAGCGATGTGTAGCGCTCACCCTTCCCCAGACTCTCGGTCGGGCGGAGCGCCGCCACGTCGGAACGAGAGGCCGACGCCTCCTCCTCGAAGGGCACATCGACGCTCAGGGGCTGGCCCAGGCTGAAGATGACATGGCGGTGCGCGGACACCTCGATCTTCACCGCCGCCGCCCCCCGCCCCGGCGAAAGCTCGCCCTCTCCACCTGCGACGCCGCCCGCCTCGACGCCGCGCTCCTCCCGTGAGCCCAGCTTCCAGCCGTAGGGCGTGTAGATCTCGTAGGACTGGGCCCGCAGGTAGCCCGGCCCCTCCAGCCCGGCGGACGACCCGCCGGGCACCTCCACCGTCATCACCCGCTCGACGCCCAGGCTGACGCTCCCCTGGAAGGGCAACGTTGAGCCGAAGCTGTGCACGCTGACCGGCTTCTTGCTGTCGATAGAGGCGAACAGCCGGCTCCACTCCAGCACACGGGAGGTGACGGGCCCGGTGATGCGCTCCCAGGCGCCCGCTAGCGGCCCCGATCCCTCTGACACGGGGATAAGCCAGGCGGCCCCCAGCAGCAGGAGGGCGACCCAGAAGGTGATGCTGAGGCTGGAGACGCTGAGGAACTCGGGGTGGGGAGAGCCTTCCCGGCGCCACTCTTCCATCTTTCCGACGACGTTCATGCGCATGACGAGCAGGATCGCCCCGAAGAGGAAGAACACGAATGCGAAGGAGAACTGCCCCGGCAGGTAGCTGATGTTGATGAGGAGCGCCACACCGCCGGGTATCAGGCCCAGCCAGGCGTTGCGCCAGCGGAAGATGCTCCAGGCGGACACGTAGGCCGCCAGCCAGGTCGATAGGACGACTATGACGATGAACGGCAGGGGGTCAGTGCTTATGCCGCCCCCAAAGGCGGCGCTGAGCCACTCGCCCATGCGAAAGGTCAGCTCGTGGACGCGGGCCTGGGGGCTATCGCCGGGCAGCACGGAGAGCAGCGTCGCCAGCACCGCGGCGCCGCCAACCACGAGCGAGAGGACGTGGGCCAGGGCTTCCGGCGCCCTCGACCGGGCCAGAGCCAGCCCCAGGAAGAGCCCCAGGAAAGCCACCGGGTAGAGGGAGGGCATCTCGTCGACCCAGTCCGCCCGGTCGATGGACCCCACGACGCTGAGGAACACGATGAGGACGATGGCAAGGGTAAGCACGTCCTCCCAGGAAACGAACGGCCTCGACGACGGCTCGCTGGGCGGCGGCTCGGGCTCGAGCGCGCGTACCAGGCGCGGGCCAATCGATTCCGACCAGCTAGCCTCTCTCATGGCAGCACCACCCGCCGGCCGGCTCCCGCCTCAGGCGCCTCGATGCCGCTGCCCAGGGCCGCGACCAGATTATCGGAGCGCTTCACCAGGTAGGTGTAGATGTCGCTGGCGGCCAGCGCGCCGAAGACGAGAAGAGAGCTGGCGTCGGCACCGAAGGTGCTCGGCTCAAGCAGCACCGCCGCCACCTTGACGCCCCGCTGCGCCAGCGACTGGAGGCTGAGGACCCAGCTCTCGTCGGTGGACGGCGTGATGACCACCACCGTCGTGTGGCGGCCGAACCGTTTGCCCTCGGCGTTCAGGAGCCTGGCCAGCGATACGCCGCCGGTGGCCTGCGCCAGGGCCAGCGCCTCCAGGATGCGGGTGTAGTGCTGGGCGCCGCGCTCCGCCTCCTCGATGTCGTAGTGGGCGCCCGCCGCCAGGTAGCCGACGGTTCGGTTGGCCATGAGGAAGTAGCGCGCGACGGACGCCGCGATCTTGACGCCGTACTCCTCGGTGCCGTCGTCGCCGGAGCCCGCCTGGACCCGCCGCTGGAGGTCGAGGACGACCCAGATGTCGCTGGAAGGATCGAGCTCGAAGAGCTTGACCATCAGCTCGTTCGTCCGCACCGTCGTCAGCCAGTGGATCCTGCTGAGGCTATCGCCGTACTGGTACTGGCGGACGCCGGCGGCGTTGGGGGTGACGTAGTGGGTGCGACGGCGGAAGCGCCCCTCGCCTGGCAGGAGGGCGGGCGGCACATAGAAGTTCGGCAGCTCTACGGCCTGGGGGTAGACCAGAAGCCGGCGTCGCTCCCCGAACCGGCGGGTGAAGTGGAAGAGGCCGAAAGGATCGCCGGTGGTGACCGTGAGCGGCCCCATTGTGTAAGCGCCCCGACGCAGGCAGAGGGTGCTCGTCTTCCAGGAGCAATAGCCCCGCACGCCCAGCGAGACTACGCGTCGCGAGCGGTGGCCCGGCAGATCGGACGGCTCTTCGACCTCCAGCCAGAGCTTGGAGAAGAGGCTGCGGCTGCGCACCGAGATACGCCCCTGCGCATACTCGCCCTCGACCAGTCGGTCGGCCGTTCGCTCGACCGCAACCTCGAGGCCCCGGAGGTTCAGCCGGCCCCACAGGTAGGCGATGGGCACCGCCACAGCGATGAGATAGGCGAGGCGGAAGAGGAGCCAGAAGCCCGTCGAGAAGCCCGAGACGACGGAGACGACGAACAGCACCGTGACGACAGTCAGCGAGCGGTGACGGACGAGAAGGGTTCGGTAGAGACGGATGGGAAAGCTCATTGCTCCGAGAGTGCGGTCGTCCCTGACCTTAGGTGCTTCGACAAGCTCAGCATGCCATTATGCATTGCCCGTCTCCCGGGGCTCTCCTGCCGCACCCTGAGCCTGTCGAAGGGCGTGCCCCGCATCTCATCCTCCGCAGTGCCGGCGGGAGCCGCCATGGACGATTCTTATGTTTGTGGTCCGCATTACGTCGCTAGAGCGGTACTTCGAGGTTGGCGAGTCGATGGGGCCAGCGCGAGCTCAGCGGGGACCGGCTCCGCCCGCAAGGCGTCCTATCCGTCCGGCAGGCGGGCCTACCCGTCCGGCAGGCGGGCCTACCCGTCCGGCAGGCGGGCGCGGATGCCCGGCACGGGCACCCGCCCCAGGCAGCCCCGCACGATATTGGCGACGCTGACGCTCCTCACACGCGCCGAGGGGCTGACGATGATGCGATGGCCCAGGGTGGCGTACGCCAGCTCCTTCACGTCGTCGGGCAAGACGAAGTCGCGGCCGTCCAGGAGCGCCCGCGCCTGACAGGTCCGATAGAGGGCGAGGGAGCCCCGGGGCGAGGCGCCGAGATAGACGGAATCGTGGTCGCGGGTCGCCTCCACCAGCCCCACTATGTACCGCTTAATCAGGGGGTCGACATAGATCTCCTTGACGGCCCGCTGGAGGCCCATGATCTCGTTGGCGTCGGTGACCTGCTCCAGCGCCTCGATGGGGTGCACGTGCTGCTGGCGGTCCATGATGATGACCTCGTCCGTGCTAGAGGGGTAGCCGAGGTGGACGCGGAGCAGGAAGCGGTCGAGCTGGGCCTCCGGCAAAGGAAAGGTGCCCTCGTACTCGATGGGGTTCTGGGTGGCGATGACCATGAAGGGCTTGGGCAGGGGACGCGTCACGCCGTCGACGGTCACCTGGCGCTCCTCCATCGCTTCGAGCAGGGCCGACTGCGTCTTCGGCGTCGCGCGGTTGATCTCGTCGGCGAGCACCACCTGGGCCATCACCGGGCCGGGCCGGTACTCGAAGTCGCCCGTCTTCTGGTTGTAGATGGAGACGCCGGTGATGTCTGTGGGCAGGAGGTCGGGCGTGAACTGGACGCGCTTGAAGGTGCAGCCGGTGGAGCGGGCGATGCTGCGGGCGAGGATGGTCTTGCCGACGCCGGGCACGTCCTCTATGAGCATGTGGCCCTGGCAGACGAGGGCGATGACCGCCGTCCGCACCTCGTCGTGCTTGCCGACGATGACCTTCTCGACGTTGTCGATGATGCGCTCGACGACGATCTTGGGGTCTTCCACCGCTGTCTCCCGCGACTCCGCGCGGCACAAGAACCGTCAGGCCTGCGGCAGCCGCCGCCGCCGAACGGTTGTCCCAAATTATATCAGCTCGGCTGGAATCTATCGACCCGAGCGGACTCTCGGGCCTGCCCTACCGGCCGATCTCGCCATAGGCTACAATCGACGGGATGGAAAGGAAGACCGCACCATCGCGCGGCTGGGCTCTCGCGGCGGCGGCGCTCGTGGCGCTGCTGGCCATCGCCCTGAGCTGCGGCGGGCAGTCGGGCGGAGACGAGGCGGAGGGCATCGTGGTGGCGACTGCCACGCGCACGGCCGTCGCGACCGCCACGGCCCGGCCGCCGAGCCCGACGGTCACTCCCGTTCCGCCCACCGTCACGCCGCTTCCGCCGACGGCCACTCCCGTACCGCCCACGCCCGAGCCGGCCACTCCCGTACCGCCGACGCCTGAGCCGCCTACTCCCACGCCGCTGCCGCCATCACCCGTGCCGCCGGCCGCGACCGAAGCGCCACCACCACCGCCCACACCCGCTACACCGCCAGCGCCCGCCGAGCCAGCGCCGCCACCGAACGCTGGCATCGAGCTCGTGCCGCCGGAGATCGGGCAGGGAGGCGTCGCAACCGTGCGCGTGCCAACACAAGGCGCCGATAGCGCCCGAGTCACGTTCAACAACCGTCGCTACCCGCTGCTGAATCAGGATGGGATGGCCTGGGGCGTGCTCGGGGTGGATGCGTTCCAGGAGCCGGGCGCCTACCCGGTCTCGGTGGACCTCCTGGCGGCCGACGGAGCCGTCCTGGACAGCTTTCAGACGACGCTCACGGTAGTCGACGTCGCCTACCCGGTGGAGTACATCACCCTGCCGCCCGACCGCGCCGCCTTACTCGACCCCGCCATCGTGCAAGAGGAGAACAACCGGCGCGCGGCCACCTTCTCGGTGTTCACGGTGGCGAAGCTGTGGTCTGGGCCATTCATAATGCCGGTGGCGGGACCGATCGGCGGCGGCTACGGCGTCGGACGCAGCTACAACGAGGCGCCAGTCGTCGACTTCCATCACGGCACAGACATCATTGCCGATGCCGGCGTGCCCGTGGTGGCGGCCAACAGCGGGCGCGTCGCGTTCGCGGGCGCTCTCACCGTCCGCGGCAACTCGGTCATCATCGACCACGGCCTGGGAGTCTACAGCGCCTATCATCACCTGTCGCAGATCGCCGTCGTCGAGGGGCAGGACGTAGCAAAAGGCGAGGTCGTGGGGGCCGTCGGCGACACGGGTCTCGCCACCGGACCGCACCTGCACTGGGAGATAATCGTCATCGGCGTGAACGTCGATCCGCTGCCCTGGACGGCGGTCGAGATAGGGCCCTAAGCCCCCAGCTCTCCGAGCTCGTAGAGGACGGCCGCCGCGGCAACGATGCCGGCGGTCTCAGAGCGCAGTATGCGCGGCCCCAGCGATACCGTCCGCACCCCAGCCCGGCGCGCGCAGGCGACCTCCTCCTCCGTGAAGCCGCCCTCGGGACCGACGAAGATGCTCACGGACGGCGGGTCGGCCGCCTCCGCCTCCACGAAGCCCTGTCGCAGCAGGCCGCGCAGGCCGAGCGAGCGCTCGCCCTCCCAGGGCAGAAGACGCAGGCCCGTCGCGGCACCAAGGGCCGCCTCGAGAGGGGCCACTGGCGCCACCGCCGGCACGACGCTGCGGCCGCACTGCTCGGCCGCCTCCACCACGACGCGCCGCCAGCGCTCGCTGCGGCCCGTCCTCTCGCCGGGCGGCCGCATGACGTTTCGCTGGCAGAGCAGCGGCACGAAGACGCTGACTCCCAACTCCGTCCCCTTCTCCAGCACCCAGTCGAAGCGCTCACCCTTTATAAGCGACTGGTAGAGGACGAGCCGCAGGCGCGGCTCCGGCCGCCCCGGCCGCCTATCGACGATGCGCGCCCGCACCTCTCGTGCGCCCACGCCCCCGAGCTCGACCTCATATTCGAGGCCGCTGCCGTCGAAGAGGAAGACCGTATCGCCGGGCTTCAAGCGCAGGACGCGGCCGATGCGACGCGCGAGTGGGCCTTCGAGAAGGACATCGTCCGCGGCGAGCACCTCCGGCGGCACGAAGAAGCGGTGCATGGCGCTAGGGCCGCTTCGATACTATGGCGCGCCAGTCGCCCTCGGCTGCCGTCGCCAGGATGGAGGCACCGACCGCCGCCAGCGCCTTCGTGCACTCCTCGGCCCGCTCGGCGATGATGCCGCTGACGATGGCGACGCCCCCGCGCCGCAGGGCTGCGACGAGAGCTGGGGCCATCTCCAGCGTCGCCTCGGCGCTGATGTTCGCCACGACGCAATCGTACCGCGCCGCGGCGGCCCGGCGCCCGTCGAGCGTGCCCTGAACGACGCTCACGCGGTCGGCGACGCCGTTGGCCGCGGCGTTGGCCTCCGCAACCCTCACTGCCACGGGGTCGAGGTCGAGGGCGAGCACCTCACCCCCACCCAACAGCGCCGCCGCTATCGCCAGGATGCCGGAGCCGGTGCCCAGGTCGAGGACGCGGCCCCCCGGTCGCAGGTGCTCTTCGAGGAGCGCCAGGCAGAGCCGCGTCGTCGGGTGCTGCCCGGTTCCGAAGGCCATGCCCGGGTCCAGCCGCAGCACGATCTCGCCCGCGGCGGGCCGATAGCGGCGCCAGGACGGGCAGACGACGAGACGGCGGCCGGCCCGCTCGACCCCAAAGAAGCGCTTCCAGGCGTCGGCCCAGTCTTCCTCGCGCACGCGTCGGCCGCGAAGGCGGGGGAGAGCGAAGGACAGCGACAGGTGGCGCAGGTCGCGACGCAGGGCGCGACGCTTGCGGGGCAGATCACCATCGAGGGGGAGGTAGACCTTCACGATTGCCAGCGCCGGCTCTTCGCCATCGCAAACAGACCCCCCGTCATGCTCGGGGGGCCTGGCGCTCTCTTCGATGCTGACGCCGGCGGGAGCGTATCGCCGCAGCACGTCGGCCACGGGCTCCACCTCGGCAGGAGCTGCGGGGACGGCGATCTCGAGCCACTCCACCGGCGAACCCCGTTCTTCGCTAGCCCAGGGCGTCCTTGATCTTGTCGAAGAAGCCCTTCTCGTCCTGGGGGGTGACCTCCGTTCCCAGCGAGGCGGCGAGTTCCTTGAGGAGCTCTTTCTGCTCGGGGCTGAGGTCCTTTGGTGTGACGACGCGAAGGTGCACGAGAAGGTCGCCGCGACCGGAGCCGCGCAGGTGGGGCACCCCGTGGCCGCGAAGGCTGATGACCTCGCCGCTCTGGGTGCCGGCGGGAATGCTCAGCTCGTAGGGGCCATCGAGAGTCGGTATCTCCACCTTGTCCCCGAGGGCGGCCTGGCCGAAGTTGATGGCCAGCTCATAGAGGAGGTCATGATCGTGGCGCTTGAAGAGCTTGTGGGGACGCACCGACAGCACGAGATAGAGGTTGCCGCGCGGGCCTCCTCGGCTGCCGATCTCGCCCTCACCCGGAATGCGCATCTGGGAACCGCTGTCGACGCCCGCCGGGACCCGCACCTCGATCTTTTTCGCTTTCTTCTCCCGCCCGCTGCCCCGACAGTTGCTGCAGGGGTGAGGGATCACGCGCCCGTCGCCGCCGCATCGGTCACAGGTGGCGACGTTGACGAACTGCCCGAAGATGCTCTGCTGCACGCGCCTGACCTCGCCGGTGCCGCCGCAGTTCGAGCACTTCTCGGGTTGCGTGCCGGGCTCAGCGCGCAGTCCGTTACACCGCGAACAGAGCTCCGTGCGGGTGATCTCGATCTCCTTCTCGCAACCGAAGACGGCCTCTTCGAAGGAGAGCTTGAGGTTATAGCGCAGGTCGGCGCCGCGCTGGGGGGTGCCGCGACGGGCTGTCGTGCCGCCGAAGAAGGCATCGAAGATATCGCCGAAGCCGCCGAAGCCGAAGCCCTCGAACGGCTTGGCGAAGGGGCTATCCAGCCCCGCGACACCGAAGCGGTCGTAGACGGCGCGCTTCTCCGGGTCCGAGAGCACCTCATAGGCCTCGCTTACCGCCTTGAAGCGCTGCTCGGCGTCGGGGCTCTTGTTACGGTCCGGGTGGTACTGCATGGCCAGCTTGCGGAAGGCACGCTTGATCTCTTCCACGCTGGCCCCGCGCGAGACCCCCAGCACATCGTAGTAGTCGCGGTCAGTCGCCATCGAAGGAATCCAGGCTCACTCGATTCTTTGTCCCCAAAAGACAATTGTAGCAAATGGCCCGACCGCCTACCACACGGGGGCCCGGCGGTCTGGCGAACGAGGTGGCCCTGCGTGGCCGGGGCGCCGCTCGCAGGCGCCCGGGGGCGGGGCAGGGGCGAGCCCTGCCCCTACGTCTCCCGCCGACAGTTGTTCAGGCGCCGTCAACCCGCAGACGGCAACAATCTGCCGCCGCTACAGGCGACCCCGGCGCTCCCGACCCGAAGCCCTCCCTCTCTCCGCGTTGCGCACCGTCTCCGCGGTGACGGTGTCGGGGAGGCGATAGCCGCGAAAGCTGATGAAGCCGAGGAGAACCGACAGCCCGGCCACCGGCCCGACGAGACGGATGCCTATAGGGTTATCGGTGGTGCCGCCCAGGATGAGAAGGAGCGCAAGGATGGCGGGGAAGAGCGCCGATGCCAGCTTCTCGAGGGTGGCCTGGGTGCCGTAGTACATGGCCTCGCGGCGCATCCCCGTCCGCAGCTCATCGTAGTCGATGATGTCGGCCATGATGGCGTTGGGGAAGGTGAAGACCGCTGACATCGGTATGCCGATAAGCGGTACGAAGAGGAAGACCTGGAGGACCTTGGGGATGGCGGGCAGGAAGCCCATGAAGAAGAGGAGGGGCAGGTAGACGATGCCGGCCCTCATCGCCGCCCCGTACACCCAGGCCTTGCCCCTCTTGAGGGCCAGGCGATACACCAGCGGCAGTGCCACGAGCACTACCACTATGGCCGAGGCGGTGAGCGCCGAAACGAAGAAGCCCTCCCTCTCCTCCTCCAGCACCTCCGTGACGAAGTAGGGCAGCGCCGCCAGGAGCAGGGACACGCCCATGTTGAAGAAGATGAACGTCGGCAGGAAGTAGAGGAACTGGTCGTTGCTGAAGGTGCTGCGAAAGGCCTTCCAGAGGTCGAGGCGGGCGGGCGGCTGGTCGAAACGTACGCGCCGCCAGGCACCGCTCAGCGCGACGTAGCGCGAGGCGAGGGCAAGGAGCGCCATGACCCCCGCCATCACCTGGAACCCGAAGAGCTCCTTGATGATGCCGCTGCCCACCAGGGCCAGGGCCGCCCCCACGGTGCCGAAGAAGACCTGCCACGCCACCACGCCGACCCGGTCGCGCGAGGTGACGGCGATCTCAGGCAGCAGCGACTCGAAAGGGCCGCCGGAGAGGGTGCTGAAGAGGTGGAACGCCTCCAGCATGACGAAGAAGTAGACGGCGTTGGCGATTGTCTCGTGGTTGTCGGGGGGAAACCAGAGGAGGGCAAAGAAGAGAGCGTAGAAGGGCGTCGCGAAGAGCACGAAAGGGATGCGCCGCCCCCAGCGGGAGCTGGTGCGGTCGCTCCAGTAGCCGATGAGGGGGTCATCGAACGCCTCGATGACGCGGGCGACGGTGAACAGGATGCCGACGGTAAGGATGGGGATGCGTTTGGCGACGTCGACCTCGTCCTCGGGCGGGGCGAAGAAGAAGATGAGCCACAGGTCCTTGGTGCGGGAGATGACGTTGCCGCCGAAGCTACCGGAGGCGTAGAGGAGCTTGTTGCGTAGGGGCAGCTCTTGGTTCAAGGTTCGACCCTGCCCGCCGGCAGGCAGGCACAGTGCGGCGGCCACGACCGAAGCTAACCGGGAGAACTAGTGGGCGGTCACCTCACCCCGTCACGGCCTTGTAGATCACTTCCCCCACCACCTGGGCCGTCAGACCGCCGACGAACAGCAGGCCGAAGTGCCGGTTGTGTATGAAAGCGAAGGCGACGAACCAGAGCGGCCAGCCGGGGTAGCCCTCTGGCGGCTCCGCCGGCTTCGGCGATGAGAAGAGGGGGAATAGCCGCCAGGCTATCGGCAGGGCCGCCAGGACGAGGAGGAGCCCCGGCATGCGCTGCCAGGCGGCCACCGCCAGGGTGGACAGGTACATCGATGCCATGAATGCCTGCGTCAGCCGGCGGGCCCTCGCCTCGCCCAGGAGCTGCGGCAGGGTGCGGATATGATGGGCGCTGTCGAAGCTGAGCTTATCGATGTGCTTGCCCATGAGGACCGAGGTCACGCCGAAGGCATAAGGAAGGGAGGCAACGACGACCCACAGGGGAAGCTCTTTCGCCATGACATAGTAGGTGCCGCCGATCATCACAGGCCCCCAGATGATGAAGACGGCCACTTCGCCCAACCCGAAGTACTTGAGCGGCAGCGGCCCGCCGGAATAGAGGAGAAGGACGCCCGCGCCGATGAGAACGAAGACGAGAACGCCGGGGCCGCTCACAAGGGTGAGAAACACGCCGATGGCCGCCGCCGCCAGGAGTATGCCGCCCGTCACGAAAAGAAACGCGCGCCAACTGCCCGCGGCGTGGGCGAATATGTGGGGTCCGTAGGTGGCACGAGGGGAGTCGGGCGTATCGACGCCGCGCCAGAAGTCCCACATGTCGTTGGTCAGGTTGCTGGCGGCGTGGCACAATACGAGTCCCAGAGCCGTCAGCGCGAATAGCCCGGCGTGAAAGGCCTCGCCGCGCACCGCCAGGAGCCCGCCGATGATGGCCGAGATGACCGTCATCACCAGCACCGACGCCCGCATGAGAATGAGCCATCGGCTGACGGCGTCGACCTGGCGGACGTCGACGTTGGGGACGGTGGTCAGGGCCTGGGCCCACATCTTCGGCGGCGCGACTTTGGCGTCGAGCATAGCTCTCCTCCGTACGGGTCTCAGGCGCTATTGTAGCAAGACGCAGCCCGTCGGCCCATGCCCCTAGGGCTGCGTCTGCGCGGCACGGCAGAAAGAAGGGTCGGGACGGGGCCCGACCCCTACGGTGGGACTGCTATACCTCCCGGAACTCGCCCTCCACCGTACCTTCTTCCGACGGCTTCTCCTCCGAGGGCGCTAATGCTCTCCTCTACTTGTACACGATCGTGATATCGTACAGGAACGTGGTCAGACAGTCGCGGTACCTGCGACGCCCCTTGGGCGATCCCTCGTAGCCCTCACAGGCCGCACCGCCCGAACGCTGCGTCTCGCGGTGGGAATACATCTCGTGTAGAACGTGCCCTATCCACAGGCCACCCCCATAGCACAGCGGGTTGGGGCAGTCGATACACTCGCTGATACGGGGCGCGTGGAGCGTCCAGGACTTTGGTTGATAGCCCGTTCCCCTCCCTTCGGCCTCAACCCGAATCGAAGCCTTCTGGATCTCGGGGAATGCTTCAGAGAACGGCACGCGCTGCGCGAAAATCGGTGGCACGTCGTCTTGAAATCGCCTCATCTTTGCGTGGACAACCCTTCTCCTAGACCTCGCGGAACTCGCCCTCGACGGTGCCTTCCTCCGGCGGGCCCTCTGGTGGCGGCCCTTCGCCCTCGGGCGGAGCGCCCGGCTCGCCACCGGGCGGCGCCTGTTCGCCTGCCTGACCGTAGACAGCGGCGCCGATCTTCTGCATCGCCTCCGCCAGGTCGGTGACGGCGCTACGCACCGGCTCGATGTCGCCGCCCTGGAGGGCGCTGCGCACCGCCTGGATCTTGCCCTCGACCTCGCTGCGCAGCTCCGCGGGCACCTTGTCGCCCTGCTCGCGCAGCGTCTTCTCGGCCGTGTAGGCGAGGCTGTCGGCCTGGTTGCGGATCTCGATCTCCTCGCGCCGGCGGCGGTCCTCCTCGCCGTAGAGCTCCGCCTCCTTCTGGAGCTTCTCGACCTCCTCCTTGCTGAGGCCGGAGCCGGCGGTGATTGTGATCTTCTGCTCCTTGCCGGTGGCTTTGTCCTGCGCGGTGACGTTGAGGATGCCGTTGGCGTCGATGTCGAACGTCACCTCGATCTGGGGCACGCCGCGTGGGGCGGGCAGGATGCCGTCGAGAATGAAGCGGCCCAGCGACTTGTTGTCGGCGGCCATCGCGCGTTCGCCCTGGAGGACGTGGATCTCCACGCTGGGCTGGTTGTCGGCCGCCGTGCTGAACGTCTGGCTCTTGCTCGTCGGGATCGTCGTGTTGCGCGTGATAAGGGGCGTCGCGACGCCGCCCAGGGTTTCGATGCCCAGGGTCAGAGGCGTGACATCCAGGAGCAGGACGTCGCGTACCTCGCCCTTGAGGACGCCGGCCTGAATGGCCGCCCCGATCGCGACCACCTCATCGGGGTTGACGCCCTTGTGGGGCTCCTTGCCGAAGAACTGCCGCACCGTCTCCTGAACCAGCGGCATGCGCGTCTGGCCGCCCACCAGCACCACCTCGTCCACCTGGGCGCTGGTGATACCGGCATCCGACAGCGCCTGCTTGCACGGCCCCAGCGTCCCCTCCACCAGGTCGCCCACGAGCTGCTCCAGCTTGGCGCGGGTGAGCGTAATGCCCAGGTGCTTGGGGCCCGAGGCGTCGGCGGTGATGAAGGGTAGGTTCACCTCCGTCTGCTGGACGGTGGAGAGCTCGCACTTCGCCTTCTCCGCCGCCTCCTTCAGTCGCTGGAGGGCCATGCGATCCTGCTTCAGGTCGATGCCCTGGTCGCGCTTGAACTCGTCGACCAGCCAGTCCATGATGCGCTGGTCGAAGTCGTCGCCCCCGAGGTGGGTGTTGCCGTTGGTGGACTTGACGTGGAAGGTGCCCTCACCGATCTCCATGATGGAGATATCGAAGGTGCCGCCGCCCAGGTCGTATACGGCGATGGTCTCCTCCCCCTTCTTTTCGAGCCCGTAGGCGAGGGACGCCGCGGTCGGCTCGTTGATGATGCGCAGCACCTCGAGGCCGGCGATCTTGCCGGCGTCCTTCGTGGCGGAGCGCTGGCTATCGTTAAAGTAGGCGGGGACGGTGATCACCGCCTCGGTGACGGGCTCGCCCAGGTATGCCTCCGCGTCCGTCTTCAGCTTCTGGAGGACCATGGCCGAGATCTCGGGCGCCGAGTAGGCGCGCTCGCCCATGTGGACCTGGGCGTCGCCGTTGGCGGCGGCGTCGATCTTGTAGGGCAGCACCTTGGCGTCGCGCTGCACCTCGGGGTCATCGAACTTGCGGCCCATGAGGCGCTTGATGCTGGAGACCGTGTTCTCCGGGTTGGTGACGGCCTGGCGCTTGGCGACGGTGCCGCTGAGCCGCTCGCCGGACTTGCTGATGGCGACGACGGACGGCGTTACGCGGCCGCCCTCGCTGTTGGGGACGACGATCGGCTCGCCCGCCTCCATGACGCCGACGCAGCTATTCGTGGTCCCCAGGTCTATTCCGATTACTTTGGCCATGGCTACTGCTCCTTGAGCCGGCTAGTCTGGATCCTGCCAATCTGCCGCAGGGAACAGATCGGGATATCGTCTGGCCCTTTCCAGCATCTTGGCTCGAAACTCCTGATACCAGCGGCGGTAGACGTATCGATGCACCTTGCAGAAATGTGGCTTATTACAGCCTGGGCACTGGTAGTGGTCACCGAGCACATAGTCGAAGTCATAAATCCGCGCGTACCGCCTCATTGAATCTTCCCCTAGGCGTGTTACTCGTCCTTCTCATGGCGATGATGGCGTGGCGCAAAGAACACGCGAAGCAAGTATATGGGCCAGAACATCACCGCCACCATTACGGACGCGAATATGTAGGCAACCTGCCCGGCGGTACGCGTGACGATCCAGGCTAGACGAGCCTACTTCCGTATTCTTCGGCCCTTCATTCTGTGGCCACACACCCTCTCGACGAGCCGCTATCGTAGCTGCAGGGCTTCAGCCCTGCCTGGCAGACCTGAAGGTCTGCAGCTACGGGTCCTACAAAAGCTTTCTTAAATCACGCTCAGCTTCATCAAGCGCGCCCTTAACCTCACGGCGTTGGGCTCGCAAAGCAGGATCATCCGGTTCGCGCGTTGCGTCGACTCGCGGAGTCTTAGTGTGAGCGACGGGCATGAGCCCGTCGTAGCGAGTTCGGAGATCCTCAACGCGTTTGATTGCCGCTTGAATAAGTCTGTCTTTGTCTGCTTGTCCCATCTTAGTCTCCATCCTGTTTCGGTTCGGATTGAGGCTCCTCCTCCGGCTTCTCGGCTTCCGGCTCCCCCTTGGCCTTGCCGACGACGACCATCGCCGGGCGGATGACGCGGTCGCCCAGCTTGTAGCCCCTCTGCACCTCTGAGATGATCTTCCCCTCTTCCCCCTCGCCGAACATGACGGCCTCGTGGACGTTCGGGTCGAAGGTCTCGCCCTCGGTCTTGATCTCGCTGACGCCGGAGGCCTCCAGCACCGCCTGGAACTTGCGATAGATGAGGCGGATGCCGTCGACCCAGGTGAGGCCGGCCAGGTGGGCGTCGACGCTGCTCAGCGCCCGCTCCAGGTCGTCGACGAGAGGGAGGAAGTTGATGACGAGAGCGGCGTTCGCGAAGCGCGCGACCTCCTCGCGCTCCTGCTCGGTGCGACGTTTCAGGTTCTGATAATCGGCTACGGCCCGCTGCCAGCGAGCCAGGTGGCCCTGGGCCTCCTCCTCCGCTTTCTTCAGCCGCGCTTGCAGGCTCTCGATGTCATCGACCTCCTCGGCCACGCCTTCCCCGATCGACTCGTTCCGGGCCGCGCCCTCGGCCTCGCCCTCCCGCTCGGCCCTCGTCCAGGCGCGCTTGTCGACGCCGCCCGCCCCCTCGGCTGGCGGCCCCTCCTTCTTCTCTTTCTCGTCGGCCATGACCCCTCCCTGGTCCGAGCTTAGTTGTAGTATCCCTCCAGCAGCTCACTCATCAGCGACGAGACGTAGCGAACGGTGGAAATGGTGCGCGGATAGTGCATGCGGGTGGGCCCGAGGACAGCGAGAGCGCCGTTCAAGGCCCCGGGCGCCCCGTAGCGGGCGACAACGACGCTGCACTCACGCATGGCCTCTGTCCACCCCGGCCCCGCTCCTGCGAGCGCGGGCCTACCCAGGGCCAGATGCTCGCTGCCGATAATGACCTTCACTCCCACATCCGCCAGGCGGCGGAAGGGGATGTTGCGCGTCAGGTTGCGCTCATCCAGCGCCTCGAGCAGGGCGAGGATCTTGTCGCTGCGAGAGAACTCGGGCTGAGCAAGGACGTGCTGGAGGCCCTCCAGATATGCTTCCTCGTTGGCGGCCTCGTCCTCCGCCACAATCAGCTCAAGAACGGCCTGCACCACCTCTTCCTCCAGCGGCGAGAGGGGCGCCGCCGTGGCGCGGATCTGGGCCGCCGTCAGACCGCCGTAGAGCCGCGTGAGGCGGCGAGCCACCTCGGTCAGCTCATCCTGGGTTAGGGGCTCCGGCAGGCTGAGGACGTGCTGCCTGACCCGCGTCTCCTCCAGGACCAGCACCAGCAGTGCCGTGAGGTCCTGGATCGATACCAGTTGAATGTGCCGCAGCCGGCACCGGGAGGAGCGGGGCACGGTGACAACTGCCATGTTTCGCGCCGACGCGGCAAGGATGGCGACCGCCAGGTGCAGCCAGGCCTCCCATTCGCGTCCCGCCTGGTGGAACTGGTGGAGGATGGTCTGCTTCTCCTCCCACGGCAGGTCCTCCTCCTCCATCAGGCTCTCGACGTAATAGCGATAGCCCTTCTCCGTAGGGATCCGACCGGCCGAGGTGTGAGGATGGCTGATGTAGCCCTCCTCCTCGAGCCTCGCCATCTCGTTGCGGATGGTGGCCGACGACACGCCCAGGCGGTGCTTGCGGACGACGGTATCGGAGCCCACGGGCAGCGCGGACTCTACGTAGTCCTCGACGATCAGGCTCAGGATGCGGCCCCTGCGTTGAGTCAGCATTTCCTCTCACATTCGCCCCAGAGTCTATTTCAGCCGCTGTTAGCACTCTCGGCCTTAGAGTGCTAACACCTCCTAAATCTAGCATCCGTGCGGCGCCTTGTCAAGTAGCTGTGGCGGCGTCAGCGCCCCGCTACGATGCTCGCCGCCGGGCCCAGAACAGGACGACGGCAGCCTCAGAACCCTCCGCCGCGGCGTCTCGTGCGGCCATTCCACCGCGGCCGGTTGACCGGGGGAAGCCCCTGGCCTATTCTCGGACGAAGGGCACGGCGATTCAAGATGAGGAATGGGTCGCGGTCAGCGGCCCGGGCGGCCACCATGCCCGCCGGGTCTCCGGCTCATCGCGCCGCTGACGGCCATCTCCAGCTTCGGCGGAGAGAAGGCGGCGGTGTGACTCTCAAACGCGCTCCGGGTATGATGCAGATGGACAATGCGAGTGGCGAGGTAGTTCTGTGGACATAAGCTGGCTGGGTCACTCCTGCTTCCGCCTACGCGGTCGGGACGCGGCTCTGGTCACCGACCCTTGCCCCAAGAGCACCGGCTACAACATCAGCCGGCCGAGCGCCGACATCGTGACGGTCAGCCACGAGCATGAGGAGCACAACTTCGTCCAGGGCGTCGCAGGCACACCGAAGGTTGTCCGCAGCCCCGGCGAGTACGAGATAGCCGGCGTCATGATCACGGGCATTCGCACCTACCACGATAGCCAGCAGGGGACGCGCCAGGGCAAGAATACAGTCTACGTCATCGAGATGGACAACATCCGCGTATGCCACCTGGGCGACCTGGGACATGTCCCCAGCGCCGAAAAGGCGGAGGAGATGAGCGGCGTCGATATCCTGCTGGCTCCCGTCGGCGGCGGCGGCTCGCTGGATGCGGCGGCGGCGGTGGAGACGGTGAGCCTCCTGGCGCCCCGGCTGGTAATCCCCATGCACTACGCCACCGAGGCGTCGGCCGTCAAGCTCGAGCCGCTGGACCGCTTTCTAAAGGAGATGGGCGTCGATCCCGTCGCTCCGCAAGCGCGCCTCTCTATCAGTCGCAGCACCCTTCCCCACGAGACCCAGGTGCTGGTCCTCGATTACAAGCGCTGAACCGACACCGAGGCGAGACAAAACGAGAGGGGCAATGCCCCTCTCTGTCTTTCCGCGACGCAACCGCCTGGGCTGACGGCGCGGCCGGCCCCCGCCCGCGGGAGCTACGGTAGATACGACAGCGGGTCTACCACGTGGCCGTCGATGATGATCTCGAAGTGGAGGTGGTTGCCTGTGCAGTACCCGGTGCAGCCGCCGCTGCCGATCACCTGACCCTGGTCCACCGCCTGACCCACGCTGACTGCGACGTTGCCCAGGTGGCCGTATCGAGTCTGTGATCCATCGGGATGCTGGATGAGCACCTGAAGCCCGTACGAGCAGCAGGGGTCACCGCCGGCGATGAGTACTGTGCCGCTGGCGGCGGCCACGATGGGCGCACCAGCGTTGTTGTACAGATCAATGTCGATGCCAAGGGGATGGCTGGGGCCGAAGTAGCTGGAGATGGGCCCCGTCACCGGCCAGATATAACCCGAGGCTGACTCGGGCGCCTCAATGATCTGGGGGGCAGCCGGAGCGGCCTCCGGACTCTCGGCGAGGGCAGGCGCCTCTTCCGGCGTCGGCTCCTCGGCGGCGGGCTCCGGCTCCGGGGGCGCCGGCATCACGCCGTTGGGCACGAAGATGGTCTGGTTCTCCAGGACGACATCTGCGGAGGCTAACTGATTGGCCGGGAAGTTCACGATATCTTCAACGTTGGCATCGTAGACCTTGGCGATGTCAGTCAAAGTCTCGCCGTAAGAAACCTCGTGAATGATGCCGTTGCTGGTGGGGATGCGGATCTGTTCCCCGACGACCAGCAGGTCTCGGTCGTTCATTTCGATGTTGTTCCAGACGATGCTTTCGGTGCTGATGCCGAACCGCTCCGCGAGCGCGCTCGCCGTGTCGCCCTCCTGTACCGTGTAGATGAAGTAGGGCTCCGGCGGGACCGTCGGCTCCGGCTCGACCGTGGGCTGCGGCTCTGGGTCGGGCCTGGGGATGGACATCGCCTGCACCTTCATATCCTTCTCCTCGACCGGCACCGCCGTCTCCTCCGGCGGCGGCATGGGAGTTGGATATACGACGGGCTCCTGCACGACGGGCTCCTGCACGACGGGCTCGGGCTCGACGGCCATCGGAGGTTCCACCTCCGGCTGTACGGCCGCGGCCACACCCGACACGGACAGCCCCACAACGGGGTTCGATAGGTTTGCGACGCTCAGAGAGAGGTGACCGGGGGGAAAGGCAGTGTAGGAGACGGCAGCGAAGATGATGGCAAGGATGAAGAGGTGGACGACTGACCTCTGTTTCAGTCGGCTTCCGGATTGCGTTGGATCCTTGGGACCCCGGGGATCTAGCGTCCTTCCCTCTTGGGCAGAAGAACGCCGGCCGAGCGTGCCTCTAATGCTCCTCGCCCCCTTGCTCTGGCGAACCAGGCTCGGCCCGGTCGCCATGAGATTCGGTGAGCACCCGCACCCCGCCGGCGGGCTCGCCCCGGTCTACCGGGGCACCTCGCGTATTTTACCAGACGCTGTCAAGTAGCGCTCTACCGCCGCCCTAGACCTCCTGCTTGAGAGTATCCAGGAACTCCTGGTTGGTCTTCGTCTTTGCGAGCCGCTCCAGCAGCCGCTCCGTCGCGTCCGTAGGGTTGGGCGTATTGGAGCTTATGGCCGCCATCATGCGGCGCACCAGCCACACCTGCTTGAGAACCGGCTCCGGCAACAGAAGCTCCTCGCGGCGCGTGCTGCTGCGATGGATGTCGATCGCGGGGAAGATGCGGCGTTCGGCGAGGCGCCGGTCGAGATGGACCTCCATGTTGCCGGTGCCCTTGAACTCCTCAAAGATCACCTCATCCATGCGGCTGCCGGTATCGATGAGGCAGGCGGCGATAATCGTCAGGCTTCCCCCCTCCTCACAGTTGCGGGCGGCGCCGAAGAAGCGCTTCGGCGGATACAGGGCGACAGGGTCGATGCCGCCGGTGAGGGTGCGGCCGCTGGGGGGCATCGCCAGGTTGTAGGCGCGGGTGAGGCGGGTGATGCTATCGAGCAGGATCACCACATCCTTCCCGCCCTCCACGAGCCGCTTCGCCCGGTCCAGCGCCATCTCGGCAACGCGGGTGTGGTCCTCCACCGGCTCATCGAAGGTTGAGCTAACGACCTCCCCTTCCACCGAGCGAACCATGTCGGTCACTTCTTCCGGTCGCTCGCCGATGAGGCAAACGATCAGATGGACGTCGCTGTAATGAGCCGTGATGCCGTTGGCGATGTTCTTGAGGAGATAGGTCTTGCCAGCCTTGGGCGGCGACACAATCAGCCCCCGCTGGCCCCGCCCAATGGGTGAAATGAGATTGATGAGTCGCTGGGATAGGTTGGAGGGGTCGGTTTCCAGATCAATGAGCTCGTTGGGGAAGATCGCAGTGAGATTCTCGAAGTAGGGGCGCTGCTTCGCCACCTCCGGGTCGAGGCCGTTGACGGCCTCCACCCTCAGGAGGCCATAGTACTTCTCGCTGTCCTTGGGGGGCCTCACCTGGCCGGTGACGTAGTCTCCCGTGCGGAGGCCAAAGCGCCGGATCTGTGACTGGGAGGCGTAGACATCATTGACGCCGGGCAGGAGGCTGCCACCACGCAGGAAGCCGTAGCCATCGTCGACGATGTCCAGCACGCCGCCGCTGAATATGTTCCCTTCCCGCTCCGTGTGAACCTGGAGGAGCCGGAAGACGAGATCCTGCTTCTTGAGCGTGCTAACGCCCTGGACGCCCAGGTCCTTCGCTAGCTCCACCAAGTCTTCGCGCGTCTTGGTCTCTAGTTCAGCTATGTTCACTTGAATCTCCGCCAGGCGTCATGGCGCTTCCACATTCGCTTCTCTTGTACATCAAGCTTGGGGAGACACCCGGCGCCGGGAGATGTAGCCCGGGGTAGCGGGCGAGGCGCCTATCGTGGGCAATCGGAATAATATACTACCACACCTGTCAAGTGCAAGCCACACTCGTCCCGCAAACCGCGCCGACGAAGCGCCCGCCACCGCGTCACACCTCCATGTACCGGCGAGCGTCCGCCAGGAAACGCTCGATGCCGACATCGGTCAGCGGGTGCTTGATCATCGCCGAGAAGACACTGTACGGCATGGTGGCGATATGGGCGCCGGCCTTGGCGGCGGCGATGACGTGGCGTGAATGGCGCAGGCTGGCGGCCAGCACCTGCGCCGGCAGATTATAGCGGTCGAAGATCTCGACGGCGTCGCGGACCACCTCCATGCCATCGTGGCCCGCGTCGTCCAGGCGACCGACGAAGGGACTCACGTAGGTGGCGCCGGCAAGCGCCGCCAGCAGGGCCTGATTGGCCGAGAAGACCAGCGTCATGTTTATCTTGATGCCTTCTTTGGAGAGTGCGGACGTAGCCTCCAGTCCCTCTTTATTTATCGGTATCTTCACGACCACGTTGACATGCCAGGCAGCGATCTCGCGCGCCTCCTTGAGGAGGCCTGGCACGTCGCGGGAGATGCACTCGGCAGAGACAGGACCTTTCACTATCTCGCAGATCTCCACCACCTGCTGCCGGTAGTCCGACCCACCCGACTTGGCCATGAGGCTGGGGTTGGTGGTCACACCGGAAACGACCCCCGTCCGGGCCGCCTCGCGGATCTCGTCGATGTCAGCCGTATCGAGAAACAGGCGCATTGCGATTTCCTACCTGCGGATTACTGATCTTTCCTCGAGACGCACACGGGCAATTGTAGCGGCTGCGGGTGCCACAGTAAGACCTCAGGGTATCTTGATCTGCCTCCGCTTCGAGAAGCGGGCCCTTCGCACTAGAGCGCGCCGCTGCCGCCCACAGCACCCGGCACGGCCGCTTTCGCGGCGGCGCGCGACTGAGCGACGGCCGCAGCGAGAAACTCGCGAAAGAGAGGATGGGGTCGGTCGGGCCGCGAGCGAAACTCCGGGTGGAACTGGCACCCCACCATGAAGGGATGACCCTCAACCTCACAGATCTCGACGAGCTCGCCGTCGGGCGAGAGGCCGCTGGCGATGAGACCAGCCCGCGCCAGTTCCTCACGGAAGGCGTTGTTGAACTCGTAGCGATGGCGGTGGCGCTCGGTCACCTCGTCGACCCCGTAGGCCGCGCGGGCGCGGGTGCCGGGCACCAGGCAGCAGGGATAGGCGCCCAGCCTCATCGTCCCACCTTTGTCCACGATGCCCTTCTGCTCCGAAAGCAGGCTGATCACCGGGTAGGGAGTGTCGGGCTCGAACTCGGTCGAGTTCGCCGAGTCACCGCCGAAGACGTGGCGCGCCATCTCGACCACCATGACCTGCATGCCGAGGCAGAGCCCAAGGTAGGGGATACCACGCTCGCGGGCGTAGCGAGCAGCCCCGATCTTGCCCTCGATGCCCCGCTCGCCGAAGCCGCCGGGCACGACGATGCCGTCCAGCCCCTCGAGGATCGCCTCCGACCCAGCCTTGTCAAGCCGCTGGGAGTGTATCCATTCGATATCCACCGCCACATCGTGGTGGATGCCGGCGTGGATGAGCGACTCCTTGACCGAGAGGTAGGCGTCGCGGAGCTCCACGTACTTGCCCACCAGGCCGACGCGGACCGCGCCCGCCGGCTTCTTCAGCCGCTCCACCAGGGCCCTCCAGTCGCTCAGATCGCGGGCGCCTGGCGTCAGCTTCATCCGCTCGATGACGTAGTCGCCCAGGCCGGCTTCCTCCAGCACCAGCGGCACCTCATAGATGCTGTCGGCCGTCCGCAGTGGCACCACCGCGCGGCTCTCGACGTCGCAGAAGAGGGCGATCTTATCCCTGAGGTCCTGCGTGACCTGGTGGTCGCTGCGGCAGATGATGACGTCGGGCTGGATGCCCATGCTGCGCAGCTCTCGCACGCTGTGCTGGGTGGGCTTGGTCTTGAGCTCGCCCGTCGGCGAGATGAAGGGCAGGAAGGTGACGTGGATGGCCAGCGTGTCCTCGCGGGCCTCCTCGTTGCGCATCTGGCGGATCGCCTCCAGGAAGGGTTGACCCTCGATGTCACCGACGGTGCCGCCTACCTCCACCAGGACGACGTCAGGCCCGGGATCGCGCCCAAGGCTCCGCATGCGTGACTTGATCTCGTTGGTCAGATGGGGGACGGCCTGGATGGTGCCTCCCAGGAAGTCGCCCCGCCGCTCCTTCTGGATGACCGCCTGGTACACCTGCCCCGTCGTCACGGAGCTGGCGCCCGTGAGGTCGAGGTCCGTGAAGCGCTCGTAGTGGCCGAGGTCGAGGTCCGTCTCGGCGCCGTCATTGGTGACGAAGACCTCGCCGTGCTGGTAGGGCGACATGGTGCCGGGGTCGACGTTGAGGTAGGGGTCGAGCTTCTGGATGGAGACGGGGATGCGGCGGCTCTTGAGGATGCGGCCGATGGCCGCCGCGGTTATGCCTTTGCCGACGGAGCTGACGACTCCGCCTGTTATGAATATGTACTTAGGCATCACCCATGATATAGGGATGGGCGGCGCGAGGGGCGCCGCCCACCAGACATGTTAGAAGATGATCTCCGACGTGTCAACCGGTCGCCTTAGCCGCCGACCATACCGATCATCAGCTCCACGCGGTCGCCGTCCGATAGCTGCCCGCCGCTGGCGGCCTGCTCGTCGTTGACGAGGACAACGATCGCCTCCTCCTCATCGCCGAAGAAGCCCTCGCGGTGGATGATATCGAGAGGGCTCATCCCCTCCTCGAAGGGGACCTCATACTCTTCGCGACCGGAGAGAGAGCGTTCGGCCAGCAGGCTACGGAGCTTGACCCTGATCATGCCTCCTAGCCGTGCAGCACCTTGGCGACATCCCCCAGACCCAGCTCCTCCAGCTTGGCGCGGCTGGGCATGGCGGTCTTCAGGTCCCAGTCGCAGGCCTCCAGGAACTCTCGCTCAAGGGTCTTGTGGTCGAGCGAGAAGTCCTTGAAGGGGCCCTCCTTCAACGGCGGCTGGCCGATGAGCCGGCCCGGCACGCGGCGCTCCACGGGGTTATCGCCCTCCCGGACCTGGAAGGCCATGCGCAGGTTGGCGATGCGCTCGCCCACCTTCTTTGCCTCGTCCACGGTCATGTCCCAGCCGGTGGTGGCGTTGATCCACTCGGGGATGCGGTTGTTGGGGGCGGCCATCATGATGAACATGCACATGCCAGCGCTGTTGACGACGTGCATGTACTCGGCCGCGCCTTTGTGGTGGCCGCCGCGCCCGCTGAACTGCTCCTTCTCGGCGGGCCGCGCCGTCACACCCCACTGGGCGCGCGCGGCCCCTTCGTACAGCGTGTGGCGGGCAGGAGTCGGGTCGAGCTTGTAGGTCGTGTAGTACTCGGGCAGTAGCTTGGGGTCGTGCATCGGCAGCTCCTCGCCGCCCACCTCCATCGCGAATGGCTCCGCCCTGGCCCCGAGCTTCTCGGCCGCCGTGCGGACGCCGTCTGCGAAGAGGTCGCCTATGCCCTCGCGCTTGCCGATGCGATGCAGCATCTCGATGATGGCGTCGGTGCCGCCCCAGCGCAGCTCAAGGCCATCGGTGTCCTCCTTCGTGATGATGCCGTTCTCGTAGCACTCGATGGCGAAGGAGATGACGGCGCCGGCGGCGATGGTGTCGAGGCCGTACAGGTTGCAGAGGTGGTTCGCGTACTGAAGCGCATCGATGTCCGCCATGAGGCTGTTGGTGCCGAAGACGCAGGCGGTCTCGTACTCCGCCCGGTGGGTGTGCGCCGGATAGGGGTACTTGGGGTTTGCGGACTCGTAGCTCTCGGCGCCGCAGGCGACGGGGCAGTGCCAGCAGGCGTAGCGCTTCTCCATCTTGGCGTTGAACTTGTCGCCCGCCAGCTCGCCTGCCTGGGGGAAGTCGGCAACGCCGGCGCCGCCCCAGTTCCTGACGGGGGAGTCGCCCGACATGGCCGAGCCGGCCGTGATACCGGTGGTGCCGAAGGCTCGGAAGAACCCGGCGACCGGCTGGATGAACTCGTCGAGGGAGCTACGGACCAGCTTCCGAATCTCCGGCTCGCCCTTGATGATGCTGCGGGAGGCAAGGACGGCGACGGCCTTGAGCTTCTTGGAGCCCATGACCGCACCTACGGCGCTGCGGGCGGCCAGCCGCCCATACTCGTTGCAGATGCCGGCCATGAGAGAGAGCTTCTCGCCCGCCGGCCCAATGCAGGCGATGCTGGCCTTCTTGCCGTGGCGCTCCTTGAGCTTCTGCTCGGTGGCGATGGCGTCCATGCCCCAGAGATCGGCCGCGTCGCGGACCTCCGCCCGGTCATCGTCGATCAGCAGATAGACAGGCTTGTCGGAGATGCCGCTGAAGAGAACGCCATCCCAGCCGGCGTTCTTGAGAAAGGGGCCGAAGTCGCCGCCGCAGTTGGCGTCCCCCCAGCCTCCGGTCTTGGGTGACTTGGTGACCGCCTGGTAGCGGATGCCGAACAGGGGCGTGCCCGTGAGAAGGCCCGGCATGAGGCCGAGGACGTTGTCGGGTCCCAGAGGATCGGCGCCCTTCGGTATGCGGTCGAAGAGCAGGCGGACGCCCAGGCCGTAGCCGCCCAGGTACTGCCGGTACAGCTCCTCGGGCAAGCTCTCACTCTCCACGCTGCCCGTGCTCAGGTTCACGTTGAGGATCTTGCCGTTGAATGCCTTTTCGTTCGCTCCGTCTGCCATGACACGCTCCTTGCCAAGTACTGCCTGCCGTTGGGGAGGTCCTGCTATGGTGAAAGGGGACGACTGGGGCTCAGCGACGGATTATAGACGCCGCCGTTCTAATTAGTCAACCTGGAGCTTATTTTATACCTTCCTTGACCGCCTGACCAGTCCTACCTATACTGAGTTGCAACACGTGAGATATCCCGACGCTCGGGCGGCAAGGCGCGTGCCTGCGCCTCCCTGGGCGTCCGGGCCGAGACGGCCTGTACAGGCCTGCCCGCTGTGCATGTCCGCATCCGGGCGGGCAGACAGGCGTTTTTGCTGTGCGGGGAGCAGGAGGGAAGCGCAGATGGCCGTGTCAGAGACTGGCCGTGCGTCGTCAGCGAGAGCCAAGCGGGCCCGGCGGAAGCGATCGACCGAGCCGACCTGGCAGATCAGCACACTGGAGAACGGCCTGCGCGTCGTGACCACGCCTGTGCCAACGGCTCAGTCGGTAAGCGTCAACATCTTCGTGGGCGTCGGCTCGCGCGGCGAGGACCGCCGCCGCAACGGACTCTCCCACTACATGGAGCACATGCTGTTCAAGGGGACGACCAAGCGTCCCAGCGCCATCGCCGTCGCCGAGGCGATCGAGGGCGCCGGCGGTGTCCTCAACGCCTACACCAGCAAGGAGCTGACCTGCTACTGGAACCAGGTTCCTTTCGACCGGCTGGAACTGGCTATGGACGTCCTCTCCGACATCATTACCGACTCGCTGCTGGACAGCGAGGAGATCGACCGCGAGCGTTCGGTGGTGCAGCAGGAGATCCGCCGCGCCCACGACGTGCCGGCGGCCTGGGCCGGCGAGCTCCTGTCGCGGGCCGCCTACGGCGACCAGCCCATCGGCTGGGCGGTGACCGGCACAGAGGAGAGCGTCGGCGAGCTTCAGAGGCAGGACTTCCTCGACTACAAGCGCACCTGGTACGTCCCAGGCAACATGGTGCTGAGCGTGGCCGGCAACACGGAGCATGAGCGCGTGATGGAGCTGGCCCAAACGTACCTGGGCGGCATCAAGGCCGACTCTTCCCCCGCCTTCGAGGCGGCGCGGCCCGAGCTGCCGGAGGAGCACGTCCTGGTCGAGAACCGGCACATCGCCCAGTGCAATCTCGGCTTCGGTCTACGGGCCCTGTCCCGGACCGACCCCGACCGCTACATCCTCCTCATCCTCAACACCGTTCTCGGCCGGGGCATGAGCTCTCGCCTGTTCAAAGAGGTGCGGGAGCGGCGCGGCCTGGCCTACGCCGTCGGCTCCGGCATTACCCGCCACAACGATACCGGCCTGCTCACGATCAGCGCCGGCGTCAGCCCCGAGAAGGTCAGCGAAGCCACCACGGTCATCCTCCAGGAGGTGTTCCACCTGGTCGAGGAGCCGGTGGGGGAGCAGGAGCTGACCAAGGCCCGTGACTACACGGTGGGTAGCTACCGCCTCAGCCTCGAGACCGCCATGGCCCTGGCCCAGCGGGCGGGCGAGAACCTCCTCACCATCGGCGAGATCGAGCGCATTGAGGACGTGGTGGCGAAGCTGGAGGCGGTCTCCGCCGCCGACATCCAGCGGGTCGCAGAGAGGCTGCTGCGCCGCGACAATCTGGCGATGGCGATGGTGGGGCCGGGCGCCAGCCAGGCAGAGCTCGCAGAGCTGCTGGCGTGAGACGTAGGGGCAGGGCTCGCCCCTGCCCGCACGGTGCGCATGCGAGAGGTGCCCCTAGGGTGAAGGGCAGCCCACGAGGAGCGCTCCATGGACCTCTTACGAACGCTTATCTTCGTGCCCGGCATCCGCGAGAAGATGGTCGAGAAGGCGCACGCCCTGGCGGCGGACGTCATCGTCCTCGACCTGGAGGACTCGGTGCCGCCGGCGGAGAAGGCCCAGGCGCGGGAGATCGTGCGCGGAGCCATCGCCAGCCTGAAGGCGGCCGGCCAGACCGTCCACGTGCGCGTCAACCCCGTCGCGTCGGGCATGACGCGCGACGACCTGGCGGCCGTCGTCTGCCCGGAGCTCTCTGGCATCGCCCTGCCCAAGGCGGAGTCGGCCCAGAACATCCGCGATGTCGATGTCCTGATCCGGGAGCAGGAGCTGGAGCACGAAGTGAAGCCGGGGAGCCTGGCCCTCATCCCCGCCATCGAGTCCGCGCTGGGCGTCCTGAACTGCGAGCAGATCTGCCGCGCGTCCAGCCGCCTCGCTGCGATCACTCTGGGAGCCGACGACTACACCGCCGACCTGGGCGTCCACCGCACTCGCGACGGCCGCGAGCTGGACTACGCACGCCAGGTGATGGTGATCTGCGCCCGCGCCGTCGACATCGTCGCCCTAGACACCCCATTCGCCGACTTCCGCGATGAGGAGGGGCTGATCCGGGAGACGGAGTGGGTACGCTCGCTGGGTTTCAAGGGCAAGTACCTCATCCATCCCGGCCAGATCGAGCCCGTGAACCGCATCTTCCGGCCGACCGAAGAGGAGGTGGCCTACGCGCGAGTGGTGCTGGCGGCCTTCGACGAGGCGGTGGCGCAGGGCCACGGGGCGGTGCAGGTGGAGGGCCGCATGGTGGACGCGCCGGTGGCCAAGCGAGCACGGCGCCTCCTCGAGCTGGCCGAAGCCATCGAGGAGAAGGAGCGCGCCCGCTCGTCGTCCGCGGCCGAACCGTAGGGGTCGACCCCCGTGTCGACCCCCTTGCGTCTTGGGCCGGCCCCGTGTCGGCCCCCTTGGGTCTGCGGCGTTCGGGGCCGATTCAACGGGCGTCGGTGGCGACGTTGCGGAGGAACCAGTCGTAGCGCACGGGGGAGAGCTGGCGGAGCGACTCGGGGTCATAGAAGAAGAGGGCGAAGGAGTTGGCGTAGTCCTCAATGGGGTCGTCTCGCGAGAGGTAGCTCCACACCCCGGGACCATCGTGCGCGAAGCGCAGCTCGGTCTGGTCGTGAGCGGCGGCCACTTCGGCGTCCGAGCTCAGCAGGCGCCAGCCCGTGGCCCGCATGAAGTCCCGCATCTCCTCCTGGAAGAGCACCCACGCATACCTGCCGGGCGGCACCAGCCGCATCTGGTAAGCGTGGCCGAGCTCGTGGAGGACGGTCAGAGTGCCCTGGTCCGGGAGAAGGACCAGTTCGTTGCGGCCGTCGTTGGTGGAATAGAAGTTGCCGCCCTCTGAGTAGGGCGCGTCCCCGGAGAGAGTCCGGCCCTCATTGTTCGAGAGGATGTGGAGCCGGCCGCCGTAACGGCTGCCCAACTGCTTCACCACATGCGGCGGCAGGCGCGAGAGAGCGTCGAGCACGCAGAGGAGGCTGTACTCGGTCCAGGTCTGGCCACCCGTCTCTATCTCCACGGCATACTTCTCGCGCGCCTCCTGAACCTGGCAGACAGGAGCGACGCCTACCAGAAGGGGGAGGAAGAGGGCCGCGGCGAGCACAGAGACCCGCGAAGCACGCCGGCGGCCGGACGGCCGCCCGTCTGGGCGTGGCCCGGCCTCTGTCGGGCCACCGTCGACGGCTGGGCCGCGAGGGGCCGCCGCCCATTTCCGCATGAGGCGTGGCAAGAACAGGAGCATATCGGCTTCGAACGGCGGGGTTCAGCGGCGGGGAATCGGTTGTCTGCGGCTGCTCGGCTCGGCCCGATCCGTGGGCCGACAAGAAATGCAGAACCGGCAACCGCTGCCGTTCGGCTGAGCCCTCGGCCTGAGCTCGGGACGAAGGCTCACGCCGAAGCTCGCGTACGGGCAAGTCTGTTGCCGGTTTCACCTTTGGCGCGCCCCGACGACTCGGGGCTCAGCGAGACCTTTGGTGACCACCTGCGGACCCCACTCTGGGGCCGCCGAGGCCTCGGATTAGCGCCTCAACAGAAGCAGCGGGCGGGATCTGGCCTGCCCGCCTTCAGTTTCCAAACGCGGGCAGCCTCCAAACGTTACAGCCGGTTCGTGGTGTGAAGTCGTAGCATCGACAGGCCCCGAACCGAGCCGCAACTGGCATTGGCGGGCCAGGAAGCGCCACAAAGGGACCCAGCGGCCTGTCCGGCCACCGCAGGGCCAATACGTCGGAAATCGTCCGGCCGGGGGAAGCGCTAGAGGTTGCCCAGGAGCTCGGTGACGACGGCGTTGATATCGCGGCCGTCGGCCCTGCCGCGAAGCTGCTCGATGAGGACGGGCATCACCTTGCCCTTGTCGCCGGGCCCCGAGGCGCCGACCTCGCTGATGACGCGGCGCGCCGCCTCCACTATCTCCTCGCGCGCCATCTGCTGCGGGAGGTACTGCATGAGGACGGCCAGCTCGGCCTCCTCGCGGTCTACGAGGTCCTGGCGGCCGCCCTTGCGAAACTCCTCGATGCTCTCGCGGCGCTGCTTGGCCTCCTTGCTAATGACGCCGAGGACGCCGCCGTCGTCGAGGGGCTTGCCGGCCTCGATCTCGGCGTTGTGCACTGCCGACAGGACGAGCCGGAGAGCCGTCTTGCGCCGCTCGTCCCCGCTCTTGAGGGCATCCTTGAGATCGCTGGCGACATTGTCCTTGAGTGACATACGTTCCCAGACAAGAAGCCGGCTCCCTGAGGAGCCGGACTCGAAACTACTACTCCCTGGAGCTCCTGGCGGCCCTGCCGCTCTTGCGTCGCTTGGCCGCCTCTTTCTTCTTGCGCCTCACGCTCGGTTTCTCAAAGCGCTCTCGGCGGCGTGCCTCAGACAGGATGCCGTCGTGCTGAACCTTCTTGCTGAAGCGCCTGAGGGCCGCCTCGAAGCTGTCGTTTTCGCCGATTACGACTTCGGTCAAGAAATCCCGCCTCCTCCCATGATGGAGTGCGAGGTTCCGTCGCATCGATCAGTATAGTTATGTAGGGTCTGACTGTCAACGCGTCGTCCCTTGAGACGACCAGGCAGGCGTCCTCCAGGCGATCTCTCCACCAACGACCGCCAATTCGACCCGCAGGCTCGTGATCTCTCCCGCCGGCACGGCCGTCGGATCGCCCGAGAGCAGCACCAGGTCGGCGGCCTTGCCCGGGCTCAGACTTCCCCGAGAAGCCTCCTCAAAGGCGGCAAAGGCGGCGGTTCCGGTGTACATCTGTAGCGCCTCCCCGGCTTGCAGTCCCTGCTCCTGCACCACCGGCGAGCCGCGTCGGGAGCGGCGCGCGACGGCGCCGTAGATGCCCGCCAGCGCACTCGGCAGCGCGACAGGGCAGTCGGAGCCGGCGGCAAGGGCGACGCCCGCCCGCCGCAGCGTTGCCAGAGGGTAGAGGTGGGGCAGGTCCGCGGCGGCCACGCGCGCGAGGTATGCGTCGCCGTGGTGGTAGATGAAGGCGGGTTGCGTGACGACCACGACCCCCAGCTCGGCGAGACGCGCCGCCAGTTGGGGCCGACAGAGGCCGCAATGCTCGATGCGATGACGGTGGTCGGGGCGCGGCTGGCGGCCCAGGGCCTCGCCGATGGCCTCGGCCGCTGCCGTCACAGCCCGCTCTTCGACGGCGTGGATCGACACCTGTCGCCCGCGGGCGTGGACCTCCCAGACCATTTCGGCCAGCTCCCTCTCGTCGGGCCGGATATCCTCCCCAAGCTCGCTCACCGCTATCTTGACGGCGCCCCGTCGCAGCCCCAGATCCCGCTCCCCCTCCGGCAACTGGCCCAGGCAACGATAGCCCTCCATCACCACGGCGGGGAGGCGGAGGTGGCCCTCCCGACGCAGCCGCTCGAACAGCCTCCATTCCTCGATGCCGTTGCTGGCGGTGGCGTCTTGAATGCAGGTGACCCCCTCCGAGAGAAAGCGCTCGCTGGCCCGGCCCACTCCGTCAGCCAGCTCGCCGTACGACAGCGGCGGAACGGCGGCGTCCACCAGGTCGTCCATCTCCAGCAAGAGGCCGGTGGGCTCGCCGGTGGTGGGGTCGCGCTCCATGTGACCACCGGGCGGCTCCTCGGTGGCGATGCCGATGCCCGCCCTATCGAGGGCCATGCTGTTGAGGACGCAGGCGTGGCCGGTGCGATGGATCAGCCTCACAGGGTGATGGGGAGCGGCGGCATCCAGGTCCCAGCGCGTGGGGTGGCGCCCCTCCGCCAGCGCCCATTCGTCGTAGCCGACGGCGCGGATCCAGTTGCCGGGAGGCGTCGCTTCCGCGCGGGCGCGCAGGGCGGCCTGCATGTCGCTTATGGAAGCGACGGCCGAGGGGCTACAGTCGAGCGAGAGGAGGGCAGCCGCGTAGGCGAGCAGATGGCAATGGGCATCGATGAAGCCGGGGAGCAGCGTGAGCCCGCGGCAATCGACGAGCCGCGTCTCGGGAGCCCTGTGGCGGGCCACCTGCGCCGCCGCGCCCACCGAAAGGATGCGGCCGCCGGCGACGGCTACCGCCTGGGCCCGTTCCGGGAGGGCCGGGTCCATCGGGACGACGTCGGCGTTGTGGAGGATGAGGTCGGCCGGCGGCGACAAGCAGCAAGCCTCTCTTTCGAATGGAAAGGGCCGCCAGGAATCCTCCCGACAGCCCCAACATGTCGATGATTGCGCTCAGCAGCTAGTCAGCCGAGGGAAGAACCTTGGGCTGCATTAGCTTCATGGGAGCGCCGCAACAGACGACTTCACCCTCACCGGGCTTGATGCAGAGCACCTCCGTGCCGCACTGCTCGCACTGAAACCGCTTTCCTAGCTGATTCGGCATGAGGCGATTCCCCCTTCGAGTGGCTATCCTCGCAGGCTACGGGCCTAGCTCTTGATCTGCATCGGCTGGCCGCAGCAGACCAGTTCACCGGGGCCTGCCTTGGTCACTATCATCTCAGTGCCGCACTTGGTGCACTGGTAGCGCTTTCCTACCTGATTGGCCACTGCGAGCCACCTCCGACCTCACGTAAAAGGCGCTCCGCCGGGCGGAGCCAGACTCAGTCTAGCCCGTCGCCCAGAAGCAGTCAAGTGTGAGCACTCGTTCCGTACGTACCGTACGCCTCCTCCCTCCTCTGGAATGCAGGTGATGTGCACGGGATGTCTCCGGAGGAGTGCGGGCTTTAGGCGAGATCGACTGCGGCAATCTCCTAGGTGCCGCCCGTAGGACGCCTGGGGAGGCGCGAGAAGCGAAGCCGTAGAAGCCCCCGGATATCCTCCCAGGCCGTGCTCGCCACGCGCACCCGCGAATCGGGGTCCTCCACCCACCGCACCGGTATGTCCTTGACACGATAGCCTCCCTTCTCGGCGAGAATGAGAAGCTCCGTGTCGAGGAACCAGTGCTCGTTCTTCACGTGGGGCAAGAGCTCGTGCGCCGCCTGGCGGCTGAGCGCCTTGAAGCCGCACTGGGCGTCGGAGAAACGGGTGAAGAACATCGCCTTGATGAGGAGGTTGTAGGCTCGCGAGATGAATTCGCGCCGGAAGGAGCGGGTCGTCTGCGAGCCGCGAGCGAGGCGGCTACCGATGGCCACGTCGTACCCCTCGTCGACGATCGCCGCCACCAGCAGGGGTAGGGCCGAGAGATCCGTCGACAGGTCGACGTCCATGAAGCTTACGATATCGGCGTCGCTGGCGAGCCAGGCGGCACGGAGGGCCCGTCCCCGGCCCTTCTGAGGCAGGTGGACATATGACACGTCCGGATGCTGGTCGGACAGAGACTCGGCCACTCGAAGCGTGCCGTCGGTGGAGCCGTTGTCGGCGACGACGATGCGCCAGGAGTGTCCGGGGTGCTGGCCGAGGAACTGTCGCAGCGTCTCAATGGTGGCGGCGAGGACATGCTCCTCGTTGTAGACGGGAATGACGATATCGACGCTGGCCATGCGCTGTCCTCGAGAGAAAGAGACGGTGCGGATGGGCAGAGCCGAAGCCATTCGGCTGGGCTCACGGCGAAGGCTAGTCGCCCAAAGTATCCTCCAGGACGCGCGCTATCTTCAAGGGGTCGCTGGAGACGACATTGGCGGCGTACAGCTCCATTGCGCCGATGTCGCAGGTGCGGCTGGCGGGGTTGCCGCGGTCCACGATGCGCACCAGGACGGGGAAACCCTCCCAGTTCTCCTCCGTACGCGCCAAAGGAGGTGCGTAGATGACCAGATTGAAGGATGAGATACCCAGCTTGTCACGGTAACAGACCAGCACTTCATAGAGGCGACGCTTCAGGGAGCCGTTGAGCTCCGGCGCCATGAGGAGGACTTCGTTCTCCTTGACCGGCGTGAGGTTGGCGATGATCTTGACGCCGTCCTTGGCGAAGGCGCAACCGAGGGAGGCGTGGACACGGAAGAGGTCTTCGAAGTAGTCGGTTCGATACTGGGCCTGGTAGAGCAGGGCCGTCCGGCGTAAGTACTCGACTGCCGCATAGTGCATCCCGCGGCCGAGCATCACCTGTGCATGTCCGTGGACGAGAGAGGCGCCGGCCCGCCAGAGGCTGTTCCAAATGAACAGGTAGTACAGGGCCTCGGGGTCCGCCTTGTGGGCCTCGTGGGCCCAGCGGGTGCCCGTATCGATGTAGTCGTCAAGCATCTCCTGGTCGAAGCGGAGAGGATGCCGCTCCTTGAAGACGATGAGGGAGTGCAGGCCGTCGAACTTGGCGATGTTGCTGGCGGTGGTGCAGTAGCGCCCCTCGATCCTCCCGAAGGTGTCCTCAGGCGTGTCCTCGTAGGGGTTGTCGAGCGGGTCGTGGTTGTCCCGGTTCAGCTCCGACTCCAGGTCGAGCCCGTTCGCGTTCCAGAGGGGTCGATGGGAGCGCAGCCAGTTGAACATCACCCCTTCCAGGGTGACAAGGTTGGTGACCTTGACGATCTTCTGTACCAGCGTCGACTCCACCCGGCCGAATTGCTCCTCGATCCACGGCAGCATCGCCTCAGGCGGGTTGAGGCGGCCGTAGGTGACCAGGACGTGAAAGATGCGATCGAAGAGGAACCGCTCGGACTGCGAGAGCCCTGCGACCAGTTGGTCCAGGTCGACTATCTCCAGATCAGACGCTATAGCCATGATTCAGGGGTACCCTCTACCGACACGCTGATATTCTGGGCGAATTACCCTAATGTCTGAAGTGGCGCATTCCCGTAAAGACCATGGCCAGTTCCCTTACGTCGGCGGCGGCGATCACTTCTTCGTCGCGGATGGAGCCGCCGGGCTGAATCACAGCCGTGACACCGCCCTCGGCGGCAAGCTCCACGCCGTCCGGGAAAGGGAAGAAGGCATCGGAGGCCATGACACTTCCCTGGGAGCGCTCGCCGGCGGCCCGCAGGGCCAGGTGCACGCTGGTCACCCGATTGGGCTGGCCGGCGCCCATCCCCACCAACGCCCCATCCCTACAGAGAACAACGGCGTTGGACTTCACGTGTTTCACCGCCTTCCAGGCGAACCGGAGATCTGCCATCTCCTCCTCCGTCGGCGCTCGCCTGGTCACCACACGAAGCTCCGACAGATTGTCGGGATATAGGTCAGAAGTCTGAAGGAGTAAACCCCCTAAGATCTGTCTCGATTCGAGGCTCTCCTCCTCGCGGACGGCGGGCGTCGCCGCCAGGATACGCAGGTTGCGACTCTTCTTCAGCAGGTCCAGCGCCTCCTGCGTGAACTCCGGCGCCATGATGATCTCCAGGAAGAGGCGCTGGCCGCTCGTCGGATGGCGGCTCTCCCGGATCTCCTGCGCCAGCGCGCCATCGACGGGGCGGTTGACGGCGACGATGCCGCCGAAGGCCGAGAGCGGGTCGCCGGCCAGGGCGCGCCGCCAGGCTTCGAGCACGTCCTCGTGGGCGGCCAGGCCGCAGGGGTTGGCGTGCTTGACGATGGCCACCGCCGGCTCCTCGAAGTCGCAGGCGGCCTTCCAGGCGGCGTCGGCGTCCATGACGTTGACGTAAGACAGATCGATGCCATGCAGTTGAACGGCGGAGACGATACCGGGCGGGGAGGGCCAGCGGAGACTTTGTTCCTGATAAAGAGCCGCCTTCTGGTGCGGATTTTCTCCGTAACGCAGATCAAACCGCTTTTCCAGGGCTATTGTCAACCCCTGCGGGAATCTTTCTTGACGTAAGTACTGGCTTATAGCCGTGTCGTAGGAGGCGACGTGCTGGAACGCCTTCTCAGCAAGGCGCCGCCGCTCCTCCTCGGGCACCTCGCCCGCCCGCAGCAGCGTCAGCAGCGGCTCGTAGTCGACGGGGTCGACGACGACGAGGACGTGGGGGTAGTTCTTGGCGGCGGCGCGGATCATGGTGGGGCCGCCGATGTCGATGTTCTCAAGCGCCTCCTGCTCCGACGCCGTTATCCCCCCACTGCCGCCAGAAGCCGGGGGTCCTGCCCGACCGGTAGGCGGGGTGGCCCCACCCAGCCGGCGCACCGTCTCGACGAAGGGGTAGAGGTTGACGGCGACGAGGTCGATGGGTTGTATGCCCTGTCGCTCCAGCTCCCGCATGTGCTCGGCGCTGTCACGACGCGCCAGGATGCCGGCGTGCACGGCCGGGTGGAGCGTCTTGACGCGCCCGTCCAGGATCTCGGGGAAGCCGGTGAGGTCGGAGACGGAGCGGACGGCGACGCCGGCGGCGTCGAGGGCCTTATGGGTGCCGCCGGTGCTGTAAAGCTCGGCCCCTGAGTCCGTCAGGCCCCGCGCGAACTCGACGAGGCCTGTCTTGTCGTAAACGCTGAGAATTGCGCGCATGACGGTGCGTTCAATCATGAGGTTCCTCCGGAGTGAATCTTAAGGGCACGCCGGCCCATCCCGGAAGGCAGCGAGGAAGTGGAGGCGGCAGGGTCTATCCAGATACTACTGTGAGAAGCTTGCGCCAGTCTATCCGATCACCCTCGCAGAAGAGCGCTTGCGCTTGTTCCAGCAATCTCCTTCTCGGGGCCTCAAGATCGGCATTGTATAGAGGGGCCATGAAGGCACACGCATCGAGCAACTTGTGGTAGAAGGACTCATCACCTGTGACGCGTAGCCAGAAATCCTTGCTCGAAAGATGTGTCACGTCCCCCAGTGTCCTTGTGCGCTTCCTGCCATAGGCATATCCGACGAGCTTGTGGACAACGAAGTCGTCTTGGCCTAGCTTGCCAGCCGCGCTTGCTAGCTCCTGATACGCCCGGTGCCTGCTGGACTTGTTGAATCCTTTCGGTCCGGACTTGATCACGATCAGGTCGGCATGCCCGTTGTACCTCAAATCAAGATCTATCTCCCCGCCGCCTGTGGGTTTGACGCCACCGCTCATGGCTCTTGCCACTGCTTCGAAGAAGGGCCCGAAGTACGTCTCAACGCTGGCACTGACGTAGTCCCTGAAGGCACGATTGACCAGTTCCCCGCATGTCTTGATTCCGCTGGCACGATAGAGATACGGGTTCTTAGTCTTGATGAAGTCTCGGAGACTGAGCCCGTTCAGCTTGTCAACGAGACGCTTGATGAAGAACGTCTCGAAGTTGTCGACGATCTGTTGCGCCTTCTTGTGGTCGACGCTAAGGGCGTGGCAGACCCGCAGCGTCAATTCGTCGCGGTCTAGCTCTTGCGCCACACGATCACATCCTCGAAGAAGTCCGCCCCACGGCGGCCTGTTCTCCGGTTAACGTGGCGCTCCAGACGAAACTCCGTGGTGACACCCAATTGCGCGCCAATCTCGTCGTAGAGGTCCTTGCGATCGTGCACGACAACGACTACTACACCGCCTCGCCGGACGGACCTGATAACATTCGCAAACGCTTGCCCCATATCTTCAACGTATCTCCGCACCGCGGTCCTGGAATTCCCCTTTGAGGCGGCTCCGATCTCAAAGCGCTCATTGGAGTCCAGCTCTAGTAATTCGTACGCGTAGCGGTGCTGCCCATGATAGTCGATAAGGCCTACATAAGGTGGGGATGTTATTACCGCGTCCACTCTGGGGAACGCAACGTCCCGGGCATCCCCACAAAACACATCAAGTCCCGCGCTTGTGCGCACGTGCGAGAATTCCTTGATTCGCTTCAGGGTATCCAGACTATACCTGATTAGGAACTTCATCGCATCGTCAGTTGGCTTGCAGGTGCGGCGGTGCTTGTGGCAGTAGTAGGGCTCGGTCTGCGGCTTCTTTGGGAAATCTAGGTCAAAGTGGGTGGTGAGTCGCGCGGAGCGCGCCGCACGCGACAGAATGATTCTGAGTAGCTCTGGGTACTCATGCTTGCCGATCAAGTCTCGGTAGGCCAGTAGCTGAGCCAGTGCAGGCGGGGCAAACCAGGTTCGCAGATACTCGTTCTTCTCTTTTCGCGCCGGGTTGGCGTCGGGGAAAAGGCGGGGACTGAGCTCCAGCTGCACCTCTCTCAATACGCTCTTGATCTCGTCCTCGAGCAGGGCAACGTCATACTCGGCGGTCTTGGCTTCAGATAGGAGACAATTGAATGCCGAGATGTCGCAGCCAACAGCGTCGATGCCTAGCGCATTGGCCTCCACGAGTGTGGTTCCGGAGCCACAAAACGGGTCCAGAACGGAGCGCGGGCGGTACTTCCTTAGAAAGATCTCGACGATTTGGGGCACGAACTTTCCGAGATATGGGTGAAGTCGGTGGACGTGCTTTGTGCGCTGGCGTTCGGGCAAGTCCCGTTCCCGCCAGTCAAGGTTTAGCGCGTCCAGAGGGGTCGAAGGGCTGACTGAAGAGAAGTCAGTGAAGGGCTCAGTACCATATTCGGGGTTCCCCGTTATGCCAAGTCTCCGCCCGGAGTTCATCACTGTGGAGGTCATGGCAACGACTCTCCTAGCTGAACGTATGTTCTCACACGGCAAAGTTTACACGGAAACGGATATTTGTCAAGACCCCTCCTGAAGAATCACCCGCTCCCCGCCGGAGTGGGCGACAACCCGCCCCACTACCTTCGCCTCCGGTAGCGACGAGCGCACGGCCTCCGCATCCTCCGGCGAGCAGACCAGCACCATCCCCAGCCCCATGTTGAAGACACGATACATCTCGGCCTCGCCGATGCCGCCCTCCTCCTGGATGAGGGTGAAGATGGGCGGCACCCGCCAGCTCCCCCGCTCGAAGCGCGCCGCCAGCCCTCGCCCTGAGACTTCGGCGAGCTCAGTCGAGCCGCCCGTCGAAGGGCTTTGCCCTGAGCTTGTCGAAGGGTCGGGCAGGATGCGGGGCACGTTATCGATGAGGCCGCCGCCGGTGATGTGGGCGATGCCCTTGAGGCGGCCGAGCAGCGGTCGCAGCTCCCGGTAGTAGCAACGGTGGGGCGTCAACAGCACCTCGCCCAGTGTGACGCCGAGGCCCGGATAGTTGCTGTCGAGCCGCCTTCGCTCCTCGTCTGGGTCGCCGCCGATGCCCACGCGGAACACCTCCCGCACCAGCGAGTAGCCGTTGGTGTGGAGGCCGCTAGAGGGCAGCCCCAGCAGCACGTCGCCCTCGCGGATGCCCGAGCCGTCGATGATGCGGTCGCGCTCGACGACGCCGACGACGAAGCCGCAGAAGTCGTAGTCGCCGGGGGCATACAGGCCGGGCAGGTCGGCCGTCTCGCCGCCCAGGAGGGCGCAGCCGGCAGCGCGACAGGCGGTCGCCACACCTTTCACGAGCGCCACCTTCTGCTCCTCGGTCAGGCCGGCGCCGCCGATGTAGTCCAGAAAGAAGAGCGGTTCGGCGCCGGTCGTGAGGATGTCGTTGACGCAGTGGTTGACTAGATCGGCGCCGACTGTGTCGTAGCGCCCGAGAAGGGCGGCGAGCTTCACCTTGGTGCCGACGCTGTCGGTGCTGGCGACGAGGACAGGCTCGCGGTAGTCGCCCAGCTTGAACAGCCCGGCGAACGGACCGACGCCGGCCAGTACTTCGGGCCGGGTGGCGGAAGCGGCCAGCTCGGCCATGCGCCGTTTGGCGCGGGCGCCAGCGTCGATGTCAACGCCCGCCTCAGCGTAGGTCGCCGGACGGCCCACATGGGACGCCCGCAGGGCTGCCTTCCTCTTGCTCCCTGCCTCGCTCAAGAAGGTAGCGCCTCCAACGTTGGTGATTACTCTTGCTGTTGCCCTAGTGAGGAAGAGGGCGCGACCTCGACCCACTCGAAGGCGTGGCGGTCTCGAGCGCCCAGGGCCGGCTCCAGGGCAAGCTTGTCCATCTGGAGCGGCACATCGAGGGGATACTGGCCGGTGAAGCAGGCCATGCAGAACGTCTCGCGGCGCAGGTCGATGGCCTTGACGAGACCCTCGCGGCTGAGGTAGCCGAGGCTGTCGGCGCCGATGTGCTGGCGGATCTCCTCCACCGTCTTCTGGGCAGCGATGAGCTCCCAGCGGGCGGCCATGTCCACCCCGAAGAAGCAGGGGTGGGTAATGGGAGGCGCGGTTATACGGACATGCACCTCGCGGGCGCCGCCGCCGCGCAGCATCTCGACCACCCGGGGCGTCGTCGTCCCGCGCACGATGCTGTCATCGACCATCACCACCCGCCGGCCCTTCAGCACTTCGGGAAGCGGGTTGAACTTGAGCTGCACGCCCATGTCGCGGATGCGCTGGTCGGGCATGATGAAAGTGCGACCGACGTAGCGGTTCTTCACCAGCGCCTCGACATAGGGGATGCCCGACTCCCGGGAATAGCCGATGCCGGCGGCTGTCGCCGAGTCGGGCACGCCCATGACGACGTCGGCGTCGACCGGGTGTTCGCGCGCCAACTGGGCACCCATCGCCATGCGCACCGGATAGAGGAGCTTCTGGTGGATGACGCTGTCCGGCCGCGCGAAGTAGATGTACTCGAAGATGCAGAAGGCGGACCGGCTGCTCTCAACCGCTTTGGAGCTGTGGACGCCCTCGCCGTCGATGCGAATCACCTCACCCGGCTCCACGTCCCGCAGGAAGGTGGCGCCGAGATGGTCGAAGGCACAGCTCTCGGACGCCACGACCCAGCCGCCGTTCAGCCTGCCGAGACAGAGGGGCCGAACGCCCAGAGGGTCGCGCGCCGCCAGTAGCGCCTCCGGCGTCAGCACCACCAGGCAGTAGGCGCCCTGGACGCGGCGCATGACATCAGCGAAGCGCTCCTCCCAGGTGTCGCCCGGGGCGTATGCCAGGAGGCGCGCGATCACTTCCGAGTCGGTGGAGGTGACGAACTCGTGGCCCTGCTCTTGAAGATAGCTCCGCAGCAGCTCGACGTTGATCGAGTTGCCGTTGTGCCCCAGGGCGAGCGGGCCGTTGGGGCCATCGACCCGGATGGGCTGCGCGTTGTCGATGCGGCTGGAGCCGGTGGTGGAGTAGCGGGTGTGGCCTGCGGCGATGTGGCCGGAAAGATAACCCAGGTCCTCTTCATCGAAGACCTGGGATACGAGACCCATCCCCGTGCGAAGACGGATGTCAGTCCCGTTGGTTGCGGCTATACCGGCGCTCTCCTGCCCCCGGTGCTGGAGGGCATACAGTCCGTAGAAGGTGACTCTGGCGACATCCTCGCCGGGAGCGTACACGCCGAAGATGCCGCAGGACTCCCGAAGACTGGGGAGCAACCTTACCTCCGACCTCCCGCCGAAACCGAAGAGCTCGGGACGAACAAGGGAGGACCCCAGCTCCGGCCCCGGCGTGCTGATCTTAACATGGCCTCACGGGCAGTACAACAGCCCCCGGCGGCTCATTGACATCGATCTTCCCCGACCGAAGGCATCCGCGACCACCGTTTCTATCCCGCGCGGTGCCGATACCCGGCCCAGCGAGGCACGTACCTCGGCACAGCCGCGACGTAGCGCCCGGCTTCCTCGCCGAAGAGGACGAGCAGCCGCCGGTCCTCCAGCCGGGTCTGGGCCAGCGACCAAAGCAGGCCCACCGCCGCCAGGCCCAGACCGAACACGGTCTGGAAGGCAACCGCCAGCCCGAACGCAGCGGCGATCAGCCCGCTGTGCTGGGGGTGTCGCACGTGGGCGTAGATGCCCGACGTCACCAGGCGGTTTTCCTCTAGGGCCGACACCCGGGCCAGGGAGTGGAACTCCAACATGCCCCAGAGGGCCAGGGCGGCACCAACCAGCGCCACGACCAGCGCCACGACCAGGCCCGCCATCTGCCAGCCGTCCGTCAGCCACATCCCGAATGGGCGATAGATAGCACCCAGAACCATGCCGACAATCACGCAAGAGTCCCACAACCAGACGGATAGCGACCCTGACAGGCCCAGCTCGCGGCCCGGCTGTGTACGCTGGTGATAGAGCCACAGGTTTCCGGCAGCCCACAGAGCGGCCACCCCACAATACATCGCCCAGAACACAAGACTCCTCTTCCTTGCCTCACTTGCCCATCAAGAAGTGCAACGCCAGGCGGTTGAATTCATCCGGCTTCTCCTCGTGGGGCAGGTGGCCGCACTCGGGCAGAACGGCTACCTCGGCTCCGGCAATATGCCGCCCAAACTCGTGGGCCATCGCCGCCGGATGCCATCGATCGTTTTCACCCCACACTATCAACGTAGGCACCTTGATCGCCCCCAGGTTGTACTCCACGAATGTGGGATCCCAGGAGCGTTCCATGGTCAGCATGGCCCGGTTTGCTGCTCGCGTCCGCAGTGGCTCCAGGATCTGGGTCACCATCTCTTCAGTCACGAGATCCCGATCGTAGAAGGCCTGTCGCAGGTTGCGCCGCACAGTGGCTCGGTTGATGAACAGACTCATCACCTCCCCCACCAGTGGCCAACGCATCACCCGCCACAGAGCTGGCTCGGCGTGAGGAACGCCGCAGGTCGAGGACAGCACCAGGGCGCTCGTGCGCTGGGGATGGCAAATGGCGAAGTCAAGGACCGGCACGCCGCCAGCGGAGCTGGCGATGAACGCCGCGGCGCTTAGCCCAAGCACATCCATGAAGCTGGCGAGGAAGGTCGACAAAGCGCGAATCGAGTGGTCTCCGGACGGCTTATCCGAATAGCCGGAGCCGGGAAGATCCAACGCCAGAACCCGAAAGTGCTGGGCTAAGGTATCGATATTGAACCGCCAAGTATAGAGCCAAGACTGGCCCCCGTGCACCAAGACCACGGGCTTGCCCTCTCCACGTTCGACAATGCTGATGTTCGAGGGACCTACCCGAATAGTCGACCGACCGCGGAGAGCCGATGACTGTAAGGTCTGTCTTGCCACGCTATGGCCTACTCGTCGCCGACGACGCTGACGCAGCGGGGAAGGGCATGGGAACTCGGGTCGCCGTGAAGACCGCGCGTCTCCGGCTGGATGGTGACGTGCCGGATGCCAAATCGCTCGTGGAGCAGCCCGAACAGGTCCGAGAGGACATTCTCAGTGGCGCGGCTGCCGTCCAGCTCGCAGTGACAGCTCAGGGAGACAAGCCCGGAGGTCACCGTCCAGATGTGCAAGTCGTGCACGCCCGTCACCCCCGGCACAGCCCCCACGGTGGACTCGACCTCATGGGCGTCGATGTGGGAGGGGACCGCCTCCAGGAGCACCTCCACCGACTCACGCAGCAAGCGCCAGGAGCTGTAGAGGATGAGGAGGCCGATGAGGACGCTGATGAGAGGGTCGGCGAGAAACCATCCCGTGGAAAGCATGATAATGGCCGCCACGATGACTCCGACCGACCCCGCGGCATCGCCCAGTACGTGGAAATAGGCACCCCTCACGTTGAGGCTCTGGCCGCTGTGGCGACAGAGGACGAGGCCGCTGACCACATTCGCCGCCAGTCCGCCGACGGCCACGCCCAGCACGGGCACGCTGCTCACCTGCGGGGGCTGGCCGAAGCGATGGCCGGCTTCCCAGAAGATGTACAGCGCTATGAGAACGAGTGTGAGACCGTTGAGCAGGGCGGCCAGGATCTCAACCCGCTGGAAGCCATACGTCCTGCTGGCGCTGGCCGGTCGCAGGGCGGCCCAGATGGCGAAAATGCTGAGACCAAGGGCAACAACGTCGGAGACCATGTGGCCGGCGTCGGCCAGGAGCGCGAGGCTGTTGGTGAGGACGCCGGCGACGACCTCCGCCACGAGCAGAGAGGCGCTGATCATGAGGGCGACGAGGAGAGCCCTCTGGCCGACGCGTCGCGACTGAATGAGTTCCTCGTTCATTCCTCGGTGGCGTGCCTCAGCGAGTCCCCGACGAGACGCCGGATATGTTCGTCGTCGAGTGAATAGTAGACGACGCGCCCGTCGCGGCGGTGCTTGACCAGCCTGAGCATGCGTAGCAGGCGGAGCTGGTGAGAGACGGCTGATTCGCTCATCCCCAGGACAGCAGCCAGGTCGCAGGTGCAAAGCTCGCCCAGAGAGAGGGCATGGACGATGCGGACGCGGGTGGGGTCGCCCAGGACGCTGAACGTCTGAGCGACCCGCGAAGCCGTCTCGGGCTCGACGAGCGCCCGCAGGACCGCCTCCACGACGGGCTGGTTGACGTAGGTTACGTCGCAGGTGTCGGACACTAGCGCTTTCGCCATATCACCCTTCGCAGCGGCGATTTGATGATTGAGCAGCCATTCAATAGTACGCCGGCCGGGGCGATGTCGTCAAGCCCTGGGCAGGGCAGGGGCTGGGCCCTGCCCCTACGTCCGTGTCCCCCGCCGGAAGGCGGCCAGAACGATGGGGCGGGCTAGTCGCGGCGGCGCCAGGTCGTGCCCTGTGCCGTGTCCTCGAGGGCGATGCCGAGCTCGGCCAGGCGGCTGCGGATGGAGTCGGCCAGGTCGAACTGCTTGGCCTGGCGGAGCTGGTCGCGCAGCTCCATCAGCAGCTCGATGAACGGCGCGGCCCCTATCGCCTCCTCCTCCGTGAGGGTGAGGCCGAGGAGGTCGGCCAGCTCCAGGAGGGTGCCCTGAGCGGCGGCCGTGGCCATCCCTTCATCGCGGGCGCGGTTTATCTCCTTCGCCAGGTCGAAGAGGGCGGCGGTGGCCTGGGCGGTGTTGAGGTCGTTGTCCATCGCCTCGACGAAGCGCTCACGGAAGGGCGCTGCGTCGAGGGCTTCGCCGCCCTCCTCGCCGGACGGGCCCCTGGCGGCGATGCGCAGCCGCTCGACGCCCCGCTTGGCGGCATCGAGGGCCTCCTCCGTGTACGTTATGGGGCTGCGATAGTGGGAAGTGAGGACGAAGAGACGAATGGCGTCAGCGCCCCAGCGCTGGATGCCCTCGTGGATGGGCACGAAGTTGCCCAGCGACTTGCTCATCTTCTCCTCGCCCATGCGCACCCAGGCGTTGTGTAGCCAGTAGCGGACGAACGGTATCTTGTGCGTGTAGGCCTCGGCCTGTGCGATCTCGTTCTCGTGGTGGGGGAAGATGAGGTCCTCGCCGCCGCCGTGGATGTCGATCTGCTCACCCAGGTACTTGATCGCCATGGTCGAGCATTCGATGTGCCAGCCGGGCCTGCCCGGGCCCCAGGGGCTGTCCCATGATGGCTCGCCGGGCTTGGCGCTCTTCCAGAGGGCGAAGTCCATAGGGTTCTCTTTGCCTTCGCCGGGCTCCACGCGGGCGCCCGCCATCATCGATTCGAGGCTGCGCCGGGAGAGCTTGCCGTAGTCGGCCTTCTTCTTCACCCGGTAGTAGACATCGCCGTGTTCCCTGCCCGGCCTCGCCGGAGCCTCGTAAGCGTAGCCGCCGTCGATGAGCCCCTGGATTATGAGGAACATGTCGGGAATCTCTTCGGTGGCACGGGGATAGACGTGAGCAGGGACGATGTTCAGGGCGCGCATGTCGTCGAAGTAGCGCTCGATGTAGCGCTCCGCGACCTCACTGCTGCTGATCCCCAGGCGCTCCGCGCGGGCGATGATGCGGTCGTCGATGTCCGTGAAGTTCTGAGCGTGACGCACCTTGTAGCCGCGGTACTCCAGATAGCGGCGCAGCACGTCGAAGACGATGTAGCTCATGGCGTGGCCGATGTGGTTTTCGTCGTACGGGGTCACGCCGCAGACGTACATCGTGACAACGTCGCCCGCCGGAGCGAACTCCTCGTCGCGGTTGGTCAGAGTGTTGTGGAGCTTCATGGGGCTTCATCCTGAGGGTCGACCCGAAGGGCTCCGTCCTTGGCACGGGCTGCGCGGGCGCGCGTACGTCGCGTCTCAGAGTGTGTATCGGTAGCGGCGAGTTGGCTCTCCAGGTCGGCCACCCGGTCCTCCAGGGCCTGGATACGGTCCCACTCCGGGTCGGGCAGACGCACGACGGTGTCGTCGCCGGGGTCGTGGAAGGCGACTACGTGGCCCGGCACACCCACGACCGTGGCGTTGGCGGGCACGTTCGTGACGACGACGGAGCCGGCGCCGATGCGGGCGTTTTCGCCTACCTCGATGGCACCGATGAGGTTAGCGCCCGCTCCCACGACGACGTTGTTGCCAAGAGTGGGATGCCGCTTTATGCGCTTGGTGCTGGTGCCGCCCAGGGTGACCCCCTGGAAGAGATGACACCCATCGCCAATAACCGACGTTTCCCCGATGACCGTCGACATGCCATGGTCGATGAACAGCCCCTCGCCGATCCTGGCGCCGGGATGGATCTCGATGCCGGTGAGGAAGCGGCTAAGGTGGGAGACGACCCGGGGAAGGAGAGGGACGCCGGCGTTGTGGAGCGTGTGCGCCAGCCGGTGGAGCTGACGAGCATGAAAGCCCGGGTACGCCAGGACTACCTCTAAATTGCTCACGGCCGCCGGGTCGCGCTCCCGGGCGGCCCTGATATCGTTCGCTATGCTTCTGAGAAGAGACATGCCCCCTTCCCTCCTTCCGCGTGGGCCCTTGCGGGCAGGATTCCGCTGCCGTGGGGATGTCCCGGCCGACCGGGACATCCCTTAGTACACGCGCAGCTCACGCTCCTCGCGCGGAAGCAGGGACGGTTCAGCGCCAGGGAGGGCCGAAGATGCGACGTCTGCCGGAAATGCGCGCCCCTCATCGTATCGTCGTCACTTTATCAGGGCCACAGCCATCGCCGCAATACCTTCGCCGCGACCGATGGCGCCGAGACCCTCGTGGGTCGTCGCCTTGACATTGACCTGCGCCTCCGCCACGCCGACGGTCGAGGCGATGCGCTGCCGCATGCGCTGGATGAAGGGCTGAAGGTGGGGGCGCTCCGCGATCACAGTCGCGTCGATGTTCTCCACCGAGCAGCCGGCCTCCTTCGCTAGCACGACGACCCTTCGCAGGAGGTCCAGGCTGTCGGCGCCGGCGTACGCGGGGTCGTCTGGAGGGAAGTGCTGGCCGATGTCGCCGAGGCCGCAGGCGCCGAGGACGGCGTCGGCTACCGCGTGGAGGAGGACATCGCCGTCGCTGTGGCCGCTCAGCCCCTGCTCACCCTCGATGTGGACGCCGCCGAGCATGAGGCGGCGGCCCTCCCCGAACGGATGGACGTCATAGCCTGTCCCAACTCTCACCGCTCGCCTCTCCGCAGCAGCGCCTCCGCCAACCGCGCTAGGCAGTTGACCCCCGAAGGCCAGGCTTCAGCCTGGCGCCCTGCCAGCCTGAAGGCTGGCACTTCGGGGACTGGGCGGAGCAGTTTCTTCTGGCCGACCAGCGGCACCTATCCCCCTGCTTTCAGCAGCGCCTCCGCCAGCGCCAGGTCCACTGGCGTCGTGACCTTCAGATTGCGCTGTGACCCCATGTACAGCCGCACCCGGTGACCGAGCGCCTCCACAAGGGACGCGTCGTCGGTGAAGTCGCCGCGGGCGCGCTCGTGGGCCTCTCGCAGCACATCGTAGCGGAAGACCTGGGGCGTCTGCACCAGCCAGAGCCGCCCCCGATCGAGCGTCTCTCGCACCAGACCCTGCTCATCAGCCTCCTTGACTGTGTCCTGGGCGGGCAGGGCGCAGGCAGCGGCGCCCGTCTCGCGGGCCGCGGCCAACCCCTGCTCGATGAGCGACGACGTCACCAGCGGTCGGGCACCGTCGTGGACGACGACCCAATCGTCGGGTCGCACGCCGCTCAAGACGGCGAGGCCGGCCCGCACGGAGTCCTGGCGTCGCTCTCCGCCCAGGCAGACGGCCTGCACCTTCGTGTAGCCGCCGCTCTCAACGAGGGCTGCGGCTCTGCGGCGATTTCGCTCGGAAACCACGAGGACGATGCGGTCGATGCCGGAGCACTGCTCGAAAGCGGCGAGGGAATGCGCCAGCAGCGGTGCGCCACCCAGGGTGGCAAAGAGCTTGTCGGCGCCGCCCATGCGGCTGGCGCGTCCGGCCGCGACGATGATAGCGGCAGCGCTGGCTTGGGAGGGTCTCTTGCGCTGGGCCCCGCGACGCCCGTGGCTGGCCTGAGGTGGCACGCCGCCCTTACTTGGGCTGGGCGAAGATCATGCGCCCAGCCACTGTCTGTAGCACCCGCGTCACCACGATGTCGAGGTCGTCGTTGAGGTGGCGGCGGCCGCCCTCCACCACTACCATCGTGCCGTCGTCCAGAAAGCCGACGCCCTGGCCCATCTCCTTGCCCTCCTGGATGATGCGGACGGCCATCTCCTCGCCGGGCAGGACCACGGTCTTCACAGCGTTGGCGAGCAGGTTGATATTGAGGACGGGCACGCCCTCCAGCTCCGCCACCCGGTTGAGGTTGAAATCATTGGTGATGATGGGGCAGCCATAGGTGGCGGCCATCTTCACCAGCTTGCTGTCCACGTCCTGATTGTTGTCGAAGTCGACCTCGCTGATGCGGATGGGCACGGGCGACTCCTTCTGGAGCCGGTTCAGCACGTCGAGGCCGCGGCGGCCCCGGTTGCGACGCAGGGAGTCAGGCGAATCGGCGATGTGCCGGAGCTCGTCGAGGACGAAGCGAGGAACGATGAGCGTGCCCTGCACGAAGCCCGTCTCGCAGATGTCCGCGATGCGCCCGTCGATGATGGCGCTCGTGTCCATCAGGAGCTGCTCGGGGACGCGGCCCGCAGCCGGCTCGCTCCTTGCCGGAGCACGCCTCCCAAGGATCTCGACGAACGCCTCCTGGCGGCTCATCACGATCCACACGCCAAGGACGGCCGTCAGCGCGCTGACCACCGCCGGCGTCACGCTGCCGGCCGGGTCGGGCAGGGAGGTGAGAGCAGGTGTCAGCAGAGCCGCAACAATGAGCCCCGCTATCAGCCCCACGCCACCCAACGCGATCTGGGTGGCAGTGATAGCATTCCAAACGCGCCAGAGGGCACGCGCCGGCCTCCAGGTCAGATAGGGAAAGGACACGGCCCCCAGGATAGCCAGCGCTACCGGCAGCACCGTGTACAGAGCTGCCGCACCGGCACCGCCTTGATCCTGAGCAAGCCACCCGCCGAGTGCGAGTCCAGAGGCACCGAAGGTGATAGCCCCGGCGCCGCGAAGCAGTCCGTCGATCAAATGAGTCCTCCCCACCCGCCCCAGGAAGAAGAGGGGCGCACCCCAGTACGCTCCTCCTGGGGGCACACCCCGCCTAACAACGCAAACCTGCCCGACGAGCCAAGGCCGACGGCACGAGGTCGATTCGACAATACATAAACATCATACCAACGACACCGAGCGGTGTAAACAGCACTGGCCCCCTACTCCAGCAGCTTCTCTATCAGCCCGATGCCGAGGACCCCTCCGCCAGCAAGGGCAATGTCCTTCAGGATCTTGCCGGCCAGCACCGAAAAGAAGAAGCGCCAGAGAGGCATCCGCACAGCGCCGGCCGCCACGCCGACGACATCGAATACGGGGTTGGGTATGGCGGAAAAAACGAACATCGTCAGCATGCCGTGGCGGATCATCCACCGCTCCAGCGTCTGGTAGAACGACCGCTCCCGCACGGCCGGGCTGCCGCCGTAGCCCAGTGCGTACCCCGTAAACTCGCCCAGCGCTTCTCCAAAACCACCCACCAGGCCCACGAGAAGGAACGGCGGCAGGCCGAGGAGCGGGTTGAGGACAGTGCCGCCGCCGAGGATGGCAGCCACGCTCGGCGTCGGCAGGAGAATGGAAGCGGCCCCGATGACGCTGATGGCGAAGACGCCGATGTAGCCGTAGGTCTGGAGTCGGGTGATGTCGACGTCGAAGTAGAAGAAGGTGAAGGCGAAGACGATGACGAGGACGACAGCGAGGCTGAGAGCTATGTACTCAAGTCGCCAGGCCAAGCGAAGTCTCTGCCTGGCGCCCAGAGACACCGCGTCGTCGACGAACGGTTCCTCGTCGGGGAGCTGCATCCGTATCCATTGGTCTGGGCAGCGAATTCGTAAGGGAAGCCTAACCTTCGCCCTGAGGCAAGTCAAGCCCCGAAGGGCAGGCGCGGCCGCGGTTGCGTCGGGGGCGCGGGCCCGGCTATCATAGGTTTCTCGAAAAGAGAAGTTTGACAGGCAGAAAGATGCTAAATCCCGAAGGTCTGCTGCGACGGGTGAGCAGACCCGCTCGCTACAGCGGCGGCGAATGGAACTCCGTCGTCAAGGACTGGTCCGCCCTCGGCGAGCAGGCCGTGCGCATCGCCCTGGCCTACCCCGACGTCTACGACATCGGCATGTCGAACATGGGCCTGCCGATCCTGTACGACATCCTCAACCGCCAGCCCGACGTCGTGGCCGAGCGCGTCTACGCCCCCTGGTTCGACATGGAGGCGGAGATGCGGGCGAGCGGGCTCCCCCTGTTCAGCCTGGAGACCCGCCATCCCCTGGCGGAGTTCGACGCGATCGGCTTCTCCCTCAGCTATGAGCTGACCTACACCAACATCCTGAATATGCTGGATCTGGCAGACCTGAAGGTGCAGTCGTGCGAACGAGACGACCGCTGCCCGCTCATCGTCGCGGGCGGCAGTGGCGCCCTCAATCCCGAGCCCCTCGCCGACTTCATCGACGCCTTCTTCCTCGGCGACGGCGAAGAGGCGGTACTGGACCTGGTCGACGTGCTGCGGCGCTGGAAGAAGGAGCGCGGCGGGGCGCGGCGGGAGCTGCTGCGGCGTCTGGCCCGCGTACCCGGCGTCTACGTCCCCAGCTTCTACTCGCCGGAGTACAACGACGACGGCACGATCCGGCGGATAGCGCCGACCGATGCCGCGGCGCCTGAGCGCGTCAGGAAGCGATTCGTGCAGGCGCTGCCGGAGGCTCTCACCAGACCGATCGTCCCCTTCGTGCAGACGGTCCACGACCGCGCCGCCATCGAGATCCAGCGGGGCTGCACCCAGGGCTGCCGGTTCTGTCAGGCCGGCATGATCTACCGGCCGCGGCTGGAGCGCTCTCCCAAGGAAGTGGTGCGGGCGGCGAAAGAGCTGACCGCCAACACCGGCTACGACGAGCTGTCACTGGTCTCTCTCAGCACGACAGACCACTCTCGTATCGGGCCGATCGCGGAGGCGCTGCGGGCGGAGTTCGGCGACCGTCTGACTCTCTCCCTGCCCAGCCTGCGCGTCGACAGCTTCTCGGTGGAGATCGCGGAGCTTGTGAGCAGCCGGGGCAAGCCCAGCATCACCTTTGCGCCGGAAGCCGGCGGCCAGCGGCTTCGCAACGCCATCAACAAGCTCGTCAGCGAGGAAGACGCCCTGCGGGCCGTCGAGAACGCCTTCGCCCGCGGCTGGACGAGCATCAAGATGTACTTCATGGTAGGACTGCCGACGGAGACGATGGACGACGTGCGGGGCATCGTCGACCTGGCGCGAAAGGCCACGGAGATCGGCCGGCGCCATCACGGCGGCCGCGCCAAGGTGCGGGTGAGCACCTCCAACTTCATCCCCAAGCCCCACACTCCGTTCCAGTGGGCAGCGCAGATGAGCCCCGAGGAGCTGAGACCGCGCCACGAACTGCTGCGGCGGGAGCTCAAGCGCGCCGGGGCAGCCTTCTCGTGGGAGGAGCCCGAGCGGAGCCTGCTCGAGGCGGTCATCTCGCGGGGCGACCGGCGGCTCGGGCGAGCCATCTACCGCGCCTGGCAGCTCGGCGCCAAGTACGACGCCTGGGACGAGAGCTACGACTGGTCGCGCTGGGAGCAGGCGATGGCAGAGGAAGGGCTGGACCCCGCCTTCTACGCCAACCGCGAGCGGGGCCTCTTCGAGACGTTTCCCTGGTCGCACATCGACATCGGCGTCACAGCCTCCTACCTGCGGGGCGAGTGGCAGCGCGCCCTCCGCGAGGAGGCAACGGGCGACTGCGCGCCCCACAAGGGGCCTTGCAACGTCTGCGGCGTCCAGAACCTGGGGGCGGAGGCCTGCCTGGTGCAGCTCGACCAGCTCGTCGAGAGCCGGCGGCGCGGCGCCAAGCCCGCCCCCCACCGACGCGCCCGACCCGAACGTCAGCACCAGCCGGTCCGCCTCAACCCGTAGGCCCGGCCGGGGCAATAGCCGCAGCCCGGGGTACGGAGTGTCAGCGTAAACTAAGGGCAGCCGCTCATGCGCTCAGCGCCCCTCAATCAAAGGCCAGAATGTCAACGAAGATAGTTCCTCGGCCGTGTGAGAAGTTGAAGCCGAAGTTCACGTTGTCTAAGGTGCTAGTGTCAACGCCGCTGAAGCGTGAGAGCGGTATCTCAACCTTCTGCCATTCGGTCGTCACCTGGCCATTGATGTAATCGCTAATCTGAACCTTCTTCTCAGCATCCGCCCGGCCGCTCGTGTCCTTTAGGCCCACCTCAAAGGTCTCACCGCCCTGGCTACCTCGAACCCAGAAGACGAGAGTCGTTGCTCCCAGCTTTGCCGCGTCGAACCCGTTCAGACTAATACCCCAGCCAGCCGAGGATTGCGCGTCAGGAATGAGATAGGTGATCTGCAAGAAATCACACCGCTCAGGATTCGAGCGAATCACAGCAGCTACGTGGCCGCCGTTCTGAGCATCTCTGCGGGGGAACATGAACTCACTCTCCAGGGGTCGTACGGTATCGAAGTTATCGATCACGCTTTTCATTTCGACGGGATCGCAGTAGCCCAGCGTGAGCGTCTTGATTTGTTCTTCTAGCACTTCATTCTGAGCTGCGAGCCTGTCTTTCTCCTCCGCAAGGCCGTTGATCTCGGTTGCCAGACTCTGAATCTCCACCTCAAGGCTTTCAATCTCCTCGGGGGGCCCTCGCTCCTCTTCGCCGGCCTCACCTCCCACAAAGATTATGCCCCACACCACGGCCGCCGCCAGAAGACAGCCCAAGAGCCCCAAGCCAACGCGCGCCGAAAGCGCCAGGTCCGAGAGAGGCATAGCAGGAAACGGCGGGCTTGGTAGCATCAGTTTGCCCACTAGAGCCATGCCGATTAGATAGACGACCAAGATCACCGGGACGCTCGCGATTAGCGCTATCAATACGATTTCTGGCATCGCGTCACCTCAGTTCGGCCTCCATCCCACGCGCGTGCGATACTCCCATAGCGCGCATCCCACGTCCGCGCCAGCGGTCTCAAAACGGACATCAGCCCCTCTGTCGCAGACCACCATATTGGATAGGCAGCAAGAGAGTAGGAGAGTTCCTCGAGCCTGTCAAGCTCCACCTTGGCACGCGCGCAAGGGCACCGACAATTACGTGCTGGTTGGAGGCCCCCGCAGGCCGAGGTGGATGCCCCGGACAACCAGAGAAGAGCTGGTCAGAGCTCTCAGGAAGTATTGACGCCGCACCCCAGCGACGGTACCATGAGTCCATACCTGAGCGAACTGCGCCGAACCCCTCGGTCGGGGGGGCGGGGGAACCAGTATCGGGGGTGAATTCCTCCGGACCGTTCCGGGGGAAAGGGTGAACCTTCCACCCTAACCCTGCAGCTTACCCCGCAGGCGTCGAAGGGCCGATAAGCATGATTCGGCCCTTTTTCTTCAGCCAGCGAGGGCTACCGGTCTCGCGACACGCCCGGCGCATAGCGCGGGCGTTCAACCCATTTGACGGTGCCCCCAGCCCGATCCCGCGCCGCCGTCCCGCGTCTCGCCGCGTCGACTTCGCCGTCGGCGAATTCGCAACTCCCCAACAGGAGCGTGCCATGCGCAACCTGTGGTGGGACGGCTTCTTCGCCGAAAGCAGCGATCTCATCTGGCTCCAGTACTTCACGGTCTACGCACTCGTCCTGGGTGCCAGCGCCAGTCTCATCGGCATTCTCGCCGCCATAGGTGGTCTGGTCGCCGCGCTGTCGATGTGGCCGGGCGCGGCCTTCGCCGAAAAGACGAAACAGCACAAGTTCATCGTTCTCTTGACGGGCGGGGGCATAGGCCGGTTCGCCTTCCTGATCCTGGCGGCCATCCCGTGGATCGCGACCGGCAACCTCGCTCTCGGGCTGGTCACCCTTGTGGCGGTGCTGCGAGGCTTTTTCGGCAGCGTGGCCATGCCCGCATGGAACGCGTTCGTCGCCGAGTTTGTGCCTGAGCGCCTGCGCGGGCGCTACTTCTCTTCGCGGAACTTCGCCCGCCAGGTTGCCGGCTTGGGGATGACGCCGCTCGTCGGGTTTCTCATCTACAGGATCGGCGGCTTCGAGGGATGGCAGGTCGCATGGCTGATGGCGTTCGTGGTGGGCATGGTGTCCTCAGGGTTCTTCCTTCGCATTCCCAAGGATGCCGGCTCGCCTGACTCCGAGATCGAGCGCCGGCAGAGGCAGCCGGAGGGGCACCCGTCGGCTCTACGGGACCGCAACTTCCTCTGGTTCGTGGGAGCGTCGGGACTGTTCAACCTGTTTGTGATGCTGGCGGGGCCGTTCTTCGCCGTCTATCTCGTGCAGGAGCTGGGAGCGTCGACGTTGTGGGTGGGCATCACCGCGGCGGCGACGCCTCTCGGCGGCATCGTCGCCCAGCCGATTGTCGGCAAGCTCAACGACCGGCTTGGCGCCAAGTGGCTGCTGGTGGCGAGCGGTCTGACCATCCCCGTCTTGCCCTGGCTCTGGATAATCGCGGCAGAGCCGTGGCACATCGTGTTCTTGAACCTGCTGGGTGGCGCCCTCTGGGCAGCGAATCTGCTCGCGACTTTCAATCTGGTGCTGGCGATCGCGCCGCCCGACAAGCGGGCGAGCTACTCGGGCCTGCAACAGGGTGCCGTCTTCTTCGCCAGCTTCCTTGGACCCCTGGCCGGCGGTTTCCTCATCAGCCTGCTTGGGTTTCATTTCATCTTCTTCCTCTCAGGCGCCGGCCGCGTGGTCGCGACCATACTCCTCTGGCGCCTCGTCTCATGCGACATGCCGAAGGCAGTCCGTGGCGAGGAGGCGGCGCCCCGCGGCGTGTCCGCCGTACCGGAAGTCGCGGCCTGAGCCCACCTCACCCTCAGAAGGCACGTGCAGGGCAGAAATAATCAAGAAAACTCGTCCGAAGGGGCTTGACAAAAGCCATAGGTAAGGGTATAAAAGAAAACGAGCATTCCCTTTTAAAAACGAACGTCCCTTTTTGCATGATCGGAGAGCTGCGATGCCCAAGGTCCCGGCCCAGTACCTGGAGGCCCGCAAGAACGAGATACTGGATGCGGCCTTCGCCTGCTTCCGCCGTCGCGGTTTCCACAAGACCACGATAAAGGACATCTGCAACGAGGCGCAGCTCAGCCCCGGCGCCGTTTACCGCTACTTCCGGAGCAAGGAAGACATCATCCAGGCCGCCATCGACCGCAACACAGCGGAGCTGACCAACCTCATCGCCACCACGCGCTCCCAGGCGCCCAGCCCGGGCGAGGCGCTCGACATGATGGCGAACTACTTCTTCGGCCGCCTCCAGGAGCCGGACTTCATGCAGGACACGCGCCTCGACATCGAGACCTGGCCCGAGTTCTTGCGAGATGACCAGCTACGGGCAGGCATCGCTCGTCAGGTCGCGGCGCTCCGCGTCCTCTTCGTGCAGCTATTCAGTGAGGCGCAGGCCGAGGGGTATCTGAAGGAAGGGCCGGCACCCGAGCACCTGTTCAACCTCGTCACGGCGCTTTATCAGGGGCTGCGACTGAACATGTTCTTCGAGCCCGAGGCCGTCGACCCTGACGCCGTGGCTCAGACTCTGGTGGAGCTACTGCGCGGGCCCAAGTCCGGCCCGGCCTCGGCGGCGCCATCGGAGGGAGACTAGAGATGTGGTATTCCCCGTTCATGTATGAGGAGTACATCCACGAGCGGACGAGGAGCCTGTCGCGCCACATGCAGGCCTGCCGCCTGGCCGAGCTGTACGGCGACCGCCCGGCGTCCCGCTGGCGACGCCTCCTGGCCCGCCGCCTCGCCTCGCTCAGCCTGCGACTGGACCAGCGGGCAGCTCTGGCCGCCCTCGAGCGCGGGCTCTTCCTGCGTTAGTCCTTCGCCGCGAAGATGAACATCCTTGAAGTTGAAGGGCTGCGCAAGCGCTACGGAGAGGTGGCGGCGGTGGACGGCGTCGACTTCTCGGTCCGGCCGGGCGAGACGTTCGGCATCCTGGGGCCGAACGGCGCCGGCAAGACGACAACCCTGGAGATCATCGAAGGGCTGCGGGAGCCGGACGCGGGGCGGATCACTCTGCTGGGCCTGGACGCCGTCACGCAGCGGCGTCAGGTGCAGGAGCGGATAGGTGTGCAGCTCCAGTCCCAAGCGCTGTGGCCGGACCTGACGGTGGAGGAGACGCTCCACGTGTACCGCTCTCTATTCCGCAAGCGGGTCCCCGTCGACGCTATCCTCACGCGGTTCGAGCTAGCGGAGAAACGGCGCTCGCTCGTGAAAGCGCTCTCGGGGGGGCAGCGGCAGCGGCTCTCCGTCGCCGTCGCCCTCGTGAACGACCCCGAGTTCGTCTTCCTAGACGAGCCCACCACGGGCCTGGACCCCCAGGCACGGCACGATATGTGGGACCTGGCGCGCGAGATGCGGCGGGCGGGCAAGACGGTGGTCCTGACGACCCACTACATGGAGGAGGCCGAGGCCCTATGTGACCGCGTCGCCATCATGGACCACGGCCGGATCATCGCCCTCGACACGCCGCGTCGGCTGGTGCGGGGCCTGGCATTCGATAGCACCGTGGAGTGCAGCTTCGCCGGGCCAATCGAACGAGAGCATCTGCTGGGTCTGCCGGCGGTGCGGGACGCCCGCAGCGAGGACGGCAGCTATTTCCTATTTACAACCGACGTGTCTTCGACGCTGGCTGAACTCACCAGGTTGGTGGACCGGCAGGGCCAGCGGCTCCAGAGCCTCCACGTACGGACGGCAACCCTGGAGGACGTGTTCATATCGCTCACGGGCCGCCGACTCAGGGATTAGCCATGAGCGTAAGGGCCTTCGCGCAACTGGTCGTGGCCCAGGCGGCGATCCTCCGCCGCAATGTCACCTACTGGCTGACCAGCATTCTTATCGCAGTGCTGTCCATGGCCGTGTTCGGCTGGCTTTTCCAGCCCGATACGCAGGCCTTCGACCTGGCGGTGGTCGATGAGGACGGGACAGCGGCGTCGCAGAGCCTCGTGGAGGCCTTCGCCGCCGTCGACAACGCGCACGTGTGGGAAGGGACTCGTCAGCAGGAGTTGGGCAAGCTGAGGGACGGTGACCGAGGAGCAGTGATCATCGTGCCGGAGGGGTTCGGCGACCGACTGGATGAGGGCGGCGCGTCCGTCCTCGCCTATTACGACAACTCGAACCCCATCGAAATCGGGTACGTGACCAGCACCGTGCAGGCGGTTGTAGACGCCTTCAATACGCGCGTGACGGGCCGGCCGGACGCGGTACGGTTGCAGACGCAGGCGGTAGAGACAGACAACGTCAAGTTCATCGAGTTTCTGACGCCGGGCATGGTGGGGATGACCATCATGTGGACGAACCTGTATGTGGGCGTCATGCTGGTGGAGTGGCGGGAGCAGGGGATCCTGCGCCGGCTGGGAGTTACGCCGCTCAGGCCGGGCATTCTCATCGGCAGTCAGGCCGTGTCCTTCGCCCTCATCTCGCTGGTGCAGGTGACGCTGATCCTGCTCATGGGCCGCTTCCTGTTCGACGTAGCCATCAACGGCAGCTTCCTGTGGTTAGGGGCAACGGTGGCTCTGGGCGTGCTCTGCATGCTCTCGCTGGGTTATGTCATCGGCAGCTTCCTCGGCACCCCCACCTCCGTGAACGCTACCGCCAACCTCCTCGCCTTCCCGATGCTGTTCCTGGGGCGTTCCTACTTCCCTCTCGATCCGCCGGCCGCGCTGATGCCAGTCGTGAACGCCGTTCCCCTGACCTACCTGAACGACGCCCTGCGGGAGATAGTCAACCGGGGGAGCGGCCTGAACAATCTGTGGCTGGACTGGTTGGTGCTGGCGGCCTGGATCGCGGGCGGCTACCTGCTTGCCATTCGTCTATTCCGCTGGCAATAGGGCCCGCAGCGTCTTGACAATACGCCCGCTGCCGTTAGGCTAGCGGTAGCCGGGCGGGGAGCCCGATACCCGGAAAGACGGAGCGGATTCCATGGAGGCACAAGCGAACAGAACAGCTCGGATAGACCACGCTCTTCGGCTGCGCGACGGTCGCCTTCTCGGCTACGCGGAGTGCGGCGCCGCGGAAGGGAAGCCGCTCTTCTTCTTTCACGGGATGCCCGGCTCACGACGTGAGGCCGAACTCGCTGATGCCGCCGCGAAAAGGCTGGGAATACGCATCATTGCCGCGGACCGGCCCGGCTACGGCCTCTCCGACTTCAAGCCCGGTCGTACCTTCCTCGAATGGCCGGACGACGTGCTCGAGCTGGCAGACGCCTTGGGCATCGAGCGGTTCGCCGTCGCGGGCATCTCCGGCGGCGGGCCGTACGCCGCGGTGTGCGCCCTCAAGATCCCGCAGCGATTAACCGCGGCGGGTATTATCAGCGGCGTCGGCCCGTTCGATGCGCCGGCGGCGACAGAAGGCATGAGCATGGAGAACCGCCTCCTGTTCGGCACCGCGCGGCGGCTACCCTGGCTTGTGAACGCACCCATGTGGCTGATGGCGCAGGCGATGCGTCGGTTCCCGGACCGGGCACTCTCCCTCACGATGCGATCGCTGCCCGAGGCCGACCGGAAGGTGCTGGCCCGGCCCGAGATCTGGGCGCTGTTCGTGGCGGACGTCGTGGAGGCCTACCGCCAGGGAGCCAGGGGCGCCTCGTGGGAGGCGATCCTCTACTCTCGTCCCTGGGGCTTCCGCTTGCAGGACATCGCCATGGAGGTTCACCTCTGGCAGGGGGAAGAGGACGTGAACGTGCCCCCTTCCATGGGCCGCTACCAGGCAGAGTCCATTCCAAACTGCCGCGCTACGTTCCTCCCCGGCGAGGGCCACCTGCTAATCGTCGACCACATGGAGGAGATGGCGGCAGCACTAGTGGCCTAGCCGCCTTCCCTCTGTCCACACGGGAGGAGTGCGAGGAAGAAGCCCTACGGGTACATGCCCCGGGCCCGAACGGCCTCTGCCACCCGGCTCACCGCGATGATGTAGGCGGCCTCCCGCAGCGTGATTGCCTCACGCTCGGCGGTCGCCGTCGTGTCCTGGAAGCTCTTGACGATGAGGCGGTGAAGGCGCTGGTTGACCTCGTCCTCCTCCCAGAAGAAGGACTGGAGGTCCTGGACCCATTCGAAGTAGGAGACGATGACTCCGCCCGCGTTGGCGACGATGTCCGGGACGACAAGGACACCAGCCCCCTTCAGGATCTGATCGGCCTCCGGCGTGACGGGCCCATTCGCACCTTCGATGACCAGCCGCGCCTTCACGTTCGAGGCGTTGCGACTGGTAATGTCGCCTCCCAGGGCGGCCGGGATGAGGATGTCCACGGGTAACGCCAGGAGCTCGTCGTGGGTGATGTGGTCGCCAGGGTGGACGTCCGGCAGGATGCCACCTTCCCGCTTGTGGTCCCATAGCGCGTCGACGTCCAGATACTGACCGTCATAGATGCCGCAATGGCGATCGCTGACGGCGACCACGCGGGCGCCGGCACGGCAGAGGAGACGGGCGGCCACACCGCCCACCTGGCCGAATCCCTGGATCGCGACCGTAGCGCCCTCCAGGGACATGCCGAGATGCTGAGTGGCTTCCTGGGCGATGTAGAGAAGGCCGCGGCCCGTCGCCTCGCCGCGACCGATGGTCCCGCCAACGCTCACTGGTTTGCCCGTGACCATCCCCGGCACCGAGTAGCCCTTGTGCATGCTGTACGTATCCATGATCCAGGCCATCACTCGGGAGTCGGTACCGACATCGGGGGCGGGAATGTCCTTCTCCGGCCCGACGAGGATGCTGATCTCACTGGCGTAGCGGCGTGTGAGACGCTCCAGCTCGCCGTCCGAGAGGGAGCGCGGGTCGACGACGACGCCTCCCTTGGCGCCGCCATACGGCAGGTTGGCAGCGGCACACTTCCAGGTCATCCACATCGCCAGCGCCCGTACTTCGTCCAGGTCCACGGCGGAATGGTAACGGAGGCCGCCCTTCGTGGGGCCGCGCGCTTCGTTGTGATGCACCCGATAGCCGGTGAAGACGCGGGGTGTGCCATCGTCCATCTTCACCGGAAAGTGGGTGATGAACTCGCGCTTGCAGGAGCGAAGCACGTGGCGGAACCCATCGTCGAGGTGGAGGCGGTCGGCCGCGGCGTCGAACTGAGCCAGAGCTACGGCGTAGGGACTATCGGCCCGAGCCACAGGGTGGGAAGCGGGTTCATCGGTCATCGATCTCCCTCCAGATGTTTCTCCCGGCACTTCCAGAATAGCATGACGATCATGCCGGCCTCGAAGGGGCCGCGCATTCGACGTCAGGTGCGAGACAAGGAAAGGGCCCCTCGGCCAAGGGGCCCTTTCGCTCATACTCGACGCTCTCGGCTACTCCTCGTCCGGCTCCGCCACGTAGGTCTGGGGCAGCTCCGGCAGGCCCGGCTCCGCTGATACCGCCGGCTCCGCCTCCGTCTCGGTCTCCTCCAGAGGCTCTTCCAGCTCCTCTTCCATCCCCAGCGCGGCCCGCGCCATCTCCGCCAGTTTCGCCTCGTCCTCGCCCTCGGGCAGCTCGCCGGCCTCCTCCAGGCGCAACGACTCGGGCAGGCGGAGCTCCTCCACCGGCGGCGGCAGAAAGACCTCCGCCCGAGCGGGGATAAGCTTGCCGATGATAACGTTCTCCTTGAGGCCCATGAGCCTATCCGTCATACCAGAGACAGCGGCTTCCGTGAGGACACGGGTCGTCTCCTGGAAGGAGGCGGCGGCCAGGAAGCTGCGGGTGCTGAGCGACGCCTTGGTAACGCCCAGGAGAACGGGCACGGCCGTGGCCGGCTCGCCTCCCTCTGCCAGGACCTTGGCGTTGATCTCCTCGTACTCGAATCGGTCCACCAGCTCCCCAGGCAGCATGTCCGTGTCGCCCGGCATATCCACCCGCACCTTCCGCAACATCTGCCGAACGATCGTCTCGATGTGCTTGTCGTTGATGTTGACGCCCTGCGACCGGTAGACCTTCTGCACCTCCTCCACGAGATAGAGCTGAACGGCCTCCGGGCCCATGATGCGCAGGATGTCCTGAGGATTGAGGGAGCCCTCGGTGAGCTTCTGACCGGCGCGGACGTCGTCGCCGCTGTTCACCAAGACGCGCGCGGCCGCACCCACCGGGTACTCGCGCTCCTCGCGCTCCTCGTAAACTACGAGCAGGCGCCGCGGTGACTCGACCACGACGCGTCCGGCGATGCGGGCGACGATCTCCGTCTCCTCCGCTGCCTCCGTCTCTTTCCCAGTCTCCGTCAGGGCCTTCTCCTCCGCTTCCTTCTTCTTGGTCGTCCGTCGCCGCGCTGGCGGCTTCACCCTGGCCAGCACGGTGCCCTGGTCCACCGCGTCGTCTTGAGCGACCAGAAGCTCGACGCGCCTGGGGAGATCGTACTGGTCGCTATAGAATTCGGTGCTTACCACGTTGATGTGACGTGATTCACCCTCCCGCACAATGTCCACAACGCCGTCGATCTCGGAGATCATGGCTTGACCCTTGGGCACGCGCGCCTCGAAGAGCTCCTCTACTCGAGGTAGACCGCTCGTGATGTCGATGCCGGCGACGCCGCCGGTGTGGAAGGTGCGCATGGTGAGCTGGGTGCCGGGCTCGCCGATGCTCTGGGCAGCGACGATGCCGACGGCCTCGCCCATCTCCACCAGTCTGCCGCGGGCCAGGCTGCGGCCGTAGCAGAGCCGGCAGATGCCGAGCTTCGCCTGGCAGGTGAGGGGCGAACGTACGTGCACCCTCTCGATACCCGCCGCCTCGATGCGGTCCGCCTTCTCCTCGTCGATCTCTTCGCCGCGGTCGACGATGATCTCGCCAGTCTTCGGGTCGACCGTGGGAGTGGCGCTCCAGCGGCCGAGCATGCGCTCCCTGAGCGACTCGAGCACGCCCTTGTCCGAGGGCTCGCCAAACCAGATGCCGCTCTGGGTGCCGCAGTCATGCTCCAGGACGATGACGTCCTGAGCGACGTCGATCAGCCGGCGTGTCAGGTAGCCGCTGTCGGCGGTGCGCAGAGCGGTGTCGGCCAGACCCTTGCGGGCGCCGTGCGTGGAGATGAAGTACTCCAGGACGGACAGTCCCTCCCGGAAGCTGCTGCGGATCGGCAGGTCGATGATGCGGCCGGAGGGGTCTGTCATGAGGCCCCGCATGCCCGACATTTGCCGGATCTGGGCGATGTTACCCTTCGCACCGCTCTGGGCCATCATGAAGACGGAGCCGTAATCGTGAAGGCTATCCTGGATGGCGTCCTGGATGACCTCCGTCGTCTCGGTCCAGACCTGTACCGCCGAATTGTAGCGCTCCTCCTCGGTGATCAGGCCCAGGTCATACTGCTCCTCGATCTGTCTGATCTGCGCGTCGGCCTTCTCCAGCAGACGCGCCTTGACATCGGGTACCTTGAGGTCGTTGATGGCGATAGTCATGCCCGACTTGGTGCAGTACTGGAAGCCGACCTGCTTGATCCGGTCCACTAGAGTAGCGGTGGCTTCGCGGCCCAACTGCTTGTAGCACTCGGCCACCACGTTGCGCAGCGCCTTCTTGTCCATGACCTCGTTGCGGACGGACATCTCCGGCGGCAGGATCTTGTTGAAGATGATGCGGCCGACCGTTGTATCGAGGAACTCTCCGTTGCCCTCGCCGCCTCGCACCTTGATCCGGGCCTGGAGATCGACAATGCCCAGCTCGTACGCCAGCAGCGCCTCATCGACGCTCCCGTAGACCCCTTCCGGGGGTGGGCCGGCCTTCCATTCGCCGCGAGCCCCCGGCTTCATGAGCGTCAGGTAGAAGCAGCCCAGCACGATGTCGAGCGTGGGTGCAACGATGGGCTCGCCGCTGCTCGGCAGGAGCAGGTTGCGCGTGGAGAGCATGATCTGACGGGCCTCGGCCACCGCCTCCACGGACAGTGGCACGTGAACCGCCATCTGGTCCCCGTCGAAGTCGGCATTGAAGGCGGCGCAGACCAGCGGGTGGATCTGGATGGCGCTGCCGTCGATGAGCACCGGCTCAAAGGCCTGGATGCCCAGGCGGTGGAGAGTGGGCGCCCGGTTCAGGAGAACGGGCCGGGTCCTGATGACCTCATCCAGCACGTCCCACACCTCGGCTCGCGCCCGCTCAACGATGCGCTTGGCGCTCTTTATGTTGTGGGCCAGCCCCCTGTCCACCAGGGCGTGCATGACGAAGGGCTTGAAGAGCTCCAGGGCCATGCGCTTCGGCAGGCCGCACTGGTGGAGCTTCAGCTCCGGCCCCACGACGATGACGGAGCGGCCGGAGTAGTCCACTCGCTTGCCGAGCAGATTCTGGCGGAACCGCCCCTGCTTGCCCTTGAGCATGTCGGACAAGGACTTGAGCTTGTGATTGCCCGTGCCGGATACCGCCCTGCCGCGGCGGCCGTTATCGATAAGAGAGTCCACCGCCTCCTGAAGCATGCGCTTCTCGTTGCGGATGATGATCTCCGGCGCGCCCAGCTCTAGGAGCCTCTTCAGGCGGTTGTTGCGGTTGATGACGCGTCGATAGAGGTCGTTCAAGTCGCTGGTGGCGAAGCGACCGCCGTCGAGCTGGACCATGGGTCTGAGGTCCGGCGGCAGCACGGGCAGGACGCTGAAGATCATCCATTCCGGCTTGTTGCCGCTCTTGCGCAGCGCCTCCACGACGCGCAGACGCTTCGTGGCCTTCTTGCGCCGCTGGCCGCTGGTCGAATTGATCTCGCTCTGGAGGCGCTCCCGCAGCTTGTCGATGTCCAGCCTCTGAAGGATCGTGAGGAGGGCCTCAGCACCCATGCCTGCCGAGAAGACGTTGCCGAATTCGTCGGCAAGCTCCCGGTACTTGGGCTCAGTGAGCAAGGTGACGCGGTCATGCTCCACCGGGTCCTTGAACTCCTCCAGTAAGTCGATCTTCTCCTCATACTCGGCGCGCACCGCCGCCCGCTCCTGGCCGGCCTTCTCGAGAAGCGGCTCCACCTCGGCCGAGACGGCGTCCCGCTTCTGCTGGATCGCGGCCTCCGTCATGAGCTGGAGGTCGGACCGCCGGTGATCCCGTTCGGCTTCGAGGGCAGCGACGCGCTCCTGGGCGACTGTCTTAAGAAACGACACGGTCTTCGCCGTGACCGCATCGCCCTTGGCGACGATGGGCGTTTCCTCCAGGCTCACGGCCTTCTTTGCGGCCTTGCCGACCTGGCCCTGGAGGTCCTTCTCAAGGGTGGTGGCCCGCTTCATGAGCTTGTCTACCGACTTCGCCAGTTCGCTGTCGAGGCGCTTGGACTCCTCCTCGCGCTTCAGCTCGAGTTCGGCTATGGCCTCGTCGCGGGCTGACTCGGCGGCCTCGATCTGGTCTATGTACTCCTTCTCGCGCCGGGCGCCTTCCCGCTCCAAGTCCTCCTGCACGTGCTCCAGCGCCTTCTTCCGGGCGGCCTCGTCGACCTCCGTGACGATGAACTGGGCGAAGTAGAGGACCCTCTCCAGGCTGCGGGGCGAGATATCGAGGAGGAGGCCCAGGCGACTGGGGGTACCCTTCACGAACCAGATATGGCTCACGGGCGAGGCCAGCTCAATATGGCCCATGCGCTCCCGCCGCACCTTGCTGCGGGCCACCTCCACCCCGCACTTGTCGCAGACGATCCCCTTGTAGCGGACCCGCTTGTACTTGCCGCAATAGCATTCGAAGTCCTTGGTGGGCCCAAAGATCTTCTCGCAGAAGAGGCCATCCTTCTCCGGCTTCAGGGTACGGTAGTTGATGGTCTCCGGTTTGGTGACCTCGCCATAGGACCAGGAGCGGACTTGCTCCGGCGAGGCCAGTGAGATGCGGACCGCGTTGAAGTCGTTAACTTCTAGCACCGAAGAAGTCCTCCCCCTCAAATCCGGCCAGGTTGATACCGAGTTCCGGCACCTCCGTTGCTTCCTCTACAAACGTCACGCGCTCTTCATCCTCGTTGAGGACTTCCACCGACAGGCCCAGGCTCTGGAGCTCCTTGACCAGCACCTTGAAGGACTCCGGGACGCCCGGTTCCAGCACGTTCTCCCCCTTGACGATGGCCTCATAGGTCTTGACGCGTCCAACCACGTCGTCGCTCTTGACGGTGAGCAGCTCCTGAAGGATGTGGGCCGCGCCGTAGGCCTCCAGCGCCCATACCTCCATCTCGCCGAAGCGCTGGCCGCCGAACTGGGCCTTGCCACCGAGGGGCTGCTGCGTGATCAGCGAATAGGGGCCGGTGGAGCGAGCGTGGATCTTGTCCTCCACAAGGTGCACCAGCTTCATCATGTAGATGTAGCCCACCGTCACAGGCTGGTCGAAGGGCAGGCCCGTGCGTCCGTCGTAGAGCGTCTGCTTGCCGAAGATGGGCGGCGCGACGCCCTTGCTCCGGAATACATCCTGTGCCTTCTCCTCCAGTGCATCGATGGGCCGCCCGCGCACCCTCTTCTGCCCCATCTCCTCCAGCCAGACCTCCAGGCAGACGCGCTTCGCGACGCCCACCTGGTCGTCGTCGAGAACATCCCGCGCGTTGTAGCCCTTCTTGCTGAGCCAGGACTCGAAGGCCTCCAGATCCAGCCGGTCGCCGTAGGCACCGTCAGCGCCGTTCTGGCCCACCGGCCTCACGGCGTCCGCCTGCACGGCGAGCCAGGTCCTCCCCAGGACGTCCTCGATGATCTTGTCGTTGGCGCCGTCGAAGACGGGGGAGAGGGCACGGAAGCCGAGGGTCTGGGCAGCCCACCCCAGGTGGGTCTCCAGCACCTGCCCCACATTCATACGACTGGGCACACCGATGGGATTGAGGATGATGTCGATGGGTGTGCCGTCGGCCAGATAGGGCATGTCTTCGACAGGCAAAATGCGGGAGATGACGCCCTTGTTGCCGTGACGACCCGCCATCTTATCGCCCTCGGCCACCTTTCGCTTCTGGGCAACGGAGACGCGCACCAGCTTGTTGACGCCGGCGGGCAGCTCGTCGTAGTCCCCCCGCGAGAAGACCGTGACTTCGATCACCTTGCCTCGCTCGCCGTGGGGGACGCGGAGGGATGTGTCCTTCACCTCGCGCGCCTTCTCGCCGAAGATCGCCCGCAGGAGCTTCTCCTCGGCGGTGAGTTCCGTCTCGCCCTTGGGAGTGATCTTGCCTACGAGGATGTCGCCCTGGCCCACCTCCGCCCCCACGCGGATGATGCCCTCCTCATCCAGGTCGCGCAGGCTTTCCTCGCCGACGTTGGGGATGTCGCGGGTGATCTCCTCCGGCCCGAGCTTGGTGTCGCGGGCCTCGGTCTCGTGCTTCTCGACGTGGATGGAGGTGAACTTGTCCTCCCGGGCCACCGCTTCGGAGATGACGATGGCGTCCTCGAAATTGCAGCCCTCCCAGCTCATGAAGGCACACAGGACACTCTGGCCCAGGGCGAGCTCCCCCTGATCCGTAGAGGAGCTGTCCGCCAGGGTCTCTCCCTTCTTGACCCGCTGCCCCTTGCTCACGATCGGTCGCTGATTGATACATGTGCCCTGATTGGAACGGACGAACTTCGCCAGAGGGTAGGCGCGCTCCCCGCTCTTCTGGTAGCGGACAACGATCTGCGACGCGGTGACGTTGGTGACGACGCCGTCCTCCTCGGCGAAGACCACCTGCCCCGAGTCGTAGGCGGCCTGACGCTCCATGCCGGTGGCGATCAGGGGCACCTCCGGCCTGAGGAGCGGGACCGCCTGGCGCTGCATGTTGGAGCCCATGAGGGCCCGGTTCGCGTCGTCGTGCTCCAGGAAGGGGATGAGCGCCGTCGCGACGCTTACGATCTGCTTGGGCGAGACGTCCATGAGCTCGACCCGCGCCGGCGACTCGAACAGGAAACGCTCGCCAAAGCGCACCTCAACTTTGTCCTCGACGAAGTGGTTCGCCTCGTCCAGGACCGCGTTCGCCTGGGCGATGACGTACTCGTCCTCCTGGTCGGCTGAGAGGTAGATGATCTCGTTGGTGACGTAGGGTTTCACCGGGATCATGCAGCGGGGCAGGGCCGCCAGCTTCTCGGCAAGCTTCGGCGTGACCTCGGCGCCGGCCTCGCCCACCTTTCGCCTGCGTTCGGTGGTGACATCCTCGCGCAGGATACGCCCGATGAGCTGCGGCGAGTTGTTGCGGTGCTCACGGACGACACGACGGTAGGGAGTCTCGATGAAGCCGTACTCGTTGATCTTGGAGTAGGTGGCCAGGCTGCCGATGAGGCCGATGTTCGGGCCCTCGGGCGTCTCGATGGGGCAGATGCGGCCGTAGTGGCTGTGGTGGACGTCGCGCACGTCGAAGCCAGCCCGGTCGCGAGAGAGACCGCCGGGACCCAGCGCCGAAAGACGACGCTTGTGGGTGAGCTCGGCCAGCGGGTTCGTCTGGTCCATGAATTGCGATAGCTGCGAGCCGCCGAAGAACTCCTTCATCGCCGCCACCATCGGCCGGATGTTGATGAGGGCGCTGGGTGTGGCCTGGTCCGGGTCGGTGATGGTCATGCGCTCGCGAACCACACGCTCCATGCGCAGGAGGCCGATGCGGAACTGGTTCTGAACGAGTTCGCCGACGGCGCGCACGCGACGGTTGCCCAGATGGTCGATGTCATCAGACTGGCCCTGGCCGTTGTTCATGCGGATCATTTCGCGCACGATGGCCCTCAGATCGTCAGGCACGAGGGTCCGGGTGGCCTGGGGGACCTCCACCTTCAGCCGCTTGTTCAGCTTGTAGCGGCCCACGCGGCCCAAATCGTAACGACGGGGGTTGAAGAAGAGCGATGTCAGCAGCCCTCGGGCGTTCTCGACGGTGGGCGGGTCGCCCGGACGGAGGCGGCGATAGAACTCAAGCAGGGCATCGCGCTTGTTCTCGCTCGGCTCTCTCTCCAGGGTCGCCTGAAGATACTTGTGATCCGGGTGGGTGTCCACATCCTCGAACAGGACCTGGAGGCGGTCGTTCGTGCCCAGCTCCTCGTCGGCGGTTATCTTGTCGTCGCTGTCGATGGCCCGGAGCAGAGTAGTGATGGGTATCTTGCGCTTGCGATCGACCTTGACCGAGACGACGTTCTTGTTACTGGTCTCAAACTCGAGCCAGGCGCCCCGGTTGGGGATGAGCTTGGCGAAGCAGAGGTCACGACCGCTCGTCGGGTCACTAACGAGCGTGAAGTAGACGCCCGGCGAGCGCACGAGCTGCGAGACGACGATCCGCTCCGCACCGTTTATAACAAAGGTGCCTTTGGGCGTCATCAGGGGAAAGTCCCCCATGAAGAGCTCCTGCTCTTTGACCTCGCCCGTCTCTCTGACTAAGAGCTGAACGTTGACCTTCAGGGGTGCGGAGAAGGTCATGTCGCGTTGCCGACACTCCGCTTCCGAGTACTTGGGCTCGCCGAACTCATAGTCGCCGAAGCGCAGCTCCATACGGGTACCCGTGAAGTCCTGTATGGGGGAGAGCTCGTCGAAGAGTTCCCGGAGCCCCTCCGTCTGGAACCAGCGGAACGATTCCAACTGGATGTGAATGAAGTTGGGGAGGTCCAGGACATGGCTGATCTTGGAGTACGACTTGGTGGTCGTAGGGACACGTGTGCCTACGTGGGCGATGTCCCTGGAAACAGTCATAGCGACCTTCTCCTCGAGAGGCGTCCCACTCGTGGTCTGCCGGCGATCAGAAAAGGCTTTGTCTCAAAACCTGCTTATGGGGAATCGGAGGCAAGAGGACACTGTCTAGCCAGAAACTAGTTTAACAGAGCCAGTAGCGCCATGTCAACGGTAGCAACAACCGATCAATATACACCCAATTGACTGCAATCGCAAGTGGTCCGGCAGCGATTTTCAAGAGATCTCACCCGACCCTCCAGCCCCAGACCTCCCGTCGTGACAACCTACCTTCTCCCTTCGCGCCGCGCTATACTAGCCGCAACGATAGGGCATGAGAAAGGGAGTGAGAGCCATGGAATTCGAGCTGTCAGAGGAGCACAGGCTAATCCGCGACACCGCCCGCCGCATCGCCCGCGAGCGCGTCGCTCCGCGTGCGGCGGAGCTGGACGAGACAGAGCAGTACCCCCACGATATCTTCGACGTCTTCCGTCAGGCTGATCTCCTCGGCCTCACCATCCCCCAGGAGTACGGCGGCAGCGGCGCCGGCTTCCTGCCGCTCTGTCTGGCCGTGGAGGAGATGGCAAAGTACTGTTGCGCTTCCGGGCTCATTCTCCTTCTGACCTGTCTGCCCACGCAGCCGATCCTGCTCGGTGGGACAGAGGAGCAGAAGAAAGGCTACCCGGCCGCCGTGGCCGCCGGCGAGAAGAAAGGCGCCTTCTGTCTCACGGAGCCCAATGCGGGCTCCGACGCCGCCAACATCCAGACCCGCGCCCGCCGCGACGGCGACGACTACGTCCTCAACGGCGAGAAGTGCTTCATCTCTGGCGGGAGCGTGGCCGATTTCGTGGTCGCCTTCGCCAAGACCAACCCGGAGGCGGGCACCCGCGGCGTCGCCGGCTTCATCGTGCCCACGACCACGCCGGGCTTCTCCGTCGCCCGCACCGATAAGAAGATGGGAGTGCGCGGCGTGCCGACCGCCAGCCTTCTCTTCGATGAGTGTCGGCTACCCCGCGAGTATCTGATCGGAGGCAAAGAGGAGGGCGGCTTCCGCACGGCCATGCTCACTCTCAGCACCGTACGCCCTATCGTCGGCGCCCGAGGTCTCGGGGTAGCCCAGGGCGCGCTCAACTACGCGCTCGAGTTCGCGCGTGGCCGTCAAGCGTTCGGCGGCCCCATCGCCGACCTCCAGGCCATTCAGTTCATGTTCGCCGACATGGCCATCCAGATCGAGGCCACCCGTCTGCTCGTCTACCAGGCCGCCTGGATGGTGGACCAGGGGCGCTACGAGCGGCAGGACGCCGCCTTCCTCTCGATCGCCAAGGCCTTCGCCTCGGAGATGGCGGTCAAGGTCTCTTCCGATGCCCTCCAGGTCTTGGGCGCACAGGGATACATGCACGACCATCCCCTGGAGCGCCACTACCGCGATGCCCGCCAGCTCATGATCGTGGAAGGCACGAGCCAGATCCAGCGGCTGGTCATCGCCCGGGCGCTGCTGACGCGCGAGCTGGCGTATTCCGGCGGTGCCATCAGCGACTACGCATGACGAAGTCAGGCATGCGGGCCAGATGGAGCAGACGCTGATCCGGCGCTCCGACCTGAGCTCTGAGCAGGAATGATTCGCTAGGGGCTCTCCGTCGGCGGGGGTCTACTGTCCGGCGGCTCGAAAGGGGCGAGGTTCCTGGAAGGGCATGGCGGCATAGTAGCTCCAGGCCTGCCACGCCGGCTTCTCGGAGCCATCGGTGCGGTGCAGCCCGACGTGGCGGAGGAGATCGAAGGGCGGCTCCGTAGCGTAGGCGGGGTCGCAGCCGGCGAACCAGACCACGAAGGCCATCCTCATGCTGTCCGCATCCCGCAGAACCCGCCAGAGAAACGCCTCCTGCTCCGCCTCGGTGCCAGCGTTGACGCCTTGTCGGCCCTCTCCCGAGGAGTAGCCCATCGCGGCGATGGCGATCGGCTTGGAGGTGACCCCCAGAAGCTTGCTGTAGTAGTCCTCCGGCATATCCGACGGGCTGTTGAAGGCGAAGCTGGGGTATGTGCTAACGGCCAGGACGTCCAGCTTCGGCTCGAACTGCTGGATCAGGGCCCAGCGGCTCACCCGCTCCTGGTTGGAGGGGAGCTCGCCCGCCAGATCCTCCAACTGGAAAGTTGGGAAGATCAGGGTGGAGGGCGACAGAGTCTTCACAGCGTCGTAGGCCTCGAAGTAGAGGCTGAGGAAGTTGGGGAAGTCTTCGGGATTACTCTCGAAGTACATGTTGACCTCAACCCCCAGGGCCATGTACTTGGGCTTGAGGTTGAGGGCGAGGAACTTGGCGTAGGCGATGAAGGCGAGTCGGACGTCGGGGTCGCTGAAGGAGGCTCTCGCCAGACGGTCGGGGAGGTCCACCAGCCTTCCCCTGTCCGTGGGGTCTGTAGGATCGATGGCGACAAAGAGGTCGAGGCCGTTCTCCTCGGCAAGGCTCTTCTCTTCACGAGTGGTCGCTACGGTCTCCTCGGATATGGCACTTCCGGGTGAGAACTCCTCCCAAGGCGGCGCCCGCTGTATGAGGATCAGATCGCCGTACTCGCCCGCCTGCTCGAATGTCTGCTTGTAGGCCTCCTCGGTCGGCTCGCCGGGCCAGGAGCTGAACCCCATCTCAAAGTTGCGGACGGCCGACCCCTCCGGCCGCTGCCCGTCGTCGGCGGTGCCGCCACCCCGGCACGCTACGCCGAGGACAGCCCCGAGCAGCAGCAAGGAGAGAAGGACGAGGCCCTTGCTTCCGTTTGTAATCCTCAAGACTCCTGCCGTGTCACTCAAGAACGTTCGCGGTTGACCCATGGCTTCCTCCTGGCCAGCCTCGTTGCATTCTCGCCGGATAGCCGGTTGGGGTCAACCCGCTGACCGGGGCACGACGGCCAGAGATCCCGGCAAAGAGGGAATCTACAGGTAGCCATGGGCTCCCTGAGGCCAGGAGAGAGGCCCTAGGCCGGATTGTCCCTGCCAAGGTGGCTCAGGCTCCCTGTGGTGCTTCGCAGCGTCTTCTCGCACCGCTTGAGCGCCGTCACGCCTAACGCTACGTGTGTAGACCGAGAGGGCTCGTGCGCTACATCGCAAGATCAGGGCTGGTGCCCTTTGGACTTAGGTGGTTTCTCCGATACAGACCTGCGATGTAGTGCATTAGGCTGGTGTAGGCCGACCCACGTCCGTCGCGATGAGGCGCCGCGGGCCTTGGCGCGGCGGGCGATCGCTGTGGCGGGGCATCAGTACCCAAGGGAGTCAACCCGGAATGGGTACGCTCCGGAGGGTCGGCCTCCCAAACGCCTCCGACACGTCGAGGCGGGAACCAGCCTTGCCGTCTCGACGGGCACCGCTCCGCGGAGCCCCATCAGGCAGAGGCCGTCCGGTCGCCCGGCCGGGTGGCCTCTGCACGTTCTCAAGGGTCCTGCGCTCCCATCGCCGTGCAGGCGCGGCGCTCCTCCGGCCCGCGGAGGGGCGGCGAGCGGCGGCCGAGATGGTCCCCTGCCTTGATGGGGTCAGGCCTCGGTGCTAGAATTTGCGGGGACGGGCGGCAGGCAAGGGCAATTCGTCACGCCACGTTGACCCGCTTGCTGCCCGGATTCGACGACCCTTCCCAGGTCTCCGGCCAAGGGCGGACGCCCGCGGGAGCCATGGACAACGAATACGATTTCGACCTGCAAGAGGTCTTCCAGACGGTCCGGACCGCCGACGTCATAACCTTCAGGTTCGTTATCGTCGGCCACCGCCTCCTCATCGACAACCGCTACACCGAGATCGACGCGCCCCTCGTGAAAGTGGTGCCCCGCGTTAGCTCCCCTCAGGAGCGGTTCCGCAGCCTCAAGCAGTTGCGACCCCGCTTTCGCCTCCCGGAGAAGATCTGCGCCGTCTGGTGGCCGCGACACGTCGAATCGCTGGTCAGCTCCGGCGTATGGGCCAGCATCGTGGAACGCATCTCGGCCGCCGGCTTCGCCGAAGCCGCTCGCGGCTGCGAGGAGACGCTCCAGGAGTTGATAGACCTGGAGCGCGCAGAGGTGCGCAAGGCGATCCAGGGGGACGGCTACAGAACCCTCTGGGAGCGCACCGCCTAGAGCCGATGTTTCCGAGCCCAGCTTGCCCTCCCTGTGCGACATCGGCGAGCGGCCTCCCCTTCCGTCCAACCCCGGTCGGAGGCGCCGCACCGTGATCCCTCGCCGTAAGTTCGAGCGGCTGGTGGCGAGGGCCCTCGACGGCCTGCCCCCGCCCTTCCGTGAGCGTCTCCACAACGTCGACATCATCATCAAGAGGCGGCCGAGCCGGCAGGACCTGCGGTCCGCCGAACTGGAGCCGGGCGAAGCCCTGTACGGCTTCTACCAGGGCGTTCCCCTGACCGAGCGGGGCGCGGACTACGGCCTGGTGCTGCCGGACACGATAACGATCTTCCAGGAGCCGCTGGAGTCGGACTTCACCGACGAGCGGACCCTGGTGAGCGAAGTGCGCAAGACGGTTCTCCATGAGATAGCTCATCACTTCGGCATTTCCGACGAGGAGCTTGTGGAGATGGGGCTGGAGTAGGCCCGAGGCCGGCGACCGCTTATCGCCGCCAACGCTGCGGCGGTCGATAATAGCAGGGGAACGTTCCAGGATGTCTTACGACAGCGAGGCCCAAGGCCAACCGCCCCATCGGGAGGAGAAGGCGGTCCGCCCTGCGGAGGAGGCGCCGGTCGAAGGGGCGATCAGCATCGCTCTCGCCCAGCGACTGGTGGTCTTCCTGCTGGCAGCCTGGAACGTCTTCGCGGGCCTATCGCTTGCCGTCTTCCAGGGGGCCAGCTCCGCTTCCCTGGGAGCGGGCATCAAGGACGCGGCGGCGCAGCGTCTCATCGGCGTCCACATGCTGATCCTGGCGCCGGTGTTCTTCATGCTCGCCTGGAAGCCGCAGAAGTACGGCGCCTTCATGTGGCTGGCCTACGTCAGCCAGGCGGCGATAGCGGCTGCCACCGCCTACGACCTGGTGGCGGGCAATCGAGACGTTGGGGACGGCGCCCTGCCGCTTGTCGTGGCGCTGATCTTCCTGGTGCTCCTGGTGTACCTCTGGGCAGCGGGCCGCCGCGCCGTCGAACGAGTGCCCGAGCCGGCAGAAGAGCCGACCGGCTCCAGTCGGCCCGAGGAGAACGAGGGGCTCAAGTAGGGCCGGAACGGCCCGACACGAGCCTAGCCGAGATCCACGACACCCCTATCGGGACGCATATCCGGCGCGAGCGCCAGCAGGCGGCCGACACGCTCCGACGCCGCCGCCAGCAGCTCCGCGGCCCGCGCCTCCGCCTCCGCCAGCGTCATCGGGCCGGGCGTGATGCTCAGCGCCGCGTCGATGCCCTGCTCCCGCAGCGATGTCGCGTCGGCCGTCACCTCACCGGCCAGCGCGATAACGGGAAGGCCTCGCTCCTTCGCCATGCGCGCGACGCCCGCGACAGTCTTGCCGTAGCCCGTCTGAGCGTCCAGGCGCCCCTCGCCGGTCAGCACAAGGTCGGCACCGGCCAGCCGGTCGGCCAGCCCGGCAGCCTCCGCGATGAGGTCGACGCCGGGCCCCACCTCGGCTCCCAGAAAGGCGACGAGGCCCGCCCCCAGGCCGCCGGCGGCGCCCGCCCCCGGCAGCTCGGCGACAGCGACGCCAAGGTCGCGCTCGATGACGCGCGCATAGCGTGCGAGCGCCGCGTCCAGCTCCCGCGCCATCTCCGGCGTCGCCCCTTTCTGGGGCCCGTAGACCATCGATGCGCCCGTCGGGCCGCAGAGGGGGTTCGTGACGTCTACCGCGACTTGCACGCGACAGCCGGCAAGTCGGGAGTCGAGGCCGGAGACATCGATGCGGTCCAGGCGGGCGAGAGCAGCGCCGCCCCGCGGCAGCTCGTCGCCGCGCTCGTCGAGCAGGCGGGCACCCAGGGCCTGGGCCATGCCGGCGCCGCCGTCGTTCGTGGCGCTGCCGCCCACGCCCACGATGATCCGGTGGCAGCCCGAATCGAGAGCGGCGCGGATGAACTGCCCGGTGCCGAAGGTGCTGGCGATGCGAGGGTCGCGCTCTTCCGCTCGCAGGAGGACGAGGCCCGAGGCGGCCGCCATCTCGATCACGGCGCTGGCGGCGTCCTCCAGCAGGCCCCAGACGGCCTCGATCGGGCGGCCCAAAGGGTCCGTCACGCTGGCCTGGAGGCAGCGGCCGCCGCGCGCCGCCACCAACGCCTCGACGGTACCGGGGCCGCCGTCGGCCATGGGGAGAAGGTCGACTTCAGCCTCGGGCAAAGCGCGGCGGATGCCCTCAGCGATGGCTGCGGCGGCCTGGCGGGCGCTGAGGCTACCCTTGAATTCCTGCGGGGCGATGAGAAGGCGCATGAGTCTCTCCAGCGCATGGACGGGCACTTGACAAAAGTCTATCATGGTCTAGGCTTGCATTGGGTGATTTCGCCCCGCTTTCCGTGGGCCTTCGCACGGGCCTGGCGAGCTAGAGCCGGAGAGATGCCTTGGCTGAGGTAGGCCTAACGATTCTCGTCGTCGCTGTCCTGCTCGTAACCGACCGCGAGCGGGTCGAGTGGCTCGCTGGCAAGCTGCGCGACTTCGTCGACTGGCTGGGCACCGAGTAGCCGGCCTCCACCTTTTTCGTTCGATCTTCTTTTTGCCCCCTTGACAACGAACGCATGTTCTGTTAGTCTCATCGTGTAGAACAGATGTGCGTAGTCAAAGGGAGGCCGAACATGCGCTCGATAGGTCCCGGCAGAGCCCACCGCTGCCCCGACTGCGGCGGACCCCTGGTGTACGGCGAGGGCTGTGCCTGCTGCCCCATATGCGGTTTCACGCGGTGCGGCTACCGTCGCCGGCGCGAGCGAAGCGGGACGGGAGGCTGAAGGTATGTGGCTGCTGGTAGACAGCGCGCTTCTCCTCTCCCTGACGATGGGATGCGAACTGTTCCTCTACCTGCGTCGGCGCGAACACTCTCGCGACGCCGCCCGCCTGCGACGCATCGTCAGGCTGCTGAGCCGCGACCTGCGCACCTCACACCCGGCGCTGGCAGGCATGACGCGCGGCCAGGCCAAGACGTTCGAGGCTCACAGGAACTAGCGGCCTAGCGTCAGGGCCCCGCCTCCTTGAAAGCAGCAGCGGCCGCTACGGGGACGGCCGCTGCTGCACTGTCACCCCCGTGGCGGCTTCTCCGTCGCCGCCGGGGCCACATTGACAGCCCCATGCGATCAGTTATGATGTGTGCAAACCTGTATCGGCTATCCAGCGCATGCCTTCGAAAACCGTCGCCGTCCTCACTTTGGGCTGCAAGCTCAATCAGGCCGACTCCGAATCTCTCGCGCGTGAGCTGGCGGCTGCCGGCTGCCGGGTGGTGGACCGGCCCGCCGCCGCCGACGCCTTCATCATCAACACCTGCTCCGTCACCCACGTCGCCGACCGCAAGTCGCGTCACCTGGCCCGCCTCGCCCGCCGCCTTTCGCCGGGCGCCGCCGTCGCCCTGACCGGCTGCTACGTCGAGGCGGCGGGGCCGACGGCGAGCGACGCCCTGGGCGTCGACCTCGTGCTCGCGAACCGGGAGAAGCCCGTTCTCGTCGAGAGGCTGCTGGCGGCGCTGCCGCCCCATTCCGACGCCGCGCTGACCTCCTCTCGCCTTCACGGTCGCCCGCGCACACGGGCTTTCGTGAAGGTGCAGGAGGGCTGCAACGATGTCTGCGCCTTCTGCATCGTCCCCAGGACCCGCGGCCGAGAGCGCAGCGTGCCCGTCGAAGACGTCGTGGCGTCCGTCAGGGAGCGAGAGCGCGACGGCGTCCTGGAGGTGGTGCTCACGGGGACGCAGCTCGGCGCCTACGGCCGCGACCTCGACCCGCTTTCGGGACCGGCCGCCGTTATCCGTGCCGTACTTTCCGAGACGGCCGTCCCGCGCCTGCGCTTCTCCTCGCTTCAGCCCCAGGACATCACCCCGGAGCTGGTCGCACTCTGGGACGACCCGCGCCTCTGCCGCCACTTTCACCTCGCGCTCCAGAGCGGCAGCGACGCCGTGCTGGGACGGATGCGTCGTCGCTACACTGTCGATCAGTTTTCGCACGCGCTGGCGCTCATCCGCGAGCACGTCCCCGAGGCGGCTATCACAACGGACGTCATCGCCGGCTTCCCCGGCGAGACGGAGGCGGAGTTCGAGGAGACGCACGCATTCTGCCGGGAGGCGGAGTTCGCGGCTCTGCACGTCTTCCCCTATTCCCGTCGGAGCGGCACCGGAGCGGCTAGGATGCCCCTCCAGGTGCCCGAGGGCGTGAAGCGCAACCGCGTCGAGCGGCTCCTGGCCCTGTCCGCCGAGCTGAAGGCCGCGTTCCTCGCCCGCTTCCAGGGGCGGCTGACGCCGGTCCTCTGGGAGACGTGTCACCACGACGGCGAACGGGGCCTCCCCTTGTGGGAGGGGCTCACCGACAACTACATCCGCGTGTTCGCCCGCAGCGGCGAGGAGCTGCGGAACCGCATCGTACCGGCCAGGCTGGGCTGCCAACGACCGGACGGCCTCTGGGGTGAGCCGCTCGCTCTGGAAACGGCGAGAGCATAGACAGGGGAGGAAAAATGGACACCGCCAATCGACTGGGCATCGTCATCGCCGCACTGCTGCTCATCTTCGTGATGGCGGTGATTATTCTCCTCACCTGGCTGGCCGCCCCCGAGACGGTCGACAGGCTGGGCGACTTTGTTCAATACCTGGACAACCATACCGAAACAGGCTCCAAGCTGCTGCTCACCCTCGGCCTGCTCGTGCTGATCCTGCTGGCGCTAACCCTCATCATTGCCGAGCTGGCGCCGGCGCAGGCCGCGAAAGTCCAGATACTGGACGTCCGGGGCGGCACGGCCGTTCTCTCCACCGACGACATCGCCCAGCGGGTGGGGGAAGAGGTGGAGGCGCTGCCGCACGTCCTCCAGGCGAAGGCGACTGTACTGGCGCGGGGGAAAGGCGTGGAGGTGGAGATGGAGCTGCACGTGGACCCGGAGAGCAACCTCGCGGACACCTCCGACGAGGCGTGCCGGGTAGTGCAGGCCATGCTGTCCGACAAGATGAGCGTCGCGTTACTGCGCCCGCCGCGGGTGCAGGTGCGATATGAGGAGTTGCGTCTGGCACGCGGGGACAGAGAGCGCGGCGCGGCGCCCCCCGTCTCAGAGACGGAGGGCAGCGCCAGCGGCCCTGTCCTGCCGCGAGAGGAAGCATCGGGAGCCACGCTGGAGGGGGTCCAGACGCCAGCGCCGCCCGCGGGCGAACCAGGGGAAGAGGAAGAGGCCCGGTAGCCAGGCGGCAGGAACCCGAAAGGGATGGCGCAATCCGCCTTCCCGCACGCAGCGAGAGCTTAGCCCAGCAAGTCGACAGCCGTGGACGACGCCGTATCTCCCAATCGATTGAAAGCCCTCGTCGAGAGCATCCTCTTCGTTGCCGAGGAGCCTCTGGAGGTGGCGCTCCTGGCCGCCATCGTGGAGGCAAAGCCCTCCGAGGTATCGGAGGCCATCGACGCCCTGGGAGCCGACTGCCACGGGCGGGGCGTCCGCATCCAGAGGGCCGGCGACCTCGTGCAGATGGTGACCGCGCCGGAGGCCGCCCCGTACGTCGAGCAGTTCCTGGGCATGGACCGCCACCAGCGCCTTTCCACCGCCGCCCTCGAGACGCTGGCGATCATCGCCTACAGGCAGCCCGTCACCCGCGCCGCCATCGAGGCCATCCGCGGCGTCAACTCGGACCGGGTGGTAGCGACGCTCATCGCCCGCGGGCTGGTAGAAGAAAGCGGCCGCGCCGAGACCATCGGCCGGCCCGCCCTCCTGGCCACCACCGTCCGCTTCCTGGAGCACTTCGGCCTCGAGAGCCCCGACCAGTTGCCACCTCTCCCCGCTGCATACGCCGAGAGCGTCGCGGACGCCGAGCAACCATGAACGTCGGGGCCTGCCGCATCACCCTGCGCCTGCCGGGCACCGCCTCCCTCAAGGACAAGAGGCAGATCGTCAAGTCGATCACCACCCGCGTGCGCAACAAGTACAACGTCTCCGTGGCGGAGATCGAGGACAACGACCGCTGGCAGATCGCCTCGCTGGGCATCTGCGTGGTATCCAACAACAGCCGCCACGCCAATGAGGTGCTATCGAAGGTCGTGAGATTCATCGAGGAGAGCCGCCCGGACGTCGAGATGCTGGACTACGGGCTGGAGGTGCTGCATCCCCTCTAGCGACGGCCCGTCGCCGCGGTCACGGTGCGCGAGGTGCGACGAGCCGGCCCCTCGTGACAGGCGGCGGCGCTGGAGGATTCCACGCAATACTACCGGGAGATGCAGGAGAAGGCTGGGGGACGGGTGCGCCCGACCTCTAGCCGCCGCGGCTCACGACGAGGGTGACCACGGCATCGCCGTTCGCCTCTGCGCCGGGCGCCGGGTTCTGATCGAAGATGAGGCCCTCGGGGACATCCGTATTCTTGACCTCGACGACCACGTAGTCGAGGCCCCTCTCGCGCAGGGCGGTAACGGCGCTCTCTAGGTCGGAACCTTCCAGGTCAGGCACCGTACCCATTGGCCCGCTCACGACCGCAGTCCCCTCGGCGGCCGCCCCTGCGCCCTGCTGCTCGGTGGGAGGAACGACTGTCGCCTGTAGCTCGGGAGCCGGCTGCTCTGCGGCTTCGGCGGCGGTGGTCGCCACGGCCAGAGGTTCGGCGGGCGTGCCGTTGTCACCTTTGCTCCCGGAACGGTAGAGGAGCAGCCCGGCGGCGAAGAGAAAGAGAATGACGACGCCAGCCACTACCCAGTTGATGGAGAATACGGGGGTAGGGGGGCGAGTCAGCTCAGGAAGGGGCGGAACCTCCGGCTCCAGCCGTTCATGGGGCACTGTGCGTAGCAGCTCGGCGACGTCAAGTCCCAGGTATTGTCCGTAGGTGCGGAGGAAGGCGCGGGTATAGAAGGGAGCAGGAAAAGCCCCGAAGTCCTCCCTCTCCAGGGCCTCGAGGTATCGCTTCGAGATGCGGGTGTCACGTTCGGCATCCTCGAGGGTCAAGCCACGACTTGCGCGCGCTTGCTGAAGGATGCCCCCCAGTTCAGCCATGACCTCTCTTTCGACAGATCGTCCTCCAGCACTATATCGACTAGCGGGAAACAGTGTCAACCGCGCTCTGACGGCAGCAGCGGCGGCTTGACAGAGGCAACACCCTGGGATAACCTCAGCCCAGTGTCAATGACCTCTCCCGAAGAGCAAAGTACGGCTCAGGCCTCGAGCGGACACCTCGGCCGGCGGCTCCTAGTGGCTGTGGCCGTTCTTCTTTTTGCGGCCGGCGCCTTCTATGGAGCGCTGGTCGTGGCCACGCAGGTCGACAGGTTCTTCTACACGACAATAAAGGTCAACGACCGCCTGGCCGCCCTTCCCGGCGTCGATAGGGGCAGCGATAAGGACATCGGCGGCGGCCGCATAAACGTCCTTGTAATGGGCCTCGACCGCCGCCCCAGCGAGGGCCAGGCACCGGCTCGCACTGACACGATGTTCGTTCTCACCATGGACCCCGCCAGCAAGACTGCGGGCATCCTGGGCATCCCGCGCGATCTCTGGGTCGATATCCCTGGCAAGGAGGGGGGCTACTTCAAGGAGCGCATCAACTCCGCCTATGTCATCGGCGAGGTGAACGATTACGACGGAGGCGGCCCCGCCCTGGCGATGGCAACGGTCGAGCACAACCTTGGCATTTCCATCGATCACTACGTGGTCATCGACTTCGAGGGCTTCAGGGAGGTCATCGATGCCCTCGGCGGCGTCGACGTTGATGTGCCCACCTACCTGTATGACTCTCTCTATTCCGAGTCCGAGCTACCCGGCGACTACAACCCCCAGGAGTTCCTGCCCGGCGTCCAGCACATGGACGGCGCCCGCGCACTGGCTTATGCCCGCATCCGACGCGGAAGCAACGACCTGGACCGCATCCAGCGCCAGCAGCTCATCATGTTCGCGGTCATAGACAAGGCCCTCAGTCTGAACGTGCTCCCCGTGGCGCTGGACCTCTGGAGCAAGTACAAGGACGCCGTCGCCACGGACATCAACGAATTTGAGATCCCCGGCCTGGCGAAGCTCGCCGCCGACATCCCCCCCGATCGCATCTCCGCCCTCTCGCTGGGACCAGCAACAACGCCCTACACGACTGCGGGGGGCGCCGAAGTCCTCATCGCCTCTCAGGAAGGGATCCAGGAGATCGTACGGGCGCTGTTCTCAGACCAGAAGCTCCTGGATGAAAAGGCCACTGTCGAGGTGCAGAACGGCACCGGCGAGGCCGGCCTGGCCGACAGCGTCGTGAACTACCTCATCAGCCTCGGCTTCCCCTCAGACCGTCTCCAGGCCACCGACGCCTCACTGCAAAGCCCCGGACAGGTGACGGAGATCGTGGACTATGTGGGCAAGGATTACACAGCCCGGAAGCTCGCCGACTGGCTGGGGATGGACGAGGATCGCGTCCGCACCGCCACTCCGCAGGACACCGACCTCAACGGCGATGCCGTCGATATCGTCGTCATCCTGGGCTCCGACGCCCAGATCGACCGGCTAACGGCTGCCTCTTCCGGCGGCTAGCCCGTCCTCAGCCTCCCCCGGCCACCACCATCGACTTCAGCCCCACGCCCGCCAGACGGCTCTCGTACGCCTTCACGGCATCATCGATAGAGTAGCGATGGGTCGTAAGCTGGGCTACCTCCGGCATCAGGGGTAGGAGGCCGAGGGCACGCCGGTACTGGCCCGTCGTGGCGTTCTGGCTCCCCGTCAGGATCAGCTCCCGATAGTGGATGATGTTGGGATCGAGGGGCACGCGCGTCCCCGGTGGAAAGCCCCCGAAAAGGCCGAGCGCCCCTTGCAGTCGCACGATCTCAAGGCTGGACTCCAGCACGTCCGGCAGCCCGGCCGTGACGACGACCGCGTCGGCGCCGAGGCCGCGCGTCGCTTCCAGGACAGCTTCCCCAACGTCCTCGCGGGCCGGATCGAGCGCCAGCGCGGCTCCGAACCGGCGGGCGTAGTCGCGGCGGCCGGCATCTGGCTCACTCACGAAGACAGGCTCCGCCCCCATGACGCGGGCCAGCATAAGGTGCAACAGCCCCATGGGCCCGGCACCGACGACGAGAAGCGACCTCCCCGGTGCGAGACGGCAGGTCTCCAGGGAGTTCAGTACGCAGGCCAGCGGCTCCATGAGGGCAGCCGTCTCCAACGACAGCCCCTCCGGCACCGGAAACACATGCCCCAGCTCGAGCAGCTCTCCCGGGACGAGCATGTACTCGGCCAGGCCGCCGTCCTCTTCGTAGCCGAGGGTCCTGCGGGAAGGGCAACGGTTCCGCTTTCCCTGGATACAAAAGGGGCAGTGCCCGCAGGCCAGGATGGGGCAGACAGCGACCCGGTCTCCCGGGCGAAACTGAGAGACGTCTTCTCCCGCGTCGACGATGACACCGGCAATCTCGTGGCCGGGGATGACGCCGGGTCTCGCCTTCTTCTGCCCTCTGTAGACGCGGATATCGGAGTGGCAGATCGCGGCCGCGCCGACCCGCAGAAGGAGGTCGCCGGGCCCCGGACGCGGGTCAGGCCTCTCCTCGACGCTGATACGACCGGGTTCGTGGAAGACGCACGCTTTCATGCCCAGCGCTCGGCTAGCCTGCCATTTCTGAGACGGCCCAGGGGCGGTCTACTTCTTGGCGCTCTTCTTGGCAGTGGTCTTTTTCGCGGTGGTCTTCTTGGTGGTGGTGGCCCTGGCGGGCGCCTTCGTCGCGGTCTCGGCCTTGGGCTCTGCCGGGCGGCGGCGCCGCGCCGGCTTGACGGGCGCTTCCGGCGCCGCCGCTAGCGCTCTGTTGTACCTGAGCGTGAGCCGCGACTTACGCCGAGCCGCATTCCGGGGGTGAATGATCCCTTTTTGGCTGGCGCGGTCGAGGGCACTGGCAGCGCGGCGGACAGCAGCCTCGGCCTGAGCCGCGTCCCCGGTCTCGATGACACGCGTGGCGCTGCTGACATACGTCTTGGCGGCGCTGACAAAGACACGGTTTCGCTCGCGCCGTCGCAGGGAGGCACGCCAGCGCTTGCGAGCGGAGAGCGTGTGAGCCAAAGATACCCCCTTTGAGCAGACTACGCGTATGTTAGCGGAGGGCACGGGCTTATGTCCAGAGCCCGTGCTATAATGAGCCGTCTTTCTCAGTCTCGCCCGGAAGGTGGCCTTGGAAAGCAACAAGGTCGAGACCATCGGCACCGGTCTAGCGGCCGCGGCCCTGGTCGTGTCTGCCGGCTTCCTGGGCAGCCGACTCCTGGGGCTGCTGCGAAGCGTGGTCATCGCCGACGCTTTCGGCACGAGCCCCGAGCTGGGGGCCTACTGGGTAGCCTTCAGGCTGCCGGACCTCATCTTCCAGATGCTGGCAGGGGCCACCCTCGGAGCCGCCTTCATCCCCGTCTTCACCCGCCGCTTCCGCGAGACGCCAGCCGAGGCTTGGCGTCTGGCCAGCTCCGTCCTGAACCTGGTGTTCATCGCGACCCTTGTGCTCGCCGTGCTGGGACTGCTCCTGGCGCCGCTGCTGGTCCCGGCCATGGCGCCGGGCCTCGGCGAGGACGTCGGCCGCCAGCACGAGCTGCGCTCCCTGGCCGTGAATCTCACCCGCATCATGATGCTCTCGCCCATCCTGTTCGCCGTCAGCGGCATGTTCATGGGCATTCTCAACGCGCGCAAGCACTTCCTCTTCCCCGCCATGGCGCCCCTCTTCTACAACCTCTCGATCATCGTCGCCGCCCTGGTCTCCGACAGGGTAGAGGGACTGGCAGCGGGCGTAGTCATCGGCGCGCTCCTTCACCTGCTGATCCAGGTACCAGCTCTGCGGCGCGCGGGGATGCGCTACTCGCCGGTTGCCCGGTGGCGCGACCCGGCCGTGCGAGAGGTAGTGCGCCTTATGCTGCCCCGGATGGTCGGACTGGTCGCATTCCAGTTCAACTTCCTCATTCTCGTCTTCTTCGCCTCCACCATCAGCGACGAAGCGATCTCGGCGGTAAACTACGCCTGGCTCATACTCATGACGCCGCTGGGCCTCTTCGGCATGGCGATATCGATCGCAGTCTTCCCCACCCTCGCCGAACAGGTGGCCAGCGACAGTCTGAAGGAGATGCGCGATACCCTCTCCAGCGCCCTGCGGCTAATACTGTTCCTGACGCTACCCGCCAGCGTCGGCCTGATGATCCTCGGGCAACCCCTGGTCTCCTTCCTGTTCCAGCACGGCGCCTTCACCAAGGCATCGACGGACATCACGGTCGCGGCCCTTCTCTTCTACTCGCTAGCGCTCTTCGCTCACGGGGGTATCGAGATCCTGAGCCGGGGCTTCTACGCCCTCGGCGACACGCGCACGCCCGTCTTCTTTGCCGTGCTGTCGATGGTGACGAACCTCATCCTGAGCCTGATCTTCGTCGTGCCCCTGGAGGTGCGGGGGCTGGCCCTGGCCCTCTCGCTGGCGACGATCATGGAGTTCTCCCTGCTCTTCCACGTCCTGAGCCGCCGCCTGGGAGGCCTGGAGGAGGGACGAATCGTCTACTCGATGACGCGGGTCGTCGGCTCGACCATCCTCATGGCCGAAGTCGTAGGCCTCTTCGTGGTGATTCTGCACGCGTCCGGGCATCTGAACACGGGCAGCTTCAGCGACGCCTTCGCTGCGCTCGTGGGAGGCGGCCTCATCGGGGCCAGCGTCTTCTTCCTGACCGCCTACGCTCTTCGCTGCGAGGAGATGGGCACGCTGGTCAGGCGCCTGCCCACGGTCCGCTTCAGCGCGACCTGACCGTCCCCGCGCTGGAGACCGCCAAGGCCGGGGCGTTCCTTGCGCCTTCATCGGGGCCATCGTATAATACGTTTAGTGGCGGCAGAGATGCCGCAAGTGATTCAGGCCTCGTCTGGGAGACTCAACGGGAAGGGACGGCGATAAGAGTGGCGTTCGCGGACAAGACGTTGATCTGTCGCGATTGCGGCGGCAGCTTCGTATTCACGGCGGGGGAGCAGGAGTTCTACGCCAGCAAAGGGCTTCAGAACGAGCCCGTACGCTGTCCACCCTGCCGCTCCTCTCGCAAGTCCTCCCGCACCCTCGAGGAAGAGCAAGGATACGTTCGCTACGGCACCTTCGCCAGCTTCGGCGGACGCACGCCCCGTCAGATGCATCCGGCCGCCTGCGCGGAGTGCGGCATGATGACCGAGGTACCGTTCCTGCCCCGCGGCGACCGGCCCGTCTATTGCAGCGCCTGCTACTCGAAGATCCGGGGTGCTAATAGCAGCAGCTAGGGTAGCCGCGCGACTCACCCTTGAAGAGCCCGCTTGCGAGAGCGGCTCTTTTTGTTGAACCCGACCTACGACCATGACTCTGCTGATGCGAATCCGGCAGTTGACGCGCCTCCTGGGCGAGGAAGCTCTCTCCAGCGAGCTATTCGCGGCTGGGGACCACTTATCGCAGGAGCAGCGGGAGCGCCTGCAAGCCGCCGTCGAGGCCGGCCTTCCACGCCTCGTGCAGGGGCTTCTGGAGGAGGCAGTGGCGAGCGACGACGTCGTCGACGCCGCCTCCGCCGACGCCTTTCTGGAGGACCGGCTGCTCTTCCTTGGCGACCTGCTCACGGAGGAGCAGAGAGAGGCAATTCGAGGAGAGTACCGCAAGGCGTCGCAGCGCTGGCGATAGCGCACAGGTTGACACCGCCGGTGCGTGACCCTAAACTAGCCGCCAAAGGCTGCGACGGAGACGAGTAGGGCGGCCCATCTGCCAAGCGAGTCCCGATGGGTGGAAGGGGACGCAGCGCTGGCCGCTCGAAAATCCCTCCTGAGCCGCCGACCGAAAGGGGAGAACGAGAACCATAGAACCTTCGAACCTTGGAACCGGGGCGGAAAGCTCGTGGTTCCATGGTTCAAGAGTTTCAGGGTTCCAAGGTTCAGTGGCGCAGGCACCCTCAGTAGGCTCGGCCGGAAGCCCACCGTTATCGAGGGCAGGGGCATAATCCCGACTACTCGGGACGTGCCCCGGAAGAGCGTCCGCCTCAGGCGGAAAGCAGGGTGGTACCGCGGGTCATGGCCCGTCCCTGAGGGGACGGGCTTTCTCGTTGGGGAAGGCCATGAGTCCGCAGCAGCCATGGTTTGAGTCGTTCTTCGTCGAGGGGAAGTTCGCCCAGACCCTCGCTCGCATCCCGCCGGAGCAGACGGAGCGCGAGGTCGACTTCATCGTGCAGACGCTGGCGCTGCCGGCGAGGAGCCGCATCCTCGACCTCTGCTGCGGCGTCGGCAGGCACAGCGTGCCCCTGGAGAGCCGGCGCATGATACTGCTCGCCGAGAAACGGCCGTGCCGATAGTGGGACGTGACGCCGATGTTTGAGCCGGTGCCGAGCAAGGTCAACTTCCCGGAGCTGGAGGAGCGCATCCTCGAGTTCTGGCGGCAGGGCGATATCTTCCGCAAGAGCGTCGAGCAGCGCCCCGAGGACAAGCTCTTCGTCTTCTACGAGGGCCCACCCACCGCCAACGCCAGCCCCGGCATCCACCATGTCCTCGCCCGCGTCTTCAAGGACATCATCCCCCGCTACCGGACGATGCGCGGCTACCGGGTGCCGCGAAAGGGGGGCTGGGACACCCACGGGCTGCCGGTGGAGCTGGAAGTGGAGCGCGAGCTCGGCCTGCGCAGCAAGACCGAGATCGAGGCCTACGGCGTCGAGCGGTTCAACCAGCGCTGCCGCGAGAGCGTCGTGCGCTACGTCCGCGAGTGGGAGCAGCTTACGGAGCGCATCGGCTTCTGGCTCGACATGCCCGACTCCTACTGGACCTTCGACACCGGCTACATCGAGACGTGCTGGTGGATCATCAAGCAGCTCTGGGACAAGGGCCTCGTCTACCAGGACTACCGCTCTACTCCGCACTGTCCGCGCTGCGGCACGTCCCTCTCCGACGCGGAGGTGGCGCAGGGCTACCAGGAGAACACGCCCGACCCCTCCATATACGTCAAGTTCCGGTTGAGGGCGAACGTGGTCAGCCCGCCGGAGCTACACCTGGGCGAAGGGACACCCACCTTCATCCTCGCCTGGACTACCACGCCGTGGACGCTGCCCGGAAACACGGCCCTCGCCGTCTCTCCCGACGACAGCTACGCGATGGTCGAGACTAGCGTCGACGGCGCTGCCGAGCGCCTCATCCTGGCGGAGGGGCTGCTGGAGGATGCGGTGCCCGGCGAGAGGCGGGTCGTCGGGCGCTTTCCGGGCGAGAAGCTGGTGGGCCTGACCTACGAGGCGCTGTACGAGCCCAGCGAGTGGGGCGTCGCGCCGCTGCGTTTCCAGGGCGGAAGGCTGGTGGCGGTCGGCGATGGCGAGGCGCCGCAGCGGCGGGTCATCGCCGCGCCCTTCGTCTCCATGACCGAGGGCACCGGCGTCGTGCACGTCGCCCCCGCCTTCGGCGCCGATGACTTCGAGATCGGCAAGGAGGAGGGCCTTCTCTTCTACCAGCCGGTGGACCTGCGCGGCGAGATGATGGGCGACTCGCCCTTCGGCGGCCGCTTCGTGAAGGACGCCGACCCGTTGCTGCTGGAGGACCTCGAACGGCGCGGCCTGCTCTATCGTAGCGGCACCATCCACCACACCTACCCCTTCTGCTGGCGCTGCGACACGCCCCTCCTCTACTACGCCAAGCCCTCCTGGTACATCCGCACGACACAGGTCAAGGAGCGATTGAGCTCGGGCAACGATGAGATCGGCTGGTACCCGGAGCACATCAAGCAGGGGCGCTTCGGCGATTGGCTGGCGCACAACATCGACTGGGCCCTCTCCCGCGAGCGCTACTGGGGGACGCCCCTTCCCCTCTGGCGCTGCGACTCGTGCGAGCACGTCGAGTGCGTGGGCAGTGTCGCGGAGCTGCGCGAGATGGCCGCGGACAGGCGGGCCGCCGAAGCCCTCACGAACCTCCATCGCCCCTTCGTCGATGCCATCGAGCTGCGCTGCCCCCAGTGCTCGGGCGCGATGAGGCGCCTGCCGGAGGTGCTCGACGCCTGGTTCGATTCCGGCGCCATGCCCTATGCCCAGTGGCACTTCCCATTCGAGAACGAGTCGATCTTCCGCCAGCGCTTCCCGGCCGACTTCATCTGTGAGGCGGTCGACCAGACGCGCGGCTGGTTCTACACCCTTCACGCCGAGGCGACGCTCCTCTGGGCGGCCGACGCCCTGCCTGCCGGCAGACAAGGCGTACCCGAAAGCATCGCCTTCAGGAACGTCATCTGTCTCGGCCACATCCAGGACGACCAGGGACGAAAGATGAGCAAGTCGCTGGGCAACGCGGTGCAGCCGCAGCCGGTTATCGAGGAGCACGGCGCCGACGCCCTGCGCTGGTATCTCTGCACCGCCTCTGCCCCCGGCAACCCGCGGCGCTTCTCGGCCGACCTGGTCGGCGAGGCGCTGCGCCGCTTTCTCCTCACGCTCTGGAACACCTACTCCTTCTTCGTCACCTACGCCCTCATCGACCGCTTCGACCCTTCGACAGGCTCAGGGCAAGGCCCTCCAACAGGCTCAGGGCAAGGCCCCGCCGCCGACGCTGACCCTCCCGCGCAGCGCGCTGAGCCCGTCGAAGCCCTCGACCGCTGGCTTCTGTCGGAGCTGAACCTGTTGGTTGAGCGTGTGACGGCGGAGCTGGAGGCCTACCAGCCGACGACGGCCGGGCGGGCGATCCAGGACTTCGTCGATGACCTCTCGAACTGGTATGTGCGCCGCAGCCGCCGTCGCTTCTGGAAGAGCGAGGATGACGCCGACAAGCGCGCCGCCTACCGGACGCTCCACACATGCCTCGTGACGCTGAGCAAGCTCCTGGCGCCCTTCGCCCCCTTCATCGCCGAGGAGATGTACCAGAACCTGGTCCGCTCCTGGGACGGCGACGCCCCCGAGAGCGTCCACCTCTGCGACTGGCCCGAGGCGGACCCGAGCCGCGTCGACCGTGCCCTCAGCGACGCGACGCGACTGGTCACGCGCCTCTCCAGCCTGGGCCGCGCCGCCCGCAGCAAGGCGGGCCTCAAGGTACGCCAGCCGCTGGCCCGCGTCTTCGTGAAGCTGCGCTCGCAGCCCGAGGAGGAGGCGCTGCGGTCACTCGAGGCCCAGCTCCTCGACGAGCTCAACGTCAAGGAGCTCGCCCTCATCGAGAGCGAGGAGGAGTTCTTGGACTACCGGGTGCGTCCCAACGCGGCGGTAGTCGGCCCTCGCTACGGCTCCGCTGTGCCAGAGATCAAGCGAGCGCTCGCGTCGCTCAGTCCGCGGGAGGTGGCCCGCGCCGTGGCGCTCGGCCGGGGCGTCGAGGCAGGGAAGTGGTCCCTCCAGCCGGATGAGATCAGCGTTACGTCCGTGGAGCGGGAGGGATTCGCTGCGGCGCAGGACGCAGGCTACGCCGTCATCGTCAGCACCGACGTGCCGCCCGAGCTGGCGGACGAGGGGCTGGCGCGGGAGCTGGTGCACCGCCTCCAGACGATGCGCCGCGACGCCGGGTTCGATATCGCCGACCGCATCGTCACCTACTATGAGGGCGGCGATGACGTGCGGCGGGTGATGGAGCGTTTCGCCGACTACGTGCGCCAGGAGACGCTATCGCTGGAGCTGGTGGTGGGGGAGCCGCCAGCGGACGCGCACGAGGAGACCCACAAGGTGGACGGCCGCAGCGTGCGTCTGGGGGTGCGGCGGGCCGCCTAGAACTTCTCCAGCTCCTCCAGGCTTACCACGAACACGACGGCGCCCCCCGCCTCGGCCGCCTCGTCGATATTGGCGCTGACGGGCACTTCGCGCCTGCCGCACTTCGCCTGGAGGATCTCCTTCACTCGACCCACCTCCTCGCTGGCGACGCCGGTGAGCAGGGTCACGCTCCCCCTCTTGAGGAAGCCCCCCGTGCTGGCGATCTTGGTCACCGGCAGCCCCGCGTCGATCAGCTCCGTGCAGACGGCGTCGGCGTCCTCCTCCTGAACGATGGCGAGAACCAGCTTCAGCGCCTGCTTTCCCAAGATCCTCCCCAACGGGCCGCCCTGGCTCGTGCTGGATTCACTCATCTTCGCCTCCCTCTCGGGCCGGATGACGGAGCCGCAGCAGAAGCGCCTCTCACTGCCGTTCCCCCACTCTGCCGCGGCGGGCACGAGGCGCCTTTCCCTCGGGTTTCGCCTTCGGGCTTTCGGGCGCATTCGGGACGGGCGGCGCCGGCCGCTCCTCGGGCTCGCGGTGGACGAAGAGCCCTTTGGCCGCCCGCAGGCCCGTCCGCACGAGTCCTCGCTTTGCGGCAGCCTCGTCCGCAGGCACGTCGTAGTCACCCCGGAGCACCCTCGGGTACTCCGACGCCATCTCCGCGCCCAGCAGGAGGATGTTCGCCGAAATGTACGTCCAGAGCATGAAGATGAGGACGCCGCCCAGAGCGCCGTACGCCAGGTCGTAGTTGCTGAAGTTGGCAATGTAGATGGCGAAGCCGTTCTTCATGATCTCGAAGAGGACCGTCGCCAGGAGGGCGCCCGGCCAGACGTACCGAAACTGCGTCTGGGCCCTCGGGATGTACCGGTATACGAAGGCGAACATGGTGAAGCTAAAGACGGCGGGCAGGATGAAGGGCACGATGTCCCAGAAGACCGACGTGCCCGCGGAGAGCGGCCCCAAGTTCTTGTCGCTGAGCTGCCTGAGCGTGCGCAAAGCCCCCGTGGTGCTCACCGAGAACAGCAGGAAGAGGCCGACGGCCAGCACCATTGACATGTCGAGGAGCTTCTGCTGGACGACGGGCCGATGTTGGGTCACGTCCCAAGCGATGTTGATGGACTTCCTTATCGCCCCGAACATGGCCGAGGCGGACCATGCCAGGCCGATGAGCCCGACGATGGTCAGAGGAGCGCTCACATTCGATACGCCGCGCAGCGTATTCGCCACTATGTTGTCGCTCCTCACGTTGAGCTCATTCGGCCCGAGGAGGTGGCCGGCCACCAGCACAGGCTGACCCTGGTCCTCCAGCCTGGCGGCCAGTTGCTCCTGCTCGGCGCTGCTCAAGCTCTTCAGGTCTGCCTCGATCCTCTGCACCGTCGTCGCGTCGAACTCCTTAGCGAGAACCGCGACATTCGGCTCGAGACTGCGGTTGCCGGCCTCGATGCCCACGAAGTCGACGATCGACTTCGACACGTCCTCGCGGATCGACTGGCTGCGCACGACGAACCCGAAGATCGAGAGCAGGAAGACCGTAAGGGGCACGACCGAGAAGATGACGTAGTAGGAGATGGCCGCCGCCATGTGGGAGCAGTTGTCGGCGCCGAACTCCTGAAAGGTGCGCTTGAAGAGAGTGACGAGCGTCCTCATACGGACAGTATACAGGCTCCGCCCGCTTCCTTGTTCGCCCTTGGGACGCGCGCTATAATTCGAGCACCCATGGGCCCGGGTGCCCAGGAGCGACGACTGAGATGACATCGGCGAGGGGGAAGACAGCCCGTCAACGGGGAGACGGCGGGGGCGACGGCGGGGGCGACGGCCTGCGCTACAGGCGGATCGTCGCCAAGTTCGGCACGAACCTGCTCACCGCTGGCAGCGAGCGCCTGGACCTCTCGGTGATGGCGGCGCTGGTGAGCCAGGTAGCGCGTCTCCACGCCCAGGGCGCCGACGTCATCGTGGTCACCTCCGGCGCCATCGCGGCGGGCCGACACCGGCTGGGCATGGCCGACCGTAAGCCCGCGCCGGCGGCGCTGCGCCGCGACGTCCCTTTACGCCAGGTGCTGGCATCGGTGGGCCAGAGCCACCTCATGCAGTCGTACGACCAGCTCTTCGCCTGGCACGACATCGTCGTGGCGCAGACGCTCCTCACCCGCCGCGACCTGGCAGACCGTGTCGGCTACCTGAACGCCCGCAACACGCTGCTCGCGCTGCTCGAGCTGCGGGCCGTGCCCATCGTCAACGCGAACGACGCCGTCGCCGTCGAGGAGATCGAAGGCGCCGAGATCGGCGACAACGACAACCTGTCGGCCCTGGTCGCCAACCTGGTCGACGCCGACCTGCTGGCCCTCGTCACCGACACCGGCGGCCTCTACACCGCCGACCCCCGCATCGACGCGGAGGCGCGCCTCATACCCCGGGTCGAGCGCATCGACGAGGAGATCGAGCGGGCGGCGGGCGGCGGGTCGTCCAGGCGGCAGGCAGGCGCGCTCGTGGCGGACGACCGGGGCGTGGGAGGCATGGCCACGAAGATTCAGGCGGCGCGGCTCGCCACTGCCGGCGGCACCGACGTCGTCATCGCCGGCGGCGACGAGCCCGACGTGCTGCTGCGCCTGGCTCGCGGCGAGCAGGCCGGCACTTTCTTTCCCGCCTCCGTCGACCGGCTGGAGAGCCGCAAGCGCTGGATGCTATCGGGGCTGTCGGTGCGGGGCAAGATCGTCGTCGACGGCGGCGCCGTGCGGGCGCTGCGTCAGGAGAACAGGAGCCTGCTGCCGGCGGGCATCAAGGCTGTCGAGGGGCCCTTCGAGCGGGGCGATACGGTGAACATCTGCACGCCGGACGGCGAGCGCATCGCGTGCGGCATCACGAACTACGGCGACGGGGAGGTGGCGGCGATCCGGGGGCTGCGGTCGGACCGCATCGCCGAGGTGCTGGGGCACGAGTACGGCGCCGAGGTGGTGCACCGCAACAACCTGGTGGTGCTATGATGCGCTGGCTCGGAGGACGCGAGATGACCCTCACCCCTAGCCCCTCTCCCGCGAGCGGGAGAGGGGAGACCGGCAGGTCGGGGTGAGGGTGCATCGCAACAACCTGGTGGTGCTGTGATACGCTGGCCCGGAGGACGCGAAACGACCCTCACCCCCAGCCCCTCTCCCGCGGGCGGGAGAGGGGAGACCGGCAGGTCAGGGTGAGGGTGCACCGCAACAACCTGGTGGTGCTGCAGGGCAGAGTCACGATGGAACTGAAGACGAACGTCCTTTACTACGGCGACAACCTAGACATCCTCCGAACCCACATCCCGGACGAGTCGATAGACCTGGTCTATCTGGACCCGCCGTTTAACTCCAACCGATCGTACAACGTGCTGTTCCATGAATCGAGCGGCGGGGGCAGCGAGGCGCAGATCGAGGCATTTGAGGACACGTGGCACTGGGGCCCAGTAGCCGCACGGGCCTACGAAGAAGTGATGACCGGGCCCCACCAGAACGTGGCCCGCGTGCTCAAGGCCATGGTAGATGGGGTGGGCCATAACGATGTTACCGCGTATCTCACCATGATGGCCGTCCGACTGGTCGAGCTACATCGCGTGCTGAAGCCGACGGGATCCATCTACCTTCACTGCGACCCCACTACGGGACACTATCTTAAGCTGACGCTCGACAGCATCTTTGGGCCCACCAACTTTCGAAACGAGGTCACATGGAAAAGAACCAACGTTCACTCGGACTCCAAGCGGTGGAGTGATGTGAGCGACAGGCTTTTATACTACCTTAAGGATTCTCGTTCCTCCCCGACCTGGAACCCGGTGTGGGGCAGCCACTCCCCCGAATACGTCGCAGCGAAATACCGCCATGTCGACCCGGACGGTCGCCGATATCGACTCGACAACATGACTAGCCCTAATCCGCGGCCGCATATGATGTACGAATGGAAAGGCTATCCGCCACCGCGCTACGGATGGCGCTATTCTCGCGAAACCATGTCGCGCCTTGACTCAGAAGGCCGCATCCGCTATCCGGCCGACAAGAGCCGCCGGCCCCAGTTGAAGCGCTATCTCGACGAGCAGCGCGGACGGTTGATGACCGACATCTGGACCGACATTGCCCCCATCAACTCACAGGCGAGGGAGCGCCTTGGCTATCCTACTCAGAAGCCCCTCGTCCTCCTGGAACGGATCATCACGGCGTCTTCGAACCAGGGCGACGTCGTGCTGGACCCCTTCTGCGGCTGTGGCACGGCCGTCCACGCCGCCCACAAGCTGGGCCGCCGCTGGATCGGCATTGACATCACGTACCTGGCCATCGGCCTCGTGCGGCGGCGCATGCAGGACGCCTTCCCGGGGATAGAGATAAAAGAGATCGGCGCACCGGTTGACCTGACAGGGGCCCGCGCTCTGGCGGCGCACGACAAGTACCAGTTCCAGTGGTGGGCACTCGACCGCCTCGGTGCCCAGCCCGTGTCCGGCAAGAAGAAAGGCTCAGACAAGGGCATCGACGGCGTGATTCCGTTCTTCGCGGGGCCCAAGGAGGACTACAAGCGCGTTCTGGTTTCCGTCAAGGGCGGTGAGCACGTGGGCGTCACGATGGTGCGTGATCTTGTGGGAGTGCTGGAGCGCGAGAAAGAGCCAATTGGGCTGCTCCTCACTTTGGAGCCGCCCACCCAGCCCATGCTGACGGAGGCGGCGACCGCGGGCTTCTACCACAGCGACTTCTGGCAGAAGGACTATCCGCGGGTACAAACCCTGACCATCGAGGAGATGTTCGCTGGCAGGAGACCAGAGATGCCGCCCCAGACGTCGCCGTTCGCGCAGGCACCACTTGAACGCGAGCGGGCGAACCAGGCGAGATTCTAATAGGGTCATTCTGAGCGCAGCGAAGAATCTCTAGCCGCAGACATGAGACCCTTCGCTTCGCTCAGGGTGACAGTGGGTAAGCGGGCAGGGTGACAGCGGGAAAGCGGAGGCGAGTGTCTCAGTACTACGTCTACATCATGACCAATCGTTCCAAGACGCTGTACACAGGTGTGACAAACAACATCGAACGGCGCGTGTACGAGCACAAGCAGAAGCTGGTCGAGGGGTTCACCAAGAGGTACAACATTACCAAGCTGGTGTACTGCGAGACCACAGATGACGTCCGCTCTGCCATCAAGCGCGAAAAGCAGATTAAGGGGTGGTTGAGAAGCAAGAAGGTTGCTCTGATTGAATCGATGAATCCCCAATGGGCGGACTTGAGCGGAGATTGGTACGAGGCAGACCCAGACCCTTCGCTTTGCTCAGGGTGACAGCCGGAAAGCGGACAGCCAAGGTGCTGGCAACGTCATTCTGAGCGCAGCGAAGAATCTTGAGGTGCAGATGCGAGATCCTTCGCTTCGCTCAGGGTGACGCAAAGTCCAGGGTGACGGCGACGAGGGCCGTACGCACCACCGGGAGCAACGAGCATGACTACGACAGCAACTGACCTGGAGACGATGGGCCGGGCGGCCAAGCAGGCGGCACGCCGCATGGCCACCGTCTCCACTGACGCCAAGAACCAGGCCCTGAACAACATCGCCGAGGCGCTCACCGCTCGCGAGAAGGAGATCCTCGCCGCCAACCGCCTCGACTACGAGGAGTCGCAGCGCGCCGGCCTGCCGGAGAAGGTGCTCGACAGGCTCCTCCTCAACCACGACCGCCTGTCGGCCATCGCCGGCGACGTGCTCTCGGTGGCGGCGATGCCCGACCCCGTGGGCGAGACGTTCGACATGCGCACCCTGCCCAACGGCCTCATCGTCGGCAAGACGCGGGTGCCCCTGGGCGTCATCGGCGCCATCTACGAGTCGCGGCCCAACGTGACCGTCGACATCGCCAGCCTATGCCTGAAGTCGGGCAACGCCTGCATCCTCCGCGGCGGCAAGGAGTCGGTGCGCTCCAATACGGCGCTCGCGCGCATGCTGTCGGAGTGCGCGGCGTCGGCCGGGCTGCCCGAAGGGGCGATAGGGTTTATCGAGAACACGGACCGGGCGCTGGTGGGCGAAATGCTGAAGCTGAGGGGCTACATCGACCTGGTGGTCCCGCGCGGCGGCGCCGAGCTCATCAAGTTCGTGGCCGAGAACGCATCAATGCCCGTCCTCACCGGCGGCACCGGCGTCTGCCATACGTACGTCGACAAGGACGCCGACCTGGAGATGGCCGTCAACGTGGCCCACAACGCCAAGGTACGGCGGCCGACCATCTGCAATGCCCTCGACACCCTGCTCGTCCACCGGGACGTCGCCGAGACGTTTCTGCCGGCGATGGCCCGTCGCTGGGCCGAGGCCGGCGTCGAGATGCGCTGCGACCCCCGGGCGCACGATATCCTGTCGAAGGCGGAGATTCGGGGGCTGAGCCTGCGGCCGGCCGAAGCGAACGACTTCGGGCAGGAGTTTCTGGCCCTCGTCGCGTCCGTCAAGGTGGTTGACTCCCTGGACGAGGCCGTAGACCATATCTATCAGTACGGCACCGGCCACTCGGACGCCATCCTGACCGAGAACTACGGGGCGGCGCGTCGCTTCCTCCGGGAGGTGGACACGGCGGTCGTGTACGTCAACGCCAGCACCCAGTTCACCGACGGCGCCCAGTTCGGGCTGGCGGCGGAGATCATAGACTCCACCCAGAAGACGATCGCCCGCGGGCCCGTCAGTCTGCGCGAGATCACCACCTACAAGTGGGTGGTCATGGGCACCGGCCAGACCCGCCCCTGAGACCGGGGCCAGCGGTCAGGGGGGATGGGACCGGACTCAAGCCCCCTCGATTCCTGGGCCCACAAGCTGAAAGGAGATCCCCGCCGTGGCCGAGTACCACTTCGAACGGGAGTGCCGCACGCTCTCCTCCGAGTCCTTCATCATCGAGTCGGAAGGAGAAGAGTTCGGCAGGGTCGACATTCACTACACGGCGGGGGCGGCTTACGCCACGCTCTGCGTCCCCGACGGGCTGAGCGAGGACGACGTTCAGGAGCTCATCGGTGAGATCGATGAGCGACTGGTGATGACGAGCGACCCCTACCGCGACGACTTCGTCGTCACGGTCTGGGGCGGCCGCGAGACGGGCGTCTACTCGGAGGAGGAGCCGGAGGAAGAGGAGGCGGAGGAGGAAGAGGTGGAGGGCGACGGCCACCGGGACTAGACTACGCCGGGGCCGGCTCGGCGTAGCCTTCGCCGTATTCCTTCCCTCAGCCCAGACCCAATATTTTCACCCCGGAAGCTCCGAGAAAAGCCAGGGCCAGCCCTCGAATGCACTTCCCTGCCAGCACGGGGGCCATGAACCGCCCGAAGGGCATGCGCACGGCTCCCGCGGTAAGGCCTGCCAGCTCGAAGGCCGGATTGGGGATCGCAGCCAGTACGAACAGCGTCAACATACCATAGCGAGCCATCAACCAGCCGACGGCTCGTGCCGTCCCCTCCACAACCCTCCTCACCCAGGGCGGCCCGCCTACGTGACGTCCCCGTGCCATGTCGGCACCCACAGTACCCGCTGCGTAGGCCGTGACCTCGCCCAGGGCCATGCCTAAACCCCCCAGCAATCCTGCGAGCACCGGGTTGAGGGTATCGCCGCCGTATATTATCAGCGCTTGGCCGGCCGCCGTGAGTCCCGGCACCGGCAAGAACACTGTGGCGGTGCTGGCCAGATTGGCCAGGAAGATACCGGCGTAGCCGAGGCCCTTGAGGCTCTCTTCGTTCAAATTCAGCCATAGGGGAAGGATGAACAGCGCCAGCGAGGGAATCAGGGCCAGGACAAGGATCAGTGTGGCCAGGATGAGCCGGCCGCGGCGGCTGGTGGGCAAGCGGCGACGGAGCCGCTCGTAGGCAGTGGTGATGATCGGGTGGGGAACGGGCTTGTCGGCTGGCGATAGCTTCATCTCTTGGGCCGGGTCCGAAGCGGCGTTCGGCGGGGACGCTGGTCCGGCCTCCTCATCGGAAAGCTCCTCCGGACCAGCGCCACCCACGTTCAGAGCCCCATCCTCTCGCCGCATGGACCGAAGTGCCGGCCCAGGAAGCACGTGACTTTCATTGAAAGGCCCACCCCGCCCCCGTCAGCGCTGGCCACCAGCGGGCTCGACGTGGATTGTGACGACGGTGCCCGGCAGCCGGCGCGTGATCTCGTCCTCGATGCGGTCGCAGGTGCCGTGCACCTCCTCCAGGCTCTTCGTCGCGTCCAGCGTCAGGTGCAGGTCTACATAGCGCTGACGGCCCGACCTCCGCGTCCTCAAGTCGTGGTAGTCGCCGATCTCGCTCTCATAGCCCATGATGCACCGCTCGATGACCTCTATCTCCTCGGGTGGTAGCCGTACGTCCATGACCTCCACCACGCCGATGCGGACCACCTGGGCGGCGGTCCAGAGCAGGTAGCATGCCAGGAGGAGGGCGACGATAGGGTCGAACACGACCCGCCCAGTGAGGCCCACCAGGGCCAGGGCCACGATTACCGCTCCCGCTTGGGCGATGTTCGTCCAGAGGTGGCGAGAATCGGACCTCAGGGCGAGGGAGCCGGTGATGCTGGCGACTCGTGTCACGTAAAGGGCCACCCCAAGGTTCACCACCGCCGTCACCGCCATGGCGGCGAGACCGGGCGCCACGACGATCTTGGCCTGGGCCTCGATGAGGCGGCGCACCGCCTGGATGACGATGAACACGCCGCCGCCCGCGATCAGGACGGCCTGGGCGAAGGCCGCCAGGCTCTCCACCTTACCGTGCCCGTACGGATGCTCCGCGTCGGGCGGCCGCGCCGACACGCGCACGCTAAAGAAGGCGAAGCTGGAGGCGATAGCGTCCTCGGCGCTGTCGATGGCGTCGGAGAGCACGGCGATGCTGCCGGTGAGGATGCCCACTACCAGCTTGAGCACCAGCAGCGACGCGTTAGAGACGAACGAAAGGGCGGCCGCTCTCGAAGCCAGGTCCGAGAAGGGAAGGGACGGCAGCGACAGAGGTAGTCGGGCCATCGCAAATCATAGGGGGCGTCGCCGGCCGGAGTCCGGCGCTAAAGAGTTCGGGTCGGCGGGCCAGGCCTGACCCTCGAGTTTGGTGGCATCGGCCCAGGAGGCAGGCGCCGCCTCCAGCTCCACCGCCGGCGCTGCGGCCAGGCGACGTGTCATCGGGATGAGCGCCGCCAGGCCCACGAAGACACCGAACCAGAGAGTCGCGATGCGGATCAGGAGCGTCGCCACCGCAGCAGGCCCCTTCTCCATGTCGACGATGACCTGGAGCAGGCCCGTGACGCCGCCCTCCGTCACCCCCAGCCCACCCGGCGTCAGGAGCACGGCCCCGGCCACCGTGGCCACGGGCAGGATGAAGGCCGCCTGTACGAACAGCAGCCCCGTCGCGTCAAGCCCGAGCCCGATCAGCACCAGATAGAAGGCCAGCACCTCCCCCATCCATGAGACGACGCTCAGCAGAGTCGTGAGGATAAGGCTGCGCGGTGCGAATAGCACATGAGTGCTCTCGTAGAACTCCTCCACGAGATGGGTGAAGCGAGACACCACGGGCAAACGGCCGGCGATCCTCAGGATCAGCCGCATCGTCGGACGGTGGCGGGCAAGGGCAAGCAGCACCGCCGCGCCCACGCCCATCACCACGAAGAACTCCCAGGCCTGGCCGAATAGAATGAGGCCGGCCGTCGCCAGGATGAGCAGGGCGATGGCGTCGGTGAAGCGTTCGGCGATGAGGATGGGCGCCGACCGAGCGAAGGGCGTCCCATGCACCTCCCGCAGCAGGTAGCTCTTGAGCCATTCGCCCACCTTTCCGGGTGTCACCACCATGGCCAGCCCCGAGAAGAACATCAGGAAGCTGTGCCACTTCGATAGGCCGCGCACGCCGATCTGGCCCAGATAGAAGTGCCACTTGACGAAGCGGAGGAGGTAGTTCGACAGAGTCAGAGCGAGGATGGCCGGGGCCAGCTCCCAGCGGAAGCGGCCTATGGCCTCGGCGACTGAGGAAAAGTCGCCGTAGGCCGTGAGGCCGATCAGGACGGCTACTCCCAGGAGGAGGGAGAGAATGAACTTGCCGCGCAGGTTCTTGAGGGTCACGGCTGGGTTCCTCGCCGAAGACGCGGCCGGCCGACCTCAGTAGCTCTCGAAGAGCCTACCCCACTCGGTCTGGAGCGCCTGCTTCACCCGCTTGCGCCCCACGAAGGGGTACCAGTAGCCATCATGGTACAACCTGGAAGCGAAGTAGGCCCAGGGTACGATCGGCGTGCGAAGAAGCAGGCTCTCCAGGGGGTGAAGCATGCCCCAGTAGATCAGCTTCTCGCCCCAGCTCGCGAACGTGTCCTCGTCGCCGCGGAACCCGTAGTTGACCTCGCTGATGTCCTCGCCGACGACGTCGATGCTGGCCACGTCGCCGCAGCCCAGCCCCTTCTCGTGGGCGATGCGTATGTAGTCGATAGCGAGCGGGTCGAAGCCCATCATCTTGGCGGCCACGGCATCGATGGCCACCAGGTCGGCGCTGGCGAGGATGACGTTCTTGACCTCCGGCCGCATGGCGCGTGGCCCGGGCCCGTTGCCGGCGATGGTGCCGTCCATGACGGCGAAGATGCCCGGATGGATCTCCTTCTGAATGGTGAGCAGGTCGACGAGCGTCTCGTGGATGCGGGAGTGAGTCCAGTGGCGCTTGAGGTGGAGGAGCCCTCCGAAGGCGTTCTTCATCGCTCCCGTCGTCGTCGTAAAGACGTGAGTCTTGACAGTGGGAAGCTGGATAACGTTCTTGCCGATCAGTTCCTCAGGAATCTCAATGCCGTCTTTGAAGATCTCTTCCAGCACCAGCATCTCGCCCTTAGGGGCGTAGCGCACCCACGGCACGCCCTTGTCGGTCAGGTGCACGCTTCTGACGCCGTACTTGTCCTGGACGACCTTGTGCTTGTTGTTGACCTCGCCCACGTGCGAGTTGACGACGACCGTGCTGTTGTGAGCCGCCACCAGGTCGGGGTAGCCGTCGTCGAGGAGGGCCTTGATCACCCCCTCGAGCTGCCAGGGCGTAGTGGAGCAGGCCGGGTAGTACTTGTGCCAGGAGATGTTGACCTTCAGAGCCGTGGGGGCGTCCTTGACGAGGTGCTGGCCGTAGTCCGCCATGCGCATCAGCCGGCCCACGTCCTCCACCACCGTCGCTGGCGTCGTGTAGAGGACGGCGACGCGCGACTTGCCCTCGGCGGCCCGCGGCTCGACAGGGGGGGCAGGCTCCGTAGACGGTCGTTTCGCCTTCTCCGCCTCGGTGGTCACGGCTTCTTTCCTCTCCGGACCAGGAGCTTGCGCACCTCCTGGGCTATGGCGTCGGCGGTGAGGCCGTACTTCTCCAGGAGCTCGTCCCAGCGGCCCGATTCGGCATAGCGGTCCTGCACACCGACGAAAGCCATCGGCGTTGGGCAGGCGCCCGCCAGCACGTGCGCCACCATGCTGCCGAGGCCGCAATGTACCAGGTGCTCCTCGGCAGTGACGATGGCGCCGGTCTCCTGGGCGGCGGCGATGATCGCTTCTCGGTCCAGGGGGCGCAAGGTGGCCATGTTCAGAACGCGGCAGTCGATACCGTCCTTCTCCAGCAGGGCAGCGGCGTCGAGGGCAGCCTTCACCATGATCCCCATAGCGATGACGGTAACGTCCTTGCCGGGCCGAAGCAGGTGCGCCCTGCCCGGGCGGAAGCGGTAGCTCTCATCGTAGATGACGGGAATCTTGGGGCGGCCGCAGCGAACGTAGAACGGCCCTTCGTTGCGGGCCGCCGCCTCCACCGCCTGCGCCGCCTCGACGACGTCTGCGGGGACTATGACGCTGAAGCCGGGCAGTGAGCTCATGAGGGCCAGGTCCTCGATCGAGTGGGCGGAGATGCCGTCCTCGCCGACGCTGATGCCGGCGTGGCTGGCGACGAGCTTGACGTTCAGGTGGGGCTGCGCCACGCTCAGCCGGATCTGGTCGAAGCAGCGACCGGGCATGAAGACGGCAAAGGTGCTGGCGAAGGCGATCTTCCCGGCCGCCGCAAGCCCTGCCGCCACCCCGATCATGTTCTGCTCCGCTATTCCTACCGTGAAGAAGCGATCCGGGCGCGCCTTGCCGAAGACGCGGGCCGTAGTGGAGCTGCCCAGGTCGGCGTCAACCACGACGACGTCCAGTCCCTCGCCCGCCAGGCGGACGAGGGTCGGGCCCAACGCCTCTCGCGTTGCCGCTGGCGCCTGTGACACCGTCGTCAAGGCTTCATCTCTCCCACACGCGCTACCTCTACATTCTACGCCAGTTCGGCCAGCGCCCGCTCGGTCTCCTCGGCGGTCGGTGCCCGACCGTGAAACGCCGGGTTGTTCTCCATGAAGCTCACGCCCTTGCCCTTGACGGTACGGGCGATGATCGCTGTCGGCTTGCCCTTGACCTCCGCCGCCCGCTCCAGGGCGTCGATGACCTGCGCCAGGTCGTGTCCATCGACATCCAAGACGTGCCAGCCGAAGGACTCCCACTTTTCGCGCAGCGGCTTCGTACGCATGATATCGACGACGAAGCCGTCGTTCTGGAGACCGTTGCGGTCGACGATGGCGACGAGATTGTCGAGGGAGTGGTGGGCGGCCGTCATGGCGGCCTCCCAGTTCTGCCCCTCGTTCAGCTCGCCGTCTCCCAGCAGGCAGTAGACGCGGTAGCCGCGGCCGTCGAGCCGCGCCGCCAGGGCCTGGCCTATGGAGTAGGAAAGCCCCTGGCCCAATGACCCCGCCGACATCTCCACGCCCGGCGGCGAATCGACGTACGTGTGGCCGTGCAGGCGGCTGCCGATCTTTCGCAGGGTCTCCAGCTCTTCGACGCCTAGATAGCCCTGCTCCGCGAGAACGGCGTAGAGAAGAGGCGCTGCATGGCCCTTGCTCAGGATGAATCGGTCGCGGTCGGGCCAGTGGGGCTTGCTCGGATCATGGCGCAGAACCCGGAAGTAGAGCGCACAGAGGACCTCGACGGGGGAAAGAGAGCCACCGGGATGCCCGCTCCCGGCGGCAGCGATCATCTTGATTATGTGGCGTCGTATGCGCTTGGCCGCCGCCTCTATCTCTTCCAGAGAGCCGGTGCTCACCAATAGGCAGACATCCCCCTCACGTGGTTGAGTTGGTTCGAATTTGGCCATGGCCCGAGGCCAGCCGTGCGGCTCGCCGAATCCCGCGTCGGCCTCCAAGTGCTGCCATTATAGGTCAGGCCCCAACCTCTGTCCATCAGCGCAATGCGGCCTCTTCGCCGTCATTTCCTCAGCACGGGGCTTCGCTTTTTCCTGGATCTGCCGATTCTTGAAGTGATGGAGATGTCATGACTGAGAAGAACATGGTGATCGACCAACTGGCTCCGGAAGGCGACGACGGGGAGTGGCTGCACCTGCTGCTCGCCCCGGTGCACGAGAGGATTCGCGGCCAGCCTTCGGCGCTGGCAGTGATGAAAGTACGCCAGCGTGTCTGGCGAGAGATAACCAGGAAGGCCACGCAGCCGGTCGCTGCCTGAGGTCTCTTTTCGTGCTAACGGAGCGCCAGGTCACGGCGGAACCATCCCGCCTGGCCTGGCGCCTCTTCGATCCCGACGGTGATGGCGGCGAGACCGACAGCGCCCGCCGCTGCCAGCTCCTTCTCCAGGCGGCCGCAGAACCACTCCGCTAGCCGCTCCGCCGTCGAGTTGTCGATAGGAAGAGCGACGACATCTGACTTGGGAATCACCCACCCCCGCTCCTTAAACCGCACCTTCCAGTTGGCCATCGCCTCGTCGATCTCGAGCGCGCGGCTGTCGCGCGGGAGGATGAACTTGTGGTCCAGCTCCTCGCAGATGGCGCCCGCGATCTTCTTCAGCTCCACGAAGTCAAAGACCCAGGCGTCGTCCGTAAGCTCGCCCTCCAGCTCCAGCAGCACGTCGTAGTTGTGGCCGTGCAGCGGCTCGCAGCCCTCGGCGGAGGTGGTGAAGTGAGCGGCGCTGAATCGCAACGTGTTTCTCTCGACGGTGATCCTTCTGGTCATGACGGCAGAACCTTTCGCTTCGCTCCTGAAGACGATTATGTAGACCCAGCGGGGCCATCGTGCGCGGCGGCGCGGCGCTCGGACGGGGCAATCGCCCGCCGTTCATTCGTGACAGCGAGGCGCCAGATGGCAACACCCAGCGCTACGCTGAGCGCGGCGAAGCCGGCCAGCGTCAGGAAGACCGACCCCGTGCCGAAGCGCTGCGCGAAGAAGCCGGAGAATGTGGCCGCCGACGACCCCAACGCGAATGAAGCAAAGAACGAGATGCCGTAGCTGCGCCCCAGCGCCTGCTCCGGCGAGTAGTCCGCGATCAGCCCGTTGTAGAGAGGCTGTGCGCTGAAGTTGAAGAAGATGAAGACCCCGGATAGGGCCACCAGGGCCAGGCCGCCGCTCACCCCCATCAGCAAGAGCGCAGGTACGAGGGTCAGGGCTATCGGCGGCAGCAGGCGCTCGAGGGCGTACCGTTGAGAGAGGCTGCCGCCCACATACTGGCCGACGGAGCCCATCAGCAGCGCCACGGTCGTCAGATAGCCCGACAGCGTCTCTTGATCGATCCCGAGGAAGCTCACGTGCACCTGCTCCTCGATGTGCGTCGGCAGGAATGTGATGCTCCCCCTGTAGATGAAGCCGTTGAGAAGGTAGGCGACGTAGACCAGGAGCAGGGGAAGGAGCGCCACCACACGAGGACGCGGATCTGGCGCCGCCCGCGCTGCTGTGGGCGCCGGCGTCGCAGCCACGGGCGTCGGTAGGCGGATGAGGCGCAGCACGACTGCCAGAATCAGCGCCAGGGCGGCCAGGAAGAAGTAGGCGGAGCGCCAACCGAAGGCGGCTGAGAAGCCCACAGCGATCGCCGGCGCCAGCGCGACGCCGATGTTCCCGGCGACGCCGTGGTAGCCGAGGGCGATTCCCCTCTGAGTCGCGCCCTGCGCGATGAGGGAGAGGCCCGCCGGGTGGTAGAGGCCGATCGCGAGGCCAAGCAGCGCCAGAAACACACCGAGGAGCACCGCGTTGGGTGAGAGGCCCACCAGCACCGCCCCGCCCGCCGCGCCCAGGAAACAGAAGTAGAGGACGCGCTGCGTGCCGAGACGGTCGACAAGCGCCCCGCCGGGGAGAGCACTGGCACCGAAGGCGAAGGCGGCAACCTGCGCGATGATACCCAGCGCGAACTTGCCCAGGTCGAAGTCATCCCCGATGCGCAGCAGAAGGGCGGCATAGGTGAGCTCGAGGGCGTGGACGAGGGCGTGGGCCAGGGAGACGTAGAGGACCAACCGGCCCTGGCTCGAAAGGTTTCTCACGGCTGTGTCTTGATTCGGCCTCGGCCTCAGACGCGCCTTTCGGCGGGCACGTTGGCCCTAGTATCGCATGCGGTAGGTGAAAGCGCACGCCGCCGGAATCACCGTGACCGGCTCGTCATTGGTGGGGGATGCCATACCCCCGCCTGAAGGCTTCGGCGTGAGCTCAGCCGAACGGCGGGGGCATAGATTCGTCTTCTCATGCCCCAGCGTTCACGCTGGGGTCGCGCCGCAATCTGACGCTCCAAGGCCCACCAACAACGCACCAATCACGAATCACCGCCGCCCGCCGTGTGCGGCGCACGCCTACGAACGTATTACTCGACCGCAGGCGCACGGACTTGGACCTACCTGCGCGGCGCCGGCCGCCCACGGGCCAGAAGCTCCTCGATGCGTGGCAGCGCCGCCCGCGCCGCCTCCTTACCCCGTCGCAGGGCAAGGCGCACATGAAAGGGGGAGTTGGCGTTTAGCCGCGCCACGTCCGGGCGGATCGTGACCTCCGCCTCGCGCACGGGCGGCAGCGTGTTCACTATGGTGTGGAGGAAGAAGCTCGTCTGCGCCCGCAGCCCCGGCCTGCCGCTCCTCGACAGCAGGTCCAGCGCCCTCTCCAGACCCCGGGCCAGCGGCCGCAAGCCTGACGGCAGGAGCGTCGCGTCGCCGAGAACCACGGCGATAACCGCATCGGCGCCCATGTCGGAGACCACGCCCACCGGCGCCGCCTCCCAGAAGCCGCCGTCGACCAGGTAGCGTCCGCCCAACTCCACAGGCTTCGCCAGCAGGGGGATGGAGATGCTGGCCTGGACGGCGGGCAGAACCTCACCCTCGCGCAGCACCACCGGCGATTTGGTGACCACGTCGGAGGCGACGACGGCGAGCGGTATCTTCAGCTCCTCGAAGCGCACGCCGTTCAGTACGTCACAGAAACGCTGGGCCACCGCGTTTCCAGGCTCGATGCGCAGCCGGCGGCGGAAGAAGGTGAGGATATCACGGGCCTTGGTCCTGCGGGCCCCACGCTCCATAGCCTCCGCAGAGCGGCCCAGGGCGTACGACGCCCCGTAAAGGGCGCCGACGCTGCAGCCGGCGATGTAATCGATGGGGACGCCGGCCTCGTCGAGCACCTTCAGCACGCCGATGTGGGCGGCGCCCTTGGTGCCGCCGGCGCCCAGCGCCAGCCCGATCCGCAGCCTGGTCATTCTCGCTGCGCCGCCTGTTCAGGAGCACTCGAGGAAGTTCACATTATCGATTGTCGCCCTGCCGCGCGGATGCCGTCAACGCGCCTGTGCCCGCCCCGGCAGAAGCCGGCGTGCGCTAGATCACCAGCCAGATCCCGACGACGGAGATCGCGGTGCCCACGAGCACCCACGCCGTGAGCTGCTCGGCCAGGAAGATGACCGCCATCGGGAACAGGAAGAGGGGCGAGGTCGAGGAGAGGATGGCAGCGCGGCCCGCTCCTGCTTGCTGCACCGCGTAGATGTAGAGCAAGCCGCCGAGCGCCGTTCCGACGATACCGGCCAGGGCCACCGTCGCCAGCGTGCGCCGCCCACCCGCCACGGCGCGAATCTCGGGCATGCGGCCCCACGACAGGAGCAGGAGGAAGAGGCCCGCCGCCGGGATGCGCAGGCTGCCGGCGGCCACGGCGCTCAGGTCGCCGGAGCCCGCCCTGAGCCAGGCCGTCGCGATGGCCCAGAAGACGGCCGCCAGGAGCACCAGCGCCACACCCCGGCCGGGGGTCCCCCGCCGCAGCGCTGCGCCGCTGGCCGTCGTCTGTGCCCTGCCTTCCACGACGAGAAGCGAGACACCGACGATGATAAGGACGGCGCCAAGCAGCGTTACCCAGGTAACGGTCTCGCCGAGCAGGGTGGCCGCCAGGAGAAAGGTCAGGAGCGGATAGGAGCTCATCGAAATGGGGAAGGCGCGGGAGACGCCGAGCATCCCGAGGCTGGCGATGTACAGGGTGTCGCCCAGGCCCATGCCCACCACGCCCGAACCCACCATCGAGACGGCAGTATTGAAAGATATGTCTCGCAGGTCGCCGATGGCGCCGAGAGGAGGAAGGAGGACGGCGAGGAAGGCGGTCGCGAAGAGGCAGCGGAGGGCGCTAAGGGGAATCGGGTCGATCCTGCTCGTCTGCGACGTCAGGAGGGTGCCGCTCAGCGCCCACAAAGCGGCGGCCAGCAGGGCACTTCCTACTCCCCACACCGAGAACCTCTACCTGGTTCCGCCGCCGCTGCTGCATCCACACGGGACGCCGCCTGAACACCGGGCAGGCTGGACCAGCCTACCGGTGCCTCGCCGCTCAGCCGGGGCGGAAGTCGGGTTGGCCGTCGTCCCCCGGCGCCACGTCGACCGGCGCAGTCTCAAGCCTCTCGGCCAGACGGCGGGACACCTCGTTCAGGTCGGCCTTGCTGAAGCCGACGCTTGTCGCCTCGATGACGCCGTCGGCGCCGACGAAGAACAGCGTCGGCGTGGCATCGGGGTCGTAGGCCCTGGAGACAGGCCAGCCTTCCCCGTCGACGAGCATGAAGAAGGGAGTGCGGTGCTTCCGGGCGAAGGCACGCGCGGCCTCCACGCCGTCCTGAGACACCGCCCACAGACTCCAGCCCTCCTGCGGGTAGGCTTCGGCCAGCCTGCCGAGATAGGGAAAGATGAGATCGCAGATAGCGCAGCCGCTCTTCCAGAAGACGAGGAGAGCCGGGCCCGAGGCGAGGGCCTGGTCGAGGGCATGCTCACGTCCGTCCAGGTCACCCAGCCGGAACGACGGCGCGCGCTCTCCCACCCTTAGCACGCCGCCTCAGTCCTGTCCCTCGGCAGGGCGCTCTGCCAGGTAGCCCGCGAGCGCGCGCCGCACCTCTCGCTCCTCCAGCGGCGCCGAGAGGAGGACCTCGCCGTCGAGGGCAAGCACGGGTACGTCGTACCGGTAGCGTCGGAGCAAGCCGGCGTCCGTCTCGATGTCGACCTCGTTGACCGCGACGCCAAGCTCCGGTCCCAGCCGCGCCAGGAGGTGCTGCGCCTCGTCGCAGAGGGGACAGTCGCGCTTGGTGTAGAGAGTGAGCTCACGCACGGGTGATCCTCAGCGGCGCTTCCGCTGCCGCGCGGCTGCCGGAGCCGCTGCCTCGGCCACCGCCGGCGCGGCCTCCGGAATCACCTCCGTCCCCCTTCTGGCACAGTAGGCAAGACCGACCACGGAGATGGCGATGACGAAGAGCGCCACTATCTGGGCCATCCGCAGCTCGCCCCAAACGCCCGGGTCCAGGCGCAGGGCGCTGACGCCCAGGCGCATGATCGAGTAGAGGAAGGCAAACGAGAAGAAGACCAGCCCGTCCCTCTTGCGTATGCGCCACAGCGCGAGCAGCAGGAGGAAGATCAGGAGATCGCCTATGAGCTCGTAGGCGACAGCAGGGTGCTGAGGGTCGCGGCCGAAGCTGGGGCTATTGGTGTGGGTATAGACCACGGCCCAGGGCAGGTCCGTCGTCTTGGCGAGGTGTTCGCCGTTGATGATGTCGCCGATGCGGCCGATGCCCATGCCAAGGATGAGGCCGAGGGCACCGGCATCCAACCCCGAAAGCATGGGAAGGCGGGGGCCGCCGAGGCGTTTCGGTATTACCCGCCATAGCAGATACCACAGTGGCACGATGGGCAGCAGCATCCATAGGCCAAAGCGGTTGTAGATAACACCTCCCAGTACCCCGCCGATGACGGCGCCGTAGATAGAGATGCCGCCTTCGTTGATACGGAAGATGTCTCCGACAGAATGCAACCCTGAGCCGGGATCGCCGTAGTTCTCGATGACATAGAGGGCGCGGGCACCGATTATGCCGCAGATGACCGCGACCAGGGCGACGCCGTAGGCGTCGTCCTCGATGATGCCGACCTTCTTGGCGAACTGCACCGCCACCCAGACGCCGACAGCGATGCCTACGGCGACGAAGACGCCATGCCAGGTAAGCAGCAGGCCGCCGAAGCTCCCGATCTCGGGATTGATGCCGATCTTTATCGGATCCCAACCCTCGATTAGACCCATCGTTTGCCTCCATGCATGTCCATCACACCTGGGGGGCCGCCGGACACGTCATTCCAGGTCACCGAGCCTGGCGATCTGAGTGCGCAGCAGCTCCTCCACCTGGTCACGCCCCGCTCCGCCAACCTCGCCATAGCTCATACTGATGTTGATCCGACCCTTTCGGGCCAGCATGAGGAAGCCCTTGAGGCCGCTCCCCGTCTGCTCATCGATCGACCAGGCCGCCCCCGGCAGCCCAACGTCCGGCGCATCAACGGCCGTCGCCCCCGCCTCGGGCCCGAAGCGGACGCCCTGATCAAGACTCTCCTGCGCACCTTCGGGCGTCTCGTAGACGGAAAGCACGGCCGAGATCACCGCATCGTCACTCTGAAATACGACCTGCTGGCCGCCGACACGGCCCGCCTGCTCAAGCTCTTGCAGCCGTTGCTCGGGGAACGGATCCTGCGCCGCCACCGCCTCGTTCGGCACGGCGCCCGACCCTGCCAGGGTGAAGCCGGCGGGGACATCGTCGACGGTAATGAGCAGCGCCGGCAGCTCGGCGACCAGAGCGGTCGGCGTGAGCGCCGTCGCCTCCGGCGGAGGCGCAGCCTCTTCCCCACCGCCGCCACAGCCCACGAGGAGCGCAGCGCCCAGGACGGCAGCGACAACAAGGGTAGTTCTCATCTCACAAAAGCTCCCTGACCGCCGCTGCATTGCGACAGATGTGGACGGGCCAGCGTCCTAATCGTCGCCAGCGATCTTCTTCATCTCCGCCTCGAAGCGGCCTGTCCGCCTGCCCTGGCCGGCGAAATACGTCCGGTCACGGGTGATCTTCGCCCACAGCCGGCGTCGCGGTACGTAGAAGGTGAGACCGAGCCCCAACAGCAGGAGCCCCGCGGCCACCCAGATGAACTTCGTGCCGGGGTCGCGCCTCACGGTGATCCCCGAGAACTCCCGCCGTCCAAGAAAGGTGTACTCGTTGTTGCCCTCGACGACGGGCTTATCGGGGTAGAGCGTCAGCGCCTTGTCTGGCGCGACGCCCAGGATGGTGAGATAGGGGGCGCCCTGATCGTCCATTGCCATCTCCACAAGCGCCGTGTCCTGAGCGCCGGGAATGTTGGACTCGACCTGGCTGGGAACCCCGACCACGCCTTGGAAGCTGAACTCCATGCCCCCGGCAGAACCCGTCGCGCCCTCCGGCACGACGAGCCCGATGCTGTTGTCGGTGTCACCGGGCCTGTAGACGATCAGCTCCCACGACTCTCCACTGGCGGCCGGCCTGATCCCTATCCACAGCGGCGTGTCGCTGTTGGGGAGCGTCACGAGCGTACCAAAGGCCGGCTCGATCAGGTCGGTAGCGACGATGGCCCCGGACAGGAGCTCGTTACCCTTGCTGTCGCGAACCGTCACCAGAGGAGCGGGCGCGTGGCGGTCCAGCGCCAGCGCCTGGTCGTAGATGGTATTACCGGTCGATAGGTCTCGCACCCGCAGGGCGGCGCCGTCTCCGAGGTAGGCGGACTGGTGGAAGCTATAGCCGCCGTATTCGAAGGGGCCGTTTACGGTGGTCGTGCCGCTCGCCACCTCCTTGCCCCCCTGATAAATCACGAGCTGAGTGCGATAGTCCAGGGGATTGCCGGCCGCATCGAACTTGCCGACGGCATCCTCCACGTAGACCTGCATTTGCCGCGGGTCGTTCACGGCGAAGACGGGGACCGTCCTACCCTCGGCGGCGAACAAGGTGGTCTCGAAGCCGCGGAACTTCGATATGAGGCCGCCCGCGAGAAAGAGGATGAGCGCCGCGTGGCTGACGAACGTCGCCAGCCTCGCCCAGGCGAAGCGGTCGGCGAAGATATAGGTGGCGTCGCCCTCCCGCCAGGTCTTTACCTTATAGCGCTGGCGGCTCAAGGTCCTCGCCAGGGCCGACGCATCGATCGCCTTCTCCGAGACGTGGCGGTGGGCCGCCCGCTCGAAGTAGTCGTCCGGCATCCGCTCCTGCGGCTTCGTGATCGAGCGCCAGATAGCAGGGAATCGGTTCACCGTGCAGAGGGTCACGCTGATCACGAGGAGGGCGAGGCTCGCCGCGAACCACCGGCTATCGAAGACGTTGAACAGGCCCAGGCGGTGCATCGGCTCGGTGAGCCCGCCGAACTTGCCGTGCTGCACGCCCAGCCAGACATCGATGGCCGCGGGGTTATCGCGCATTGCCTCCGGGATCTGCGGTATGAGGACGCCGAGCAGGCCCGCCAGGGCGACGAACCCGATGACGACGAGCGCGAAGCCAAGTGAGGTCAGCAGCCTCCACGGATCGCGGAAGGGGTCGAAGCTGAATGTGATCCGGGTCCTCGAATCAGTAGCCTCTGCCCGCGCCAATTGGGCTCCTTTCACGGGACGGCCTTTGTGGGGTTCTTCTCTATTATGTCACTCATCATCGGCCCGTAGAAGGGGGCCAGCGTCACGCGGTCCTCGTCCATCGCTGGTCGATGAGTTCAGTCCGTCGGGGTAGGCATGGCTACGACGAGAACGCCTGCTCATACAGGGCCCTCACCTCAGCCGGTGGCAGGCCTTGGCCCAGGTAGGTGTGGCCGACCCGGATCTCGAAGTGGAGGTGGTACTCCGTCCCCGGAGCCGTCACCGACTCCGGAGTGCCGGACTCGCCCACGTAGCCGAGGACATCGCCCGCCTGGACGTAGACGCCGTCCTCGATGCCGGGCGCGATGCCATCGAGATGAGCGTAGCGGGTCACCAGCCCCCCTCCGTGGTCGATCCATACCTGCCGACCACGGAAGCGGTCCAGGACCGCCGGCGCCGACGACCCCTCCTGCGCGATGCGCTGATTGAGCTGCTCCAGCTCCTGGGCCGTGAGCTCCTTGTACTCCGTGTCGGCCCGGATCACCTCTCCCCCCTTCGCCGCCAGCACCTCCGTCCCCTGAGGGATGGACACACAGTTGTCGGCACCGTAGAAGTCCACCCCCTCGTGGATACCCGCTCGATAGGTACGCGGTGCGTTGGGCATGAGGTCGTCGTTTGAGGGCAGGCAGGCCCCGGCTATGGGATAGATGAGCCCGTGAACCTGGGGCACGGGCGTCGGCTCCGCAGCTTCGCCGCTCTCGACCGTCGGCGTGGGGCTGCCCACGACAACGGTAGGAGCTACCACCACGGTAGAGGCCGTTGTCGGCGATGCCTCGGGTGTCATCAGCGTCACGTCGACACCCGCCGCATCACCGCTTCCGTCGCAGGCCGAGAGGAGAACGGCCGCGACAAGACTGAGAGAGACGACCGCAGCGAGGGCTCTAGAGGTGAGCTGTGCCTTCCTGTCTCCGTGCGCCAACACGAGGACAAGGATAGCTGCCGCCCCCTCGTGGGGCAAGGGCGACGCGCCGCGCCCTAGCGCCGGAGCCGCCCCGTCGCCACGCGCAGCGCCGCCGTGTGGGCTTCCTCTTCGACCCTGTCGTCCAGGGGCAGGAGCTCCACCTCGCCGTGGCGACGGCTGAGGGCGACGCGCAGGATGTGATCGCTGAAACGGGGGTTCTTGGGAAGGAGAGAGCCGTGCAGATAGGTGCCGTAGGCGGTCTTGTAGCGGGCTCCCTCGGTGCGGTCCTCACCGTTGTTGCCGAAGCCAGCGCGCACCCGCGCCAGGGGCTCGCAATGGGGCCCCAGGTAGGTGCGGCCGCCGTGGTTCTCGAAGCCGACGAGGGTGCCGCCCTCCCACTCGGCCGCCACGTTGCCGATGCAGCGCCGCGCCTGCTGGCCCGGGTGCACCGTCCAGGCATCGAACACGCCTATCCCTGGGAGCTGCTCGCCCGCCGCCGTCCGATATTGGCTGCCGAAGAGCTGGAAACCGCCGCAGATCGCCAGCACCGCCACGCCCAGCTCGACCGCCTCTCGTATCGCCTCGCCCTTTACGCTCGACAGGTCATCGGCGACGCGCCGCTGCTCGCGGTCCTGTCCGCCCCCGATGAAGATGAGATCGTAGTCGGCAGGGTGGAGGCGGTCGCCCAGGTCCAGCTCCGTGACCTCCAGGCCGATGCCGCGGTCCTGACAGCGACGGCGCAGGCAGAGGATGTTGCCCCTGTCGCCGTAGATGTTCATCAGGCGAGGGTAGAGGTGAGCCAGGCGTATGGACTCCTTCACGGGCCCTCCTCCCAGAAGTGGGCGCGGCCGCCCCGTCGCGCAAGCAGCTCCCGCACCTTGAGCATGGCAGTGTAGGTGGGCACCACATAGAGGCGCTCTCCTTGCGGGAGGGCGGCCAGGGCGAGCGAAAGGGCGCGGCGGAGGTCGGGTGTCACCGCCGCTGGCTCCGGCAGGCCGGCGTACTTGAGGCGAAGGGCCAGGTCCTCCGCCCGCGTCCCCGAGAGGACGAGCGACGCGACGCGGCCGGCCAGCATCTCGAAGTCGGCGTCCCAGATCCAGGAGACGTCCCGGCCGTCGGCGATGCCGTCGTTCAGGAGCAAGAGGAGGCGCCTATCGCCCTCGCCGGCGACGATGGTGTGCAGCACCTGGTTGAGGCCGGTCGGATTCTTGGCCAGCAGGACATGCACGTCCCGCCCGTCCACTTCGAAGCGTTCCTGGCGCCCAAAGGCGGCCGTGACGGAGGCAATCCCCTCCTTGACGGCGGAGAGCGGCAGGTCGAGGGCCAGGCCGCTGGCTGCCGCGGCGAGGGCGTTGTAGACGTTGTAGACACCCGCCAGACGCAGCTCCAGCGAAAGGTCGCCGGCGGGAGTGCTCAGCTCGACCATCGTCGCCCCGTCTCCGACCTGGTGGAGGCGGGTGACGCAGACATCGGGCTGCGGCCGGGCGCGCCCGCAGCCGGGGCAGCGCCAGTGCCCGACGTGCCCGTAGTAGATGACATCGTAGAGATACTCGCCGCCGCACTCGCGGCACCAGCGGGAGTCCGCCGCGTGCTCCACACCCTCCAGGGCCGGCGACGGGTCATCGAGGCCGAAGAAGAGGACGGGGCCTGCGGCCGCGTCGGACAGGGCCGCGACCGAGGGGTCATCGGCGTTGAGGACAACCGTGGTCGTGGGCGGGGCCGCCTCCAGCGTGGCACACCAGCGCGCCGCTATCGAGTCCACCTCGCCGTAGCGGTCGAGCTGGTCGCGGAAGAGGTTGGTGAAGGCGAGCACACGCGGAGCGAGAGCATCGACGGCCATGGGCAGGACAGCCTCATCGGCCTCGAAGACCCCCAGGCGCCCTTCGGCCTCCCGAATGCGGCCCAGGAGGTCGGCCTCCTGGATGAGAGTTGTCATTATGCCGCGCATGAGGTTGGAGCCGCTACGGTTCGGCAGGGGGAGCAGCCCTCCTTCGCGGGCGATACGCGCCAGCATGCGGGCGGTAGTAGTCTTGCCGTTGGTGCCGGTGACCAGCACGGAGCCCATGCCGAGCTGCGCCGATAGGTCGGCGGCCAGGTTGGGGGCCACGCTCTCGGCGAGGAGGCCCGTGATCGCAGTGCCGCCGCCCCGGCCCAGCGCGCGGCTGGCGGCGCCGGCGGCTCTGCCCAACGCCAGGGCCAGCAGCCGTCGCAAGGCGCCCGTCGAGGGTGTCGCGCTGCCCGGCCGGCGTGGGGCCGCAGGCGCTCCTTGCACGACCGCCTTTCGCCGGGCGGGACTCACAGCGCTGCTTCCCTGCGGGAGAAGAGGAGACGCATGAGGGCGTCCTGCCCCACCACTCCCAGGAGACGCCCCTCTTCGACCACGGGCACGTAGAAGAGGTCCGCCGCGTTCATGGTCTGGAGTACGGAGGCGGCGTCCTCCTGGGGCCTCACGACCGGCACCTGCGAAGCCCTGATCATCGTCTCGCCGGCCGTGACCGTGTCCCAGCGCCGAGTCCAGCCCGGGCGCGGCCGCACCGCGTCGTGCGCCAGCATGCCGACGACCCGCTCGCCCTCGGTCACGAAGAAGCAGAAGTGCTGCTGGCCGTGGGCGTGGTGCTGGGCGACCTCACGCAGCGTCGCGTCACTGGGCACGGTCGCGCATTCGACAGACATCACATCAACGGCCCGATAGCGGCGCAGGACATCCAGCATCCGCACCTGCTGCCAGCTCTGGCGAGCGGCCCTCTCCAGGAACAGCCCCAGTACGAGCAGCCAGATGCCACCGAAGGGGTCGAGCCATCCGACAATACGCACGATCGCCAAGACGCCCAACAACATGAGGCCACCCGCCATGAGCTGACCGCCCCGAGACGCCCAGCGGGTCGCCACGAAGAAGTTGCCGGTCAGCCCCCAGAGCGCCGACCGCACTATGCGGCCGCCGTCCATGGGGAAGCCGGGCGCGAGGTTGAAGGCGCCCACGCCGAGGTTCATGATCCAGAGCCACTGCCACATCACTTCGAGAGGCCCGCTGTCGCCGCCGCCGCTGGCCAACCAGAGGGCGAGGAAGACGCCGGCCAGGAGGATGCTGGTCGCGGGTCCTCCCGCCGCCATGACGAACTCCTCGAAGGGACGCCTGGCGTCCCTGGTGATCTGGGAGACCCCTCCGAAGATGAAGAGCGTTATCCCCTTGACGGGAATGCCGTAGGCCTTGGCGATGAGGCTGTGGGCCATCTCGTGGGTGAGGATGGAGGCGAAGAAGAGAAGCCCGCTGACGATGGCCATCGTCCAGTGAACCCAGGCGTCGGCGTCCTCGAAGATCGCGGGGTAGACCTGCAGACCCAGAATCAAGGTCACGAAGGCGAACGTGAAGAACCAGGAGAAGTTGAGGCCGATGGGCACCCCGAAGATAGTGCCGAGTTTAAGCGAGGTTCGCAAGGCAGGCCTCACGTGGGGTCGGCAACGGTCAGCGCTCCGCTTCGATGAGCTTGACTACGTCTCCAAAGAGGTGCTCCACGGACACGATGCGCAGCCCGGAGCGCTCCACGTTGGCGACGGTATCACGGTTGATGTTGGCGCCGCTCACCCGCACGAAGAGGCCGTTCAGCCGGTCCATGAGCCAGCCCAGGACGCGGTTACGACTGCGCACGTGTTCTAAGAATATAGCACGACCGCCGGGTCGGAGTACCCGCCGCACCTCGCGCAGGCCGAGCACCGGGTCCGGCACCGAGCAGAACACGAAGGACGAGACCGCCTGGTCGAAGGAGGCGTCGGGCGCGGCGAGCGACTGGGCGTCCATGAGCGCCAGGCTCACGGGCAGGCCGCCCTTTCGCGCCTTCTTCGCGGCCCGGCCGAGCATGCCGGGGCTGAAGTCCACCGCGGCGACGTGAGCATCGGGCGGGTGGTAGGGGAAGTTCTTGCCCGTGCCGACACCCACCTCCAGGATACGTGAGCCCGATACCCTGGACCACTGGCGACGGCGCCATCGACGCATGACCAGGCGCTCGACCAGCGCCTCGGCTAGGTCGAACGTGCGGGCTTGGCGGTCGTAGCGGCCCTGGGCCGTCGCCGTGCTCCTGGCATCGAGCGCACCGGCCTCGGTCCCGGTCGCTGCGGTTTCAGTTGTCATCGTGGTCCCTCATTTCACGCTGGCCGCACAGGCGGCTTGAAGCCGCGCAGCCGCAGGGAGTTCGTCATCACCGAAAGTGAGCTGACGGCCATCGCGGCGCCGGCCAGGATGGGGTTCAAGAAGCCGAAATCGCCGAAGAAGGGCTGCAGCGGCGCCGGCACCCCCGTCCGGCTGAACAGCGGATAGAGGATCCCTGCCGCCACGGGGATGAGGATAACGTTGTAGAAGAAGGCCCAGAACAGGTTCTGCCTGATCGTGCGCATGGTGCGCTGGCTGAGGCTTATGGCCGTCGCCACGCCGCGCAGGTCGCCCTTGATGAGGGTAACGTCTGACGCCTCCATAGCCACGTCCGTCCCCGTGCCGATGGCGATGCCGATGTCGGCCTGGGCGAGAGCGGGCGCATCGTTGATGCCGTCGCCGACCATGGCCACGACCTTCCCCTCCTGCTGGAGCCGTCGCACCTGGTCGACCTTCTGGTCGGGCAGCACCTCCGCCAGCACGCGGTCGACGCCCACCTGAGTGGCGATGGCCTCCGCCGTGCGACGGTTGTCGCCGGTCAGCATCACCACCTCCAGGCCCAGGTCCTTGAGGCCACGAAGCGCCTCAGGTGCGCCCGGCTTCACCGTGTCGGCTACGGCGATGACGCCGGATACCCGTCCGTCCACGGCGACGTACATGGGCGTCTTGCCCGCCCGTGAGAGGGCCCAGCCCCCTTGCCCGAAGCCGTCCAGCGGGAAGCCGCGGTCCTCCATGAGCTTGAGGTTGCCGAGCACCAGGTTTCGGCCGTCGACGACGGCCTCCACGCCGTGGCCGGGAACCGCCTGGAAATCGCCGGCGCCGGCGAGCGACAGGCCCCGCTCGCGGGCGGCGGCCACGATCGCCTCGCCCAGGGGATGCTCGGAGCCGCGCTCGGCGCTGGCGGCCAGAGCGAGCAGTTCGTTCTCGTCCAGTGCGTCACCGGCCACCACGTCCGTGACGACGGGCCTGCCCTCGGTGATCGTCCCCGTCTTGTCGAGGACGACGACGTCGAGCTTGTGGGCCGTCTCCAGCGACTCGCCGCCGCGGATGAGGATGCCGTTCTCGGCGCCCTTGCCGGTGCCCACCATGATGGCGGTGGGCGTCGCCAGGCCGAGAGCGCAGGGGCAGGCGATGATGAGAACGGCGACGCCGTTGAGGACGGCGAAGGTGAAGGCAGGCGCCGGCCCGAAGGCCCACCAGATGGCGAAGTCCACCAGGGCGACGCCGATGACGGCAGGCACGAAGTAGCTGGCGATGACGTCGGCGAGACGCTGGATGGGCGCCTTCGAGCCCTGCGCCTCTTCGACGAGCCGGATGATCTGGGAGAGGGCGCTGTCCTTACCCACCTTGGTGGCGCGGAAGCGAAAGCTGCCCACCTTGTTGATGGTCGCGCCGAAGACCTCGTCCTCGGGGCCCTTCTCCACCGGAATGCTCTCGCCGGTGAGCATGGACTCATCGACGGCCGAGCGTCCTTCCAGGATTACGCCATCGACCGGGATCTTCTCGCCGGGGCGGACGATCACCGTATCGCCGCTCACCACCTCTTCGATAGGGATATCCACCTCGTCGCCGTCGCGCAGGACGCGTGCGGTCTTGGCGCGCAGGCCCATCAGGCGCTTGATGGCGGCGGAGGTGCGCCCCTTGGCGCGCGCCTCCAGGTAGCGGCCCGTGAGGATGAGAGCGATTATGAGGGCCGAAGTGTCGTAGTAGACTTCGGCCTTGATGCCCGCCGCCTCGACAGCGCTCGGCGCGAACGTGGCGACGACGCTGTAGAGGTAGGCGGCACTTGTGCCGACGGCGATGAGGGTGTTCATGTCGGCGGTGAGGTGACGGGCGGTGCTCCAGGCGCCGCGGTAGAACTGGGCGCCCGCCCAGAGCTGCACGGGCATCGCCAGGAAGAATGAGGTGACGGTAATGGCGGCCAGGGGCAGATCTGAGAGCAGGGGCAGGCGGCCGTGCTGGGCGCCGAGCAGGAGGAGAAGGCCGATTCCCCCGGCGAAGATGGCCTTGCGGGCGAGGGTGCGCTCCTCTCTCTCGCGGGCCTCGGCCTCCCGGTCGCGGGCCTCCTCGTCGCGCGCCTCACCGAGGAGCCGGTAGCCGGCGCCCTCGACGGCCCGGCGCAGCTCAGCGATGCCAACGGTATCGGGCAGGTACTCGACTGTGGCCCTTTCCGTCGCCAGATTGACGCTGGCGCTGCTGACGCCGGGCACGCCCTCGAGAGCGCCCTCCACGCGGCGCACGCACGAGGCGCAGGTCATGCCGCCGATGGCGACGGTAATAGTCTGGGGCCGCGGCTTGTAGCCGGCCTCCTCGACGGCGTGGTAGAGGTCTGCCAGGGCCGTAGCCTTCGGGTCGAAGTCGACGGTGGCGCGCTCCGTGGCCAGGTTGACGGCGGCATCCGCCACGCCCGGCACCTTCTCGAGGGCGCCCTCCACCCGCAGAACGCAGGAGGCGCAGTGCATGCCCTCGATGGGAATGGTAATCTGCTCTCGTTCCTTGGTCGTCATGTTGTCATCGCAATTCTAGGGCTCTTGCGCGGAGACGGGGCCTCGCGGTCACGAGCCTTCCAGGTCTTTCTTCATTTGCAGGAACTCGTCGCGGCCGATCTCGCCGCGGGCGTACCGCTCCTTCGCAGTGTCCAGGGGCCTCATGCCGGGAGCGCCCAGTTGCACTCGACCGGGCGAGCCCACCCCTTCCCCGAACAGGGACCGGACGGCCCACACCGCCAGGACGATTATGCCGCCCCAGAAGAGGAGCATCATCAGGCCGCCCCAGAGCATCCACCAGCCCCCGCCGTCAACTCCATGCCACATAGCCGGTCACTCCCTCCGCTGTCTTCGTTCTTACTTATTCGCCAGGTCGTAGAGCTCCATGAGCTCGCTTATCACCTGATCCTCGCGGCCGTCCCTGATACCGTGGGCCACGCAGGTGTGGAGGTGTCCCTCCAGTATGATGGCCTCCAGCTTCTCGATGGCGCGGCGCACCGCGAAGCTCTGCTTGAGGATCTCCGGGCAGTACTTGTCCTCCTCGATCATGCGGCGGACGCCGTTCAGGTGTCCCTCGATGTAGTTCAGACGCTTCAGCACGTCGGCGCGAACCGTATCCTGCACTCTCCAAGCCTCCCCTCATCATCGCTCCCATCGAAAGGGAAGATACCCATACCCCCTGGGAGGGGGTCACTTTCATCATAGCCGAGGCTCGTGACGCTGTCAAGGCGGCGTGCCGCGCACCGACCCGCGAGGAACCAGGCCGCAAATAGAGAGCCGCCCCGGCAGGTCCGGAGCGGCTCTCTAGGAGGACTGCGTATGCCAAGGAGGTTTGCTTCTACTTAATATACGCGTCGCCCCTAGTATCGGATCTTACGGCTGCAGTCTGAAGGAAAGGGCATCGCGCTTCTACGAATCCCATTCGCACTTCCGGCGTGAACTTGCCCTCGGCGAGCCGCCACAGCGAAAGCATGGGCCGCCTCGCGTCTGCGAGGCGGCCCAGGTCCCAGGGGGAAATGGAGGTTCGCTAGAATCAGCGTAACGAACTTCGACGGCCAGAACTATGAACCGCTTCACACAACGGCTGAGATTCTCCCGCGGGAAGACTTAGGCCATCGCCGTGGTCGACGCGCCCCTCGCATGCCCGGCAGGCTGCGAGGGCCCGGTCAGCGCTATGCCGGCGCCTCTGGTATTACGTGCAAGGCGCTGGGGCGGATCGACACCTGGACATCCTTGTCGGCGTCCAGCCCCAGGCGGTGGTAGACGTAGCCTGGCAGCTCGATCTCGAGGTCGTAGAGCTCGGAGCTGCCGGCCAGGCGAAGATGGAGGATGTACGTCTCCGCCTTGATCGTCTCCTCCACGATGCGTCCGCAGAGCAGGTTGGGCGGCGGGCCCAGGTGCGGGGGCCGGTCCCGGCGCACGATCATGATCTGCGTCGGCCTGATGCTGAAGTAGGCCTCGCTGCCCTTCGCCATGGGCTGGGGAAGGGCCTGCAGGGTGTGGCCGCGCCAGCCCAGGTAGAGCGCCTCCGCGTCAGCGCCGAGGACGGTGCCGCAGAGGATGTTCCGCGTACCCACGAATTCGGCGACGCGGCGGGTGGCCGGACGGTAGAACACCTCCTGGCGATCGCCCTGCTGAACCGCGCGGCCACCGTCGTAGACGATGATACGCTCCCCCAGGAAGAAGGCGTCGTCCAGGTCGTGGGTAACCACCAGCGTGGTAATACCGGAGCGAGCCTGGAGGTCCAGAAGCTCCCGGCGCAGAGTGCCGCGCAGCCCGGTATCGATGTTGGAGAAAGGCTCGTCCAGGACCAGCAGCTCCGGCCGGAAGGCCAGCGCGCGAGCCAGGGCCACCCGCTGCTGCTGTCCGCCGGAAAGCTCTCGGGGCCGCCGCTGCTCGAGCCCTCGCAGGCCCACCAGCTCGACCATCTCCTGCACCAGGGCCCTCCGCCGGGCAGCGTCCAGCCGCTGGATACCGTAGGCCACGTTCTGCTGCACCGTCAGGTGCGGGAACAGCGCGTAGTTCTGGGGGACGTAGCCCACCCGCCGCTCCTGAGGCGGCAGGTTCACACCCGAGGCGCTGTCGAACAGGAGACGGCCGTTCACTTCCACGCGGCCCGCGTCGGGGCGCACGACGCCGGTGATGGCCTGAAGGGTCAGGCTCTTTCCGGCACCAGAGGGCCCGAAGAGGACCACACGGCGCTCGTCGGCCTGGAAGGCCACATCCAGCTCGAAGCCGTCCAGACGCCGGCGTACTCGCACGTCAAGCACGGGCCACCCCCAGGGGGCTGCGCCCGAGCAGGGCCTTGAAGGTGAAGAGCACGGCGAAGGACACCACCACCAGGATCCCGGCCAGCACGAGGGCCGCTGTCAGGTCGTCCTGAAAGGCGATGTAGATCGCCAGAGGCATGGTCTGCGTGCGGCCGATGGTGTTGCCAGCGAACATGATAGTCGCCCCGAACTCGCCGAGGGCGCGGGCCCAGGCCATGACGGCCCCTCCCATGAGGGCGGGCCCGGCCAGAGGCAGCGTCACCCGGAAGAAGGTGCGCAGGCGTGAGCTGCCCAGCGTCGCCGAGACGCGCTCCAGCTCGCGATCCACCCCCTCGAAGCCAGCCTTGGCGGAGCGGATGTAGAAAGGCGCGGCGACGAACGTCTGGGCCATGACCACCGCCGCCGTCGTGAAGGCCAGCTCGAGCCCCAGCACGTCCAGGGCGCCGCCCAGGATGCCCCGGCGCCCGAAGGCCATCAGCAGCCCCAGGCCGGCCACGGCCGGCGGCAGCACCATGGGCAGGTCGACGAGCGAGTCCACCACCGCCCGGCCCGGGAAGCGATAGCGTGCCAGCAGGAAAGCAACGGGCGTACCCAGGACCGCCGCCACAGCGGCGCTGATACTGGATGTGATGAGGCTCAGGCGCAGCGCCTCCGTCACCACCGAGGAGCCGAGCGCGTCCTGGGGCGCCGTCGCCCGGGCCACCTTGACGAGGATAGCCGCCACGGGCAGCACCAGGAAGATCAGCAGCAGCAGGGCGGCCAGGGTGAAGGTGACCCGGTCCGGGGCCAGGACACTCAGCATCGCCCGAGCAGCCAGTCGCCGGGGGGACGCGTCCGCATTCATGGCGCGACGGGGATGAAGCCCTGCCCCTGCAGGACGGCCTGGCCCTCCGCCGAGAGGACGTAGTCCACGAAAGCCTCGGCCAGAGCCGGGTCGCCGGCGTCCTTCAGGACGGCGATCGGGTAGGTGGCGATCTGGTTGAGCTCGTCCGGAATGTCGATGGTGGTGAGGTCAGGGGCCGCCTCAGGAGTAACGTCCGACACGTAGCAAATGCCGGCGTCGGCCTCGCCCAGGCGCACCTTGGCCACCACCTGCTTCACGTTCTCCTCCTCAGAGACGACGTTGGCCAGCGCCCGCTGCTCGAAGTCAGCACCGAAGGCCGGCGCGGCGGAAGCCCGCTCCAAGAACTGCCGCGTGTAGGCTCCGATGGGCGCCGTCTCGCTTGCCAGGTCCAGCTTGAATCCCGGCTTGGATAGGTCCTGGAGCGTCTCGATGCCCGCCGGATTATCGCGGGGCAGGATGACCACCAGGCGGTTATGCGCGAACATGGCGGGCACGCCGTCGAGAAGGCCCGCCTGTTGGGCCAGGTCCATCTGCTTCTCGTCGGCGGAGGCAAAGACATCGGCTTGCGCCCCCTGCTCAAGCTGCGCCCGTAGCTGGGTCGAGCTGGCGAAGTTGAGGGTGATGCTCAGACCTGGGTTGCTCTCTTCAAGGCTCGCCTTCATCTCCTCGAAGGCGCCCGTAAGCGAAGCGGCAGCGAACACCGTGAGCTCGCCGCTGAGGGCGGCCCCGGCACGCGATGTCGGCGTTTGCCCGACCGGGCCCTCGCCGCCAGATGTGCACGCGACGCCAGCCAGGACGGCCGCGATTAGCAGGAAGACCGACACTGCTTTCCTCACGGAGCTCACCTCGCCTTCCCAACGACAACGCCCGCCCCCAGCGAGCGGTCGCACTGCTCCAGCCAGCGGAGTGTCCCCTCGGCGACAGCCATCTTGGCCTCGATGGCCAAGCGCTCGAAGCTGGCGGGGCCAGCCGCCTGCGCCCGTTCGCGCCATTCCTCCAGATAGCGATCACAGAACTCGATCTGCTTCGCCAGCAGGTCGGGCACGCGGCCGCGATCCTGCCCCCGCAGGAAGTAGAGCTTGAGGAGGAAGTCAAGGCGGACGTGGCGCAGGCGGCGCACCGGCCGTTCCATCCAGGCCCGGAACGCCCTCCTGCCGGCGACGGTGGCCCGTAGTACGGTCCTGGGTGGATACGCGCCCTCCTCCCGGTGATCCACTTCGGTCAGGCCGGCGCGCTCCAGGTTGCTCAGCAAGAAGTAGACGTTGCTCTGACCGAGCGGGCAGATCAGCCCGAGGCCCTGGCCAGACGTCAGGTGACGGGCCACCTCGTAGCCGTGCATAGGCTGGCGGCAGAGCAGCCCGAGGATGGCGTATTCCGGAGCGGAAAGCTCAGACTTCTTGCGCGGCATCGGGCACCAGGGCCTGACTATTCAGACACTGACCCTTATACGCCAATCGCCGCCGGTATGCAAGGGGCCGTTCGGGCCCCTTAGGGCAGGACAAAGGTCACTCAGCAAACCTATCGGGGCCTGAAGCCTCCGGCCTACGAGCCGTGCTGCCGACCTCATCCCCGATGGCCACGACGGAAAGGGTGGCGGAGGACGTTGCCCTTGGTCGTAGGGGCGCCTCTCGCAGACTTAGGGGCAGGGGCGAGCCCTGCCCCTAAGTCTCGGGCGTAGAGACCGCGGAGCCGCGAAGAATGCAGCGATGGGGGGAGCGGCTCGCAGGCAAGCGCAGCGGCTTGCGAAACAAACGCAAAGCCGGCCGTCTCGCGCGACGACCGGCCTTGAGGGGCTTCTAGACCGGAGGACCTAGGACGATCCACCCTTCTCTGCGGGCGGCGACCCGGTATCGCTGAGAACCCTCGCTCCACAGAAGTCGCAGACCGTCGCGCCCTCCGGGAGAGGCCTCTCACAGTTCTTGCACTTGCGGATGTCACTGATCTGCTTCGGTTCGTCATCCTCCCTCGCAGCCTTTCGGAACTCGCGGATGCCGCGGCCGAGAGCACCGCCGACCTCCCCCAGCCGGCCGACACCGAAGATGATCACCACCACAGCAAGGATGAGGATGAGCTCGAAAGGCCCAATTCCCGGCAGGCCTGCAGCTATCATCAGCTTCCTCCTCTCCACCTTCCATCAGAATCGAGCATATCACCGGCCACATAGGGAGTCAAGGAAAACGGGGCGTGTCAGAGCCCGGCTGGAAGCCTCTCGACGAAGACCTCCATGACGCCGCCGCATATCTTGCCCTCGCCGTCGACGGGCTCCGTCAGGTCCACCTCCACGAGGCGCGGCTCGCCCGTCTCGAGCACCTCCATGGCCGCCGACCAGACCTCAGCCTCGCCGCAGCCTCCGCCGACGGTGCCGCAGAAGGAGCCATCGGGGCGCACGGCCATGCGCGCACCCGGCTTGCGAGGAGTGGAGCCCCGCGTGGCAGCTACCGTGGCGACGGCCAGGGGATGGCCCTGGCGCAGGCTCCTCGCTATCTCCTGGAAGACCTCGTTCACCGGCTCTCGACGCCTCCCTCTTCGATCTCGAACAACTCAGCGATGTCTCGCGACAGGATATCGTCTACGGTCATGCCTCCCGCCGGCCGGGGCCGAAAGGCCAGCTCCCGCCCGCCGTAGCTCACGCGAAACGCGTCGCTGGCACCGACGCGGAGCCGGCCGTCGCCCAGGCGCGCCCCGAACAGGGCCTGTAGGCCATCGGCCAGGCAGCCGTCCCGGCCGACAACCAGGCTCAGGCCGGGGTCCTTGGCGGCCACGCGCCAGAGAGCCCTTACATGATAGTGCAGGCGCACAGCCATAGCAACGCCGACGCAGCGCTCGCCGTGGAACGCCTCGGCCACCTGCATCAGACGGGGAAACTCGTGGGCTGGCTCGTCCACGCGGTTCAACAGGTCGTGGGCGGTCCGCGCCGAGAAGGCTCCGTCCCAGGCCGGGGAGTAGGGCTTCAGGTCGATAACCGGCGTCCCGTCCACGAAGTCAACCGGCCGGACGCGGAGAAGGAGGCCATCGCGCGAGAGGAGGCGGGCGACGGCGATGCCGACGGGGTTGGGCCGGTCAGGGGAGCGCGTCGCGAAGACACCCCGCTCGCCGCCGCCCATGTGCTGGGGCGTGACCCGCTGCGTGCGTCGCTCGGCGCGGTGAAGCCAGGCGATGACGATGAGGTGCGTGTTGACCTCGATGCCTTCGAGGGCGTCGGCGTACTGGGGGAAGACCTCGATGGTCGCCTCGACGCCGCCGCGGGGCATATCGGAGCGCCCGCGCACGTCGCAGCGCACAACGCCGATGGGGTGAAGCTGCGGGGCATCGCGCTCGTCCATGGGCATTCCCCGCTAAGCCTCAGCCCCGCGGCGCCTTGATCTTGGCCGGGCGCTGCTCGGACATGCGGCGGCCGCTGCCGCCACGGCGCACCTGGATGATCTCCGCCAGGATGCTCACGGCGATCTCCTCCGGCGTCTCCGCGCCGATGTCCAGCCCGATGGGCGTGTGCACGCGCTGCAGCGCCTCGATGGGGCAGCCGTCGTCGGCCAGGTGCTGGAGGACGGCGGCGGTGCGACGCTTGCTCCCGATCATGCCGACGTAGGCGGCGGGCGAGTCCGCGACCTGCCGCAGGCTCAGCTCATCCTGCTTGTGGCCGCGGGTCACCAGCACGATGTGGGTGCTGGGCGTGATATCGAGGTTGCTGAGGACCTCGACGAAGTCGCCGCAGAGCACCTGCTCCGCCCAGGGGAAGCGCTCCCGGTTGGCGTACTCGGGACGGTCGTCCACGACCGCCACCGAGAAACCGACGTGGGCACCCATCTCGGCCAGCGACACGCCGATGTGGCCGCCGCCGACGATCAGGAGCTGGGCCTGCGCCTCGAACAGCTCGACCATCACCTGAAAAGCAGCGCCGGCCTCCTCGTCCAGCCGGTGCACCTGGCGGCCGCCCGGGCTGTAGTGCGACGACTCGGCGTTGCGCCGCCGCGAGGCGGAGAACATCGCCAGGCAGTCTTTCGCGACGGCGTCCTCCAGGGGGCCGCGACCCAGGGAGCCCAGACGGGAGCCATCGGGCCGCACGAGCAGCCTGGCGCCCAGAGCAGGCCCCTCGGGGACGCCGCGCGTGTCGACGGGGCGGCGCACCACCGTCGCCGTCACGACGGGGGTGCCGCCCTCAAGGGCGGAGAGGACAGCCTGCGTTATCTCACGCGTCGATTTGTTCATCTCGCAAATGAGGGGGAAGTGACGCGGGATCGGAAGTAGCCAAGGCTTTGTTCGCATCGCTGCCAGGCTGGTTCACACGCGCAGAAGCTGGGCAGCACGGCGCCCGGAGAGGCCGGGCCTCCGAGCAGCTTAGGCTCATCCGGGCGCCATTATAGCACGGCGTTTCGCGCCCTCCGCGGCGACCGCTGGCCGGGCGTCACCGCCGACCAGCTCATTGCGAATCCTGACTGTCAGCGATAAGAGCGCCTCGCAGCGTCTCGATGACCGCCGACTGGGCGCGGAGGCGGGCGAGGATCACGAGCCGGTCGCCTTTGCGCAGCACGACCTTGCCACGGGGGATGACGGTATGCCCACGCCGCCGGATGGCGACGATGACGCTCTCGCTCGGCAGGGAGAGGTTTCGGACCTCGGTTCCGGCCCACGGTGACGTACCGTCGATGTCGAAGCTCATCATGCGCGTGTCGGCGTCCTCGGTGACTGTCCTGAGACGCTCGCGGTGTTCGCCCTCCGGCCCCTGGCCCGAAAGCTGGTTGTAGGCCCTGATGACATCGCTGCGCTGGAGCACGCCGACCAGACGCGAAGGGTCGTCCCTCTCCACCACGGGAAACAGGTGGCGCTCCCACGAGCCGGCCCTGGACATGACACGGTGAAGCGTCTGGTCCGGATAGAGGACGTCCAGTCGCTTCGTGGCGATGTCGATAGCGCGCACGTCTTCCTGTGTGTCCTCCAAGTGACGCTGGACGTCAGCGAGGGTGACGACTCCAACAAGCTTCTGTTCCGCATCGACGACGGGCGCCCCCCAGGCCCCGGCGCGGGCGAGGCGGCTGGCGAGAGCGCGAATGCGCAGGTCGGCAGATACAGTCACCGGCTCCGAGTTCATCGCCTCGGCCACCGTGACTCTCTCCATCATGAAGGGCCGCTCCTCGCGCTGCACGTCTACGCCGCGGCGCATGAGCTTTATGGTGTAGATGGTCTCGCGGTTGACGACCTGCGCTACTACCGTGCTGATCACCACGGCCGTCATAAGGGGAAGGATTATGTGGTAGTCCTGAGTCATCTCGAAGAGGACGATGATGGAGGTGATGGGGGCACGCGCGGCCGCCGCAAAGACTGCTCCCATGCCCACGAGGGCGTAGGCGCCGGAGGGAGCGGTGACGGCCGGGAACGCGCTGTGGACTGCGTGTCCGAACACGCCGCCCAGCATCGCCCCTATGAACAGGGAGGGCGAGAAGACGCCGCCGCTGCCGCCGCTGCCAAGGGTCAGTGAGGTGGCGACGAGCTTCAGTCCGACCAGCGCTATCAGCGTCAGAAGCGTGAGCTGGCCGGCCAGAGCCGTTGACACCGTAGGGTAGCCGACGCCGAAGAGGTTCGCATACCAGAGGCCCATCGCCCCCATGCCCAGCCCGCCCAGAGCCGGCTTCAGATACTCGGGGACCCGCAGCCCGTCGAAGAAGTCCTCGGAGCGGTAGAGGAGTGCGATGAAAATCAGGGCGGTGACCCCGGCGATGATCCCCAGCGGAGCGTAGAACAGTATCTCCCAGGCGCTCTCCAGACGGTAGGGGGGCACCACGAAGGCCGGCTCGTCGCCGAGGAAGGGAACGGAGACCATCTTCGCGAGGACGGAGCTGAGCACGACGATGCTGAAGTTGCGGGCGTTGAAGCGACGCAGGACCACCTCGAGGGCGAAGAAGACGCCGGCGATGGGGGCGTTGAACGTCGCGGAGATGCCGGCGGCAGCGCCGGCCGCCACCATGAGACGCAGCGTCTCCTCGTCCAGCTTCAGCCGCTGGCCAATGCTCGACGCCAGGGAAGAGCCTATGAGGACGATGGGGCCCTCACGCCCCACAGAGCCGCCGCTCCCGATGCAGATGGCGGACGCAAGGGCTCCCACCACGACGACGCGAGCACGTAGGCGACCACCCACCTCCGAGATGGCCAGCATGACCTCGGGCACCCCATGACCCTTCGCTTCGCGTGCGAGGAAGTAGGTCAAAGGCCCCACGGCCAGGCCGCCAAGAGCGGGCAGTACCAGCACGTGAAAGCGCCCCATGAAGCCGAGGGCGTCCGAAAGGTACGTGAAGAAGACGGTATGAAAGCCGTCGATGAGCTCGCGAAAGACGACAGCGCCCAGCCCGCCGCCGACGCCCGTAATGACTGCCAGCACCAGGGGCATGGCCGTGCCGCGGATGGCCGGCAGGTCCTTCAGTCTCTCGGGCACGCCCCAGGCCTGGGGCAACGCCAAGCGCATGATCGGTACACCGCTTGTACAGGATGCAGACGTTTAGAGGGCGACGGGCAGGAGAAACCTGTGGGACGCCTCCAGCCTTAAGTTAAGGGTGTGGGTTTCTGCGGTCAAGGGAATCAGCCGGGGTGGGCGGACAGGGAGACTGGCGCATGCAGAGGGGGCGGCCGCCAGCGGCCTGGCCTCACGCGGGCTCCTGGAATTCGATTCCCTGCCCAAGCGCCAAATGGCTAGACGTTGAACAGGATGTGGATGACATCGCCGTCTTGCACTTCGTAGCCCTTGCCCTCCATGCGCAGGATGCCCCGCTTCCTCGCTTCCGCAAGGGCGCTGCTCACCGGGTGGCCGGGCTGGGCGCAGTCGAGGACCTCCTGCCAGGTCAGCACCTCCGCCCGAATGAAGCCGCGCTCCATGTCGCTATGAACCTTACCGGCGGCCTTGAGGGCAGGCGTGGCGCGTGGCACCGCCCAGGCATGGGCATCCTCCGGGTTGACGGTGAAGAACGTGATCAGGCCCAGGAGCTCCTGCGACGCCCGCGCCACCCGCTCGGGGCCGGGGCCGCTGACGCCCATCTCGCTCCTGAACTCAGCCGCCTCCTCGTCGCTGAGCTCGGCCAGCTCCATCTCCAGCTTGCCGCAGAGAGCGACGACGTCACGGCCGGGGCCGGCCCAGCGGGAGCGAGCGTCCGCCTCCATTTCGGCGGCCCTGGCGACGTCCTCCTCGTCGATGTTCAGCACGAGGAGCAGGGGCTTGGCCGTCAGGAACTGGTAGTGCACAAGCGACCTCGCCTCCTCCTCGCTGAGCGGCTGGGCGCGGAGAGGCACGTCCGCCTCCAGCGCCTCCTTGAGCCGCTGAAGAAGGGCCATCTCCTTCTCGCCCGCGTCCCGCTCGCCGGCGCGCGCCGAACGCACCTCGATGTCCAGCTTGTCGAGTCGTTTCTGAACGAGCGTCAGGTCGGCGAAAGAGAGCTCGAGGTCCATGGCGGCGACGTCGCGGTCGCGGTCGACGCTGCCCTCGGGATGGGGCACCGCCTCGCTGGGGAAGGCACGCACCACGTGCACGAGGGCGTCGGCGCCGGCGAGGGCACCCAGGAACTGGGAGCTGGGGCCTTCGCCCCGGCCGAAGCCGCGCAGATCGCCCGGGAAGTCGAGGTAGCGGATGTCGGCATGAGTGACCTTCTTGGGCTCGAAGGCGTCGCCCAGGCGGTCGAGCCGCTCGTCCGCCACCTTCACCACGCCCATGTGGAGCTCGGTCTCGCCGCCATACGTGCCGGTGGCCGCGTGGCCGTGAGTGAGGGCGTTAAAGACAGTCGTCCTGCCGGAGCGGTCGAGGCCGATGATGGCGAGATCCATGGGAGCACCTCACGGTGGAGCGTCCGGCGTCGAGCGGGCAGCAGACGGCCCGCCCGGCCTCCCGCGTTCGAGGATAGGTCAGGCCGGTGAGGCTGTCAACGCGGGCCGGGTTGTGATCTGTCCGAGCCTTTCCCGCCTAGCAGGTGCTGCCGAAGCTTGGCTTGCGCCTCTGGCCCGATCATGAACACAGCAGCGCCTGTCACCGCGCCCACGATGCTCAACATCACAGCTGGCGCCCATGGGGGTGCCAGAGCGGAAGACACCACTATGACGGAAGCGCCACCAGACGCGCATCCTGTAATCGCAAGCAACACGCCCGGTATGCGCCTACCAGAATAGGTGATCGTACCGACAACGTAGGCAGGGAGCCCCAAACACGCTCCGGCAGCGATGACACGCCAGAGATCCTCTGCGCCCATCACCCCTCACTCCTTGGGTGGACGATTCGACCGGTACCCGCTCGAAGGCTCTGCAGCTTCGGCGCGGAGCCGCGGCCATCGTACCGGAAGTAGGTTTGCATAACATCATTATCGGCCGCACCCGTGAGCTGATCAGCCCACGGCCGGCCGGCCCGTCGGGCAGATGTCCAGCAGGCGGCAGTCGCGGCAGCGGGGCCGCGCCCGACAGGCGCTCTTGCAGTGCAGGACGATGAGGCCGTGGTAGCGACGGTACAGACCGACGTCCCGGGGCAGCCGCTCCTCGAACCAGCGCTGCCACGTCCCGTGTCGCCCCCCATCCGGCCCCATGCCCAGCCGGCGAAACAAGCGGAGCGTGTACGCATCGATGACGAAGACGGGTCGGCGGGCCGCATAGAGGGCGATGGCGTCCGCCGTCTCCGGCCCGATGCCGTGCGTGGCGAGAAGAACGCCTCGCAACTCTTCGAGGGGGAGCGAGAGGAATCGCTCCGGACCACCGCAGCGCTCGACAAGGGCGGCGAAGTGCTTCAGACGACGCGCCTTCTGGACGGGCGTACCGGCCGGCCGCACGAGGTCGGCCAGGTCCGCTTCCACCAGCGCCGCGATCGTCGGCAGGGAGAAGGCCCCGGCGTCCTTGAGCCGCGCCAGCGCCTTATCGACGTTGCCCCAGGCGGTGTGCTGCACGAGGATGGCGCCGAGGCACATCTCCAGCCACCCCGTGTCGTCCCGCCAGTGCCAGGCGTCGATGTCGTAGCTCGCCTCGAGGCGTCGGTGAATGTCCAGGAGCGTGTCGGTGGAGGGGTCCGCCCTATCGCTCATCGTCGAAGGGCGGCATCGTGATCCATTCGGGGACGCGCGCGTCGGTGACGGCGTCCCAGTGGGGCACGTACGGCTTCAGGTCGAGCACCGGCGTGCCATCGATGGCGTCGAGAGCGCGAACCCGGAGGATGTTCTTTCGCCGCCGCAGCAGGGGCACCACCGTCACGCCCACGGGATTGGGCCGGAGCTGCGTCCGGGTAGCGAAGACGCCCTGGAGAGGGTGACGCGGGTCGCCGCGCGGGTGGATGTGGATACGGCCCTTCGCCTCCTCCGGTATGCGGTGGATGTAGAAGAGCACTATCAGATGGGAATAGTCCTCCAGGCCGTCCAGGGCTCCCTCCAGGTCCTCCCGCACGATGATGTCGGAGCGGACGTCCGACCAGCCCTCCATGCGTGGCTCGCGGACGCCATTGCGCACGACGCCGACCGGCCGCAGACTCACGGGCTCGCGCGGCACCGCCGGGCGGACGAAGAGCTGTATCCACAAGCGCCTGAGCCAGTCCCAGAGCCTCATCGCGATTGCTCCTCAGAGCTCCACGGGCAGGGGACGGGAGAGCTCGATCACGGCTGGCGAGATGCGAGAGAGGCAGCCGACGATGGCCGCCTCCTTTGACGCAGGCTCCAGCCTCACGCTCCTGCCCTCCTCCCAGCGACGGGCTCAGCTTAGCACAGGCACCATCTCTCGCCAACCGGCCTCTGGAAAGCCGACAGTGGGAACGCCCGGACGCTCTGGAGGGAACCTCCATCGCCGGGGGGAGGATGAGTCCTGTCACTTTCCGGAGGGGCGCCGAAAGCGCGCTGCGGTGCCTAGTGCTCTTCGCTTAACCGACCGCTTATGTTAGAATAGGGGCAGATGCGGGAGGCTAGCCGAGCATACTGGCCGGACTCAGCGTCGAAAGCGGCGCTTTTCCGGGGCAACCGCTCTGCCCTGGGCTGTTATCACTCCCCACCGCCTGAGGGCCTCTTAGGTCACCCAGCAAGCCGACCCGCGATCAGAGTCCGGTGAACCTTTGCGTGCGCGCGCCGGGGCGATGCCGCCAGGATCGCGATGCTTAGCTAGGCGGCGCTCTCAGGAGACAGCGTAAGACAGGATGCCTCGAACCGCCAACAGAAGAACCACCGCGCGCGGCAAAGAGCGGAGCCGGTCCGCCGGTGCCCGTGCGGCGCGGCCGGCGGCCTCGACACCCGACTACACCGCCCGCGACATACAGGTGCTCGAGGGGCTGGAGGCCGTGCGCCGCCGGCCCAGCATGTACATCGGCAGCACCGACCGCGCCGGCCTTCACCACCTGGTCTACGAGATCGTCGACAACAGCATCGACGAGGGCATGGCGGGCTTCTGTGACCACGTTGAGGTAGTCATCCAGAAGGACGGTCACGTCAACGTGTGGGACAACGGGCGCGGCATTCCCATCGACAAGCACGCCCGCACCGGCAAGTCTGCCCTGGAGACAGTCATGACGCACCTGCACGCCGGCGGCAAGTTCGGCGGACAGGTCTACAAGGTGTCGGGCGGGCTCCACGGCGTCGGCGCCTCGGTCGTAAACGCCCTCTCCTCCGAGATGTGGGTGGAGGTGCGTCGCGACCACAAGATATACCGACAGGAATACGCCCGCGGCAAGCCCAAGACCCCCATCTACAGCGATAAGACCACTCGCTACGAGCCGTCCTGGGTCGACTCCGGCGAGCTGCCCAGGGGCCTGGCGGGCACGACGACGAGCTTCCTGGCCGACGGGAAGGTGTTCCGGGAGCTGGACTACGATTTCAATACGCTGGCGCAGCGCTTCCGGGAGGCGGCCTATCTCACCAAGGGCGTGTGGATCCGCCTGCTCGACGAGCGGAACGACCGCGAGGCCACTTTCTACTTCGAGGGAGGCATCCGGAGCTTCGTCCGCCAGCTCAACAAAGACCGCACTCCGCTCCATCCAAGTCCCATCTACATAGAGAAGACCGTCAACGGCACGGCGATCGAGGCCGCCCTCCAGTACAACGACGCGTTCACTGAGGCCACCTTCACCTTCGCCAACTGCATCAACACGATGGACGGCGGCAGCCACCTTACCGGCTTCCGCGCCGCCCTCACACGCGTCCTCAACGACTACGCCCGCAAGCAGAAGCTCCTCAAGGATGAAGACGCCAACCTCTCGGGCGAGGACGTACGGGAGGGGCTCGTCGCGGTCATCAGCGTCAAGCTGCCGGAGCCCCAGTTTGAGGGACAGACGAAGACCCGCCTGGGCAACCCGGAGGTCAAAGGCCAGGTGGAGACCGTCATCGGCGACGAGCTATCCAGCTACCTCGAGGAGCACCCCCAGGAGGGCCGCAGCATTATCGAGAAGTGCATCACGGCGGCCAGGGCGCGCGACGCGGCCAGGAAGGCGCGCGACCTCGTCATCCGCCGCGGCGCCCTCAACGGCGGCATGCTCCCCGGCAAGCTCGCCGACTGCTCGGAGCGCGACCCCGCCCACAGCGAGCTCTACCTCGTGGAGGGGCCATCGGCCGGCGGCTCCGCCAAGCAGGGCCGCGACCGTCGCTTTCAGGCCATCCTGCCGCTGCGGGGCAAGATCCTCAACGTGGAGAAGGCCCGCAAGGAGAAGATCTTCGGCCACGAGGAGATCGCCGCCATCATCAGGGCCCTCGGCACGGGCATCGACGAGGAGTTCGACCTATCGAAGCTGCGCTACCATCGCGTCATCATCATGACGGACGCGGACGTCGACGGCTCGCACATCCGCACACTCCTGCTCACGTTCTTCTACCGCCACATGGAGGAGCTCATCCGCCAGGGGCACCTCTTCATCGCTCAGCCGCCGCTGTATCGAGTGCAGGAAGGCAAGACGCATGCCTGGGCCTACAACGACGCCGACAAGGACGCCCTCCTCAAGGGGAAGAAGGACGGCAAGAGCATCAGCGTCCAGCGCTACAAGGGGCTGGGCGAGATGAACCCCGAGCAGCTCTGGGAGAGCACCCTGGACCCCCAGCGTCGCACCATGCTCCGCGTCGCCATCGAGGACGGCATGCTGGCGGATCGCGTCTTCTCGCAGCTCATGGGTGAGGTGGTGGAGCCGCGCAAGCTCTTCATCCAGAGCCACGCTGCCCAGGTCCGCAACCTCGACGTGTAGTAGACTCTTAGGATACTCCACCCGCTTGGCTGCGCCGACTTGACAACAGAGTGTACAATCACCATGGCTGGACAGCAACTGGATGCGTCGAGGCGGGTGGTTTACAATGGCCGTCCAGGGACGAGCCCGATCAACTCGGTGCCGCGGACGGTTATGTTGTTTAATGCCAAGTTTTGTGCTAATATTAAAATGCCTCGAGCGGGGAGGAGGCTTGAGAATATGACAGTCTCCACAAGACCCACGAAGGCCAGCGCCATCCGAAGATTGCTGGGTGATCCGAGACAAGTAGATGAGGAACTCCGACGCTTTCGCAAGACAGCGCGAGTTCTGTCATCCGATCGCCCTCGCCTCATTGAACGCTACGCCAAGCAATGGGTTGCGGTCCATGACGGAAGCGTCCGTGCTCAGGGGAGGACCCTTCGGTCTCTCTTGGCGCAGGTCGACAAACGGGGCCTCCCGCGTAAGCATGTTATTGTGCGCTATATTGACAAGACTCAGCGGACAATGATCCTGTAGAGGCTATGCTACGGGGGAGGTTCGGCGACACGAGTGGGCGACCCTATCTTGAGGGTCGCCTCATTCTTCCCAAACTACGCATCGATAGCGATATCTCTTGGTGCGTGGACACAGGTGCCGATAGAAGCTTGCTGATGCCCGGAGACGGTGTGCGGATGGGCATCGATTTCACCAAGCTCACACGCGAAACTGAATCCGTTGGCGTCGGCGGGACTACCCGAAACTACCTCGAGGCGGCTTGGCTCGTGTTCTCTGTTCCGGGGCAGTTCCTGTATGCCTACACGGTGGACTTGGAAATCTCGCCTCCGTCCGGGGACATCATGGATCTGCCCTTTCTGCTTGGGCGGGAGATACTTCATCGATGGCGGATGACCTACAACTTCGTCAGGAAGCGCATCTCGTTTGACGTCTTGTCGGCAGATGTCGTGATCCCCATCCCTTAGTACGCGTGTCTCATTGTGAGCTGGCATGGCAGGACGCCGCCCCCCTGGCGGGGTGCTGTCGCAAGGTGGTCGCGGCCCTCGCTAGCGGCCACGCCAAGCTCGACGAGCTGACGCAGGACTTCCCCTCCCTCAGAGACCGCATCGCCGAGCTGGAGGCGATGGCCCGCTGGACCACGCAGCGGAAGGCCCGCCTGCCGGCTGGGCAGGCCCGCATACGCCTGACGTATAATCTATGAACGTCGGGCTACAGCGCCCCATCCCCTGAATGCGAAGGTGACGGCCGATGACGGCGGCCGGGCCGGACCAGCCCCTCTATCTTTCCCTCAGCGACGCCGAGTGGCGGCGCCGCGTCGACGAGGCGTGGGAGCTGTTGCGCTCCCCCTGCCGCGTCTGCCCCCGCTACTGCAAGGTCGACCGCACGGACCGCGCGACGACGAAGGTAGGCTTCTGCCGCGTCAAGGATAGGGCAGTCGTCTACTCCTATCACGCCCACTTCGGCGAGGAGGACCCCCTGCGGGGCTGGCGCGGCTCAGGGACGATCTTCTTCTCGTCCTGCAACCTCGCCTGCCGCTTCTGCCAGAACTGGGAGATCTCGCAGCTCCGGCAGGGCGTCGAGGTGGAGCCGGAGGGGCTTGCGGATATGATGCTCGCCCTCCAGGCGCGGGGCTGCCACAACGTGAATCTGGTGTCACCCTCCATCTACACGCCCCAGATCATGAAGGCCACCCATTTGGCCTGCCGGCGCGGCCTGCGCCTGCCCTTCGTCTACAACACGGGCGCCTACGACTCGCCCGAGAGCCTGCGCCTCCTCGACGGCATCGTCGACATCTACATGCCCGACGCCAAGTACTCCGACGACCGCATCGCCGGCCGCTACTCGCTGGTGAAGGACTACTGGCAGAGGGCGAGGGAGGCGCTGCGGGAGATGCACCGCCAGGTGGGCGACCTCGTCATCGGGGAGGACGGCGTCTCGCGCCGGGGCGTGCTGGTGCGTCATCTGGTGCTGCCGGAGGGGCTGGCGGGCACCCGCGAGGTCGCACGCTTCCTGGCACGAGCACTTTCGCCGAATACCTACGTCAACATCATGGGCCAGTACCGGCCCGAGAACAGAGCGCGGGAGTACCCGCCCCTCGACCGGCGGCTGCGGCAAGAAGAGCTGGTCGAGGCCGTCCGCATCGCACGGGAGGAGGGGCTGAGCCGCTTCGACGAGCGCTGGCAGGCCCTCCTCTAGAAGCGCTCTCAGAGACCCTACGACTGGTGGTAGAGGCCGTGCTCTGATATGTACTCAGCGACGGCCGCCGGCACGAGGCCTTGCAGGCTGAGCCCCTGCCTCGCCCGCTCCCGCAGGGCCGTGGCGCTGATATCGACGACGGGCATGTCGAGTGGAATCAGCCTGCCGGCCAGACCGGGGATGGTGGACTCGAGCGGGGCCCTCGGGCGGGACGTGCCGGCCCTCGGAGCTACGACCAGCGTGGCTAGCTCTGCGATGCGCCGCGGCTCCTTCCAGTTCGGCATGTCGCGGAGGGCGTCCTCTCCCAGCAGGAAATAGAGCTCCGCATCCGGCCCATACTGTCGCGCCAGCTCCGCCAGCGTGTCGACGGTGTAGGACGGCCCCTCCCGTTCGACCTCCAGGGTGCACACCTCGAAGCGAGAGTCATTAGCGGCGGCGAGGCGCACCATGGCCAGCCGGCGATGAGCGGGCGTGACCTCCTGCCCTGCCTTGCGCCACGGGTCGCCGGCGGGCACGAAGAGCACTCGCTCCAGCGGCAGCCGCGACAGCGCCTCCGCCGCCAGGATGAGATGCCCCATGTGCGGCGGATCGAAGGTGCCTCCGAGGACGCCCAGCTTCACTCTCGCCACTCCATCTCGACCGAGCCGAAGCGGACGCGGTCGCCGGGCTGCACGCCCGCCCGCCGCAGGGCACCCACCACTCCCATCCGCGTCAGCCGCCGCAGCACCTCCTGCCGTGCCTCCTCACTCTCCAGCCCCATCATCTCGATCGCCGCCACTGCCCTCTCCCCCTCGACGCGATAGACATGGTCGCCCCCGCTCACCGTGAACCTCGGACGGCGAGCCGGCGGCCGTAGCACGACCGGCTCCGGCGCTGGTTCCGCCTCCTCCTCTGAAAGCGCCGCCAGCAGCACCCGCAGCAGCGTGTCGACACCCTCGCCGGTCGCAGCCGACACGAAGAGCGGCGGCAGAGTCTCCCTGGCAAGAGCCGTCTCCAACGACGCACGCCGCTCCCGCACCTCCGGCAGGTCCAGCTTGTTCACTACCAAGACCTGCCGCTTCCCGGCGAGCGCCTCATTGAACGCGGCCATCTCCGAGTTCAGCGTCTCGACGTCGCACGCCGGATCAGGCCGGGTGCCGTCGATGAGGTGCACGAGCACCCTCGTGCGCTCGACGTGACGCAGGAACTGATGCCCGAGTCCTGCCCCTTCGTGCGCCCCTTCGATGATGCCGGGGATATCGGCCATTACGAATGACTCGTAGCCTACCTCTACCACACCCAGCACCGGCTCGAGCGTCGTGAACGGATACGAGGCGACCTTCGGCCGCGCCCGCGAGACCCGCCGGAGAAGCGTTGACTTACCCGCGTTCGGCAGCCCAACGATCCCCACGTCAGAGAGCAATTTCAGGTCCAGAGCGAGATGCGCTTGCTCGCCTCGCTGACCCCGCTCCGCGATACGGGGAGCCTGATTGGTGGAGGTCGCGAAGCGCGCGTTCCCACGGCCCCCCTTACCGCCCCGAGCCACCACTAACCGCTGCCCCGCTCCCGTCACATCCCCAACGACCTCCCCATCCCCCGCGAGCCTTCTCACCACCGTCCCCAAAGGCACCCTCAGCACCAGCGACTCCCCGCTCCGACCGTGCCTCTTCGCGCCACCACCGTCCATCCCCCTCTCCGCGCGATACTCACGCCGCCGCCGGAACGAGCTCAGCGTCCGCAGCGAGCCATCCCCTATCAGAACTACATCACCGCCACGCCCACCGTCCCCGCCATCCGGCCCACCGCGGGGAACGTACTTCTCCCTTCGAAAGCTCACGGCGCCGTTCCCACCAGCACCACCCTGAGCTGATATCTCCACATGGTCGAGCATCATGAATAAGCTCTCTAGAGTGTCATCTGGCTGAAGGTGTGTTCCTATTCTAGTGTTGTTCGTTGGGTCGTGGAAAGCGTGAGTTCTGTGGGTTTGAATGGCGTGCGGTGGAGAGTGTTGTGAAGAGGCTCGTGGGAAATGGGGATAGTGAGAGGCGCTGTGGGAGTGTTGGTATGTATTGACAGCAGTGGACGTAATGGATGGGAGCCCACGGGTAGTTGGTGGGGACCTGTGGGCTGGTGGTGGGATCAGGCAGCAGCGCGGCCGAGCTGTTGGCGCAGGGTGGATATGTGGCGTGCGGTTTCGGGGATGACGGCAAGCTCCCTGCTGATTCTGCTATGTGCGTAGAGTGCTGTTGCGTGGTCACGGCCGCCGAGGATGCGGCCGATGTCTGTAAAGGAGCAGTGGGCATCCTCGCGGAGGAGGTACATGGCGACATGTCGGGCGTAGGTGAGGTCTCTGGCGCGGCTCCTGCTGGTGAGGGCGGCGGGAGCGACGCGAAAGTAGGCCGAGACGGCTGCGACGATGGCTTGGGGTGAGGGAGCGGAGAGTGGGTTGCTCGGCGGAAGGCAATCGATGGCGTGGGCTGCGAGATCGAGCGTGAGGGGCTGGCGAGTGAGGCGGGCGTAGGCAGCAACGCGGTTGAGAGAGCCCTCGAGGTCGCGGACGCTGCCGGGCGTGCGGCGGGCGAGGAGGTCTATGACGTCGGGAGAGATGCTGGCTCCGTGCGCGGCAGCCTTGGCGCGGAGGATGGCAGCGCGGGTATCGACGGACGGGACACCTATGTCGGCTACCAGTCCTGACTGAAGGCGGGAGCGGAGACGCCTGTCGAGGCCGGTCAGTTCCTGGGGTGAGCGGTCGGAGGTCACGGCGATCCGTTTGCCCGCCGCCTGGAGCTCGTCGAAGGTGTGGAAGAACTCCTCTTGCGTCTGCTCCTTGCCGATCAGGAAGTGGATCTCGTCGACGAGAAGGACGTCGGCCGACCGGTATCGGCTGCGAAAAGAGTCGGACCGTTTCTCCTTGAGGGCACGGACGAAATCGTTCGTGAACTTCTCGGCGGACGCGAAGAGGACGTTGTCGGTGCCCTTGAGCGCTTCGTGCCCGATCGCGTGCAGGAGGTGAGTCTTGCCGATACCGGCCGGTCCCCAGAGGAAGAGGGGGTTGTAGAGAGTGGCGGAGCCAGCAGCCATGGCCACGGCTGCAGCATGGGCAAGGCGATTGCTGTCACCGACGACGAAAGCGGCAAAGGTGAGCGCAGTATTGAGGTGAGCCTCCGGGGGGCGGGCCGGGGCAGGGCGAGCGGCGCTCGCAGAAGCCGTAGCGTCAGTGGGTCGGGGCCTCCTCTGTTCCGGGCCGCCGATGACCTGGAACGTGACCTCCAGATCCATACCGGCCACATTCGCCAGGGCCTTGGCCACGAGGTGCCGGAGGCGTGTGTTCAGCCACTCGATGGCGAAGTCGGTGGGAGCGCCGACGACGAAGACATCGTCATCGCAGGCGATGCCGACGGTGTCCTTGAGCCACGTGTCGTAGTTCGGCTTGGTGACCTGAAGCTGGAGCCGGCCGAGCGCGGCCTCCCATATGGAGCGAGGGGAAGGGTGGGCCTGTGTCCTTGGGTCGCTCTCGGTCATAGTTCGCGCCTAGCGCCTCCTCGACGCGCGAGTCTGACCTGCGCTCGGCGTTGGGCAAAGTTCCCCTGGGCCGCGCGTCATCCTCGCGACAAGTGGGGCCCGTGAGGCCGCAGACGAGAGGTATTGGATATGATGTCCAGAGCTGAGCCACTGAGAGAGCGAGCCGTTTCTGGTGGCGGGGTAGGCTCGCCGTCTACAGCGACGGCCCCTAGGAGGGTCTCACCTCGCTTGTCGAGGCGGTGGTCGTGTGTCCAGAGAGGATGCTGCGACCACTGAATAGGGGGTTCTTCTCAGCCGCTGGACGGGCTGGAGAATAGCAGAGGGCGGTTTAGGCGATCAAGCCTTTTATGACGAGTCGTCGACGAAATTTGATCCTTTCCCAAGCGCCAAGACCGTAGCGCTGTAGGGAAAGGGCCTCTTGGTTGCCACCTCCCTGAGGCTCACCTATAATGGCCTCGCTTCAAGGCATGGCTCGGCGTGGGGGAGAGAGCAAGGAGGACCGATGCTCCTGGCTGTCGACGTCGGTAACACGAACATCAGCATAGGCGTCTTCGAGGGCGATGAGCTGCGGGCCACGTGGCGCATCTGGACCGACGTGGAGCGGTCGCCTGACGAGTACGGCGTGGCGATTCTCAGCCTCCTTGCGACGGAGAAGATCGCTCCGGAGGCTATCGGAGAGGCAGTCATGGCGAGCGGCGTGCCGGACCTGGTGCCTGCGTTCGAGGAGGTGTGCCGCCGCTACTTCAAGGTGACGCCGCTCGTGGTGGGTACGGGCACGCGTACGGGAGTGCGCATCCTTTACGACAGTCCGCGCGACGTTGGGCCCGACCGGGTAGTGGACGTCGTGGCGGCCCTGAGGCTCTACGGGCCGCCGCCGCTTATCATCGTCGACCTGGGGACGGCCACTGTATTCGACGCCGTCTCCGCGTCCGGCGACTACCTTGGCGGCGCCATCGCCCCGGGCATCGGCATCGCGTCGGCGGCGCTGTTCCAGCGAGCAGCCAAGTTGCAACGGGTGGAGCTGGAGCGGCCGGACACGGCGATCGGCAAGAATACGGCGGCCGCAGTGCAGTCCGGCATCCTGTTCGGCTACGTGGGGCTCATCGAGGGGATGGTGGCGCGCTTCAAGGAAGAGCTGGGCGGCAAGGCCAGGGTTATCGGTACCGGCGGCTGGGCCCCTATCATTGCCCGCGAGACGTCGGTAATCGAGGTGGTGGACCTGGACCTCACGCTGGTCGGGCTGCGGATGGTCTACGCGGCGAGCCGGGAGGAAGGACGCTAGGATATGCTCAGGGATCGGGTCATCGCGCTGGGTATCACGGGAAGCATCGCCGCCTACAAGGCGGTGGATATCGCGAGCAGGCTAACGCAGGCTGGGGCGCTGGTCGACGTGATGATGACGGAGGCGGCAACCCGTTTCGTCACTCCTCTCACGCTGCGCAGCATCACCCGCCGTGCGGTCTTCGTCGACATGTTCGACCCGGCGTCGGAGCTGGCGGAGGAGCACGTGGAGCTGGCCCGCCGCGCCGACGTGATAGCAGTTGCGCCGGCCACCGCTGCGGCGCTCGCGCGCCTGGCCCACGGCCTCGCGGGCGACGTCGTGACCCTGACGGTGCTGGCGACGCGCGCGCCTGTCATCCTGGCGCCGGCGATGGACTCGCAGATGTACGAGAACGCGGCGACGCAGGCCAACATCGACCTGCTGCGCGAGCGGGGCATGACGTTCGTGGGCCCGGTGGAGGGCAGGCTGGCCAGCGGTCGCTCGGGCCTGGGCCGCCTGGCCGAAGCCGACGAGATCCTGGGCGCCATCCGCTACGTTCTCGGCCGGCGAGGCGACCTGGCGGGCCGCAAGATCGTGGTAAGCGCCGGAGGAACGCAGGAGCCCATCGACCCGGTGCGGTTCGTCGGCAACTACTCCTCGGGCAAGATGGGCTTCGCTCTCGCCGAGGCGGCCCGTGACCGTGGCGCTGAGGTTGTGCTGGTGAGCGCTCCCGTCTCGCTGCCCTGTCCCTACGGTGTGCGCCTGGTGCCAGTGCGAAGAGCGGTCGAGATGCGCGATGCTATCGTGGCCGACTGTGCAGACGCCGACGTTCTCATCATGGCAGCCGCCGTCGCCGACTATGAGCCGGCCGCGAGGGCAAAGCAGAAGATCAAGCGCAAGGGCGAACGGCTGTCCCTGGAGCTGGCGGAGACGCCCGACATCCTGGCGGGCGTGAAGGGGAAGCTCGTCCGCGTGGGCTTCGCGGCGGAGAGTGAGAACGTCGTCCGCAACGCCACTGAGAAGCTGTCCCGCAAGAAGCTGGATCTGATAGTCGCCAACGACATCACGGCGGCTGGCTCAGGCTTTGGCTCCGAGACGAACCAGGTCGTCGTGATCGACACCTCCGGCCGCGCCGAGAGCCTGCCCCTGCTGCCCAAGTACGACGTGGCTCAGCGGGTCCTGGATCGCGTCGTGTCGCTCCTGAGGGAGCGCTCCTAGCGGCCCTGCACAGTCGGGAAAGCTTACTTGCCCTTCGGCTTCCTACCCCTCGCCTGCGAGAGGCTGAGCGCGAAGTTGACGAGGGTGCGCACGGGAACGCCGCTGGCCCCTTTCACCAGAACGCCGTTCTCCTTTTCGACGCGGTCGACGCCGGCTATGTCGAGGTGGACCCAGGGCGTATCCTCGGCGAACTCCGCGAGAAAGAGGGCGGCGGTGATGGCACCGGCCTCGCGGCCGCCCACGTTCTTGACGTCGGCGATGTCGCTCTTGATCTGTTCCTTGTACTCGTCGAACAGGGGGAGCTGCCAGATCTTCTCGCCGGACGCCTTGCCCGCCTCGATCACCCTGTCGCAGAGCTCCTGGTTGTTGGTCATGGTGCCAAGGGCGACCTTGCCCAGGGCGATGGAGATGGCGCCGGTGAGGGTAGCCACGTCCACCAGGGGTGAGAGCTCCAGCTTTCGGGCATAGGCGAGGGCGTCGGCGAGGATGAGGCGGCCCTCGGCGTCGGTGTTGATGACCTCGATGGTCTTGCCGCTCATCGCCCTCACCACGTCGCCGGGCTTGGTGGCGTTGCCGCCGGGCATGTTCTCGGTGGCCGGGACGATGGCCGTGACGTTCATGCGGGGCTTGAGGCGGGCGATGGCCCCCATGGCGGCGATGACGCTCGCGCCGCCGTGCATGTCGCCCTTCATCGCCTCCATGCCGGCGGAGGGCTTGATTGAAATGCCGCCGGAGTCGAAGGTGATTCCCTTGCCCAGCAGCCCCAGCGTCGGGCGCCTGCCTCCGCCGCGATAGTCGAGGACGATGAGCTTGGGCGGCTGACGGCTGCCCCGGGCCACGCCCAGGAAGGCGCCCATCCCCAGCTTCTCGAGCTCCTTCTGCTCGAGGACGCGGCATTCCAGGCCAGTCTCCTCGGCCATCTTCTGGGCGCGGCTGGCCATCTCGGTCGGTGTGAGGATGTTGGCGGGCTCGTTCGCCATGTCGCGGGCGAAGTTCGCGGCTTCGGCGAGAATCCGGCCCTTTTCGACGGCGCGACGCAGGGCCCTCAGCCTGGAGGCGTCCCGCTCGACTACGGTGACCTCCTGGACCTCGCGCTCGTCTTCCTCCTTCTTCTTCTTGTGGCGCTTGAAGGTGTAGAGGCCGAGAATGGTCCCCTCGGCGATGGCCTGGGCGCAGGCTTCGGCCTCCATGCCCCCTGTGCCGGCGCCGTGGACGACGGTGGCGAAGGAGTCGACGCCCACTCGGCGCAGGTAGCGGGCGGCGCCGGCGGCGAGGTTGCGCACCCGGTCCAGGGTGAAGTCCTGCTGCTTTCCGAGGCCGACGACAAGGACACGCGGGGAGGGAAGGCGGCCCAGGCTGTGAACGAGGGTCAACTCTTTGTGCTTGCCCTTGAGCTCGCCGTCGGCGATGAGCTGGGAGATGGCGCCGTCGAGGGCGCGGTCCACGGCGCCCGTCGCGCCTCCCGGCTTGCCCGCCCCCTCGAATAGGTTGACGATTATGGCCTTGGAGGGATAGCTGGCGATATCGCCGCTGTCAACCCGTATGTCCACCGTCCTCTCCTTTCCGGCGGCGGGGGAAACGAACGAGTTCTCGCTCTCAGAGTGAGATGCGGTGGCGGTTGCGGGCGCGCCCCGCGAGACGTATCATAGTCTCGGCGCCAGGCTACCGCAACCGAACGAAAGCCATACTTACCAAGGAAGGGGGCGAGCGTGGCTTCCGAGGAGCTGCTGGCAGGCCTGCGGGGCAGGACCAACTCCATCACCACCTTCTTCGCAGAGCTCTTCGCCATCGTCTCGGCGATGGTGGTCTACTTCCTCATCCGCGGCGAGCTGCCGGAGCCGGCGGCAGAGGCGGTGGTGCGCGCCGGCGGCGTGATCCGCATCGAACAGGCGCTCGGCATCTTCTCCGAGCGGCAGTGGCAGCAGCCCCTGCTGGACCGGCGTCTGTTGATGCAGCTCGCGAACGGCATCTACGTCTACGGTCATCTGCCCCTACTGGCGGCAACAGGCTTCTGGCTGTACTTGCGAAGAAGGAGCAGCTACGGGATCTTCCGTAACGCCCTGCTCATTTCGGCCGGTATCGGGCTCATAGGCTACGCTCTCTTCCCGGTGGCGCCACCCAGGCTGCTGCCGGAGTGGGGCTTCGTGGACACGGTGCAGGTTCTCGCCCGTGACACCTACCAGATGCAGCCAGGCCCGTTCGTCAACCACTTTGCCGCTGTGCCCAGCTTTCATTTCGGCTGGATGTTGCTGGCCGGCATCCTCGTTTGGCGGAACACCGGGCGCCTGTGGCCCAAGTTGCTGGTGGTGCTAATAACGGTTGCGACGTTCTGGGCCACAGCGGTGACGGGGAACCACTTCTTCTTCGATATGGTCATGGGCGGCCTGGTCGTGGTGCTGGCCCTGTACATCGCCGACCTGATTGCCCAGGGCCGGCTGTCGCCCCGCAGGGCGCTCCGGGCGGTCCGCCACCGACTTGCTTCTTGAAAACGGGGGACGTTTGTGGTGATAATTAAAGGTGAGGGATCTGGCCGTTTCGCCCTTTGAGGCTTAGTAGGGCAGCGTAGATGGTCACACAGGAGCAGTCGGTGCCCGCCAGGATGGCGCGACTCATCGGCGAGAAGCGTATCTTCCGCGATGTCTTCGAGCTCGGCCTCGTGGGTGTTGCTTTTCTCCTGTACTTCCTCGTACGGGGCAGCGTTGTCGACAGGGCGGGCGAGGCGTTCGACCGCGCCGTGCGCATCGTCGACCTGGAGCGGGAGTTGGGGTTCTTCTGGGAGTTGGAGCTTCAGACTCTGATCCTGGGAAAGGACTTCCTCATCCAGTTCTTCAACGCGGTCTACTTCTGGCTTGACTTCCCGCTCATCGTGGTGGTGGGCATCTGGATGTATTTCCTGCACCGGCACCAGTACACGATCACTCGTGACGCCATGCTGGCGTCCGGCGCCATTGCGCTTGTCATCTATCACCTCTTCCCGGTGGCGCCGCCGCGGCTGCTGCCCGGATTCGGCTTCGTAGACACGCTGGCGGACTTCAGCAGTCTGAGCTACCAGGCCCAGTCGACGCAGCCCTTCGTCAACCCATACGCGTCCGTTCCCAGCCTGCACGTGGGCTGGGCCCTGATCCTGGCGCTGGGCATCATATGGTCGACCCGGAACAAGGCGGTGTGGTTCTTGGCGGCTTTGCTGCCGGTGGCCCAGATGGCCGCCATTGTCTTCACGGCGAACCATTTCATCTTTGACGCTCTCGTCGGAGTCGTGGTGTCGCTTATGGGCATCGTCATCGCCTTCATGCTGCAGCGTTGGGGCTACGCCGCCCTGTCGCGCTGGTGGCGACGGAGGACTGGCGCGATACCTGAACAGACTGCTTGAGCCTGAAGCCCATCGAGGCAGCGGCCGCCGCGCGGAGGGCGGCGGCCTTCTTATCCCAGACGGGTTAGTTGTGGTGCTGGTAGGCGGGCAGCGGGCCGAGATCGGCGTAGATCTCGATGCTGATCTCGCTTACGTAGGGCATCCAGGGGAGCCAGTCCTGGCGGGCCGTCGCCGCCTCAGGGCTGGTCAGCGCCTTCTGGATCGCCTTCTCGTCAGACAAGGGGTAGAGGGCCATGTAGTCGCCGTCGCCGCCGCCACGCCGGAGAGTGAAAGCGCCGACGATGCCCGGGATGCGGAGCATGTGAGGCAGATGGACCTGCCGGTACCAGCTCTGGAACTTCTCGCGGACGCTGGGATCGATAGCGGCTCTGATCATCAGGTAGGGCTGTCCCAATTGAGGTTCTCCAGGCCTAGGGCGCCTCCATCTCCTCCGCGATCGCCTGCAGGGCGGGCGCCGTGTCGTGCGACGTGTCGACGACGAAGTGCCGGCGCTTGATCTCTTCCTCGCTATCCCGCATCCGTTCGTACACCTCGACGGTGGCATCAGAGTGGTCGGCCGTGTCGCTGCGGCGTGCGCGCCGGGCCAGGCGCCTGTGCACGACGGAGGGTGGCGCCTCCACCTTAACGGCGATGACCCTCGCGCCCTGGCTCTCCGCGATGGCGTAGAGGGGCTGCCGCTGCCACTCGGCTAGATTCGTGGCGTCGAGGACGGTGGGCGCGCCGGCGGCGAGGAGCCTCTCGATAGCGGCGTGGATGGCGCGAAAGAGGCGGCGGCTCTCCGTGAAGGAGTAGTCGGCCTGCGGGAAGAGGAGCTTCCGCGCCGCGTCGCTCTCAAGCACGACGGCGCCGGTGCGAGCCCTGAGCTTGCGGCAAAGGCGTGACTTGCCTGTGCCGGGGAGACCGCTGACCAGTACCAGGGGTGGGCGACTGCGGGCCGGCGGACGGGGACCGATAGCCAAGAGGAGCCGCTCGGCGTCGTCGAGGGGCTCCGGCGCTTCCGCTCTCATGTCGGTTGAATTATAGGCGAGCGCCGAGAGGTGGCGCCAGATTCGGCCTGTCGCCTAGGGCTCGCTGTAGAAAGAGACGGCGAGCAGGCCGGGGCCCGTGTGCACCCCCATGACGCGCGTGAACTCCTGTACGTAGAACTCTACCGGGTGCAGGGAGTCGCTTACTCTCTTTGCTAAGGCCTGCGCCTCATCGGGAGCGTCGGTGTGCTGCACGCAGGCGTGCAGGGGCTTGCTGGGGTCGCATCGCGCCTCCAACAGGGAGAGGAGGCGGTCAACAGCGCGACGGCGGGTTCGGGTGCGGGCCACCAGGTCGACCTGGCGGTGCTTGAACTCGACGATGGGCTTGACCTGGAGCAGATCGGAGGCCCAGGCGGCGACGGGGTGGACGCGGCCGCCGCGGGCCAGGAACTCCAGCGTATCGAGGACGGCCAGGATTCGGACGCGGGGCCTCAACGCCTCGGCGCTCGCGACGACCGCTGCCAGGTCGCCGCCCTTGGCGGCGGTGCGGGCGGCCGCCAGCACCATGAAGCCCTGGGCCATGGCCGCCGCCTGAGAGTCGAGTACGCTGATCTCCACATCGGGGAGGCCCTCCCGCAGGAGCTCGCTGGCGCGTAGGGCCGACTGGTAGGTGACGCTGAACTGAGAGCCGACCGTGACACAGAGGATGGACGGCGCTTGCCTGGCGATCTTGCGCATCGTCTCGACGTAGGTGCCCGGCGATGGGGAGGTGGTTGTGGGGGGCCGGCTAGCGGATCGAAGGTGTCGATAGAACTCGTGGCTCTCGTCGACGGAATTGGCAAAGGTGCGGCCGTCGAGGACGAGGCTGAGGGGCACCACGTGGATAGAGTATTCGTCGGCCAGGGCTTCGGGTAAGGAAGCGGCGCTGTCGGTGACGATGGCGACCTTGGCCACTAACCTGTTCTCTCCTGCTGGCAGTATCCCTCTGCGTAGGAGCGCCCGGTGCTGTCAATCGACGTCGGTAAGGTATGGGGTCCTTCCCGCGAGGCGAATATAGCATATGCAGGTGTAGGTTGCACCTGGACAGAAGGCCGTGCTAGAATAGCCGCGAAGTAGATGAGAGAAAGGTAAGCCCTCACGCAGGTGCGCTCGGGATCTGTTTACGGTGGATAAGGAGAAGAAGGAAGCCCTCATTTCGGCTCATCGCCTCCACGAAGCCGATACTGGCTCCCCAGAAGTACAAGTAGCCCTCTTGACGGAGCGGATCAATCAGCTAACCGAGCACCTGAAAGTGCATAAGCACGACTACCATTCGCGCCGCGGGCTCCTCATGATGGTTGGGCAGAGACGTAGACAGCTCACCTACCTCAATAGACAAGACGTGCAGCGGTACCGCTCCATCATCTCCAAACTTGGCCTCCGCAAGTAGAGAGACTACCCGGCGGAGGCTTTCGCCTGAGTGGGAAGGTAAGAGAGAAGACGCAGCCCCGTAGCAAGAGAAACCTCTGAAGCGGCCTCCACGCTAGACATCGAGGTCCTCCAGACCAGGACGCGGGCAGTCAGAGAGTCTCGCTGGGCAGATGACATAGGGCTGCTCACATATTCTTGAGTTCTAGGATGTAGGGGCTTGCCAGGCCGATGGCGGTCTCTGGCCGCCTGGGCCGTGCTTGACCGCATGCATGGGGGTTCTCACGTTGGCTGCATAAACGACGACCAATGAATCGTCCCAAACTAGTACAACACTAACTGGAGGTTAGACAAGACATGGTACACACTTACAAGCGCGACGTTGGCGGCCGACCCGTGACCATCGAGGTGGGGAAGCTGGCCAATCAGGCCAACGGCGCGGTTACCGTCAGCTTCGGGGAGACGCTAGTGCTGGTGACGGTCTGCGCCAGCGACCAGCCCCGAGAAGGGATCGACTTCTTCCCGCTGACGGTGGACTACGAGGAGCGGCTGTACGCTGCGGGCAAGATACCGGGCAGCTTCTTCCGGCGCGAGGGCCGCCCCAGCACCGAGGCCATCTTGGCGGACCGGCTCACGGACCGGCCGCTGCGCCCCCTCTTCCCCAAGGGCTTCCGCAATGATGTCCAGATCGTCGTCACGGTCCTCTCGGCAGACCAGGAGAACGACCCCGACGTGCTGGCCACGATCGGCGCCTCGGCGGCGCTTTCCATCTCGGACATACCGTTCGCCGGCCCCGTGAGTTCGACACGTGTGGGATACGTCGATGGCGAGTATGTCCTGAACCCCACTTTCAGCCAGCTACACGAGAGCCAGATGGACCTGGTGGTCTCAGGCACCCGCGACGCCGTCATGATGGTGGAGGCTAACGCCAAGGGCGTCTCTGAGGAGATGGTGCTCGAAGGCGTGCGACGGGGTCAGGAGGCCAACGTCGATCTTATCGCGCTCCAGGACGAGCTGGTTGCCGAGTGCGGCAAGCCGAAGGTTGACGTGGCCGTTATCGAGCCGGAGGCGGGGGTCCATCAGGCGGTGGCCAAGTTCGTCGAAGGCCAGATCGGGGAGATGCTGGCTGCCGGCGACAAAGAGGAACGAGAGGCCGCTCTGGACGAGAGACGGCGTGAGCTGGTGGAGCGGCTGGGTGAGACCTACGCCGCAGAGCAGCTCCTTGCCGCCTTCGACGAGGAGGTCAAGCGGGAGGTGCGCTCTCGCATCCTCGGGCAGGGCCTCCGCCCCGATGGACGCGACCCAAAGACGATCCGGCCCATCTCGGGGGAGGTGTCTCTCCTCCCCCGCACCCACGGGTCAGGGTTGTTCAGCCGCGGCGAGACACAGGTGCTGACCCTCGCCACCCTTGGATCAGTGGGGCAGCAGCAGCGCCTGGACACCCTCTCTCCGGAGGAGTCGAAGCGCTTCCTCCACCACTACAACTTTCCCCCCTACTCGACGGGCGAGGTGAGGCGAATGGGCACTCCCAGTCGCCGTTCCGTCGGCCACGGCGCCCTGGCGGAGCGGGCGGTCGAGCCTGTGATCCCCGGCGAGGAGGAGTTCCCGTACACGATACGTCTGGTATCGGAGGTCATGTCGAGCAACGGTAGCACGTCCATGGCCAGCGTCTGCGCCAGCACGCTCTCGCTCATGGATGCGGGCGTGCCGATCAAGGCGCCGGTCGCGGGCATCGCCATGGGACTGATGATGGGCGAGGACGGTCGATACGTCATCCTCACTGACATCGCCGGCATCGAAGACGCCATGGGGGACATGGACTTCAAGGTGGCCGGCACGGCGGCTGGTATCACCGCCCTCCAGATGGACATCAAGGTCAAGGGCATAACGGCCGAGATCATGGCCGAGGCCCTGGCTCAGGCCCGCGAGGCGCGACTGGAGATCCTTGCCAAGATGCACGAGATCATCGCCGAGAGCCGGTCGGAGCTGTCCCCGCACGCGCCGCGCATGTACCGCATCCAGATCGCTCAGGAGAAGATCGGCGCCGTGATAGGCCCCGGCGGCCGCATGATCCGCTCGATCATCGACGAGACGAAGTGCAGCATCGACGTGGAAGATGACGGCACGGTGTTCATCGGTTCCAGCAGTGAGGAGATGGCGCAAAAGGCGATTCAGATAATCGAGGGGCTGACGAAGGACGTGGAGGTCGGCGCCATCTATACGGGTAAGGTTACGCGCCTCGTGGACTTCGGCGCGTTCGTCGAGATCATGCCGGGCAAGGAGGGGCTGGTGCGCATCTCGGAGCTCGCCGACTATCACGTCCCCAGCGTGGAGGACGTGGTGCGCGTGGGCGATGAGGTGATGGTGATGGTGATCGAGATCGACAATATGGGTCGCATCAACTTGTCGCGGCGCGCCGTCCTCGAGGGAGAGTCGAGGCCGGTGGGTGTCAGCACAGGGGGGGTGGACCGTGGGCCTGGGCGAGGGAGCAACCGCGGGCCTGCGCGAGGGGGCGCGCCGCGACGCCCGCCCTACCGCAGCGATTCTAGCGGAGGCCCGCCGCGCCGCCGTGGCGATGGACGCAGCTACCCAGGCGGCTACGACAGGGGTCCTGACAGAGGTCTCCGGCGGCGACGGCCCGGCGATCGTCCCGACCGCCCCGGCGACCGGCCCGGCCGGCCGCCACCGCCGCGACCCCCCTACGGCCCTCGGCGTCCGTAGCCATCCGCTCCGCCCTGGGCTGATGGTCACGAGCAGCATAGCTTGACACGAGGGAATCACCTCCGAAGGCCAGCCTTCAGGCTGGCACGGCGCCAGGCTCAAGCCCGGCCTTCGGAGCTAGATTCTCTCCCTGACCATCGACCCTCAGAGGTGACGTGTTTTCTCAAAGGCCATGCTTTGAGCGGCGTTTCGCCCGTCTTTGGAGGAGGTGAGGCCCTATGCCCCCGCTTCGCATTGTCGTCAGCGGCACCGGCCGTATGGGGAAGGAGGTCCTGGCTGCCGTCTGTCGCGACCCCGACCTAGAGGCCGTGGGTGTTCTCGAGAAGTTGTCCGCCGAGAAGTCCTTTCCGCTGCCCGACGGCTCCGGACGGGTCAGTCTCGATAACGATCCCGAGGCTCTCTTCGCGGCGGCCCGCCCGGAGGTGGTCATCGACTTCACTAACGCCGAATGGACGCCCGTCGTGGCGCGGGCGGCCCTGGCGGCCGGCGCGCGGCTCGTCAGCGGCACCACGGGCCTGAGCGCTGACTTCGTCAATGAGCTGGAGAACGCCTGTCGGGAGAAGAAGCTGGGCGCTGTGCTGGCGCCCAACTTCGCGATCGGCGCCGTCCTCATGGTCCACCTGGCCCGCATCGCCTCGCGCTATTTTGACTACGCCGAGATCATTGAGCTCCACCACGAGCAGAAGGCGGACGCGCCCTCCGGGACGTCGCTCACGACGGCCCGCGAGATGGTTGCGGCCCGGGGCAGGCCCTTCGAGCGCACCGCGACGCAGAAGGAGTCGCTGCCGGGCACCCGCGGCGGCGAGGTCGATGGCGTCACAGTCCACAGCGTCCGGGCGCCGGGACTGGTGGCGCATCAGGAGGTGATCCTCGGGGGCCTGGGCCAGACGCTGACCATCCGTCACGACAGTACGGGCCGTGATTCGTTCATGCCGGGGGTCTTGCTGGCGACCAAGGAGGTCATGAACCGCGCGGAGCTGGTCAGGGGACTGGATGACATCTTAGGACTCTTCTAGTCTTGATGTAGGCGCGGCGGTGCGTTATTATGTTCGGGCCGTGTTGCTATCGAAGACAGCAGCGGCCCGTCTGGTAGCAGGAATTCTGTCCTAAAGGGAAAGGTGACTCCGGTGCCATCTCGAAACAAACAGTACAACGTCGTCGTCGTGGGAGCCACGGGCATAGTGGGCGATGAGTTCATCAAGGTCATCATGAACCGCCACTTTCCCTTCAAGTCGCTGCGCCTGGCGGCGACGGCCCGCTCGGCGGGCCGCCGGCTCCTCGTAGGTGAACGCGAGATCGAGGTGGAGGAGACGAACAACGATACCTTCGCGGGAGCGGATTTCGTCTTCATCTCCGCCTCGGGTGAGGCGTCGCGTCAATATGCCCCGATCGCGGCGAAGGCCGGTGCTGTGGTGATCGACGACAGCTCCGCCTTCCGCATGGAGCCGAATGTGCCCCTGGTGGTGCCCGAGGTCAACGCCGACGACGTGAACGACCACGAGGGCATCATCTCCATTCCCAACTGCTCCACCACGCCTCTGGTGCTGGTCCTGTGGCCCCTCCACCGCGTCAATCCCGTCCGCAGGGTCATCGCTGACACCTACCAGTCGGTCTCGGGGACGGGCCGGCTGGCGGTGGAGGAGCTGAACACCCAGTCGAAGCTGATCCTCGAAGGCAAGGCGACGGTGCCCCACGTGTATCCGCACCAGATCGCCTTCAACCTTCTGCCGGAGATCGATGTCTTCATGGACAACGGCTACACCAAGGAAGAGTGGAAGATGGTCCAGGAGACGCGCAAGATCATGCACGAACCCGAACTGGCCGTCTCCGCCACCTGCGTTCGTGTGCCGGTGTTCGTCAGCCACAGCGAGGCGGTGCACGTGGAGCTGAGCCGGCCGATGGGCCCCGATGACGTGCGCGAGATCCTGAGCGGGGCGCCGGGCGTCGCCGTCCAGGACGAGCCCAGCGTGAGCCTCTATCCTCAGCCCTGGGCGGCAGCCGGCCGGGATGAGGTGTTCGTGGGCCGCATCCGCCAGGACGCCTCTAGCCCGAACGGCATCGCCTTCTGGCTGTCCGGCGACAACCTGCTCAAGGGTGCCGCCCTTAACGCCATTCAGATCGCGGAAGAGCTTATCGCGCGAAGCCTGGTCTAGGCACACGCTTGCTGGAGTCGCCTGCGGCGGGGCCTGGCCCGGCCCGTGGAAACGCGTTCCTCTCGCAGGCTGGCGGCGCGAGCAGGCAGCCCGATCCTTGACCTTTCGATGTCGCATGCGGCGGCTGAGGAACGCCACCGCTCTGGCATCATCTTCGCGCAGAGGGCGTAGTATCGGAACGAAAGGATGAAGGAGGTGCGGCGATGGGAGAGATAGGTCGCCTGCTGACGGCCATGGTTACGCCTTTCACGCCCGAGGGCGAGGTGGACTACGCACAGGCTCAGCGCCTGGCGATGGCCTTGCTGAACTCGGGGAGCAACGGCGTGGTGGTGTCCGGCACGACGGGCGAGGCACCGACGCTTACGACGGAGGAGAAGCTGAAGCTCTTCGCTGAGGTGAAGCGCGCCGTGGGCGACGCGGGCGCCGTCATCGCCGGCACCAGCAGCTACAACACTGCGGAGAGTGTGGAGCTGAGCCGTGAGGCGGAGCGTGTGGGCGTCGACGGGCTGCTTCTCACGGCGCCCTACTACAACAAGCCGATTCAGGAGGGGCTCTTCCGTCACTTCGAGGCCATCGCCAAGGCGACCTCGCTACCCTGCATCATCTACAACATCCCCGGCCGCACCGGCGTCAACGTCACGGCGGAGACGACGGTCCGCCTCTCGCACATCCCGACCATGGCCGGCGTCAAGGACGCGAGCGGCAACCTGGAGCAGACAGCCCGCATCATCGACGAGAGCCGGGACGACTTCCGGGTGTGGAGCGGCAACGACGGCGATACGCTGCCCATACTGTCGGTCGGCGGTTACGGCGTCATCTGCGTCGTATCGCATCTCGTGGGGCTCCAGATGAAGTCGCTGATCGAGAAGTTCGTGTCGGGTCAGGTGAAGGAGGCGGCGGAGATCCACCGGCGGCTCCTGCCCCTGATGAGCTCGCTGATGACGCTGGCCAGCAACCCCATCCCGATCAAGCATGCCCTGAACGAGGTGGGCTTTCGGGTTGGGGGCTACCGGCTGCCCCTCTGCGAGCCGGACGCGGCGACGGGAGAGAAGATAGTCGCCGAGGTGCGGCGCCACCGCATCGACCTGCCGGTGGCCGTGTAGTCTACCGCCTACGTAGTCTGTTGCGTCGGCCCGTCAGCGTGTGCACTCTGCTGGCGGGCCGTCTCTTTGTGCGGTGAACTCGACCGTACGCTTCTCTCGAACAGGACGTCTTCCTAGAAGACGCGCTTGACGACGATGGCCTGCTCTCGCTCCGGCCCGACGGAGACGATCTCTATGGGCACGCCGATGAACGATTCGAGGCGCTTGACGTAGTTTCGGGCGGCCTCCGGCAGGTCTTCAAAGCGGCGGATGTCGGCGGTGGGCTGCTGCCAGCCGGGAAGCTCCTCGTAGACGGGCTTGCAGCGAGTGACCACACGTGTGTTGCTGGGGAACTCCTCGATGCGCCCGCCGTCCACCTCGTAGGCCGTGCAAATCTTTATGGTCGGGAAGGTGTCGAGGACGTCGAGGCGGGTGACGAGGGCGCCGCTGAGGCCGTTGAGGCGGGCGGTGTAGCGGGCGGCGACGGCATCGAACCAGCCGCAGCGGCGAGGCCGGCCGGTGGTGGCGCCGTACTCGGCACCCTTTTCGCGCAGCTCCAGTCCTGTCTTGTCAGTAAGCTCCGTGGGCATGGGGCCGTTGCCGACGCGGGTGTTATAGGCTTTGTAGACGGCCACTACCCGCGTGATCTGGGTAGGCCCGATGCCGATGCCTAGGGCGGCGCCGGCCGCCAGCGACGAGGGAACAGAAGAGGTGACGTAGTCGTAGGTGCCGCCGTCCAGATCCAGGAGGCCGCCCTGGGCGCCCTCCAGGAGCACCGTTTCGCCCCGGGCGATGGCGTCGCGGACGGTGGCTGCCGTATCACGCACGAACGGGGCCAGGGTGGAGCCGTACTGGCTGTAGGTGTCATACACCTCCTGGAAGTCTAGAGGCTTGGCACCGTAGAGCTTCTCCAGCACCGCGTTCTTGTAGGGGAGGACGAAGGAGAGGCGCTCGTGGAAGGCCTTGGGGTCGACCAGGTCGGCCATACGGATGCCGATGCGTGCCACCTTGTCGGCGAAGGCAGGGCCGACGCCGCGGCCGGTAGTGCCGATGCGAGCGTCGCCCCGCATCTGCTCGTCCAGCTTGTCGACCATGGGATGGTAGGGCATGATGACGTGGGCGCGGTCGCTGATGACGAGCCGGTCGATGCTCACCCCGCGCGCCTTCAGCTCCTCGATCTCCTCCACCAGCACCGCGGGGTCGATTACCAGGCCGTTGCCGATGAGGCAGGTCTTGTCAGGGTAGAAGATGCCCGCCGGCACCAGGTGCAGCCGGAACAGCCCGTAGGAGTTCACGACCGTGTGGCCGGCGTTGTTCCCTGCCGAATAGCGGGCGACGACGCTGGCGTTCTGGGCCAGCAGGTCCACCATGCGCCCTTTGCCCTCATCTCCCCACTGGCCGCCGACTACGACTATGACTGGCATAAATTACGGCCGAACCCCGGATGGGTCGGGGCCTAGCGGCCGCTTACTCCCTTCCTTGGTCTAATCCGCCCTAGTATAGCAAAGGCTGTCGTCAAGGGGAAACACGGCGCGGCGTAATACGCCGGGCGGCCCGGTGCAGCGCCTGCCGGAATCCGAGGAGAGGGCTAGCGGGAGACGTTTGCGGGAGAGGTTGCGCCTGCGCGCAGGCGATAGGTGCAGGTCTTGTCGCCGCGGAGGATGCTGCTTATGAGCCGGGCGTCGGTGCCGGCGAGCCGCCGCACGAACTTCACCTCCAGGGCGCAGACGCCGCTATTGACCTTGGCTACGTTGGGGAAGGGGCAGGTGTGCTGGCTGATGAGACACTCGTCGCCCCGCAGCTCCAGCTCTGCCAGGCAGCCGCGCTCGCTGATGATCTTCGTGATCTCGGCCGCGCGTTCGGGGAGCGTCCTCCCCTCCACCCGGTCCATGTACGGTTCGGCAAAGCGGACAGCCACCCGCCGCAGGAGGCTCTGCACGACGTCGCTGCCGGCCAGGTTGTGCAGTTCCTGGAGCAGTGTGCTGGCGAGATCGTCGTACTTCTTGGGGTAGAGGGCGTCGCCGGCGTCCGTGAGGGAGTAGACGAGGGCAGGGCGCCCCACGTGTCCCCTCTCCTCCTGCGCCTCGATGAGGCCGTCCCGTTCCAGGACCGTGAGGTGCTGGCGGATGCCCGTCGAAGTGAGCCCCAGCAGCTCGCCGAGCTCCTTCACGGTGGCGCGCCCCTCGCGGCGCAGGTAATCCAGGATCTGCTGGCGGGTTGCCTGAACCAGGGCTCCCCTCCCAATTTAGGATAATTCGGCTATATCTTCTGCCAAAATATTTTAACACGGGCTCGGTGCCTCTACAATCAGCCGCCGCATGAGCACGTAGGCGGCGCTGGAAAGCCCCGGCTACGCCTCCCCTGGAACGCGCCCGTTAGGGCTCCACTTCTAGACCGGTTCGAGGGGGCCCGAATATAATTGTACGGTGAATGCAGGGCCCTCGGAGAATGCGGCGGAGCTGCCGATGGAGAACGATCCCCTGGCGCGGAAGGCCCACGCCGACCTCATCATCGAGCGGGCCGCTCAGCAACTGCGGCTCCTCCTTCACGAGGCGACGGCTGAGCTCGACCCCTTCCCGCCGTTTCCCGGCGCCTTCTTCAGCTACGGCATCGAGCTGGAGCCGCCAGGGATGGCTGATACCGGTCGCGGCTGCGTCGTGCTGGCACCGGACGGTGAGCTGTACGAGCTCGTGATGAAGGTCGACTTCTCGGGGGAGGTCTCCGACCCGGTGGCGGCGCGGGATGAGAAGCTGGAGAAGCTGGACCTCCACCCGCGCGACTACGTCATTTACGCGTACGAGGCGCTTACGAAGGTGACGGAGCTGCTGCTGGAGCAGGCGCAGGCCGACGAGCCGTCGGCGCGGTGAGCCGCGTATCGCGCCCTTGTGTGCTCCGGCCCCCGGCTACTCTAGGACGATGTCGCCGCTCTTGCCGCCGGACTTGCGCGCCAGCCGCACCCCCTCGACCCGCATTCCCCTGTCGACGGCCTTGCACATGTCGTAGATGGTGAGGGCGGCGACCGAGACGGCCGTCAGCGCCTCCATCTCCACCCCCGTCTTGCCGGTCGTGCGTACGGACGCCTCGATGTGGACGGCGCTCTGCTTCTCGTCGGGCTCCAGACGAACGTCGATGTCGGTGAGGAGGAGGGGGTGGCAGAGGGGGATGAGCTCGTGGGTCTTCTTGGCGGCCATGACGCCCGCCACGCGCGCCACCGCCAGCACGTCGCCCTTCTCGATGCCGCCCGACTGGATGAGGGCGAGAGTCTCCGGCTTCATGCGCACGGAGCCACGGGCGATGGCGACGCGGGAGGTGTCGGCCTTGGCGCTGATGTCGACCATGCGTGCCCGGCCGGCGGGGTCTAGGTGGGAGAGCTTTCGTTCGTTGGACATCGACCAGTCGCCGAGGGTGGGCGAACTCAGCCGCCGATGCGCGACATCTCGACTTTGGGGAGGCCGACAGTCTCGGCGCTCCGGATCTCGGAGTAGCGGTCGTCGCGGTTCCCCCACACCGACTCAAGGAAGGCCGCGATCTCGCCGTCCGAGGCCTTGCGCCGGAGCAGACGGCGGAGGTCGTGACCCCGCGTGGCGAAGAGGCAGGTGTATAGCTGGCCGTCGGCGGAGAGGCGAGCGCGGCTACACTCGCGACAGAAGGGTTGGCTCACCGAGGCAATGATGCCGATCTCTCCGCCGCCGTCTCTGTAGCGGTAGCGGTTCGCCACCTCGCCCTCATAGTTTGCGTCCAGCGGCTCGAGGGGCCACACCGCCTCGATCTGACGCAGGATCTCGGCGGCGGGCACAACGTCATCGAGCCGCCATCCGTTGGTGGTGCCGACGTCCATGTACTCTATGAAGCGAAGGATGTGCCCCGTGTGGCGGAAGTAGCGTGCCATCTCCAGCACGCTTTCCTCGTTCACCCCTCTCTTTACGACCATGTTGACCTTCACCGGCGTGAGACCCGCGGCCGCCGCGTTCTCGATCCCTTCCAGCACGCCCGCCACCGGGAAGCCAGCGTCGTTCATCGCCCGGAAGACGCTGTCGTCCAGCGAGTCGAGGCTAACGCTGATGCGGCGCAGCCCCGCCTCCTTCAGGGCGCGGGCGTTCTGGGCGAGGAGCGAGCCGTTCGTCGTCATGGTCAGGTCCCGGAGGCCATCGAGCCGCGCCAGCATCTCGATCAGTCTCTCGACGTCCCGCCGGACAAGCGGCTCGCCGCCGGTGATGCGTAGCTTCTCGACGCCGCGGGCCACGAAGATGCGCGCCAATCGGGCTATCTCCTCGAACGAAAGGATGTCCTGTCGTCGGAGGAACTCATAATCGCGGCCGAACACTTCCCTGGGCATGCAGTAGGCGCAGCGGAAGTTGCAGCGGTCCGTGACCGAAACGCGGAGGTCTCTGATCCGGCGGCCGAGGCTGTCGGTCAGGCGTCCCTCTGACGCCTCGCGGCCGGGGGAGGGCCCGTGCGGGCCACGTCCCGAGCCTGGCGAAGGGCCGCGCCCGGCCTGGGGGGTGAAATCAGTCTCGGTACTCACGCAGTAGCTCTTCTAGGAAAGAACGCGCCTTCCGTGCCGCGGCGCCGCGATGGCTCACGGCGTTCTTCTCTGACAGCGATAGCTCCGCCAGCGTGCGACCCCGCTCCGGCAGGTAGAAGACCGGGTCGTAGCCGAACCCCGTCTCGCCCCTCGGCGCCTCCGCCACCACTCCCTCACACTCGCCCTCGAATAGCTCCGTCTCGCCGGAGGGCCGGGCGACGGCGATGAGGCAGCGGAAACGCGCGCTCCTCTCCTCCGGGGGCACTCCCCTCAGCCTCTCGAGAAGACGGGAGAAGCGCTGGCTGTCGTCCGCTTCGGGGCCGGCGTAGCGAGCCGAGAGGTACCCCGGCTGGCCGCCGAGGGCGTCGACCTCCAGGCCCGAGTCGTCGGCCAGGCTCACCAGGCCGCTGGCGCGAGCGAAGCTCGTGGCTTTGATCTTAGCATTTTCCGCGTAGTCCCGGCCAGACTCGCTCACCTCCAGCGACAGCCCTATCTCGCGGGGCGACACCAGCTCCCAGCCCAGGTCGCCGAGGAGCGACCGGTACTCCCTCAGCTTGCCGCGATTACCCGTAGCGATGAGCAGACGTGGCATCACCACAGCCTGGAGGTCGGAAGTTGGAAGCTGGAGGCTAGAATACTTCCCTCTGTGGGGCGGTGGGAAGGGCCATGTGGCAGGGAAAAGGATACGCGAATCCAGGGGAGCGTTCAGGGTGGCAAGGGGCCGAGATGGGCGTCAGGGCGGGGGAGCGATGGGGGGGCACGGGCTCCGGCACCGTGGCGCACGTTCCTTGAGTCGACCGGTAATCGGGTGCTATAATGCCGCCCGTCGCAACCGCCGGGGCCCGCGCCGGGCAGCCGCCGACGTGTCTCCTTTCCTCACAGGCCCTGACTCCTGGAGAGCCCATGGACTATCGCGAGGCCCTGGCCTATCTCCGCAGCCGCGACGACTGGGAGCGCAGCGGCTCCCTCAAAGACGCCGCCCGCTGGGGCCTGGAGCGTGTGCGCTCTCTGCTCGCCCGCCTGGGCAATCCCCAAAGCGAGGCCCGTGCCCCTGGCGAGGCCGGCCCACTGACCATACATCTGGCCGGAAGCAAGGGCAAAGGGAGCGTCGCCGTCATGATCGCCTCCGTCCTGCGGGAGGCCGGCGAGCGGACGGGGCTCTACACCAGCCCTCACCTCCATCGCACCACCGAGCGCATCGCCGTTGACGGCGAGCTCATCTCGCCCGAGCAGTTCGTCCGCCTCGTGGAGACGCTGCGTCCTCATGTCGAGGCCGTGGACGCCGGGGCCGCGCCGGAGACGGGCTCCCTCACCACCTTCGAGGTGCTGACTACCCTCGCGTTCCTGCACTTTCGTGACCAGGGCGTCCGCTGGCAGGTTCTGGAGACGGGCCTAGGCGGCCGTCTCGATGCCACCAACGTCTTCGACCGCAAGAGCCTGTGTGTCATCACTCCCATAAGCCTGGAGCACACGGCGATCCTGGGCGACACCGTGGCGCAGATTGCAGCGGAGAAAGCCGCTATAATTACGCGGGAGACGCCGGTGGTGATGGGGCTCCAGCGGGAATCGGCGGCTGAGGTGATCCGGGGGGTGTGCGCCGAGAAGGGTTCGCCGCTGCGCGAGGTGGCCCGCGAGTGCGCCATGACGAGAACCGGCTATGCCTCCGACGAGCAGGACTTCCGGCTGCGGACGCCCGGCGCCACCTATGGTCTTCGCCTGCCCCTCCTGGGTCAGCACCAGCTCGAGAACGCGGCCACCGCCGTCCTGGCGGTGGAGGTGCTGCGGGAAGCGGGCCTTGAGCTTTCGGAGGCGGAGATCCGGGAGGGGCTGAGGAAGGTGCGCTGGCCGGCGCGCCTCGAGATCATCAAGCGTCGACCGCTGCTCGTGCTGGACGGCGCCCACGACGCCGAGTCGGCGCGGCGGCTCCGCAGCGCCTTGAGCGACTATCTGACCTACTCGAGGGCCGTCCTCGTGGTCGGCGTCTCGGCTGACAAGGACGTGGCGAGCATCGCCCGTGAGGTGGAATCTCTGCCGCGCCTCGAGCGGGCCATCGCCACCCGCTCTCGCCATCCGCGGGCGGCGTCCGCCCAGGCAGTAGCAGCGGCGTTCAGTGAGAGAGGCATCCCTATGACGTGGGAGGATGAGGTGACACAAGCGGTGGAGTCGGCCCTGGCCACGGCTGACCCCGGCGACATGATCTGCGTGTTCGGCTCGCTCTTTGTCGCCGCCGAGGCGCGTGAGCACGTGCTGGGAGTCGAATCGGACCCGATCGTCGCGGCGGCGACGAAGCAGGGGCCGGCCTGACGGCGGCGCGAAGGCTGATAGCGTGGCCCGGAGGTGTCCAACCATGACTGGTGCAAGGCGAGCCGTGATCACAGGGATGGGGGCGATCACGCCCCTGGGCCTGAGCGTCGACGAATTTTGGCAGGGCTGCCGCGAGGGCCGTTCCGGCGCCGGGCCCCTGACGCGGGTGGATGCGACGGGCTACCCGACGAAGATCGCTGCCGAGGTCAAGAACTTCGAGCCCGAGAAGTACATGGATCGCAAGGAGGCGCGGCGGATGGCCCGCTTCAGCCAGATGGCTGTGGCGGCCGCGAGCGAGGCCATCGCCAACGCCGGCCTGAAGCTTGAGGAGGAGGACCGCGACCGCGTCGGCGTTATGCTGGGCAACGGCAACGGCGGCTACCCGGAGATCGACCAGGGCGTCCGCACTATCATGGCCAAGGGAGGCATGCGGCTGGAGCCTCTGTTCCTTCCCAAGACGCTGCCGAACATGGCGGCCTCCCAGATAAGCATGCGGTTCGGCCTCAAGGGCTACAACAGCACCGTCACCACTGCTTGCGCCGCCGGCACCCAGGCCATGGGCGATGCGATGGAGCTGATCCGCAACGGTCGCGCCGAGGTGATGATCACGGGCGGCACCGAGGCGGGGATCAGCGAGCTGGGCCTCGCTGCTTTCTCTGTCATGCGCGCCCTCTCGACGCGGAACGATGAGCCGGAGAGGGCGAGCCGCCCCTTCGACGCCGAGCGCGACGGTTTCGTCTGCTGTGAGGGCGCCGCCATCTTTGTCCTCGAGAGACTCGAGCACGCGATTGCCCGCGGTGCCACGATCCTCGCCGAGCTCGTCGGCTACGGTGCCTCCGCCGATGCCTATCATCTGGTCGCACCCTGCGCCGACGGCGACGGGGCGGCCCGCGCCATACGCTGGGCCCTGGAGGACGCCGGCGTTTCGCTGGAGGAGGTGGACTACATCAACGCCCACGGCACCTCCACGCCCCTGAACGATGCGTCCGAGACCGCCGCCATCAAGCAGGTCTTCGGGGAACGTGCCTATCGTGTGCCCATCAGTTCGACCAAGTCGATGATCGGGCACGGCCTGGGCGCTTCCGGGGCGCTGGAGAGCGTAGCCTGCGTCAAGACGCTCCAGACCGGAATCATCCATCCCACCATCAACTACGAGCACCCCGACCCGGAGTGCGACCTGGACTACGTCCCCAACGTCGCCCGTGAGGCCGACGTGCGCATCATCCTCAAGAACAGCTTCGGCTTCGGCGGACAGAACGCCTGCCTGGTGTTCAGGCGCTTCGAGGGGTAGCTCTTGCGGGTACTAGTCGTCGGCGGGGCAGGCTACATCGGCAGCGTCACCGTGGCCGAGCTCCTGGGCGCGGGTCATGAGGTCACTGTCCTCGATAACCTCTCGACCGGCCACCGGCAGGCCGTCTCGCCGGGCGCGGGGCTGGTCGTAGCGGCGCTGGAGGACGGCGAGCGCCTCGAGCGTCTCTTCCAGGAGCGGCGGCCGGACGCCGTCGTCTACTACGGCGGCTTCATCGCGGCTGGCGAGTCGATGGAGCAGCCGGGGCGCTACTTCGCCAACAACATCATCGGCGTTATCACGCTTCTCAACGCCATGGCGGCCCACGGCGTCCGGCGGTTCGTCTTCAGCTCGAGCGCTGCCGTCTACGGAGACCCCGACGCCGTCCCGATCCACGAGGATGCGCCCTTCCGTCCCGCGAGCCCCTACGGCGAGACGAAGGTCATAGTGGAGCGGCTCCTCCCCTGGTACGACGTCCTCTGCGGCGTCCGCTACGTCTCCCTGCGCTACTTCAACGCCGCCGGCGCGACGGAAAGCCACGGCGAGGACCACCGTCCGGAGACGCACCTCATCCCGCGTGTGCTCCATGTAGCACTGGGACGGGCCGAGCGGCTGGAGCTGTTCGGCAGCGACTACCCCACGCCGGACGGCACGTGCGTCCGCGACTATATTCACGTGAGCGACCTGGCCGCCGCCCACCTCCTGGCGCTGGCGCGCTGTGACGAGGGCAGCGGTGTCTACAACCTGGGCAACGGCCGCGGATTCTCCAATCGCGAGCTGGTTGAGGCGGCGCGACGGGTCACCGGCCATGCCATCCCCGTCGTCGAGGCGCCGCGAAGGGCGGGCGACCCGGCTGCGCTCGTGGCAAGCGCCGACAGGGTGCGTCGCGAGCTAGGGTGGGAGCCGCAGGTGCCTCGCCTGGAGGAGATCATCGAAAGCGCCTGGCGCTGGCACCAGGCGCACCCCGATGGCTACCCTGACTGAGCTGGAAGCTGAACGCTGAACGCGAGAAACGAATAAGGGCAGCCCACACGAGCGAGCTGCCCTCACCGTTTCGGTGTGCTGAGTATCAGGCGCTAGGCGATCGCCTTTGACAGGACCTCCTTCGGCACCATCCCCTCCAGGATCCGCTCCAGCGCCATCGTATGGCAACAGACGCCCCACCCGGCAAAGAAGTCGCAGCTACAGCGCCACTGATCGCCCTCGAGCCCTACTTGGTGGGTATCGTTTTCTCCCTGGAACTCGGCCGCCAGGCTCGTAAAGCGGATGCGGTGCCGCTCTTCAGCGTAGCGCTTCGCCTTCTCGATCTTGCCGATGAGACTGGACTGCATGGGTCTTTCCTCCTGACTAAAAGGCGGGCCGTCAGGTCTAGCTACAGAACAGAGGGCACCGCGCACGATGTGCCGGTGCCCTGCGCCGTGCCTATTCAGTTGTTGGCGCCAATGTCACTGAAGAGTCCTCCAGTCAGGCGCATCCCTTAGGTGTTTTCCCTTAGGCGCTTCTATTGTAGACCGGGCGCTGGAAGCGCGTCAAGCGACAGCACCCTGTGAGCGGTCAAGAAATGGTGAAGGAAATCTATGTTCGCGGGCGGGGGAAAGCGGCTAGGCGCTGGTAGCGGGCGCCGCCCGGCTCCAGAAAGCTGCGCACGAGGCTCACCTCCCTCACGACGGCCTCGGGCACCGATGGCATGGGAAATCCGGCGATCAGCTCTGAAAGCCGCCGCCGTTGCTCCGGCGAGGCCCGGTCCGACACGCGCGCCAGCGTCAGGTGCGGCGAGTAGGGCCGCCTCTCGCGCGGGAAGCCCAGCGGCGTCAGCGCGGCGTCCACCCGGCCGGCCAGGTCGACGAGCCGGGAGACGTCGCCCTCCGCGCCCACCCAGAGCACCCGCAGTCGCGTCGGCCCGCCGAAGCTCCCCAGGGCGCTGAAGGCCAGTCGCATCTCCAGCGGGCCTTCGACAGCTCCCGCCAGCGCCTCCTCGATGGCCGGGACCCTCTCGGCGGGCACCTCGCCCAGGAACTTCAGGGTCAGGTGCATGCCCTCGGGCCGCACCCAGCGCAGCTCCTCGGCGCCGCGGGACCGCAGCCGCGACTGCACGTCCGCCAGGGCCGTCTTGGTGGCGGGCGGCAGTTCGCAGGCGACGAAGAGGCGCATGCCGGGCCGGCGTTCAGGTCTCATGGCAAAGGTCGAGGAGGCGGCAGGCGTTCTCGCCCAGGATGAGACGCCGCGCCTCCTCCTCCAGCGAGGCCTCTCGGATCTCGCTCAGGCAGCGTTCCTGGGCAAGCAGCGGGAAGTCGCTGCCGAAAAGGATTCTCTCGGCCCCGACGATCTCCGTGGCTCGCCGATAGATCTGCGCGTCGTAGAGATAGCTGGTCGCCGCCGTGTCGAAGTAGACGCTCTCGAGGGCTTCTCGCACCTCGGGCATGAGGGCGTAGAACGGCAGGCCACCTCCCCAGTGGGCGGCGACGACGAGCAGGGCGGGAAAGCTCTCGAGAAAACGGTAGAGGCTTTCTATGGCCAGGCCCGTCTTGCCGGGGTAGAGGTGTCCGACGGGCTCGCTGACGTGAAACAGGAGGGGGAGCGAAAAAGCGCGGGCGCCCCAGGCCAGCAGCTCCGCCTCCTCGCTGCGGGCCAGGTCGAAGCCCTGGCTCTGGGGTCGCAGCTCACCGAGGCCGCGGGCACCGGCGCGGACGCAGCGCTCCATCTCGCGGCGGGCCTCGTCTCCGGCCGAGGGCTGCACCGTGCAGAAAGGGACGAGATGTCCGCCGCTCCGCGACGCGCTCTCGAGGATGTAATCGTTGGTTTCATGGCAGAGCTCCTGCTCCTGCCAGGCGAAGTTGAGGACAATACTGGCGTCGACGCCCGCCCGCTCCATGCTCGCGAGGACGTCCTCGGCCGTGGCGATCTTGGCCTTGGGGTTGCCGTAGAGCTCGCGGAAGGTCGGGTCGCGGCGCAGGTAGTCGTCGCGGTTCTCACGTACCTGCGGCGGGAAGACGTGGGTGTGAAAGTCGACGATCATGGGAAGGGAAGCCGCCCGCCGCGGGCCCCTCGGATGCTTCGACCGGGGACCTTACGTCCCTGCATAGCTGTGGAGGCCGCTCACCCAGAGGTTCACGGCGAAGTATGTGAAGAGCACAGCGACGAAACCGATGATAAGCAGCCAGGCGGAGCGATTCCCCCGCCAGCCCCGTAAGCCACGGGCGTGCAGGTAGCCGGCGTAGATGAGCCAGGTGACCAGCGCCGACGTCTCCTTTGGGTCCCAGCCCCAGTAGCGGCCCCAGGCCGAGTTGGCCCAGTAGGCGCCCAGGGCGATGCCGAGGGCGAGCAAGGGGAAGCCTACGAGCACCGATCCGTAGCCTATCGCATCCAGCGTCTCCTGGTCGGGAAGCTGCGCGAAGCGGCGGCCCTCGCCCTGGATCAGGTACATGACGCCGGCGCCGAAGGAGACGGAGAGGGCGCCGTACGAGATCATCATCGTACCCACGTGGGCGGCCAGCAGCCGGTTCTCCTGGAGCGCTGGCACCAGGGGCTCGATGCGCGAGGAGAAGAACGCCTCCGACACCGCCAGCATCCCCAGGGCTACCGGCATCACGAAGGCGCCCAGAGCGCGGGCCGACCCTCGCCCCTCTGAGCGCTGGGTGTAGTGGCGTTCGAAGAGGGCGTAGAAGAGGGCTATGCCCCAGCCGAAGCCGACGGTGTACTCCCACATGTTGGAGACGGGCGGCCGCCCCGCCGCTGCCCAGCGGGCGGCCAGGGAGGCGGCGAGGGAGAGCACCGCCAGCCAGGTGAAGAGAGTGCCTACCCGGCCCATGAAGGCCGCCACGGCCCCTCCGTTACCGAGGGCTACGTCGCCGGCGCTCGTGGCGGTCGCGCGCGAATACGCCAGGCGCATCCCAAACGCATGCTCTACGTACGCCAGCGAGGCCACGGCGGTCGAGATGAACCCCGACCAGAACATGTAGTAGGCTAAGTCGTCCACAAGGGCGATCCCGTTCTAAAGTGAGCTACGAGGAGAGCGAGTCAGGGGTTGGGGCGGCGCATGTCGATGCGCCGAAAAGCCTCTGCCAGGGGATAGCCTGCGGGCTTGCCCACCTCCTCGTGCCAGCGCCGCCAGCGAGCAGCCCTCTCCTCGTCGATGGGCTCACGCATTTGGCTGGCGTGACAGCGGAGCGCCTCCATCTTCCTGTCGAAATGAGCGCTCATATCAACATAATAGTCAGATTCGTCGCTACCGACAAGGAGGAGCTCATCGATGCGGTGTGGCTCCAGCCCCTCGTCCCGCAGCTCCCGGTAGTACTGTATGTTGTGGGCGGCAGGCGTGATGGCGTCGCGGGTGGCCACGCCTATTGTGCGGTGATCGCGGTGGTTGAAGGCGCGGCGGTAGCCGTCCCAGGTCACGACAACGTGTGGCCGGTAGCGCCGGATGAGGCGGACGATCTGGCCCCTCAGCTCCGCCGTGTCCTCCAGGAAGCCGTCCGGATGGCCGAGGAAGATGCACTCCTTCACGCCCAGCACCTCGGCGGCCCGCCGCTGCTCGCGCTCCCTTATCGCCGCCAGCTCCTGGCTCGTGATCTCGGGGTCACGGCTACCCTTGTCGCCGCTGGTAGCCAGGACGTAGTAGACGTCCCAGCCGTGGTCGCACCAGCGAGCGACTGTGCCAGCGCAGAGGAAGTCGGCGTCGTCCGGGTGGGCCATGATGACGAGCGCTGTCCTCGGGCCCTCGGGCTCCTGCTGCGGCGGAGGAGGAGCGGGCCGGTGTCGGAAGGGCCAGCGGAGAAATCGACGAAGGTCAGCCATGACGTTGCGGGTTTAGCGGCGCGGGGCGCTCAGCGGCTAGGAACCGGGGGTAGCAATGACGCCGGGTCCCTCTGGAGCCACTGCCGGGTCTTGGGCCAGCAACTCCCGGTAAAGAGCGTCGATGGCTTCTACGACGTTGCCCCAGCGGAACTGTTCGACGGCTTCCCGCGCCGCCTGCCCAAGGCTCCGTCGCAGTTCCGCGTTGTCCAGCAGCAGGTCGAGCCGATGTGCGAACGGCCCGGGGTAACGCCCGGAGACGAGATAGCCCGTCTCGCCGTCGTTGACGGTACTCATGAGACCGCCGACTCGGGAGGCGACCACGGGCGTGCCGCAGGCCATCGCCTCCAGCGCCACGAGCCCGAAGCTCTCGTAGTGGGAAGGCATTACCACCACGTCGGCGGCGTTGTAGTACAGGGGCAGCTTCTCGTGGTCGACAGCGCCCAGGAACCATACCCTCTGCCCGATGCCGAGGCCGGTGGCCAGCCCCTGGAGCTCGTCGACCTGCGACTGAGCGCGCTTGTCGCCACCGACGATGAGAACGTAGACGTGCGGCTCATGTTCGAGCTGGGCCGCCGCCGAGATGAGGATGTCCACCCCCTTGAGCGGCTCGATGCGCCCCACGAAGAGGACGATGTGCTCGTCGGTGAAGCCGAGAGCCTTCCGGGCCGACTGCTTGTCGGCGGGCTTGAAGAGGTCGAGGTCGACGCCGCAGGGCACTACCGCGATGTGATCGGGGTCAGCACCGTAGAGCCGCTCCAGCAATTGCTTCTCATGCTGACTGGCGCAGACGATGCGGTCGGCGCTCTGGGCGAGCCGCCGCTCTACCCGGATGCGGTAGCGCGACTCGCGCACCGCGATGCGAGAGCGGTTCTTCACCTCGCCCAGGGTGTGGAACATGGCGACGTGCGGCACGCCCCAACGCTCCTTGAGGCGCTGCGCCACCCAACCGGAGAGCCAGTAGTGGCTGTGAATGATGTCGTAGCGGAGCCCATTCTCTTCCTGAAACCGAACGAGATTCCTCTCGAACTCACTGACGTAGCGGCGCAGTTGCTCCTTCTCCACCGGTCGCTCTGGACCCGCTCGCAGGTGGACCAGCCGCACGTTCTTCGCCACGGGGGCGATTTCGGGGCTCTCCTTGTCCGAGCGTCGCGTGAATACGTCCACCAAGTAGCCGCGCCGACCTAGCAGTCGGCTTAGCTGCCGCACGTAGACGTTCATGCCCCCGGCCTCGCGGCCGCCGAGGGAGGCGAGGGGAGACGTGTGGGTGCTGATGATGGCGACTCGGCGCGTCTTGCTCATGGCTGAAGAACCGTATCGTACCATTTTATCCTTTTTTGATGAGACAGCGATAGACCTCCAGGTCCTTGCCGCCCAGGTCGTATTTGTACGGCTCCCCGCCGCGCAGGAAATCGAGGCAGCTCTTTCCCCGGTCGATGGCGTTGCTCAGGCAGAGGGCCTTGGAGAGGAAGCCCACCGAGAGATGCCCGTAGTCAGGGTCGTAGCCGCTGTTGTAGAGGGCCAACTCGTCGCCGCAGTCGAAGCAGAACACCGAGGCGACGCGGTGGCCGTCCATCTCCATCATGTAGAGGCCCCCCAGTCCTTCCGCGGCCACGGCAACTGCCATTCTCCGGAAGAAGGCCTCCATCTTCTCGCCCATGAAGTGTGCCTTGTCCTGGCGGCTGGTCCTGTGCATCCAGAAGAAGTCATCGAGGCCCGCCTCTACCTCCTCCGGCGACCGCAGGACCCGTAGCTCGACCCGGGCGCCCCCCGATTGGAGGCGGCGCATCTTGCGCCGGAGCTCGTGGCGGTCCTTCTTGCCCAGCCGCGCCAGGAACTCCTCCCAGCTTTCTGGCAGCTCTACGCGGGGACAGACCGCCTCCAGCTCCGTCGTCGCCTTCAGCCCCAGCGCCGACGCCTTCTCGGGCAGGATCTTCAGCGTCGGCGAGTAGGCAGGCAGTCCCCTCAGCTCCAGCTCGGTCCACTCGTCGCCCTCGAGCGACGCCAGGACGGCCGCGAAGAATCCCTCCTCGAAGCCTGGGGCGACGATGAAGTCCATGTAGTCGCAGATCTCGTAGTTCCCGATCAGCTCGATGTGCGACCCCTCCCGAAGGAGTGGCGCGAGGCCGACCAGGCGTTCGCCTTCACGCACGCTGAGGACATAGGGTTCACGGCCGTCCCCAAACTCCTCCAGCCAGACGCGCTGGAAGGCGGGGTGGACGAAGACACAGTTCAGGTGGTTGGCGGGCAGAAGCCCCTGCCACTCGGACCGGAGCCGGTCCAGCTCCTCCCGTCTCACGATGAGCGCCATCTTCTACCGACCCTGCACCAGGAAGAGGAACTCGGAGCGAGTGACGGAGCTCTTTCGGAACCGGCCGCGCATCGCCGACGTAACGACGCGGGTGCCGGGCTTCCTGACACCGCGAAAGCTCATGCAGGCGTGCTCGGCCTCTATCACTACCGCTACGCCATCGGCGTTCAGACAGTCCACTATGCAGTCGGCCACCTGGCTGGTCAGCCGCTCCTGGAGCTGGGGGCGGCGGGCGAAGATCTCCACCACCCGTGCCAGCTTGCTCACGCCGACGACGCGCCCGTTCGGTATGTAGCCGATGTGCACAGTTCCCTGAAAGGGGGCGAAGTGATGCTCGCAGAGGGAGTAGAACGGTATGCCCTTGAGGATGACCATCTCCTCGTGCGGCTCATCGAAGCCGGCGGCCAGAACAGCACAGGGGTCGGCGCCGATGCCCGAGAAGAGCTCCGCGTACATCGAAGCGATGCGCCGCGGCGTCTCCCTCAGCCCTTCTCGCTCGGGGTCCTCTCCTACCGCGGCGATGATCTCACGGACGGCGTCGGCGATACGTTCCTCGTCCAACTCGGCCTCTCTGCCCAGAGTGGGCGCACTCTTAAATTGTAACGCAATAAAGAACGACTTGCGTGATCCACATCACCAAACCTGGCCCGGCGACCGGAAGATCTCACAAGTCGGGGGTACTGTTATCTCAGGGTGAATCAAATTCTAGCAGCCGCGAGTTTGGGGGGTCAAGGCGAGCGATTCGGCGGGATGTCGTCTATGCCCATCCCATTGCCTGCTCGATCGCCGCCAGGTCGGCGGGCAGGCGGTGGATGTCCGCCGGCGCGGCTGCGGCGGTCTCGGGGTCCTTGAGGCCGGTGCCCGTGATCACGCACACCACCTTCTTGTCCTTGAGGTCAAGCCCTTCGCCTGTCATCTTCAGGAGGCCCGCGACGGACGCAGCCGAGGCCGGTTCGGCGAAGATGCCCTCCTCGCGGGCGAGACGATAGTAGGCCTGAATGATCTCCTCGTCGGTCACGGCGGCAATGGTGCCGCCCGATTCGTCGCGCGCAGCCACGGCGCTCTTCCAGCTCGCCGGGTTACCGATGCGGATCGCCGTCGCCACCGTCCGGGGGTTCTCAATGGGCCTGCCCTCGACGATGGGCGCTGCGCCGGCCGCCTGGAAGCCCATCATGCGGGGCCGGCCCCGGGCCTTCCCGGCCCGCTCATACTCGACGAAGCCCTTCCAGTAGGCGGTGATGTTGCCCGCGTTGCCGACGGGGATGAAGAGAAAGTCGGGCGCCTCCTCCAGGGCATCGACGATCTCGAAAGCGGCCGTCTTCTGCCCCTCGATGCGGTAAGGGTTGACGGAGTTGACCAGTCCGATGCGGTGCTTCTCGGTGATCTGTCGGGCCAGCTTGAGGGCGTGGTCGAAGTTGCCGTCGATGGCGATGATGCGGGCGCCGTGGGCCACAGCCTGCGCCAGCTTGCCCTGGGCGATGCGGCCGTGGGGAACGACCACGTAGGCCCTCAGGCCGCAATGGGCGGCGAAGGCGGCCGCGGAGGCGCTGGTGTTGCCCGTGGAGGCGCAGAGGACCGCTTGCAGTCCCTCCTCCAGGGCCTTGGCTACCGCCACGACCATGCCTCGGTCTTTGAACGAGCCCGTCGGGTTGCAGCTCTCCAGCTTGAAGTAGAGGCTCTCGCAGCCGACCCCTTCTCCGATGGCGCGGGAGCGCACGAGGGGCGTATCGCCCTCCCCGATGCTGACGAAGGGCGTGGCTGCGCTTAGGGGCAGGTGCTCGCGATAGCGGTTGAGGACGCCCTGCCTGCCGCCGGACGAGGCCATCTTGCTGGCCGCAAGCGCCCCCTCACTCCTCTGAGATATCGATGGCATGCTGCCTTAGCTCCCTGATCTCGCTCTCCAACTGGTCGATCTGGCGGCGCTTCACCCGCTCCTGCCCGTAGCTCAGCGTCTTCAGATGGTCCGTTATCTGCTGCCGGCCGGTGTGGATGTCTTCCCTCAGCGCGTCGAGTCGGCCCTGGAGTGCCTGCGTGCGCCCGTCCAGGATGCTGAGCATCTGCCCCTGCCGCTCGAGTTCTCCGTGCTGCTCCTCGAGCGCCTCTTCGTGCCGCGAGCCGCGGTCTTCCAGGCGCTGACGCTCGGCGCGAAGCAGCTCCACCTTCTCTTCTAGCTGGTTCAGCGCTTCCCGCAGGCCTTTCAGGCTGTCCACCTTGCCCTCGAGTCGACGCGCGGCCTCGAGCGCGACGCGCGCCCGCTCGGCCTGCACCTCGTCCTCGCGTCGCAGTTCCTGGAGGATCGCCTCGACTTTGGAGAACTCATTGTCGATGCGGTTGGTCGCCTCGACGCTGCGGGCCGCTTTCTCCTCGGCGCCTTCAAGGCGGTGCTCGGTGTTTTCCTGGCGCAGCGTCACCAGTGTGACGCCCTCCTGGGCGTGGCGGGCCGCCTGATCAGCGCTACTCTGCTGCTCGCGCCAGGTCTCCACCTCCCGCTCCAGCTCGACGAGCCTCTGCAGAAGGTCGCTGCGCTCCACCCGTTCCCGCTCGCCCGCGCTGAGCGCCTGGCGGACGACCTCCTCGACCTGCGTGCGCCCTTGGGCGAGCTGTACTTGCAGGCGCGCCATCACGTCGTTGATCTGGCGGATGTCTTCCTGGAACTGTGACGTATTGGCCATCTTGCCCGCGAGGGCGTCCAGGCCGGCCTCGCCCTGGCGCACCTTGTCCGCCGTATCGAGGGCCAGCGCCTGCGTCTGGTCCATCTGGTGCTGAATCTTGGCGATCTGTGCCTTGACCGTGTGGATCTCGTCTTGAAGCCAGGCGAGGGTGCTTACGCCTTCGGGACGCTCTGGAATGGGCTGAGTCATAGTGGCTGCCCTCCCTCAGTCCTCGACCCGCAGGAAGTTGCCGATCTCCCTCACTACCGAGAGGTCCTGCACCTCCTGGAGGGCCTTCTGGACCGCTGCCTCCAGGGCCACGTGGGTCATGATGACGATCTCCGCCGTCTGGGCGGCCTCGTCGGCTTCCTTCTGAATGACCGAGGCGATGCTGATCTCGTTGTCGCCGAGCACCGTGGTGATCTGGCCGAGGACGCCCGGCTGGTCGGTCACCACCATGCGCATGTAGTAGCGGGTGCGCAGCTCACTGATCGGCCGGACGGCGAGGGCGCCCTCGGGTCGCGAGAAGGGGCGCTCTTGGCTCCCCTGAGCTACGCGCCACGCGGCGTCGAGGACGTCGGCGACCACGGCGCTGCTCGTGGGAATGGAGCCGGCGCCCTGCCCCTGGAAGAGGACCCGCCCCACCAGGTCTCCCTCCACCTGGACGGCGTTGAGAACGCCATCGACCTTGGCGAGCGGCTCCTGCTCGGGCAAGAGCACCGGGTGCACGCGCGCCTGGATGGAGGTGTCGTCCCTCTTCGCCAGGGCGAGAAGCTTGATGTCATGGCCTAGCTCCCGGGCGTAACGGAAGTCGCGGGAGCCGAGGCGCCTGATGCCTTCGCGGTACACGTCTTTGGGATGGATGTCCGTGCGGAAGGCCAGGCTGGCCAGAATGGCGAGCTTGTACGCCGCATCGATCCCATCGACGTCGCTGGCCGGATCGGCTTCGGCGTAGCCCAGCGTCTGCGCCTGCCTGAGGGCCTCGTCGAAGTCGCTGCCCTCCCGGCTCATGCGGGTGAGGATGTAGTTGGTGGTGCCGTTGATGATCGCGGAGATGGCGGTGATGTCGTTGGCCAGCAGGTCGCGCTTCAAGGGCGCTATGATCGGGATGCCGCCGCCGACGCTCGCCTCGTAGAGGATGTCCACGCCTCTGTTGCGGGCCAGGGCCAGCAGCTCGGAGCTATGTTTGGCCATGACCTCCTTGTTGGCGGTGACCACGTACTTGCCGGCGGAGAGCGCTTCCTTGATGAGGTCATAGGCGGGGCTCTCCCCACCGAGCAGTTCGATGACGATCTGAATCTTGGGGTCGCCGAGGACGTGGGAGGAGTCGTTCGTAATCAGGGAAGAATCGATGCCCGCGGCAGGCCCTTTCTCCGGGTCGCGCTCCAGGATGCGACTGAGGAGAAGGGGTCGGCCGACCCGCTCGGCGTAGGCTGCGGTCTTCTGCTGGAGGGCGCGGGCAACGCCGCTTCCCACCACGCCGAGACCGAGCAGACCTATCCGCACCTCCGGCCCGGAGCTAGCCACTGGGCGCCCCCTTAGCTTCCTCGAACCACTTTTGAAGCAGGGTGTTGGTCTGGTTCTGACTCAGAGAGTTCACGACCCCGACCCGGCTGCGCACTTGGTTCTGCCAGTCGTTGAAGGCGCTGTCCGCCAGCGACGCCTTCTGGTCATCCGTCGTCTGACGTTCGGTTGGCTTGTCAAGCGGCTCCATCACCAGGTAGCCCTGGGAGACGGCGATGGGCTCACTTCTCTGACCCACGTTCAGGCTTGACAGCGCCTGCACAAGCTGGTCTGGCAGAGTCTTGACCGGCATCCAGTCATACTCTCCTCCCTTATCCTTGCTGGCGGAATCAGTGGAGAGTTCCCGTGCGAGGTCGCCGAAGTCCTCACCCGCATCCAGACGGTCTATCACCTTCTTGGCGTCATCCTGTGTGGCGACGAGGATTAGCCGAAATCGCACCTGCTCGGCGGTGTCAGGGGCCTCCTTCAAGAACTTGTCGCGGATCTTGCTTTCCAGCACGGAGGCTTCAATCATGTTGCGGTAATCCTTGGTCGAGAGGCCGCTCTCCTGTACGGCCTTGCGATAGGCGGTGAGGAATTCCTCCTGGCTCGTGTCCGACGTTAGTCCTTGCAGCTCGGCGATCTTGTCGTCGATCTCCTGGTCCGTGGCGGTGATGCCCAGCTCGGGCGCGCCCTGGAGAGTCAACTCCTCGCTCTCCACCTGTGTCAGCACCTGATCCAGCAGGCTTTGCAGGATCTGTTGGGTCTGGGTGGCCGTGATATCCTGCGGCATAACGTAGCCGGACTGGACCGCGGCCTGGTGGATGCGCCGCTCGAGGTAGCTGAGGGTGAAGGACGTATCTCCGACCTGGAGCGCCGCTTCGCTCTTGGGCCGGATGCTCGTGTCCCAGTAGCCGTAGCCGATGACGCCAGCGGCCAGCACGACTACGACGGCGACGGCGGCGATGAGCAGGGTCCGGTTTCGCTGCTCAGCGTCGAAGCGTCCAGGACGACGACGGCGTTCTCTGCGCGGCGGCGGCGCACGTCTGTCTCTAGGCGCCCGTTGCCGATCGCTCGGTCGCACAGTCTGAGAAGGGCGCCGGTCGGCGCCGCGGTCCCGCCGGTCCCTATGCAATGGGTCTCTATCCTCCCTGTCCAGGCTTCGAGGGGGAACTGCGGGAAGCGAACGCACCTGTTAGCCGGATGTGCTCGGCGGTGTAAGGCAGCAGGGCGATGTGGCGGGCGCGCTTGAGCGCGATGCTCAGGCGCCGCTGGTGCTTGGCGCACGTGCCCGTCTTGCGACGGGGCTCCATCTTCCCGCGGTCCGATAGATAGCGCCGCAGTTTGGCCGGGTCCTTGTAGTCGATAACGTCCACGTGATCGACGCAGAAAGAGCAGACTTTCCGGCGTGGCGTGTAGCGGCCGCGGCGTTTACGGTCCGGCCGTGGGCCCGGCTCGCGCTCCTCACCCGCGCCTGAGGTGGGGGTTGGCCTTTCGGCCTCCGCCTTGGGCTCTGGGGCCACCTCGTCGGTAGCGCTAGGCGGGGCAGCCTCGGGCGCACTCGCTTCGGCGGCCGGCTCTTCAGCTTCGGGTCTTTCAGCGACAGTGTCCATTCTTCGCTAGTGCGTAGCCTCCTCTTTGTGTTTCCATCCGGGTGGCGGACCGGCTTCTCAGCGGGCGGCTCGCGGGCAGTGCTGCCTCGGAGCGCCTCACTCGAAGGGAAGGTCGTCGGCCGCCACTGCTGCCTCGGTCTCCTGTTCGTCGGGCAAGGGAGCCGCCTGCCCGCGGTCCAGAAAGAGCACTGTGTTCGCCACTACCTCCGTTCGGAACCGCTTCTGCCCGTCGGGGCCCTCCCATGACCGGGTCTGCAGTCGCCCCTCGACGTAGGCCCGGCGGCCTTTCTGGAGGTACTGACTGCACGTTTCCGCGAGCCTGTTCCAGGTTACCACGCTGAACCATTCTGTTTCCTCGCGGCGCTCGCCTTCCGGTGTGTTGTAGTTGCGACTGCAGGCGATGCGAAACGTGGTCACCGCGTTGCCGTTCGCGGTGTAACGCATCTCCGGGTCTGTCCCCACGTTGCCGATAATCATCACCTTGTTGAGGCCCGCCATTTCCCAAACTCCTTTTCCTCCGCATTGGTCAGAGGCGGCCAGACGGCCGTCCGCTGCGCGCGTCTGCGTCTGTGCCAGGATGCCTCTGACGTGAGCTCCGGGCCTGCACCCGCCCCTCGCGGCGATCCGGCTTTTCGCTCTGGCCGGTAGGTATCGACCGCCGTGGGCGTTCTGTCTCTAGTCTCCGACGCGCACCAGGAGATGTCGCAATACGTCTTCAGAGAGGCGCAGCCCTGCCGCCAGGCCCGCCGCCTGGCTGGGCTCCAGCTTGAGCTGCGACACGACGTAGCTACCCTCGAGGTGGTTGCTGATCGGGAAGGCCAGCTTGCGGCGACCCCAGTGATCCACCTGGGTAACCTCGCCGCCCCGCCCGACGACCAGCTGATTGACCTTCTCTATCGTCGCCGGAACGTCTTCCTCGGCCACATCAGGACTGATGACGATTACCAGTTCGTAGTCCCGCAAGCAACCACCCCCTGTCGCGCACGCAAACGCCAAAGAAAGCTTGCCCGGTACCCCGCCACGTTCAGGAGGGCGCCGGGCTCGCATGCCGTGTCCGGTTCTATCGCCCCTCTAGGGCTCGGTCATTATAAGATTGCGTCAATAGGCAAGTCAACGCTGGGGAGGGTGTGGCTGCCTCCGGGACAGCCTCATTCGATGCGGATTCCCGGCGCCGGAAACGCCAGGCAGAGCTCCCTCACCTCCTGGCTCACCTTCTCCAGCACCGCCTCATCCTCGACGTTGGTGACCACCTCGTCCAGCCAGGCACCGATCTGTCTCATCTCGGCAGGCCCCATGCCGCGCGAAGTGACGGACGGCGAGCCGATGCGAAGACCGCTGGGGCTGAAGGGCCGCCGAGGGTCGTTGGGGATGGTGTTGGAGTTGGAGATGATGCCCGCTCGATCCAGCGCCTTCGCGACCTTGCGGCCGAAGACACCCTTGTTCGTGAGGTCGATGAGCAAGAGGTGATTGTCGGTGCCGCCCGAGATCAGCGAGAAGCCCCTCTCCAGCAGCTCAGATGCCAGCACCTTGGCGTTGGCCACGACGTTGCGTCCGTAGTCCTTGAACTCCTCCGTCGCGGCCTCCGCCAGCGCCACGCCGATGGCGGCGGTGGTGTGGTCATGGGGGCCGCCCTGAAGCGCCGGGAAGACAGCCCGGTCGATCTTGTCTGCGAACTCCTCCCGGCAGAGGATCATGGCGCCGCGCGGGCCGCGCAGCGTCTTGTGCGTGGTGGTGGTGATGACGTCGGCGTGGGGCACCGGGTCCGGATGCGCGCCCGCCACGATGAGGCCAGCTATGTGGGCGATGTCCGCCAGGAAGTACGCACCCACCTCCCGCGCGATCTCTCCGAAGGCCTGGAAGTCGTACTGGCGCGGGTAGGCGGTGGCCCCGGCGACGATGATCTTCGGGCGCTCCTTCTTCGCCATGGCCCGCACGGCGTCGTAGTCGATAAGGTGGCTCTTAGCGTCGACCGTGTACTGCACCGAGCGGTAGAAGCGGGCGGAGAAGTTCACCTGCCAGCCGTGGGTGAGGTGGCCGCCGTGGGGCAGGCTCAGGCCCATGATCGTGTCGCCGGGCTCCAGGAGAGCGTAGTAGACGGCCATGTTCGCCGGGGAGCCGGAGTAGGACTGGACGTTGGCGTGGTCCACCCCGAAGAGACTCTTGGCCCTCTCGATCACCAGCGTCTCCAGCCGGTCGATGTGGCGGTGCCCCTCATAGTAGCGTTTGCCGGGGTAGCCCTCCGAGTACTTGTTGGTGAGCGCCGATCCCAGCGCCTGCATGACGGCCGCCGAGGCGTAGTTCTCCGAGGGGATGAGCCGCACGGTTTCGTACTGGAATCGCTCCTCCGCCTTGATAATCGAGAAGATCTCCGGGTCTGTCTGCTGAAGCTCTAGCAAGAAAGCTCTCCTCCGTGCCTGTCGCCTTGCCGCACCGTGCTAGTCCGGCGGCTTTCTCGGGTCAACGGCCTTATCATACTCTCTCCACGCGGCCTCTGTCAGCGCCATCAGCCCGCCCGCCATGAGGGAGTGCCCCCCCAGGACGACGGGCACCGGCGCCTGCGCGGCAGCCTCGGTGAACTCGCGCAGGAACGGGTCGTCGATCTCCTGGTGGCGCCCCAGGTCCGAGAGGAAGCGGTCGGCGCGCGAAGGCCTGATCCCGGCGTGGGCCAGGAGGACGCGCGTGTCGATGAAGGCGCAATCGGCCAGCGACGCGACCTCCTCGAAGAAGCGCCGGCTCCCCACCTGCGCCAGGTGATAGCCCAACAGGGAGCGCGCCCGGCCGACGCGGTCGCGTGCCGCCGCCGCCATGCCCCGCTCCTCCGAGAAGACGCGGACGCGGCAGGCCGTCTCCCGCTCCAGGTACTGCCAGACCTGGCTCCCCACCCGGCCGGCGACAAGAACCTCCGCCTTCGGTTGGGTGAGATAGGGCATGCATCTCTCGTAGAAGGCCACGTCTGGCGGTCGGGATTCGAGCAGCCGCCCGAGGCGGGGCCCGGTGCCGCCCCGCAGGGCGAGGAGCCCGAGGTCCGCCGGCGAGTCGATGTTGAACTGGCTCGCGGTGGTGCGCGGCAGCTCCTGGCTCGCCAGCCCGGCGCCCTCGCGCAGGAGCCGCGGCAGCGCGTTGTCTCTCGTTGGCGGCTCAACGTCGTGGATGGCGGCGCCGGGGCGGAAGGCGATGAGGTCGCCCGAGAAGAAGTTGTTGGAGATGACGGTGCGCGGGCTGCCCTCGAGGTGTCGCGCCAGGGCCGCGAAGTCAGAGCCCGTCAGCAGCGGGACGCTCCCTGCCCCGAAGTAGACGGGGTCGTCAATCCGGTGGCGCTCGATGACGGCGGCCAGGCGGCGACCGAAGTGGAACGGCCCCTCGTCGACGTCCGCCGTGACTCCCGCTGGCGCCGCCGCCGCCAGTTCCGGGCTGTCGGTGACTAAGACAGCGCCGGCGAAGGCGCCGGTGGCCAGCGCCTCCTCGATGCTGTCGAGGGCGGCGGCGTGCAGGGCCTCCGCCAGCAGCTCCTCGACGGGGCTGCCGCCCATGCCCCCGGCGAAGACGACCAGCACGGGAGAGGAAGACAACGGCTCAGTCCTCGCGGGCGAAGGTGAGGCCCCAGACCGACGGGGCCCCAGCGTCCAGCAGAGCCCTGGCGCAGGCGTCGAGAGTGGCGCCGGTGGTGGTCACGTCGTCGATGAGCAGCACCCTCCTCCCGCCGACTTCGTCGCGCCGGCCGGCGAAGGCCCCCTCGACGTTCCGCCAGCGCTCGTCTGCCCCCAGGCCGCGGGCCAGCGACGGCGTCGCCCGTCGCCGGGCCAGCGCCGTTTCCGCCACCGGCAGGCCCGTCAGCTTTCCCAGCTCTCGGGCCAGGAGCGCCGCCTGGTTGTAACCGCGCACGCGCCGGCGCAGAGAATGGAGAGGCACGGGGACGAGCGTGTCGGCGGGGATGGACTCCTCCTCGAGGCAGCGGGCCATCAAGGCGGCCATCGGCTCCGCAACGGCGCGGAGGTGCCTGTACTTGAGGGCGTGCACGACCTCGCGCGCCGGCCCGTCGAATGCGTAGGGCGCCCGCACGCCGGCGAAGGCGGGGCGAAGCCCGCCGCAGTCCTGGCAGGCGGCGGATGTGCGAAGAAGCTGCCAGCAGAGCGGACAGCGCGGCGGCAGGGCACGGGGCAGCGCTTCGGTGCAGCGCTCGCAGAGGAAGCTGCCGTTCCGGCCGCAGACGGCGCAGCGCGGCGGAAACACCAGGTCGAGCGCGGCCCGCCCGATGCGGCTCCAGGTGGAAGACACAACCATCGCTCGGTCTCCGGGAGGGATGCTGTGGGGAGTATAGCGCGGCCGGCGTCGCGACGTCAGCCCTCGCCCCGAACGGTATTCCGGCGATTCGCTAATCGTCCCAACTTAGACACCTCTGAACCGCTTCCTGTATACTGAAGTAGATTCGCAACCTCCGAGGTGCTCGGTGAAGGTAGACGTCAGGCTGTTCGCAGGGCTGCGCGAGCTCATCGGCCAGCGACTGGTGAGCGTGGAGCTCCCCGAAGGCGCGACGATAGCGGACCTGCGCGAGCGGTTCTCCTCCCTGTACCCCGCGGTCACGCCTTTCCTCCTCACCCTCGTCTGTGCCGTCGACGAAGAGTACGTCCCTTCCGAGCGTCGGCTGCGCGACGGCGAGGAGGTGGCCCTGATACCACCGGTGAGCGGCGGCAGCGAAACGAGGCCAGCGTTCGGCAGATTCGAAGTCACCAGCAAGCCTCTGGACCCTCAGGCGCTGGTCGACTCCGTCCGCAAGGATGAGGGCGGCGCCGTGGCCCTCTTCTACGGCGTCGTCCGGAACAACAACGAGGGACGGCGGGTCCTGCACCTGGAATACGACGCCTACCCGTCGATGGCCGAGAAGAAGCTCAGCCAGATAGCCGAGGAGGCGCGCTCCCGCTGGCAGCTCACCGGGGTCGCGATCCAGCACCGCACCGGCCGCCTGGAAGTCGGCGAGACCAGTCTCCTTGTGGCCGTATCCGCCCCCCACCGCCGCGACGCCTTCGAGGCCTGTCACTACACCGTCGATCGCATCAAGGAGATCGTGCCCATCTGGAAGAAGGAGGTCTTCGAGGGCGGCGAGGTCTGGGTGGAGGGAACCGCAGCGCCGACACCGGAAGCGGCTCAGCGGGGCGGCTAGCTGCTTGCGGGCAAGTCACGATCGTAAGGCACGAAAAAGGGCCGAGAAGCTCTCGGCCCTCTGGCTGGATGATGGTGACGATTGCTAGGTGGTGGCGCCGGACCTCACTTTCTCGAAGCACGTGCTGCAGTAGACGGGGCGATCGAGCCGGGGCACGAAGGGGACGGTCGCTTCTTCGCCGCAGGAGGCGCAGACAATTGTGGTCATCTCGCGGTTGTTCCCGGCGGCTCGCTCCCGGCGGCGGGTTGCCCGGCAGGTTGGACAGCGCTGGGGTTCGTTCAATAGGCCCTTCTCCAGGTAAAAGCCTTGCTCGCCTGCGGTAAAGATAAACTCCTCCCCGCAATCCCGACAAACCAGGGTCTTGTCCTCAAATGCCAATCTCTCGGTTCCTCCTTGCCGTGTATTTGGCCCCCACCTGATGTCCGTCCTCTGGCGGACACGCGCCGGAGTCACGGCGGGAGTATAGGCCAGGTTGCCAAGAAGATCAAGTGATTGTAGGCGGTTTCACAGAATTTCTCTAGATGACTAGCTACTTTGATCTCTTCGGGAAACCGCGTTTCTGCCACCAGTGCGGCGGCGGTCTGGAGGAGAAGCTGCTCGCCGGAGAGGACCGCCCTCGCCTCGTCTGCGGCGATTGCCAGTTCGTACACTACGTCAACCCGAAGGTGGTAGTGGGGGCAATCCCTCAGCGTCGGGGCCGACTGCTCCTCCTGCGCCGCGCCATCGAGCCTCGCTACGGCACGTGGACCTTCCCCGGCGGCTACATGGAGGTAGACGAGTCGGTCCAGGAGGCCGCCCTGCGGGAGGCGAAGGAGGAGGTGGGGCTATCCCTGACCCTGGGGCCGCTGCTGGGCGTCTACTCGCGGCCGGGCCCCGGCATCGTGATCATCGTGTTTAACGCCAGGGCACCCAACGGGCGGCCCCGGCGGGGGCATGAGGCGCTGGAGCTTGCCTGGTTCGAGCCCGAAGGCATCCCCTGGGATGACCTGGCCTTCGAGACGACGCGCTGGGCTCTTCGCGACTGGGTGGCCCGGCAGGGACGCGCCAGGACGAGACGCCGGGCGCGCGGCGGAGGCGCCTCCGGCTGCTAGCCGCGGCGCTGGCGAGGGCGGCCTCGCGGCCGGGAGGAGCGGTCGGCCGGCGTGTCGACAGGCTGGACGGTGCTGGAAACGGGCACGTCCGAGCAGCGGGTCGGATCGCGGAGGAGAGAAGCCAGCCGCTCGCCCAGCTCGTCGAGAGAGATGTTGGCGAGCGTCTGCGACATCGTTATGACGGTCGGCAGGTCGGCGTTGAAGCGGAAGCTCAACATCTGGTAGAGCTCCTCCCACCAGGGGTTGCCGCGCCGGAAGTCCAGGTCCTCCAGGATGAGGAGAGGCACGCTTCGGATATCCTCCATCTCCTGATGGTAGGTCGTCGCTCCTTGCGCCTCGCGACCGTGACGCAGGAAGTGCAGTAGATCCGCCACCATGACGAAGTAGGGCATGTCCCCCAGCTCGCGCCGATACTTGGCTATGGCGACGGCCAGGTGTGTCCTGGCGCCCCCGGCCGGGCCCGTCAGCAGGAGCCAGGCTTCGGGCTTCTGAGCGAAGCTGAGGGCCTGGCGGTACGCGTTCTCCAGCCTCTCCCTGTCGTCCGGCTTCAGCTCATAGTCGCGCGTGTCGAAGCTGTCGAACGTCATGTCCCGGAAGCGGGGCAGATCGAGCACGTCGAGCCGCCGGTATCCCGCCCGCCGGCCCGCCTCGAGCTGGTAGACGCGACTCAACGAGGGCTCAGTCAGTCGCGTGCGGAGCCTGTCGTCGAGCTGGTCGGGGCGCAGCAGCGTCGTCACCACAAGCGGCAGGCGGGCGTTGAACCTATGGTTTATGAGCTGGAAGAGCTTCTCCTGCGCCCAGGAGGTGGAGCTCTGGGTGCCCAGGTCGTCGAGGATGAGCAGGGGCGCGTTCCGCACCTGCTCGAACAGCTCGTCGTAGCCCACGTCGCTGCCCGGATCGTAGGCGGCGCGCAGGTGGTCGAGGAGGTCTGGCACGACGACGAACAGGGCGGGCTGACCGCGGGCGATGCAGCGGTTGGCGATGGCGGCGGCGATGTGCGTCTTGCCGCAGCCGCTGGGGCCGGAGAGCACGAGCCAGCCGTCGGGCTCCTCGGCGAAGGCGCGGGCGTCCTCTAGGCACTGCTGGAAGCGCTCCTGGTCCTGGCGGCTGGCGCTCCGGCCGCGGCTTACCAGGGTCTCGAATGTGAGGCGGGTGAGAGGCCCCAGGTTGCTGTAGCGCTGGAGCCGCGCAAGCCGCTGATCCTCGCGCTCGTCGAGGACGCACTGGCAGGGGAAGGCGCGGCCGAAGTCAGGGTGTCCCAGGGGGACGTCGCGCCTGACGAAACCGGCTCCGCCGCAGTGGGGGCACCGCTCTTCCTCCTCTGCGGTCTCGGCGTCCGCCGCCGGTCGAGCTGCCAGCGGCCCGCCCGGCTGGGGCGGTTCCGCCGCACGCATCTGGGTCAGAATCTCATCGAGCCGTCGCATCTGGCCTACGCCGCCTCCTCCTCCCGCACGAGAAGGTCCTCGAACTTGGCGATCCGCTGGCGGAAACGCAGGTGAACGGTGCCCGTGGGGCCGTTGCGGTGCTTGGCGATGATGATCTGGGCGATGCCGGCGGGATAGGCGTCGGCGGGCGCGTCGGGGTGCTGAACCAGCCACTGGTCGCGCCCCAGGTAAACGTCCTCGCGGTAGATGAAGGCGACGACGTCGGCGTCCTGCTCGATGCTGCCGCTCTCCCGCAGGTCACTGAGCATGGGGATGTGAGGCGTGCGCATCTCGGGGGCGCGGGAGAGCTGGGAGCAGGCGATGACGGGGACGCCCAGCTCTCTGGCAAGCTCCTTCAGGGAACGCGAGATGAAGCTGATCTCCTGCACCCGGTTATCGGAGCTGCGACCGCGGTCAGGGCCGTGGATAAGCTGAAGGTGGTCGACGATGACGAGGTCCAGCCCTCTCTCCTTATGCAGGCGCATCGCCTTCCCGCGCATCTCCGTCACGCCGAGGATGGGCGTGTCATCGACGTAGATGTCGAGCCCTCCCAGCAGCCCCAGGGCGTGCATGACCCGCTGCTCCTCGCGCTCCGTGTGCTGGCCCAGGCGGAGCCGCGTCGAGTCGACCTCCGATTCGCTGGCGAGGAGGCGCTGGGCGAGCTGATCGGCGGCCATCTCGAGGCTGAAGATGGCTACCTTGGCCCCCTGCGCCTTGGCGGCGTTGCGGGCGATGCTGAGCACGAGGCTGGTCTTGCCGAAGCTCGGCCGGGCGGCGACAACGACCAGGTCCGAGCGCTTGAGGCCGCCCAGCAACGTGTCGAGCTCTACGAAGCCGGTGCGGACATGTCCGCCCAGGAAGGAAGGGACGCCGCCCTCGGCGCCCGCCTCCTCCCAGTAGCGGTCGAGGACCTCTTTGATGTGGATGAAGTCGCGCAGCCTTTCGCCGCCCCGCAGCGAAAGGATCATGCTCTCGGCCTTCAGGAGGACGCCTTCAAGGTCGGGTCCGCCCTCGTAGGCCATCCTCGAGAGGTCGCCGACGACGCGGATGAGGTCGCGGTAGATCCTGTCCCGCTTGACTATGCCGGCGTAGTGCTCGACACCGATGGCAGTGGGCAGGTCGGCGACGAGCTGGCTGAGGTAGGCGATGCCCCCGAGCTCCTCGAGGCGCTCGCGGCGGGCGAGCTCGTGGGCCACCGTGACCTGATTGATCGCCTCGCTGCGCTGCCAGAGGGAGAGGCAGGCCTCGAAGGCCCAGGCGTTCTTCTCGCGGAAGAAGTCCTGGGGCTGGATGATGGGCGCTACTTTGAAGATGGCTTCGCTATCGACGAGGAGGGACGCGATGACCGCCTCTTCGGCCTCTATGTCGTGAGGAGGCAGCTTCTCAGCAACCACGCGGGCCGCACTCCGTTCGGGCGCTAGCGGGGGACCTTACTCTTTCGACTCGCTGCGGGCCATGAGCTCGGCGGCCGTCCTGCCGAGCAGGAGACGGCCGAGCTTGCGGTGGCCGACGGTCAGGTAGTGTTTGCGCCAGATGCGGCGGACGTCCTCGGCCGTCTCGGCCTTCTTCAGATCCGCCTCGGCTTCCTTCAAAGCCCGTTCCTGCTCGATAGGATCCGGCCTCTCTCTAGCCATCCGGCCCCCTCTCTTCCTCGAGCGACTCTTGCTCGCTCTCTTCTTCGGGCTCTACCTCGGCCTCTTCCAGCGTCTCCGCTTCCGCCTCCGGTACCTCTGCTTCGGTGACCTCCTCCGCAGCCTCTGCGGCGGCGGGCTCGGCTGCGATGGGTGCTTCCTCGGAGACCACCTCCACCTGCACCGAAGCCTCGACGTTGCGGGTAAGCCTGATGCCGATTTCCTGCGTCCCCAGCTCCTTCAGGGGCTCGGCGAGCAAAACCTGGCGGTGCTCGATCTGCCGGCCCGCCAGCTTGCTCACCTCCTCGGCGATATCGGCGGCGGTGACGGAGCCGTAGAGCCGGCCCTGCTCGCCGACGCGGGCGCTGATCGTGATCAGGGCGCCGGTCAGCTTCTCGGCAACGCCTGTGGCCTCCTCATCGAGCACGGCCTGGCGGCGCGCTTCCTTCTTGGCCAGCACCTCGCCGCGGCGGATCTCGGCCGGCGTGGCCGCGGCGGCAAGGCGGCGCGGCAGCAGGTAGTTGCGGGCGAAGCCGTTGGCGACCTCCTTGATCTCGCCGATGCGGCCCGAGCCCTCTACATCCTCCAGGAATACGACCTTCACGATTCTTCTCCCATATATGTTAGGCGGCAGTCCCCGGCCGCGACCGGCGGGGCCTGCCTCGGCCATGATCGGGGCTACCTGGCCACACCGTCAAGAGGCGAGTTGACCTGTTCCGAGCGAGTTATCCACGCATCGAAATCGCAAAGGGGCAATGTGCATCCTCCCTTTAACGTTAAGCCTGGAACACGTGTTCTGTCAAGCGGAGGGACTCTCTAAAGCGCGGGGAAGCCCTTCCTCGTACGCCTGTGAGAGCTCGCTCAGGCGGACGTCGACGTGCCGGCCGATGCGCAGCCGGCCGCCGCCGACGGTGCCCAGCGGCGTCACAGGGACGTCGTGAGCGCGGGCGAGCTCGCGCAGCCGCCCTTCCTGCTCGGGCGCCGCCGACACGACGATGCGCGACTGCGCCTCGCCGAACAGCGCGGCGTCGAGCCGGCCGGCGATCTCCGCCTGCGACGCGTCGAGGCCGATGCCCCCGGCGATACAGCTCTCGGCCAGCGCCACCGCCAGGCCGCCGTGGGAGCAGTCGTGGGCCGAGCGCACAAAGCCTTCGCGGATCGCCTCCAGGCAGGCCCGCTGCACCCGCGCCTCGAGCGCCAGGTCGATGCGGGGCCGCCCCACGAGCCGTCCATGCATTTCCCGCAAGTAGTCGCTGCCGCCGAGCGTCTCGACCGGAGTTTCCAGGACGGCACCCACGAGGAAGGCGCGGTCACCCTCTCCCAGGAAGCCCATGCCGCAGCGCCGGTCGACGTCCTCCAGCAGGCCGAGCATTCCCACCACCGGCGTCGGCCAGACGGCATCGCCGTTTGTTTCGTTGTAGAGGCTGACGTTGCCGGAGATGACGGGCGTGCTCAGGGCGCGACAGGCCTCGGCCATACCGCCGATGACGCCCTCCATCTGGTAGTACACCTCCGGCCGCTCCGGGTTGCCGAAGTTGAGGCAGTCGGTGACGGCGATGGGCTCCGCGCCCACACAGACGACGTTGCGGGCCGCCTCCGCCACGGCGATGGCGCCACCGGCGTAGGGGTCCAGGTAGCAGTAGTGGCCACTGCCATCGGTGGTGAGGGCGATGGCCCTGCGGCTGCCCTTGATGCGCATGACAGCGGCATCGGCGCCGGGGCCCACGACGGTGTTGGTGAGCACCTGGTGGTCGTACTGGCGCCAGACCCAGCGTTTGCTGGCGATCTCCGGCGTCGAGATGAGGCGGAGCAGGGCTTCGTTGGCGGTGAGTGGCCCCCCTCCTGGAGGCCGTCCGCCAGCGGCGGTTCCCCCTCCTGGAGCCCTGAAGGGCTCCGCTACGCCCCCCTCCGTCGCGGGAGGGGTGGGGTGGAGGTCGGGCAGGGACGACAGGTCGAACGCCTGGAGCTCGTCGAGGCCCGGCGGCTTGCGCCCCTGGCGCCGGTACTCGGGCGGGCTGGTCAGCACGGACACCGGCAGCGAAACCTCCGGTCGGTCACCGTCCCATACGCGGGCGTAGCCGTCGTCGGTGACGCTCCCCAGCTCGACAACGTGTAGCTCCCAGCGCTCGAAGTGGGCCCGCACCCGCTCCGCGTGCTCCTTCCGGGCGATGACCAGCATGCGCTCTTGCGACTCCGACAGCATCACCTCGTAGGGGACCATCCCCTGCTCGCGACGGGGCACGCGGGAGATGTCGAGCTCGATGCCGGCACGGCCCCTCTCCGCCGATTCCACCGCCGAGCTCGTGAGGCCGGCGGCACCCAGGTCCTGAATGCCGACGAACCAGTCGGGGTGTTTCTCTGCCAGCTCGAGGCAGGCCTCCATGAGGAGCTTCTCCATGAAGGGATTGCCCACCTGGACCGTGGGCCGGAGCTCGCTGCTGGCCTCATCAAAGACGCGCGACGCCAGCACGTTGGCGCCGCCGATGCCGTCGCGGCCGGTGTCGGCGCCGACGAGCAGGACGGGATTGCCGGGCCCTTCCGCCAGGCCCCGCACGAGCCTGTCGATGCGGCCGATGCCGACGCACATGGCGTTGACCAGCGGATTCGCGGAGTAGGCGTCGGCGAAGCTGACCTCGCCGGCGACGGTGGGGATGCCCAGGCAGTTCCCGTAGCCGCCGATGCCGCCGACGACGCCTGCGAAGAGATAGCGGTTCCTTTGCACCGCAGGGGTGGCGGGGCTTACGGGCCCGAAGCGGAGGGAGTCGAGGATGGCGATGGGCCGGGCCCCCATGGCGAAGATGTCGCGGACGATGCCGCCGACGCCCGTCGCCGCCCCCTGGTAGGGCTCGATCGCCGAGGGGTGGTTGTGCGACTCGATCTTCATGACGACGCACAATCCATCGCCGATGTCGACGGCGCCGGCGTTCTCGCCGCCCATGGTGGTGAGGACGCGGGGGCCGGTGTTCGGCAGGAGGCGCAGGAGGGGCCGGCTGTGCTTGTAGCCGCAGTGCTCGCTCCAGAGGGCACCGAACATGCCCAGCTCTACGTCGTTCGGCTCGCGGTCGAGCCGGTCGACGATGAGCTCATACTCCTCCAGGGAGAGGGCTAGCTCTTCGAGAACGCGCTGGTCGACGGCCATCCGGGCATTCGGCCCCTAGTCAAACGAGAAGGGCGGATACTGGTCAGTGAGAGACGCGTAGTAGGCAAGCACGCGCGTCTCCCAGCGCAGGTATCCACGCGTAAAGTCGGACACCCAGCTCGGCACGCTCTCATCTATGAGAATCGAGATCGCCGCCACCGGAATGAGCACGATGTAGGCGATCCCTATGATGCCGAGCACGATCCCGTGCGGGATGACGTAGATGATGCGCAGGAGAGCCGACCCCACTGTAGGCGTGCCGCCCGGCGTGGCCTGCACGTCGATGGTCTGCTCCGGATCCTCGCTGGGCAGGCGGTCCGTCATGAAGAGCATGTAGGCGAACGCAGCGATGAGATAGCGACCCCACTTCACGAACGTGGGGCCGTTCTCCTGGAGGAAGCGCTCCGGTCCCTTTTGAGAGACGAGGATCGCCGCCACGATAGGAATGCCCAGGTAGAAGATGCCAAGGAAGGACGCCACGCTGAGGATGAAGCCGAGCACGATGATGACCAGGATCCTGATCGCCACGTGCGGCCTCTGCATCCTCCCGGGCGGCGCCATGTCGAAGGTCACGGGGTACGCGGCTGCCATAGTAAGCCTCCCTCTCGAAACCCTGCGGCTCCGGCACTACGATGGGCCTTGCTGCGGGCCCATCCCACGTCTGGCGGTTCGCCGATGTCCAGAGCTCAGACCGCCGACTCAAATATAGCGGACGGTGGCCTACGGGGCCATGCCGAAAGGCGGGTACTCGTCGCGCACCAGCGAAACGTAGCCCCTGACGCACGCTGTGCTGGGCGCACCGGTCCATCATTGCGATAGGGCTGTCCCCCATGGAAGGATGCCCCGCGTGATGGCCCGACGGCGGTGGCAGCGTCCTGCCACGGCTGGATAGGGAAAGCGTAGCCGAGCGGGCGCAAGAGCGGCTTACGGTAGGGGCAGCGGTAGTCGTCGTACGCGAAGACCCCCAACATGCCCAGCTTCACGGTCCCAGTATCCCGCATGAGCCGGTCGGCCGAAAGGTCGCACTCCACGCGGCCGACGGCTACCGAGTCTAGAACCGGCTCGCTGACGGCCACAATAGCGCGCTCGGAACGCGGGCCGCTGCCTCACTTCCAAAACGTTAGCAGAGGCTTCGAGCAAGAAGCGTCAGAGGTTGCTGAAAGGCGGGTACTTATCTGTGAGCAGCCCCCCCATGTAGGTAGGCACGTAGTAGACCAAAAAACCCTGGTAGGCCACTACCCGAAGGTACCATCGGAGATATCCGACCACAAAGTCGAACAGGCCTCTCGGGTAGCGCGCGGTAAATAGGATAGCGAACCAAGCGATGATGGTCACCACACCAGCCGCCATGGCATAAAACACGAGGACGATCCAGTGGGGGAGTGTCAGGGCCCACTTGATAAAGATCAGGCCGCGAGACAGCCGCTCCGGATACTCGACTTCAAGATCCACGGGGTAGCCCCCAGGCTCATTGCTGAAGGGAGGATATTCGTCTGTGAGGAGCCAGACGTAGGCGATAACTCGCAACCACCACCGGTCGAAGCCGGCGATGACGTCAAACAGGCCCCGCGGCTGGTTCCCCGTGAAGAGAATAGAAAACCAGGCAGCAATGGCGACAAAGAACAGCCCGATCATATACAGCCCAAGGACGATGAAGTGAGGGATGGCCAACAGCCATTTGACGAAGATGAGGAGGCGGGACAAGCGCTCGGGGTAATCTACCCTAACGGCGATGGGGTATTCCGGCGCCTCGGTGGGGACAGCTGCGACAGGCGGGGCCTTTGTTGGAGTCGTCCAGGGCGGGACGGCGTGGACAGCCGTAAGCGCGTTGGCCGTCTGCCGGTCGGCTTGGGCTTCAGCGACCCGCCCCAGCTTCTCGAGCGCGTCGGCGCGGTTGATATACGCGTTCGCGAAATCGGGGGCAATGGCGATCGCTCGGCCAAAAGCAGCAACCGCCTGCTCCAGCCGCCCCTGAGAAAGCAGCAGGCGGCCCTCTTGGTTAGCTTGGATGGCCTCCTCGCGCACCTGCTGCGTCAACGTTTCTTCCTGTCGGCCGCGAACCGTCAACAGCCTAGCGGCTGCCAAAGGAAAAGTCAATAGAACGCGTGGCGCAGACTGGGGCGTGGGGCGAGGTGGCCTATACGTCTGGTCCACTCCACCGTGCACCGCCAGATGTAGAGACCGTCTTCGCCGCCCATTAACGCCTCGCTGTCTGTCCCGGCAAAGGACGCTCGTGCCCCGCGGCGCCTACGGAGCCTCGGTTGCCGCCAGGAGAAGGTTCTCGTAGGAGACGCTGGTCAGCTCCTCCGGCGTAAGCCGCTTGCTGGCGTCCAGCACCTCCAGGGCGACCAGGTGGCCCTCGCCGTCCAGCTCGGCAGTCACCCCCTCTTCGATGTCGACGCTATCGGCGGGGGGTGCGTCGCGTAGCCGTATATGAAGGACGTCGCCTTCTGAGTCGTACGTTATCTTCACGTCATGCCTCCGGTCCCTTCTTTCGCACTGTCAGGGTAATTACGACTATTCGCTCCGCTTCTTCCACGATAGTAACCCTCAGCCAGGCGTCCCGCCATCGGCGCCAACAGTTTAGACGATTTCCTATCGAGGGTGTTGTGGCCTCTGGCTGCCGGACTGCCCCTTCGACGTCTTCAAGAGCAATGCCTGACCAGCGGACCTTGTTGCGAGCATGCCGAATGAGGTAGAGGCGCTTCACGCTCTGACCTTCGCCCACTCCAGCATTGAGCGCCAGATGTAGAGTCCGTCTTCGCCGCCCATCAGCGCCTCGCTTGCCCGCTCCGGGTGGGGCATCATCCCCAACACGTTGCCCCGTTCGTTGATGATGCCGCCGATGTTGTGGAGAGAGCCGTTGGGATTGGCTTCGGCTGTGGCCTCCCCCTCCGGCGTGCAGTAGCGAAAGACGACGCGCCCCTGCCTCTCGAGCCGCTCCAGGGTCGCCTCGTCGGCGTAGTAGCTGCCCTCGCCGTGGCCGATCGGTATGTGCAGCACCTGGCCGGGCTCGCATTCGGAGGTGAAGGGCGTGCCGGTGTTCTCGACGCGCAGGCAGACCGGCTGGGGGAAAGGCCTCAGATCGTTCAGGCAGCGGTACTGGAGGCTGTCGTTGCGCATGAGGGCGCCGGGCAGGAGGCCGGCCTCACAGAGGACCTGGAAGCCGTTGCAGATGCCGAGCACCAGCTTGCCCGCCTCCGCCTCCCGAGCGACCGCCTCCATCACCGGCGAGAAGCGGGCTACCGCCCCACAGCGGAGGTAGTCGCCGTAAGAGAAGCCGCCCGGCAGGATGATGCAGTCGTATTGGGAGAGGTCCGTCTCCCGGTGCCAGACGTAGTCGACGGGCTCGCGGAGGATGGCGTCGAGGGCATAGTAGCAGTCGCCGTCGCTCCAGGTCCCCGGGAAGACCACCACGGCGAATCGCACGCTTACGCTCCTTGCTGCCGTGCCGCCTCAGGTATTTGCATCGGCGTGGAGGCCTGAAGGCCTCCGCTACGTCTGCTCGACTCTCCCCTACCGCAGGGAGCTCCGACGCGGTTTCGCCTTCTTGCCCCCCACGGTCCCCCGCGCGGACGGCTCCCGGGCTGAGCGGAACGGCAGCCGTACGACGGGCAGGCGACCCGTGACCTCGCGCTCCGCCTTGGTGGGAGCGGGGTATTGAATTCGCGGATGATAGACGCCCTTGAGCGTCACCTTGAACGACTCGGCGATGGTCTTGATCTCGCGCAGAGTGAGATCAGACTCGTCGAGCTGACCCTCCGCCAGCCGCTCGGCAATCACCTCGTCCACCAGGGCGTCGATGCGTTCGGAGGAATGGTCGGCGCTGCTGCGCACCACCGCCTCCACCGAGTCCGCCAGCATCACGATCGCCGTTTCCCGGCTCTGGGGCTTGGGGCCGGGATAGCGGTAGTCGGTCGCGTCCACGCGCGGGTTCTCGCGGGCGGCCTGTCGATAGAAGTAAGTCACCAGCCGGGTGCCGTGGTGCTCGGCTATGAAGGCGGCCACCCGCTCCGGCAGGCCATGCTCGCGTGCCAGCTCCAGCCCACCCCTGACGTGTTCCTGCACGATCTGGGCGCTGCTCTGGCTCTCTAGCTGGTCATGGGGGTTGTCGCCGGCGAGCTGGTTCTCGATGTAGAAGGCGGGCTGGAGCAGCTTGCCGACGTCATGGTAGTAGCAGCCGACCCTCACCAGGAGCGAGTCGGCGCCTGCAAGCTGGGCGGCCCGTTCGGCCAGGTTGCCGACGATGACGCTGTGGTGGAACGTCCCGGGCGCCTCGTCCTGGAGGCGGCGCAGGAGAGGCTGGTTGAGCTGGGCCAGCTCCATGAGCTGCACCCGCGTCGTGATGCCGAAGACGAGCCCCAGACCGAGGAAGCCGCCCAGCGCCAGCATGGAGGAGAGGGTGCCGTTGATGGCCGCTGCGGCCGTCATCCAGGGCAGGTCTCCCGCCTTCCGTTCGGGGTCCACGAGCCATACGCCGAGCAACAGGACGAAAGCGCCGGCGGCCAGGACGCCGCCCGCCATCAGGTGCTGGCTCAGCCGTTCGGCGCGGTACACGACGACGATGCCTCCCAGGCTGCCGAAGCCGAAGACCAGAATCAGGCGCAGGACGTCCAGAGACCCTACGGCCTCAACCGCCGAGAGGTCGGGCAGGTAGACGGCGGTGAAGGCGACCAGCGCCGCGAGCACCGCCGTCAAGGCCACGGCCAGGCGGCCCTCCAGGAGAGAAGCCACCATCATCGGCGCGGCGGCGACGGGCAGCAAGTACGCCAGGAAGCGTCGGCTCTCGTCCGGCAGCACGAACGGCAGGTAGAACTTGGCTACTAGCACGGGCACCGCCACCGCAAGCGCGAGCATCAGCAGGTGCCGCGCCGAGGTGACGCCTTCGGGCTGGAACAGGTAGAGGTAGATGCCGAGGGCTGCGCTCGCGATTGCGGACACAATGATCGCGGCCGCCAGCCGACTCCAGTCGAAAGTGGGCGCCAGCAGGCCTGCCTCTCGCAGCGACTCCAGGGCCGTGGCGTCGATGACGTCGCCCTTGCCGACGATGATCTGATTCTGCGCCAGGCTCACCCGCACCGGCACGATGGCCGCCCGCGCCGCCGCCCGCGCCTCCTCCGTCTTGGACTGATCCACCGTGAGGTTGGCCACGATGAGGGGTCGGACCAGCTCGGTCACTACCAGCGCCTGGTCGGGAGTGAGGGAAGAGTCAATACGCTCCCCGACGCGGTCCATCGTGGACGAGACTGCCGCCGGCGAGACGGACTCGCTCAGCAGGTCCCCCAGGATCTTCGTCGCTTCCGCAGTCACAGCCCGCCACTGCTCGTCGGTCAGGTCGAGGAGGGCGGACGTGCCCCTCAGGGAGAGGTTCAGGTTTTCGATGCGGCCGAGGGCGCTGGCCTTGTCGGCGTCGGTGAGATCGGCGCGACTGCGGATCTGGCTCACCTGGGCGAGGACGCTGTCCAGCCGGTTCACTTGCTGAGTGCGCACGTTCGCGTCGAACGTCACGCTCTCGGGGACGGCCGCGGCCGCCTCCTCGCGGCGCTGCTCGGTGAGGACCTGGCTCTCGTAGGAGATGTCGCGCGGCGCCCTCATGTTGCGGGAGGCCACATCGCCTACGCTCACCTGGAGCTGGCGGGGGAAAGCCGGTAGCAGTACCAGGGCCAGGGCGGCCGCCAGCCCCAGGGCGAAGAGCGTCGCCCAGCCCCTGCTGATCCTTCGTCGTGGTCCGTCGGTCACGCCTGCGTCACTCGCGTCCAGATTCAGCTTTCATCGGGCGGCCTAAGGCTAACCTCGGTTAGCAAAAGGCGCTGCCCACATGATAGCAGAAAAGACAAGGGGCCGGAAAACGGTTGCCAGCGATGTGATTGGTGCGTTCTTGGTGGGCCTTCGAGTCCCAGATTCGGGCAAGACCCCAGCGTGAACGCTGGGGCATCGGAAGACGAATCGATGCCCTCGCCTTCAGGCGGGGGTAGGGTATCCCCCACCGATGACGAGCCAGTCACCTGGCGGTGGCTGGCTCACGTCCGCTCTCGCAGGCGGCGCTCAGCCCCGGGCGGCCAGGAGCACCGCGGCGGCGTCGATGATGCGGCGGTGGCGGGCGACCAGATGTCGTCGCGTCCGCTCGATAAGCGCCAGCCGCTCCGACGAGAGGAGGCCGCGGGCGGCGTATTCCGCCACCTCCTCCTCGTCCTCCAGGCGGGCGCGGCCGTCCGGGTCGACCCACATGTCGAGCGCCAGGTCCAGGTACTCGACCCGGCGTCGAGAGATGCGGACCTCGTCCACCACGTCGAAGCGGTGGGCGATGAGGCTTCCGTCCGGCCCGACGAAGCGATAGAGGATGTAGTGCCGTCCTCGCCAGAAGAAGCCGTAGGTGACGCTGCCGACGGGAAAGTCGAATCCGCCCACCG
>CAZMGB010000003.1:0-220884 GCA_964565775.1 uncultured Dehalococcoidia bacterium
ATCTCTGGCGAGATGCTGCCTGACGGCTGCGGATGGAGTTTTGGCGCCCCACAGGCTCCGCCCGCGCTTTGTTCCCCTTTATCCGCCAAAGCGCGAAGCCGACGTGAAGGTCTTGGGCCATCTTGCTGCCAGGGGTCGGGCTTCCGTCGGCCATTTCTACTTCATCGAGGGGGATCGAGCACGCCTCGCCGCCTTCCAGCAAGAACCACGTCCTGATCTGTTCGCGCCCGATCCGCGTTTCTTCCCGTTGCCCCTCAATCGCATGCTCCGGCCATGGGCACCGCGTGGGATCGGCCGCTGTCCGGTGATCCGCGATCTTGAACCGCATACAAAGCCGCTGCTGAGGAAGGCCTTCGTAGAGGTAGAGATATGGCCACTCATTCCTCGCCACCACCATGTCGGCGTCCAACCGATATGGCCAAGGTGCCGCGCGCGTTCCCTCCTCAGGGCTGCTCGTGCCCGTCTCCTTCGCCCAGCTGAACCTTCCTACCAACAAAGCCTTCCCGGTCTCCACGGGCTGATACTCACTGACCAGCCTGCGAATGTCGGCTACGATCTCGGCTCTGAGGCTGGCACCCGAATGGGCCCTTAGGTCCTGGGGCAGGAGCGCTCGGTACAGCACCGCCGTCGTGCCACCAAATCCGACCGACTTAGTACCTGCTATCGTCTTCGCCTGAAATCCAGGAAGAGCAGGTTCTCGCAGGACATCCAGTTGGTCCAGGGCCGACGAGGCTTCTCCCCAATAGGACAGTCCCCACACGAGGCTCCGCTCCAGATCGCCGGACTCTTCGTCGGCCATGCCGACATTGACGAATGCCGAGAGGGCGCGGGTGCCGATGCCGACGAACAACCTGTCGAAGCTGTCTCGTTTCACCTTCGCAGTGCTGGGAGCGTGGTATGCTATCCCCTCCAACTTGAGTTCTCTGGCGACCGACTCGAGAAATGGGCGGGTGATCGGTCGGACCTTCTCCGTCCAGAGTTGACCGTCGACCACTTCAGGATCGGTCAAGCGTCTGTTCTCAAGCAGGTCGGCAACCTGCCCTGCCACAGCGTCCATGTTCGAAGCTACTTCTTCCAAAGCCATCTCACCCCTCCGGACTTAGCGGAATTGCGCCGACCCCGGCTGGCGTACTTTCGCCTAGAAACGAATCCAATCGGCACAAGTGTGGACCACCGGCTTCAAAGGGATAGAAGGGAGCATCGTCACATTCACGGCCGGGGTAAAGAACGATGCTCGCCTTCAACCGTAGAGCGTCACGATAGGTGTGCATCTTGTAGATGTCGACCCTCTTCGCCAGCCGCTCTGCAATCCCGCCTCTATCCGGTGAGAGCGCGAAGCCTGACGCTTCGTCTTCCTCGACGGCCTCTAATGCCGGCCAGTCCGCTTGGTCGAAGCGGAACTTCGCATCAAGCGCCACCAATGGAACGTTGGCCCGCGTCAGGATGAAGTCCGGTCGAAGCGGCAGCGAATAAGAAGGCCAACGCCTGCTGCTCCTCGAGAAGGACTGATTGAAGACCAACTCCCAGCCATCTTCGAAGCTGGCAGCGACTCCGTAAGGGAGTCCTCCAACTTCATCGAACCTGACATCAAGCTGGACCAGCGACCTCAGCGTACCCAGGCGTCCTATCAGTTCAAAGAAGCACCACCACTCGTATAGGGTGGGAACATCGCGCACATCAAGCGCACAATCGAGTGACCAGAAAGGATCGGATGCAAGATGCAATTCGCGCCAGAAGCGAAGAAGCTCTCGATACCCGTACACCCGTTGAAGCACGCGGGATGCCGCCGGGAAGACCGACATTGGTCCAACCTCAGCCAGGAAAGTAGCATGCAGAGCATCTCGCAGCTCGCCCCAGAAGGTCCCGAGCCGCCTGGATTCCTCTTGCGGAAGGTCGAACTTTCGCAGAAGACGTTCTATTGCGTTCGACAACTCCTCCACGAACGCGTGGACGAAGCGGTGCTCCGGAGTGTCGAGCGTTTCTTCGGCCCTGGAGACACGAAGTTGAGCCGGCAAGAAGCGTCGACCCGTGCGGCGCTGCTGAAGGGCGGCTGCGAGCCTCCACCCCGATGCCGCCCCGTCCGTCGGCGCTGGCTGCAAGTCAGCAGGCCGGCCAATGAGCTCGGGTAGGCAGTCCAGCTCAACCGCCGTCACCTGGTCGAGGGCGACCTGCGCGTCTTCGGCGGTTAGCAGGCGCCTGGGTTCTCGAATCACGACCCTTAGGGCAGCAAGGACCTTGTCCATATCCCGTCGCAAGAAGTGCCAAACGAATAGGTCGCTGCTCGGCCGGGTGGACTCCCGTGTTCTCAGTGCTGTCGGGGCCTGGATGCTGAATGGAAGAGTTGCCGCCCGATCCGAAAGTTCTTCAACCAGGCGGTCATAGAACGCCCGGTACTTCTGCGGCTCGCGGTACTTAAGGGAGAGGACCTCGACAACGAGTGGAACGACTACATTCTCCGACCGGATGTTGAGCCGCGCCAGCCCGAGCTGGTTCTCAAACCTGAACAGGACACCGTTTCCCACCCTGGTCCTCCTGGGAGGACCGGTGACGATTAGTTGCCCGCAAGGAGCGCTCGTATCTTTCCACTCAATCGCGTAGTCGCGCCATTCGTGGATAAGGAAGCGGGCCGGTGCGAACGAGGTATCGGCAGCGAGGATCGGGGCATCATTGACGCCGCGTAGGACCAGCGACTCGTCTATCTCTATGATGGTCATCGGCTTCACGAGCGTCAGCGGCCACCCAGCCAGCCGAAGGTTAGGGCAACATGAACCGCTTGTCAACGTGCGGTTGTGGCACCACGCCCGAGACGGGCGAACTGGGGTGATCGAGCTGTGGGGTGGCAATATTCCATCCGTATCTGTAGGGTGCACTCGCTGGCGTATTGTTGGCCAGCATGCGACCTGGAGCGCGACCATCTGCCTCGGAGACAGAGCGTTCATGACCCTCTGCCTCGGAGACAGGGCGTTCGCAACACGGTTCCTCGGAGACATGTCCTGTGCCGATGCCGTGACCCGGTTCCTCGGACATATGTGCTTTGCCCGACGCCGTGACCCTATGCCTTGGGGGTCAGGCGGTCTACCACCTGCTGATCGAACTCAAGAATGCTGCACACGTTCATCAAACCACCCTTCGGGCGCAGTTGGCACGCACACAACTGGCTCCCGCGCGTTCTTCGAGAGTACTGGTGGCTCCCCAAGCTGCAGGCCATCTGTCCCTGGGCGGTGACCCTCACCTCTGCCTGAGCATCATCACAATTCCTAAGAGGTCCCGGCGCTTTTATTGTCGCCTAGTCAGTATGGAGCGTAATCGGCTAAACTAGGCCGTGGAGTCCGGCTCAGGCCTGGCTCGACATCGCAGTCCCTTGAACACCCATATGAGGCGGTGCCGTTTGACGGGCGAAGCCAAGGACGCTGCGAGGCTTGCGATCGACAACCCGGGAGGATGGGGGAGGACTGGCCCCCTTGTCTAGGGATTCGATGGAACGGCTGACTATCGCTTCCGGATTACGCCAGCCGGGCAACAAGCGCTACAGTTCCCAATTGGCGAGGATTGGGAGGCCACCATCCATGAAGAGCGGTTCCATCGAGTCCTCCCCGATTTCAACGCCAAGCTCATAGGAATCGCATCCGAGGAATGCCTCTCGGCGCCTGCCCCGACGCGAGGCCGCTCTTCGGAGAAGGCGCTGACCGGTCTCGGTTCCGCATTTGATGGTTGTTTCACGGCGTACCTAACGTCACTCTGGCCATGCCTCACAAGCTGAAAATCGCAAATCGCACGGAGCTTGGCGAATGGCTGGCTCAAGTTACCTCCAGGCCAAGGTCGAGGCCCGTGCACCTGGCAGCGAGCACGGGGCGCAAGGCAGGACTCATCCTTGGTGCATTACAGCAAGAACTGCTGCGAGGAGCGAAAGGAGTTGTCCTGCGCTTGCCAGTATGGCGAGATATCGGGCCCGTCCCCACACTCCTGGACTTCGAGAACAAACTACTGAGTCAGGTAAGGTACAGCAAAGGCACTGAGATATCCCCCCGCGTGCGGCGCTTCTTGGCTTCAGCAAACCCCACGTTGGCGATGCCTGGAGCGCTACACGTTCTCACCGACGAGGGAGAACAGCTGACGCTGCTTAAAGCCAAGGGGACCGAAAGACTAACCGGCCTCTTCGAAGGCACTGAAGGCAGCGCCATAGCCAGCGAGAGCTTCGTCCACTTCTCTGCCACCCTGTCGGAGTTCTGCGCGACTCTTGAGATACAGCACCTGATCATCGCAATTGAGCCCCGAGGAACGTCCGATTTGAGACTGGTGCGTTTCGTTAAAGAACTCGGTGTTGCCTGCCCCTGGGCAATTCTAGTGACGGTCGGAGATCGATCGTCAGCGGCACTTGCCACCTGGATCCAAGCCGACGTGCCTGATCTCTCGCACCGCGAGTCTGATGCTGTCGTAGCTTCTTTCGGACTGTCGCGCCCCTTTGCGCCCATCATCTGGAAACGCGCACATGGTCATCCACTGAACACCATGCTCGCGTGCGAACTCGCGACGAGAGGAGAAACCATTCCCGACCAACCGGCGACTACCGGGGCGCTTCTGGGAAAGCTTTGGCTCGGCCTTGACAGGCGCAGCCGTCAGCTCTTAAGCGCGTTGGCGGCTGTGAACATTGACGTTAGCAAGGAGTCGCTTTGCCAGTCGGTGGAGGCGCCACCTGACAGGTGCCAAGAAGACCTCCGGCATCTGGTTGCGTCCGGTACCGTTGACCTAATCTCGCTCATGCAAGGGGGAGAACCATCATACGCAATCGAACCCGAGGTCCTTAAGGAAGCAGTCCGGTTGGCGGGCGAAGAAGCAGTTAAGCTTGCCTCCCGCGCTGGGCATCACGTTCTGACTGACACAATCACGAGCCCATATGAAAACCCCAAGGACGTTGTCAGGTGCGTTTCGTATCTCCAGGAAACACACCAAGGCGGGTCCCTTGCGGACGCGGCGATTGCCACCTCCCCTATCATGCTTTCATGGGGAGAGACTACCCAGGTTCGCAAGAACCTGCGAACAGCGAGCAATCTTGCGGGGCTGGGCCATAGACAGGCCTACATCGACTATTTCCTTGGCCTTGCTGACGTGGCCGAGGGGAACTATCGAGGCGCTCAGAAGCATCTTCGCGGTGCTTTGACTCAGCTAGAGCAACAGGATGGAGGCTTGGGCCTCTCTATTGCACTTAGGCATGCTCTGAGCAGATCTCTGGACCGCTTAGGGCGCACCGAAGAGGCGATCTCGATCATGAGACGTGCCGCTATGATAGCCGAGACGCACGTTGTCCGAAAGGAGTTCCCGGGTCTTCTCAGTAGCTCGCTCGCCAACCTTGGTGTCTTACTCCGTAAGGCTGGGAAGCTGCCGGACGCGCAAGCAGCGTATCAGGCTGCTTTGGAGATCGACGAAGGAACAGCTAACGTTACTGGCCTGGCTGAAGACCACAGAGGCCTGGCCTTTATCCATCAAGACTTGGGCAACTTGGAGGAGGCCGTGCGTCATCACGAGCAGGCGCTCGAGCTGGACGTGACCGGATCCAGCTTGGTTGGGCAAGCCATTGACCACGCCAACCTCGGTGCGATTCAGCTAGCACTCGGCCACGAGGAACAAGCGCGGCAACACTTGGGTTGGGCTCTGCAGCTCTTCAGGCAACTGGGCGCCCAGTCCGAAGCTACCCAGGTTGAGGGTCTGCTCCGTGGGATGAGTGGGGATAGGGACGCTAGTGAAAGACACTAGGGCAATCTTGCTCGACCTGGACCACACCCTGGTCGACCACACTTCCACGCTGCACGTGGTTGCCCAGGTCATCGCTGACCATCCCTTATTCAAGGTGAGCACCCTCAATTCACATGATGTCTATCTAGCTCTGGTCTCCAACTGGAGGTTCTTTCACAACCTTGGGTTCGCGGATTTCCGTCGCCTATGGCTCTCTGGAGAGGTCCTCTGGGCTACACTTGCAATCTGCAGAGAGGATATCTGGCCACCTATCTACTCGCGATGGCATGACATTGAGAGAGCACTCGGCCAGGCCGCAGCGACAACGGATACTGGCGCTAGTCAAGAGTCAGCGGACGCGAAGTCGATCTGGCAACTGTCCGCTTCCCCTGAGGCGACCGAACTTGGCGTCTTGCTCGCGGAGAAAATCGCTATGGTGTCGCGAGATCGCATTACCGCCAACGCAGTTGGCGGGCTGATGCACGACCTTTCAAACCATCCCGGACTCTTCTCCATATATCCCGATGCGTCGAACTTCCTACAGAATCTGAGTCAACGGGATGGCCACACGCTCTACATTGTCACAGAAGGGGACGAGTTCATTCAGCGGCTGAAATTCCGGCGCCTTGGGCTCGAGCGATATATCGCCCTGCGAAGACTTGTGACAACAGATGACCTGTGTCATCCACCTCAACTGCGGCAGTTGCGGACGCTGGCAACGGTTCTTGAAGAGCGCCTCGGACGCGAGAGCAATCCAAGGCGAACTCGATACGGCAGGCACAGCACATCGCCTCGCACTGCTCTTGAACGGCAGCGGGCGAGTCAGCACGTGGAGTTTGCGCTCGCCAATGCCGGGACGTCAGACCCTCTGGCTTTCCTCGACTCCGCTCTTGCCGCTGTGCGCTTCCTGGCAGGGAGGATCTCGATTGTTAGACTCAAGGGCCATCCAGCCTTTCTCCCTTTGCTGATTCATTCGATTTGGCGTTCCCCTTCTGATCCGCATAAGGGATTCCGTCAAGTGTTCTCCAACGCACCACTTCCCCCGAGGCGGCTTAAACTCGCCGTCGTCGGTGATAGATACGACGCGGATCTATATCCCGCGCTGAGCCTTCTTGGTGATGCTGCTATCACGGTCCGCCTGCGTCGCGGCAAGTATGAAAGAGAGTACTTGGGGGATGACCTCGCGGCCGAGCGAAAGCCCAGTCCGACCGCAACCTTTGAGACCCTGCGAGATGCGAAGCAGATGCTCACCGACGAGCGCGTTTGGGCTCGGGCAAGGCCAGTCGACCCGCCATCATTGGCATCGCTTGTCCCTGAACCTTGTGTGGACTTCTGGCTGGGTCTGTGCCTCCTGTTCCCTGAAGATTCTGCTGCGCATCGCGTGGCAGCATCGATCAGGCCTCTGATCTAGGAGACCGTCCAGTGTCTTTCTTGCTCCTTGGGATGGCACAGGTCCTGCGCACGCTGTTTGGGAGGCGACTGAGTCCCTTCCTTGCGCTTGGCTCTGGGCTAGCTGCGGCGGGCGTCGGAATCCAGTACTCAGGTGCGCCAGCGCATGACCAGATCGGAGGAGCGATCCTAGCCGTGGGGGCCGCAGCGCTTGCGGTAGTGTTTCTCGAAGCTATCCGCGTTGTTGAGGATCAGGCTGGCTTGCTCGGCGACCTGCACCGGCTTGGGATTGCACGCATCCAAGAACGCTCGGAAGCCGACCAGAACGTGATGGAATGGTACAAGCGCATCCGAAGGGCGCGAGAGGTCGACCTCCTTGGCTTGGTGCTTCGGGACAGGTGGGCACATAGCAGTGAGTTTAGGAATGCTCTGGAAGAAGCGGTCAAGTCCAATCGTTGCCAGGTACGGATCATAACGCTCTGCCCAGATGCAAGAAACCCAGTATTCAGGAGAAGAGCCCACGAGGAAGAAGATGCCGGGAAGGGGGCGGCCAAGAGGATGTTGGGGAGCCTTGAGGACAGTTGGGAGGCATTTCGAGCCTTGCGTGATCGCCTGGGTAGACTCGATACATCGTTCTCAGATTGCGTGAAGCTCCGTCACGCGGAAGATACGACTATTTACTGTCACTTCATTCGAGTTGACGACATTATGCGAATCTCGCACTATGTATCGCATCAGACCGGACGCGGCGGAGCGGTGTCGATAGAGGTCCGCGGATCTGGAAGCCCCACCTTCAGACTGTACAAGGACCAGTTCGACCATATTTTCTCTAGGCACAGCCACGAGGCACCGCACTAGAATGAACACCCACAAGACGCTCGCCGCCACTGCGAATCAGGCGCTCACGGCCAAAGGGCTCCACGCAGTCCGAATCTGCACTGAGCAGGACGAGACTGCCCGCATATACGAAGGGCTGTCGAACATGGACGGCGTTCTCAACCGCCTTCAGGAACGGATAGTGACGTCGCGTCTGTCCCTTCCCGAGCTGAACTCTATCTACGCGCTAATGTGCACGATCCTGGCCGAGATGCCCCCGTACCGATTCGAGACCGCGCTCGACGCGCAAACGCGAGAGCCTTCCCAAGGAGAGGTGATCCATGAGATGCGGGCTCGGCGCGAGAGAGCGGCAGACCTCCTAGCGTTGCTCTTCCAGCGGACGGAATTCAAGCTGATCCAGCACGAATTGGAGAGCTTGAGACGACTAGTGTTCTCCTGCCTTGATCCCCAGCGGTACATGCCTTTCCGGGTCATCCAGGTTGGCAAGATATCGGACGAACTCTTCGTACACTCGATCCACCTCTACGGACACTCTCGGACCGTCCTTCGATCGCTGCATTCGATGAAGTATCCGCGGTTCGGAACCTCGGGATGGAGGGGCAGATGGAGGATAGACTTCGACGAGTACACAGCAAAATGCGTAGCCCAAGCCATTTGCGACTTCGTGAACGGTCGGAATGTCCCGCCCTTCGTGGCCTCTGCCGACCCTGGAGCGTCCGATCGGGGAGGGAAACCTCTGATAGTGGGCTACGACAGTCGAGCACACGCGCGCAGAGTAGCAGAGTGGGTAGCGCATGTAGCAAACGAAAATGATCTTGACGTCTGCTTGACATCCCGAGATACGCCCACCCCAGCGCTCGCGTACTGGGCCGTAGAGGTTCTAGGGGAGAACGCCATTGCCGGCATTGTCAACTGCACCGCAAGCCACAACCCCGTTGAGTGGCAAGGCATAAAATTCTCGCCCTTCAATGGTGTCCCGGCGCCCACGGCCGTCACAGATTTCCTCGCGGCGCGCGCAAATCGCCTAAAGATTGAACGGCGCAGATTTCCCAAGACCCCTCGGGGCTATGCGCGCCGGTCAGCAAGGGTCGTCGCTTTCGATCCCAGGGTTTCCTACTGCGAATGGCTGCTGTCGCCGAACAAGCGTGGCATCACCATTGACGGTTCCGCCATGCGTTCGTTCTTTCACGGTAGGCGAGTAGTCATTGACGAAATGCATGGAACGAGCCGTGGCTATCTTACGGCGATCCTGAGACGGCTAGGTGTACCCCATGTAGTGATACATGGCGAAAAGAGCCAACGGCGGTTGGAGGAACTGCACTACGCCAGTCCAGAATGGCCTTTCATCGCCCCCCTTATGGACGCCGTGAAGACTCAAGGCGCCATCGCTGGTGCAGGGTGCGACACTGATGCAGACCGGTTCGGTGTAGTGGATGAACTTGGCCGGTACGTGAAGCCCAACCAGGTACTTCCGCTATTGACCACTCACCTACTCAAGCGCGGATTCCGAGGCAAGGTACTCCGCACCGTCACCGGCTCGCGCCTCATTGACCGAATAGTCCAGCAAAGTGACCTTCCACGGCAGGATCGCCCCAATCAGGGTGTGCTTCCTGCCTACATTGGTCACGCTTTCCACAGAGTCGTGCGCGGGAACCCACGGGACTTTAGGGGTCTATCGGTGTTCCTTGAGCCGGTGGGCATCAAGTACGTGATCGAAGGCATGCTGATCGATTCCAATTACAGGCTATCATTCCAGCCAGGTTTTAGAGATACCCTACTGCTGGGCGGTGAGGAGAGTTCTGGCCTGACGACGATCAGTCACATCCCCGACAAAGACGGAATATGGGGCAACCTGCTGGTGCTTCACATGATGGCGCTTGAAAAGAAGAGCCTGTCGGAGCTGTGGAAGAGCCTGGAGTCCAGTTGGGGAACGTGGTGGTTTGAGCGACTAGATGTCGATGCGGGCGACCAGGCAAAGGAACGCCTGCTAGACTTTTTCTTCCACGCGCAGGCACTGCAGGAGTTTGCGGGACTGCCAGTGACGTACATTGGCGCAGTGCGATATGACTTCGCTGAGGTTCAGTTGGCGGTTCCGAACTCGGATCGCAAGATCTTCTTCGAACTCCGCGCTTCCGGCACAGAGCCAATCAACCGTGTGTACGTCGAGGCGCCGAGCGAATCTCTGGGTCGCCAGGTTCAAGAGGAGATCCTGAGGCTCCTGGACGTTTTCTCGGCAGAGGAGATAGCCAGTGCTCCGAGTATTGAACGACTAGCCAGCGTGCTTTGTGTTTGTGAGCCTAAACGTCAGGCGCGTGCCGCTCTTGATCGCTGCGTCAGGCGACTTGGCCGCGGCCGGCGGGATCGGGCAATACAGCAACTCTCGGTGGTGCTCCGAGACCGCGTGGACGCCAAGATGGGGAATGGTCGTGTGCCTTACTTGGAGTATCGTAGTCAGCAACTGGCGAACGAGTGGCTCGCCCTACTGTCACCATCTTAGGAGGTTCTGCTTGGTTGCGGACTCCTATGTCGCCTCTGACTCTGCGGCTAGAGCTGCCTCGGGAGATAGGTTTCCAGCGATGTCGGAGCCGTCAAGTGGCACGGCTCCTTTCGTGATCTGTCGTGGCGTACCCGGCCTTCGGGCATTGCTGCACACGACTTCTGTCCCTCCATGTGTCTCTCTTAAGACAACCTAGGCCCGCCCCGGCCCGCCTGGGTGCCGTTCGACAAAGGAATCGGCTAGAAGAGCGCGCAAGGGCCTTGTTGGCTCACTTGATGCGCACTGGCCCAAGTCAAATACCCTCTTATCTTTGGACGATCGCCTGCTTGCCAGGCAGATGCTCTACGTATCTGAAGGGTTGCTACACCGAGCTATCCGGGGCCGGCAACGTGTCTCAACAGCACGCGGCCTCATCAGGCCCTCGGTCCTAAGACCCCAGCGGGACCGTCTGTTCGAGCCTTTCCACCGCGGGTGGATCGCGCCAGTGCACGGCCGGTGCTAGGTGGCTAGCGCCACGAGTACGAGTGGGGGCAGCTTGACCCGCATGAGATGCATGGAATTTCGGCACCCCGCAGATATTCCGTGGTCTAGGGTGAGGAGCCTCCAGACCACCGGTTTCGAAGGCCAGGGCTTGTTCGAGCCTATGCCTCGTCCTTGCGCCGTATGGTCTCGCGCGCCGGCCCGGGCCGCGGATAGGAGGCCTCCTCAGCGACGATCCAGTTCTTGAGCCGTGATCTCAACTCTGCCGCCGCCTCCTCTGGCGCCTCCACGAGCATGGCCCGCTTCACCGTCTGATCCAGTACCGTGACGCCCGGCGCATGCGCGATGAGTTCGAGGTCGGCAGGATTCGGCTCCGAGTGTCGGTGAACGAGAACGTATCGCGCCATCACTCACACCGCAGACGGATCCGGCAAACCGTATCCCTCATAGACACTGCCAAACCCTCGCCGTACGCAGTTCGACTGGAGGAGCTGTTCGATGGCGTTCGACCGAGTTCGGTCGCGCTGCATCGAGTACAACACCGAGTCACGCGAAAGGAGGCACGCTGCGGCACCAGCAGCGACCGGCGCTGCCATCGACGTGCCACTGAGCGGACCGAACGCATTGCCTGGCAGCGTAGATAATGCGCCAACACCCGGCCCAGTGAGAGCAACCTGTGGGCCGATGTTGGAGAACTGGGCGATGAACTCTTGCGCGTCCGCTTGGCTATACGGTGGCCGCAGGATCTCCCCTTCTTCGAGCGAACCGGCCGGGAACGTGCCTTCCCGGCCGGTCGCCGTCACCGCAGTCGCGCCCAGGTAGGCAGCTGGATAGCTCACGGCCTGCCGCCCATTGTTTCCCGCAGCAATCACCACAAGCATCCCCTGGTTGCGGGCATCTTGGATAGCCTCGCTGACGATCTCGTCGTATGGTCCGCCACCTAAGCTTAAGTTGATTATATCGCACTTCGCATCGGCAGCCAGGATCATCGCTTTGAGGATAGCGTAGTTAGTAGCACCGGAGGCGCCTCGACCGAAGACACGGTATACGTACAGCGCTACCCCAGGAGCGACGCCGCGCAAGCCGGTCGGCGGTGCGCCATCTGCGCCAATCAGACCAGCCACGTGCGTGCCATGAATGTCACCGTCCTGGTAGTCGTTTGCCGGCTCGCCGGTGACCGTATTCACGCCGCTGACTACGTTCAAGTCGCGGTGAGGGCCGACTCCTGTGTCGATGACCCCAACTCTCACTCCTGTCTGCCTATCGAAGTTCGAGTTCCCGTAATAGTATCGAACGCAGTCGTCGACGGTAAGGTCCACCCGCGAAAGAGCGACAGAGATGGCCCGTTGAATTGCAGTCGCCTGCCTGAACGCGCCCCACAATCCTGGAGGCGCGTAGACGTAGAGCCGCTCGATCGACGCGCCGGCAAGGCGCAGGGTTACGTTGCCGGAGGAGTCCGTCGTCCCCTGATCGCCGGAGCGCTGAGCGAAAGACGTGAAGGCGACTACGTCAACGCTAGCGAGGGCAGCACCGGTCTGCGCATCTGTGCAAGTAATGACCACGTTGGTCAGCGAAGCCGCCGCCCCGATGCTTGGCCCGCCCAAGGGTTGCGGCCGTGGGTTTGGACGGGCATATTCGACTACCGGCACGGCGCGCAGCGGTGAGGTCACGTCACTGAGAGCTACGGCCGCGTCCTCTTCTAGTTCCACAAGCTTTGGGCCGTTCTCGGATACCGTGTCAATGACCTTTACAGTGCGCCCTGCAGCAGCTTCTAGCGTCGCCGCCGCCGGTGGTTCGGTGCTCCGCGCCGGCGGCAGGCTAGCAAGCGCATTCAGGGCTGGGCCCGTGTCGGCACGAAAGCCCTCGCGAGGCAAGAGAATGAACTGGCCTGGATGCGCTAAGACCATCGTGTGTCTCCCTCTCGTTCAATGGGATGTTACCGAACTCAAGGCGCCAACGCATAGTATACCGCAGACATCCATCCCGCGATCTCAAATCGTGCCCGGCTTGCCCAGTCGCTCTCAGCTGAGCAGCTCCCAGGTTCATAGAGTCCGGGGCCGGTCGAGACGCTACTCCATGAGCCGATGGCGTGGTCTCGGGCTCGGGCCGGCTCCGTGCGAATGTGAAGTGTCGGGCACGTAGGTGTTCGACCGTGCGGTGACGGTGGATCTCGTTCCCGAATCCAGGTCAGTGCTCGACGCGCTTGTTAGACCCGGTCGGGAAACCCCCTTTGCAGTCAGCGCTCGCGCGCCTCAAGTGCCTCCTCCACTTGACATGGCCCCAATCATGGCTATAGTGGCAACGCGTAGAGCGTGACGGTCGACGCCCGAAACACCATCGGACGAGAGGGGTACAATCATGGACGAGAACGTTCAAGCCTCAAGCGACGAGCACAGCGCGACAGGATCCAAGGGAACTCTGAGCGAAAACGACTGGACATTTCTACGGAAGCTGAAGGAGTTTGTTCGCTCGGAAGGCGCCGCGTTCCTCCGTGATCCCAACATCACGTCGGTTGGGATCGGGTACAGGACCAAGGACGGCAAGCCGCAAACGACCGAGGACGGCAAGCCACAGCTGGCGATTCAGTTCACCGTCAGGAGGAAGGCAAAGGGCGCCCGAGGCACGCCCGAATTGGACGCCGAACTGGAAGCGCTCGGCTCGAGGCTAATCCCTCCAGAGATGGAGATCGCAGACACCGGCGTCAGGGTGGAAACGGACGTCGTCGAGCGGGCGTACGAGCCGGCATACGAGCTGGTCGGCGAGCGCGAGATCGAACAGGACGAGCGTAAGAAGCGGCGACCTGTCCTCGTGCCCGGCATCAGCGTTGGGCATCCCAAGACGACGGCCGGGACCATGGGCGCGGTCGTGTATGATGCCCACACCGGGAGCCCATGCGCGCTGAGCAACTGGCATGTCCTCCACACACCTGAGGGCGAGCTGGGCGACCCTATGCTGCAGCCCGGTCCACACGATGACAACCGTACCGACCAGAACCGCGCCGGCACCCTTGTGCGCAGCCATCTGGGGATGGCGGGGGACTGCGCGATCGCCCGCATCGAGGGACGGGAGTTCGATCCAACGATCCTTGATTTGAACGTTCGGGTTAGCGAGCTCGCGCGGCCCGAGCTGGGCGATCGCGTCGTGAAGTCGGGCCGGACCACCGACGTGACGTACGGCATCGTGCGTCGCATCGAAACCATCGTGAAGCTCGACTACGGTGGGACGGTCGGCGAACGCATGATCGGTGGCTTCGAAATCGGCCCGGACGACCTGCGCCCGGCGCCCGGCAATGAGATCAGCAAAGGGGGCGACTCCGGTTCGGCATGGCTAATCGTCAGCGAAAACGGGAAAGCGACCGGAATCATGGTCGGCCTCCACTTCGGCGGCGAAGGGCCGACAAATCCCGACGAGCACGCTCTTGCCTGCTATGCCCACGCTGTCTTCGAGAAGCTGGAAATCGCCTTGGCGGAGCCGCCGGCGGAAGCCAGAGATTCCGAACCCGAGGTCAGTCGAACCGGCTTCAACGAGCTCTTCCTGAGCGCACCCATCTCGGTTCCGTGCCTGAAAGACGAGGTCGAGCAAGACGTGGTGAAGCTCAACGGCTCTCATCTTATTCCGTACACCCACTTCACAGTCTGCCTCTCTAAGTCGCGACGGATGGCCCGCTTCGTCGCCTGGAACATCGACGGCGAGCACATCAAGAAAGTTCGTCGGCCGGACGATTTCGACTTCGATCCTCGCATCGACCCGGAGTATCAGATCGGGAACGACGTCTACGTAGACAACAGGCTCGACCGCGGACACATCGCCAGGCGCGCGGATCTCGCGTGGGGTCACGGCGGAGAAGCGAAGCAGGCCACCACCGACTCCTTCTACTTCACCAACGTCGCGCCGCAGCACCAGGCATTCAACCAGTCCAGCCGAGGCGGACTGTGGGGGCAGCTCGAAAACGCCATCTTCGACGAGGTTGATATCCAAGACCTTCGCGTGTCAGTGATGGGAGGACCAGTCCTCAAGGCTATGGACCCTGTGTATCGGGAAATCCAGATCCCTCGGTCCTTCTGGAAGCTGATCGCCTACGTCGAAGCCGGTGAGAGTACGCCCAAGATCCGCGCCTTCATAATCTCGCAGGACGACTTGCTCAACGACATCGAGGCGTTAGAGCTGGACGAGTTCCGGGTCTGGCAGGTCTCTGTGAGCGAGCTGGAGTCCCGCACGCACCTGGAATTCCATCTGCCCCCCGATGCCGACACCGGCGTCCCGGAGACAGTGGCGGAGCGGGAGTCGCGAGTCGCCGTGCGCGAGGTCTGCACCCGGGAAGATCTCCGGCAATGCTATCTCCGCCGGTTACTACATTGATTTCGTGACCACGGGTCGAATGGGTTCGGAGATGTCTCAAGACGGAAAGGGGAGACGGTAGATGTCCAAGCCCATTACGGAGCCATCGCAAGAGCTACATCAGCCCTTCGACTGGCCTGCGATAGTCTTGGCAGTCGTGTTCCTGGCTGTGGGTTTCGGAGCCACGTGGATCGCGGCCGAATTCACAGAGATTGAGGGAGAAGCTGTCCTGGTGTCATTGCTGCTGGCACCGGTACTCGTCTACGTGATCGTCTCAGGCAAGCTGGAGGTGCTGAAAGGCCCGGGAGGTCTCGAAGCCAAGTTCACGAAGACCGCCCGTCAGCCCGTTTCTGCGACATCGGAGACAGTGGCCCCTTCTGTCGACGACATGGATGTCTTGGCCAAGGAAGGCGTGACCGCGCTGGAGAGGAAGCGAGAGGAACTCAGTGAGGCTAAGCCCATCGTTATGACCATGACCGTTGGGAGGCGCAACTACTATTCCCGCCCAATTCTGCTTCAATACCTTGATACGCTGTCCCGGCTGCGGAGCTTCAAGTTCGTAGTGTTCATCGATGACGCCGGGCGTTTCCTCGCCTACATGCCTGCATGGGCGGTAAAAGAAGTTCTCGGCGTTGACTACCTTGGCGATGAGTTCGTGAATGCAGTGAATGAAGGTCGGACCCATCAGTTGTTCCGCTACCCGGGCGTCGTCACGCGGACTATCAGCGTCCGGTCGTCGAACGTAGAAGCTCTTCGGATGATGACCGAGGAGAACCTCAACGCTCTTGTCGTCACCGGCGAAGGCGGCAAGCTGGAGGGTATCGTCGAACGCGATCAGTTGGTTGGTCGTATGATGCTATCCCTCACGAGCGCGTGACGCCATGTCTTCTAGTACGCTTCTGAGAGCCGGATCACACCAGCGCATGGTCGTGACCACCTTGGCTCCCCTCACCGGTCCAGCGCCCTTGAACACTCACATTGGTGCTGGAGTCGTTTTCGGAAGCAAGGCCAAGGGAAGATGAGAGTTCTGCGGCTGTTGGGTGGCAATATTACATCCGTACCTGGAGAGTTGACAGCGTGAGCTGTCTCGGCTAGCCCTGAGGTAGCACTCCGCCACAGAAGTCCCATTCATACCCTCGATATCGCCGCCAACCCTCTGCGCGATAGTCAGATGCTCATCCGCAGCTGCGGCGTCGGCGCACCATGCTGGTGCGTGGCCTCATCGCGCACTCGGTCTTGAGACTCCCACCGGACCGCATCTCTGGGCTTCTCCGCCACGGGCGGGTTGGATCATCGCTCGACCAGTGCTAGGTGGTCTGCACAATGAGTACGAGTGGGTGGCAGCGTAGGGGAATGGCGCGGATGGAATCATTGGCACCCCACACCCAATCGACCGAGGTCAGCCGTCTGCCCGCCTATCAGGCTACCTCCGCGGTGCACTCGCGCAGCCGCCCCATCTGTCCAAGCTTTGCCTTCACCACAGCCGCTGCGCTCATGCCCAGCAGTCCCAATGCGAGCATCGCGCGGTCTAGGCAGGGACAGAGTCTAGCACAATTCGGTAATCAGGCATCCTGTGCCGACGCGTCTCCACGCCGCCGCTTCCTCGACGCCTTAGGAGGCGGCTCCGCACGTTGATATCCCCAGTCCCATGCTTCCAGAAACGGGGCGCCAGTGCCGACCGAGCGACTCCATGAGCACGGCATCTTGGGAGAGGAAGCCCAGATGGCCTTGGCCCGCTCCATCTGTTGCCGCCACTCAACGTCCGGAAAGTCGGAATGCACAAGTTCGACGTGAGCCCCGCTGTCATCCACATCCAAGTCGTGCAGCATTACCCTGAGTTCCGAGCCTACCGTCTCGTTGCGGTAGAGGCCCGCAACCATTGGACGCCCCCAGTCTTGGACACCATCACAGTACGCGAGTAGAAAGCCAAATGGGAGTTTGGCCGGATCCAACATGGATTGTATGACGCTCCTCATGCCGTCGCCAACTGCTGACGTGTGGAGCGTAATGGCCGTGGCGGCTTCCTCAACGACAATCCGCTCATGTTCCCGATCTTCCCCTCCCGCTGCCCTTCTGGAGTGCATCAGGACTAGGCCGCCTAGAACTCCGTGGTTCTGTTGCTCTATCAGCGCCCGCATCAATTCCCTTGCGATTCCCTCGCTTCGTTCCTCGCTCCCCCCGCCGATGCGCTCGTAGATCAATCTGCCAATCCGCGTGATGTAGCCGGCGGGGGCTGCTTCATTGAACCCCAGGAGGTTTCCCCATGGAATCGCAAGTCCTAGGTCTGCGTGCTGTGACAGTTCCGTCCTTTCGACAGACCTGGCTCGGAATAGCTCGCCGAACTGTTCCCCAAGCCAGACGTCATACAATTCGAGGGAGTATGCAACGTCGTGATACAGACTGGTCAGGAGCCAGCATCGCACAACGTCGTCCATGGTCGCATGACCCTTGTGTCTCGCCCCTGCCTTTTCCAGATAGGTGAGAAGCGTTTCTCTGACATGCGCCTGCCTGTTGAGGATGCAGTACCCCAGAAGGAATACCTGAAACTGGTGAATGAAATGATCTCGATAGTTCGTGTCGATTCGAAGGAGTGTCTCGGAAGACTGAAGTCGATCCACGACCCAGCCGTATCGCGAACGCAGGCCTAGGATCTCCATCGTTCTCGTGAGGCAGCCCACTATGCCCTCATAGATTCTCGCGACGCCGCGCAGATCCCAGGTATTCTTCTCACTGCAGAACTCCGCCAGCAGCGCTGCGACCCTCTTGTTCGCCCTACCCAGAAGCCGCTCATTCCTCAAGCCAGCGACTTGATCCAATAGCGTGCTGCTAGCGAGCAACCTGTATGATCGTGTCTCCTCCATGATCTGCATGTAGACGTGAACGACACAGTCGGCGAGAATCTCCAGCATTCGCAGATGTTGTGAGCCAAACCAAGAGAGAGAGTCCTCCTTTTCGGCCCTGATCAGAACATCGTAGCTACGCACCGGATCGTTGCCGTCATGGTTCTCGATCTTGATTAGTCCTGGTGTCTTTGACCCAAGAAGCAGCGGAACCTCAACTATCGACGTGCACAGTTCTCCCTGAACTGCTTCGTAGGCTCCTCTCCATTCGGGGTGATCCCTGACCTGACTTAGCTTCAGGCACTCCGGCTTCCTGCTTCTAACCACGCAGGCCGTGACGCCCATCGGCAGCCTGCCATCGTCAACTAGTGCATCTATGAGCTCATTCCTGTCTTCGAACCGCTCGTACTTCCTGTCCAGTTTGTTGGATTCGACAAGCCGCGTGAGAACGTCGCGCCACCGCCCCTCGTCAGCCTCCCAGATCTTAAGGCAGTCCTTTGTCTCGCGCTCCCTCACCTTCTTGTTCGCGAACGCCTTCCTATCGGGGATGTGGTACTTTGCGCCCGCCTTCATTAGCTCCTCGCCCATGTCGCCCGGGTTGGCCGCGCGGATCCTGAGTGTACTGGGGTCATCTTCGTCTCTCAGAAAGATCGAGCAGCACTTCGCATTTAGAGCCTCCGCGCCGATGTCCGCTATTTGTTGCAGGAATTCGCTAGCTCTCCCGGGCTCTGCGGCAAACACGGTCGCAAGAATGTCCCGAATGGCTCTCCGCAATGTCTGCTGATACTCGTCATCTGACAGCTTGGCTTCCGGCATCTCCGATAGCCTCCGTCAACTCAATCGGGCCGTCCCGCCAACATGCTACACCTGTGGGAGGGCAAGGCCCATCCGAAGCTGATCCATCGTTGTCGTAGACTCATGGCCAACCCATGTGTACCGTTCGCTGGAGGAGGCTTGGCCATGATTCTCTGCCTTCGGTTGATCTTCGCCAGCGCGCGGAGCGCGCTGCGCTCCCGGCGCGACCTGGTCCTCAAGATCCTTGCTTTGCGCCATCAACTCGCTGTCCTCGCGCGCTCGTCTCGACGACCGCCCCTGGTCTTTGCCTGCGATCTGCCCGGGGCCCACTGTCGGGCGAGCCGTGGGCCAACCTAAAGGTACACTGCTCAGGGCGAGCGGCCGCTCCCTCTAACTGCGCAGTTCCTCGGCTCTCCTAACGGTCTACCCGAGCTCCATCTTCCCGCGGGCGGCTTCAACAAACTTGCGGAGCAGCCGATTGAGGGTGGTCCGCTCTTGGCGCGACAGCACGCCGAACGCCTCCCTGCTTGTGGCGTTCGCAGGCGCACGGGTCTGTTCGAGGAGATCCTTCCCCTTGTCCGTGGCTGCCACCAGCGCGCGGCGGCGGTCCGTAGGGTCGTCGAGACGCTCCACCAGCCCCCGAGCGCTCATGCGGTCCACCAGACGCGTCACGCTTGGGCTCTCCTGAAGCATAATCCTCGACAGCTCGGTCAGCGGCAGGGGTCGCCTGACTACGTCCAGGATAGCCAGTACGTACGTCTGGGCGACGCTCGTCCCCACGGCTGCGAGGGCCCTATTGGTCTCCTTCCGGAGGAGTGCGTAGGCCTCATACATCAGCCGCCACTCCTCGGTGTCTGCTTCAGTATTCGGCCTTGTCGTTGGCAGTTGCGTGTCGGTGGGCATCGCTGGACTCCGATTACTAGTCTCGCAGGACCTGAACTGATCGTAGGCTTATGCCATCCCTAGCACATTATCTTATAATCCGCCACTGCCGCGCAACACGAAGTCTCAGGTAGTCCTTGAGGCCCAACCAGCCGTGCCAGGGGGAGCTGTGGGGTGCCAAAACCCCATCCGTATCTGAAAGCGGTTGACTCTGCAGGGTATATGGGCCAGCCTTGAGGCAACAGAACTCCTACGGGAGTCCCGTTCGAACGCTGCATATCGCCGTCAACTCTCTGCTTGCCAGGAAGATGCTCTTCCGCGGACTTCCGCACCTGAGGCCGAGGCATGTAGCTCAAACAGATGGGGCCCGCGGGCATGCCCGCGGGCCCCATCCAAGCGCCGTGCTGGAGCGCTCAGTGATTGAGGAGCTCATGCAGGGCGCACCGCACTGCGGCCACCAATTCGTCGACGGCGTTCCGAATCGCGCTGCCGTTCACACGGATGGTGCGACGCCCGCCCCGGCAGACCTCGTCCATCCACACCTGCCAAACGCCGTCGTAGTCCACCGACAAGAGCCTCATGGACGGGATGCACTCTCGCTCCACCAGGGGCCGCCCAAACACGAAGCAGTCCCGCGCCTGCTGGTCAAGCAGACACCAGTCGAAGACCTTTGCCGCCGTGCGACCAAAGGTCTCGTCTAGGGCCTCCACGGGAACATCGACCCTCCTCCCGTCCGCGAACTTGGCGGTCACGGCGGTGACGGTGGAGCCGTCAAAGGCGATTTCGATGTCCGGATAGGTCCCGTTCTCAACTTGCTGTCTCATGGTCTGTGACCTCCTCTGCTCCGCCAGATAGCGGAGTTCGCTGCCATGATCGGGCAGCACTAACGTGGCCCAGCCGCTCCAATCCCCTGCCTGCGTCCAGGGGGCTCTCTCGGTCTCCAAAGCCAGCCCGCGCCCAGCGCAAGGGCAATGATGCCCATACCAGGGCAGGGCCCCTTTGGTCACTCGGCTTCTTGTTTGTCGGTCTCTTCCCTCCCTTGCTTCCTCCGCTTGGCCAGCCGGTCGAAGACGCCCTCGCTGGCTACCTTCCCTTCCTTTGCCTCCGGCGGCCCTGGAAGGTTGTGTCTTTGCCGCGCTTCCCGAAGCTGCCTGAGCTCCTCTTCGACGTACCGGTCGCCATAACCCCGCTCCTTCATGAACACCCGATACTCGTCCTCGGTCATTTGAAGGAACGGCAGCGGTGAGGCCCAGCCCCCGCGGGGCTGCGGCACCCTGCTAAGCCACCTCATCTTTGGACCTCCTCTTGGACTTGCTCATGGCTCCGGCCGTACGGGGCCGGACCCCATCATCTCGTTCCAGCCGCCCAGCACCGTCATCGCCGGCCCGTCTTCGGCCGCCTTCACGGCCAGAGCGGTGCTCCAGAAGGCATCCCCGTGGCCCTCGTCCAGCTCCACCGACTCCAGGTCGTTGGTGACGGCGCTGAGCTGCTTGCACATCCGGTCGTCCTTCAAGAGGACAATGCCGGGCTCGTCGGGCGAGGCGTAGACCCGCCGCTCCAGCAGGAGAGCCATGTTCGCCTTGAGCCTCTTCGTGAATCGGTGCCCCCTGGCTCGCGAGGACAGGCCCCTGTCGTCCAGCTCCGCCCGGGTGCTGTCGTAGTAGAAGCGGGTGACGTCGAAGTGGTCGATCATCCGGTTGATCAGCTTCACCTGGGTGCGGTAGTCCAGGTGGTCCAGGAAGGCCTGATAGACCTGGACAAGCGTGCCGTCAAGCACCTCTACGAAGACACCGATGTGGCTCGGGTGGACGTCCTTGCCCACGTCCATGCCGGCATACACGGGGTAGCGGCCCGGGTTCTCGAAGGGCTTGTCCAGAGACCAGCACCTCGCTTCGGCGTCGACGCAGGCCGCCACCGCCTCCCGGGGCAGGAAGGCATTAACGACGGCGGCCGGCACCAGCAGGTACTCTACCTGGAAGGCCCTCTCTTTGACCGCAGCCCGCACCCGCTGGAGCTGGGCGTAGTCGAACTTGTCCGGCCAGAGGGTGCTTTGCTTGCCCTCGTCGAGGACGGCGGGCAGGCGCGCCCAGTAGAAACTGGGGTCCTCACGCAGCTTGAACAGGATGTCCTCGTATGACTGGGGCGTGCCTACGACGACCAGCGGGTCATGAGGGTCTGGCAGGGACATTACGACCTGGCGAAAAACGTTCTCGATGCGCTTGAGCTGGGCGGCGCCGAGGGGGTTGGCGAGATCGGAGAGGATGTCGTCGCAGACCACCAGCTTCGGATGCCGGCCCCTGGTCGCCGAAAGGATGCCTGTACCGTCTGCCTGGCCCAGCCAGGTCATGCCCTCTCCGAAGTCCACCTCGAAGTTGATGAGGTAGTCCGAGGAGGGCCGCCGGTCCCGCCAGAGGCGGCAGTACGGGTTCGCCTTGATGAGACGCTTAGTGATGGCCAGGTGCTCCCGTGCCAGCTGGTCCTTGAAAGAGAAAATGACGGCGTCAACATCGCCCAATCCTCTGAAGAGGTGCCAGAAGACGAAGGCATGGTTGAGGATCGTGCTCTTCAGGTGCATGCGCGGGGCCACCACGCAGAGCCGGTTGTAGATCTGGGCAAGCGTCGCCCAACGCCGGTGAACGGCGCCCAACGAGAATGGACGCCACTGGCCATCGGCCATGCGGAAGCGCTGGCCGTCGAAGGAGCGCGCGAAGACGTGCTCCAGGAAGTACCCGAAGTCCAGCTGTGCCCTCCTTACGGCGGCCAGCTCCTCATCCGTCAGGGGTGCCAAGGTGACCTGGTTCATGTCTCCGTCTCTCCGCTAGTAGATGCTCGCTCTGCCTCAGGTGGCCGCACGTTCTCGTGCCCGGCGGCGCGCTCGAGCTCGATGACGGCCCGGCCCTCTCGGCGGATCCGCTCCTCCGCATCTCGGGCCGCCCTCTGGAGCTCGGACCAGTCCGGCGGGCTCTGGTTGCCTCCATCGGCCGCACCAGGGGACGCCGAGGCGGGGCCCGCTCTCTCTATCTCGATGCCGTGGAGGCGGGCGCGACCGGCTATGAGCTCTATGGCCACCTTCAGGCAGCCGACGCGGGCCGGTGATCCTGACGGCGCGTCATCGTGGTCCCGGTACGCGGTGCGGAGGGCCTCCGCAAGCTCTGCCTCGACCCTTGCCCAGGCGTCGGCGGTCTCCTCGTCCTGTCGCCGGCGCTCCAGGCCCAGCTGCCTTTTGCGCCGCGCTTCACTCTCGGAGAGCTTGAGGGCAAGCCCGATCTCACGGTCGTTCAGTCCACGGGCCGCCAGGCGCACCGCCTGGTCTTCGGCCTTGAGGGCCTCCTCACGGGTGCTGCGCCGGGCCATCAGGTCACCTTCCTGGCCTTCTTTCGGCTGAAGGCTTCCCAGCGTCGGAGAGAGACTTCAGCAAACCGGGGGTCTATCTCCATTGCCAGGCAGCGCCGTCCGGTACGCTCGGCGGCCACGATGGCCGTGCCCGACCCCACGAAGGGGTCCAGCAAAGTCTGGCCCGGCCGCGAGCTGTTCTCGATGGCACGCTCCATGATCTCCACCGGCTTCTGCGTTGGGTGCAGGTAGTCCCGCGGGTGGTCCCGGGTGGCTGCCCAGATGTCCGTCTGGCTCCGGCCGCCGTAGAACGCGTGAGGCTTGCCCTCAACCCAGCCGTAAAAGATGAGCTCGTACTGGCTGTGGTAGTCCTTCCGGGTAAGCACCAGCGAGCCCTTGTCCCACACGATCACGGAGCTCAGGTGCAGCCCGGCGGCCTTGAAGGCACTGTCGTAGTGCACGAAGGTGCCGGTGCCACCGAAGACGTACACGGCTCCGCCGTCGGGCAGGGCTCGCGCCAGGTTACTGAAGGCCGCGCCTAGGAACGCGTCGTAGTCTTCCGGGGCCATCCGGTCGTTTTCGATCGAGCCCAGGGGCTCCGCCCGCCTCCGCTTACTCTTTCGACCACGGGTCCGCCCCGAAGGCGAGCCTTCGGCGCGATAGTCGACGTTGTAGGGCGGATCCGTGACGACAAGGTCGGCCGTGCCGCCCGCCAGAAGCTTGTCGACATCCGTGGCCGATGTGGCGTCGCCGCACATGAGGCGGTGACGCCCCAGGGCCCAGACCTCGCCGGGCTTGACCCGCGACTTCTTGCGCGCCTCCTCGATGGCGGCCTCGACATCGAAGTCCTCCTCTTTCGCCCGGAATGGCAGCGCCTCCACCGCCGCCAGGCAGGCCTTGATCTCCTCGTCGTCGAAGCCCGTTAGCGACAGGTCTAGATCGGGAAGAGCGTCGAGCTCGCGCAGGAGCGCGGCCAGCTTCTCCTCGTCCCACTCACCGCTGATCTTGTTCAGGGCGATGTTCAGGAGCTTGGCCTTCCCCTCCGAGATGTCGAGGTAGATGACAGGGACGCGCTGGAGGCCGAGGCGCTCGGCGACGGCCAAGCGCTGATGGCCGCCGATCACCTGGCCGTCGGCCCGCCGTGCGAGGATGGGGTCGACCATCCCGAACTCGCGGACGCTGCGCTCCAGATCTGCCAGTTCCTTTTCCGAGATAGTGCGGGCGTTGTACTCCGCGTTCTGTAGGTCCTCCAGCTTCACGTACTCGATCTGCAGGCGGGAATCGGTCCGCGCCTTGGTTTTCACTTCGGGGTTCTCCTCGCCAGGCAAACTGGCTTGTCCCTCCTGGGTTCTCTCACCAGTGTTGAGTCCGAAACGCTTCCTTGACATCGCGCCCAGAGGACGAGTCTCAGAAGGGATGGTGATTGCCGTCGTCTCGATGGAGTCTGCTGCAAGCCCATCCCCCTCCGACAATTAATATGGAAAGGCGTGAGATGGCTGCGGCGATGCGCTGCAGGTCGCGGGAGGTCGATTGTGCGGATTCACCCAGACCTTCACAGATGCCTGGAAGGCAGGCTTGGCCTGAAGCCGGAGGCCAATGGAGAATTGAGGTCCGAAGGCCCCTGGCCGAATATGGGCGGGTTCGTGAGTCTGCTGCCAGAGGACGAACAGCCCGCCTTCTTCGACTTCTGGGCCATCGAGCTGCTTACGGAGGAACTCTTTCGACGGTTCCCTGATGAGAGTCGCTTTCCCGACAAACTGCCGCCCAGTCTGGCCTTCGTGGTAGCCGCCGCCGAAGAGCACAGACGTGAGCCCAAGTCTCGCGCATATCTGTTCTGCCTCAATCTGCTGGCGCTCTATGCCGTGGGCTGGCGACCCGACTTGCCCACCCGTCCTATGCTGCCAGGCGTGGGTACTATCGCCTTGCCGGATAAGAACGGCCGACATGAGAGCCCATGGGCAAGAAAGGCGCAGGACTATCTAGTTGACAAATGCTTTGCCAAGAAGATAGGCAAGACTGCCTATCAGGCCTTCACTCGCCATGCAAAGGGGCGCGTTCGCAGCATCAAGTTGGCGGATGTGCAGGCTATCGCCCGGCAGTTCTCCAGGGCTCTGATCTCGGGGCAGACACTCGACGAGCTCGCGAGAGATATGCGGCGCCCCAAAGCCTGGTCCTCCAGGGTGCCGCCTGACCAGCGGCCGATCGAGTATCAGAGGGTGCAGAGGTTACAGGAGGAGCTAGAGAGGTATGTACTGGCAGCCGGTGACCAGTGGGCCTCGAACCCAGAGCGGGGGGAGCGTGAGTCGCAACTAAAGGCCGAGCAACTGGCCCTCCGGGAGCGCTACGAGCTCCTGGAGCGCCTTGAGAAGGGGCAGTCCATCCGGCTGGGAAGTTTCTGGCCGCACCGGGGAATAAGCCTCGTTGGGTACCTGTTCGGGACCAACGGGGTGAACGGTCAGCTCTACCGGAGACTCCGTGACTGGCTGAAGTGGGAGAGGGAACACGGCCCTGGTGTGACAGCCATCGAGGATGTCGAGGGGCAGGATCGAGCCCACCAGGCGTTGACCGGGTCCTCACCGGTGGAGCGTATTAGCGAAGGCTGGACCATGGACGAGGGCACTTTCGACCAGCTTGACGACGCTTTCTGGACGGGCGCACTGGGCAAGAGCGCCCACGCTTTGAACATAGCGATCCTGAAAGGAAGGCTAGTCTACAAGCTCAAAGGGAGAACTCTTCGCAGCTATCTCCGGAAGCAGGGCTTTTCGCCCCCGTCCGCAGAGGCAATTCGAAGTCGCTACGCCCACCTCCGACGGAAGCTGCAGAACAAGTCAGGACGGCCACATTAGGAGGCGACACCGCCCAGATGTGATCAACCGTTCGCGTGCCCGACTAACGCGCTCGGGTTTCGCCTCCTACCTCTAGCTCCGCCAATGAGGTCGTCCACTGCCTCCTGAAGCATTCGCTTCCCCTCGAAGATATCGGCCTCGCGTTCCTCCTGCTTCAGGAGTTCCCTCAATCGCTCGTTGCGCCGAATGATACCAACGTAGAGGTCATTGAGATCGCTACTAGCGAGGCGGCCATCAGCGAGGGGAATCATCGGCCGCAGGTCGGGCGGGAGAACCGGAAGGACGGTGAGCACCATCCACTCCGGCCTGCTGCCGCTTCTTTGCAGACCTCTGATCACCCGCATGCGTTTCAGAACCTGCTTGCGCCGGGGCCCGTTGAGCTGAACCATCAGGCGCTCCTGCAGCGCCCTCAGGTCCAGGCGTCGCAGCACCTCGAGGAGGGCTTCGGCTCCCGTGCCCACATCGAAAACGCCGCCATACTTCTTGGAGATTGTCCGGTACTTCTCGGCAGTAAGAACGATGGCCCCATCAGAAAGAGCAGGATCCTGCAACGCCACGAGATTGTCAGCCTCCCTGCCGAATCGCACACGGGTGGCCTCGCGCATCTCAGCCGCTCTCTCGGGAGAAGACCTACTACCAGGCCTTCGCTGTCCGCTGCCTCTCCTCCTCGCGCAGTCGCTTCAGCGCGTGCTCACGCGCCTCTTCGTGAACGCGAGTCACCACCAATGCCCTAAGATATGCGACGCGTTTCAACTCGGCACGAGATATCCCCAACAGCAGCGCCAACGGGCTTGGTGTCGTTTCGACAAACAAAGTGTGGCTGACCGGGCAGGCTAGTTCGATGTGCCCCATCCGTTCACGCCGCACGCGATGGTGCGTCACCTCGACGCCACATCTATCACAAATGACGCCTTTGTCCGCCCTTTCAGTGTATTTCCCACAGGAGCACCTGAAGTCCCGAACGGGGCCGAATATCCTCTCGCAGAAGATGCCCCCCACCTCGGGCTTCAGGGTATCGCGATCCAGAGTCGCCGCCTTCGTGACCTCACCGTGTGACCAGGACCGAATCTGGTCCGGTGAGGCTAGAGTGATCTTAATGGCACCAATGCCGCTCACGTCCCAACACCTACAGTGCTCGGGGAAGGAGGAAGGAACTGCCGCCCGAAGGCAGAAGCCTCACCGACGGTTTCAATGGCCAGCCCAATTCCGCCAGCGCGCGCGGACTTCAAACTGTGTGCGACAGAGCCAAGGGTGAGGCGCGACGGTTCTGAAGTTCGACGCGGGCCCTCGCGGATAGTCCTCGGTGCTGCCATCAGTTCATTCTGGCATCCGAAGCTAGGTCTCGTCGTGTCCCTCCGTGCCGTCTCGCGATCCCTCCTGCAACCAGGTATACCGTGTGGGATCCCATTGCGTATCGCAGGCGGCCGTCCTTTCCAGAATCGGATTGAGAAGTGCCGCCGCCTGTTCGTATCCCGCCGACATGTCGGGATCCAGACCGACCTCGGCGACCATCCTCCGGTACGCAACACGCCACCCGGGCGGTGGTGCAGGAAGTACGGCTGGCAGCGGATGCGTACCGCGGGCAGCGAACGTGGCCTCAACGGCCCGCCGCAGACGGCCAGCCTGGAAGCTGAAGAGCGACCCCATGATGGCGAGGTCGACAAGATCCTTGACGCGGGTGCTCGGGTGGCCGCCGGCGTAGCTCCGGGTGTAGGCATGGACCTTCTCAGCGACATGCTGTTCGAGGGGCAACGCTGGCACTTCGGCTGGAGGGATATCCGCGAAGCTCAGCAAATCTGGTCCGCGCACCATTTCTGGGTCAGTGACTGGTGGGTCTCCGAAGCCAACATCAACTTTCACGTCCTCAAACGGGCGGCCGCCGAGTTCCGCGATAACATGGTACCGCACCGCGGCCCCCTCCAAGACCGTGTCGAGCCTCTTCGTTCGCTCGATGACGAACGTGAAGTAGTCTCCAAGGTCGACCGCTTGCGCGGCAAGAAGGTCGGCCGTTGCCGCCTCCTCGTTATCTTGGCGGCCCAGATCGAGGTCTTTCGTGGTGCGAAACCCGGTTCCCAGGCGAAAGAGAATGGCCGCTGCGCCCTTGATGACCCAGCGGTTCGGGGCCACGACCACTAGACGCGCCATCAACCGATCGAAGACCACGAGCTTTCGCAGCCGTAGAAGCGGGACGCCTGTCTCTCGCCCCAACGTCAGCAGTCGCTGCTCAAGGGCCCTACGGAACGCGCTCGCGGTGGCGTATTTCACCCTGCCATCCTACTAAGTGCGTGTGCGATCAGGCCGACTATGCGCCGCCCACGCTCAGCGGCGGCGAACCGGAGTTGCTGGGGGCTCGTCAGACCACGCTCGACTGCCTGGATGACCGCCATCTCAGTCTGCTCCGGTGCCATCCCAGCCTCGGCCGCGTCGAGGATGCTGCGCGTCGCCGAGGTGATGGCCATGCCATTACGCACGATCACATCTTCTGGACGTGCGGACCTAGCGGTGGTGTGGATCTTCACACCCGGGATCGAAGGGAGATTGCGTCGGGAGCGAGGAACGGTGAGGTGTACCGCATCCGGTACGAGGTCACTGAGATCCAGCAGGTCAAGCGCACTCTCGTGCGAGACGACCGCGACGTCCTTCCCCACGGCGAGCCATGCGGCAAGCACTTGCTCACGAGGGGAAGCTGGATACTCACGGAAGCGATAGAGCCCTCGTCGTACGCGGATGAACCGGCCGCTTTTCACGTGATGCGAGAGCAGCGCCCGACCGAACCCAGAAACCCGAGCCTGCTCAGTCGTGAAATAGCCACCCTGTTCCGAAGCGACATCGAAGAGCTGAGCGCGATCAGGCTGGGAGGCAGGTCGGCGCATGCGTGATACGGCTTTGGCGTCACCCATAGGTCAAATTATATTTGACATTCGGGTGACACGCAAGGGGACTTGACTTCTAGCCGCCGTAGAGCGATCAGTACGCACTACGCCGATGGAGAGAGGAGGTGAGATTGATGAGCAAGGCTAAGGCCCAGAAGCCCGGCCGGGAGCGCCTGGCTCGAGAGCTGCCGCCCGCCGGTACGCACCTGTCGGCGCGCTACCGCGGGCAGGAGGTCTCTGCCGAGGTGGTGGCGGCCGAGGACGGCGCCCTGGCGGTTGAGTGCCAGGGCGCCCGTTACACGTCGCTCAGCGCAGCGGCGAAGGCCATCACGGGCAACTCGGTGAACGGCTGGCGCTTCTGGAAGGTGGTAGAGCCTCGCACTGTCGAGGAGCCCGAGCCGGCGAGCGTCGAATAGAAGCTGGCGCTGCCAGCCAGGGGTCGGCGGTAACCTTCCGCCGGCCCCTGTCAGCCTCCTGGCTGTTTGGCAACACCCCCCTCGATCCGCTGCATAAGCAGCGGACGTCCCGCCAAGAGAAGTTTCTCGAATCGGCCCCACAGTCACGTCAGATTCCGCGTAACCATCCGAACACTGTGATGCGGCTAGCAGCCCGATAGGCGCCGCCGCAGGTGAGGGCCATGGGCTACGACGAGAACCGCCTGCTCAAATACGCCCGCGTCGTCTCGCCAAAAGAGGACGGGGTCTTCTGGGTGCGCCTACAGACTCCGTGGGGTTTCTTGGCTCGGGGACCTTACGCAGACGCGGAGGAGGCGCGCAGAGCCGCACCAGCCCTGGAGCGAGTGGCGCTGCGGCGGTGGGGCCAGGACGCGCATTGGGCCAGTTCCAGACTTGACTTCTCGGGGCAGTCAAGTGATGTATGACCTACGTACGTGTGTCGGACGAGGGAAGGGACGATCGGTGAGGGAGGCGCGAAGGGACGGAAGCCGGGAGGAGTTCGAAGGCCTGGTCGAGGTCTACCTTACTGCGTGCCAGATCGAGGGTAAGTCATCCGAGACGCTGCGCAGCTACCGAGAGACCCTCCTCACTTTCCTGAAGCTCGCCCGTCAGGAAGGGCTGCCCTCTCGGGCTGCCGACTTCACGGCCGCCCACGTGTACCAGTTTCTCGGCGCCGTCGCCGCCACCGGCGCTTCCCTAGCCACCCAGTGGCGCCGCCAGCGAGAAACCCGGACATTCTTCTCGTGGCTGCATCTCCACGACCACATTTCGGATAACCCGTTCCGCAAGGTGAAGAACATCAAGGTACCCCAGCACGTCATCCGGCCCTTCTCCGGAGATGACATCGCCCGACTGTTGGGCAGCTGCCAAGCCTCGAACTTCAAGGGCGGCCGCGACCGCGCCATCATCTTCACTTTGCTGGACACAGGCCTGCGCGTCGGCGAGCTTACAGCCCTCGAACTGGCCGACCTCGACTTTGAAACCCAGCGCCTTCACGTCCGCCACGGCAAGGGGAACAAGGGACGCGTCGTCCGCTTCGGGGAACAGGCCAAGGAGGCGATTGAGCAGTATCTCCGGGAACATAGGGGGACGGAGCCCGGGCCCCTCTTCCTGACCTGTCGCCGGCAGCCCCTCTGCACCAACGCCGTCCGCACCATCTTCCGGGACCTGAGCCACAAGGCCGGCGTCGATCACGTGCACCCCCACCGCTTCCGCCACACCTTCGCGACCTGGGCCATCGAGATGCATGCCCGCGAGATAGACGTTCAGTACCTGCTGGGCCACTCGACCCCCGCCATGGTCCGTCGCTACACTGCCACCTATGACGCCGAGAAGGCGGCCAGGGCGCACGCGATGTTCAGCCCAGCCGACCACCTGGAGGAACGGCTGGCTGAGAGCCCGGAGACGCCGCCCGCTCTGGCCCGGTATCCGGAAGCCCGTTAGAGCCGCGGTCCCCGAATCTAGCGCCCACGTGGGCCGAACCTAACGGCGTGCCTTTTAATCCGGGTGTCCTGGGTTCGAGCCCCAGAGGGCCCACCAAACCAGCCTTTTCGAATCTGATTTCGGGGGAGGAGCGCATAGCAAGCGCTCCTTTTCGGCTTTGAAGACGACCGGATTTCTTCGTCGATGCCGAAGGGGCAATACCAGTCCTCCAGTCTCCTTGCCCGGCAGACCGAGACGCCGAAAGGAGGCACACGTCATCATGGCTGTTCGGAGGATCGGTTGGCGCGAGATGGAGAAGAGCGACATCCCCTTCGGCAAGCTGCGCGACGCCTTCGTCGTCTACAACAAGACCACCGGCAAGTCCCCCAACACCATCCGCTGGTACGAGGAGCGCCTGGAGCTGTTCGAGCGGTTCGTTGGGCCCAGGGCCACCCTGGCGGACGTGGCGGTACCCAACGTCCGCGCTTACATCGCCCACCTTCAGGACCGGAAGACGAGGTACGAGAACAACCACTTCATCCGCAACAAGGAGGGGGCGCTATCGAGCTCCTACATTCAGGGGTTCGCACGTGCCCTCCGGGCCTTCGCCACCTGGCTCCACGAGGACGGCTGCACCGACACCAACGTCCTGAAGCCCCTGAAGCCGCCGTGCACGGGGGGTCAGCCTTCGTCTTTCGGCTCGAGACTTGTCGGAGTTGCCTCCACGGGGCTCTCCTTTATCTCGTCCGGGGGCAGGTTGTAGTGACAGAAGTCGCAGCCCATCTCCGGGACCAAGTCGTGGCCGAGCCCCCGCGGCTGCTGGTCCCACACGTCCGGGGAGTGGCACTTCAGGCACCCCGACTCGCCGATGGCGCCGGTCAGCCTCTCTCCGGTGTCGGCGCTCACCAGCGTGCCGTGACAGCGGAAGCAGCCGGGCTCCTGCCTCATCGGTCCCAGATGGCCCTCGTTGTTGGGGTAGGTGCGCCAGGTCGTATTCACGTTTGGGTAGATGACCAGCTTGGAGATGCGCTTGAGCTCGCTGATAGCCTGCTCTATTGACTCTTGCCGCGTCTCCGAGATTTCGGGGTAGTTCCGCCAGTAGAAGTCCTTGAGCTGGTCGAACCAGCCGTCATCCCACTCCTCGGCGAGCACCCTGGCGTCGGGGTTCGGATCGCGGGCGGACAGGAGGCGAAGAGACTCCCTCTTCAGGTAGGGAAGGCTCTGATCCAGACGTCCAGCGGTCAGCGCCTCATCGATGAGCTGCTCAGGAGAGGGGATCTCGTGCCCAGCCCGGTTGTGGCAGTCTATACAGTCCATCAGCCGAGCTTCCCTGAGCTCTGCGTCTGGGTCGAGATCCGGGTTCGTCCATTCGCGCGTCCCCTCCGGCCCTTCTACGCGCACCCAGCCGATGGTCTGGCGCTTTTCGTCCGCAGCGCGATACCAAAGCCGGGCGGCGGTGTGCCAGTGCACGCCGCGAGGCTCATCGCTCCCAGTCCCGACGCGGAAGGCAAGCGCGCGTATCCGCATAGTGTTCTGCTCATCCGGGAGGTACTCCCGATAGACCCGCAGTCGCAGCCCGTAGGTGCGTTCCCGCCAGTGGCAATCCTCGCACGTCTCACGGGCGGGCCGAAGGTCCTCGATGGGGGCTGGAATGGGGCGAGGATACGTGTCCAACGTCACGGCGAGCACCTGCCTCAGTCCGGAGAGCTTCGACCGAACGTACCAGCTCGCTCCCGGTCCGATGTGGCAGGTGGTACAGGGCACGCGAGCGTGGGGGGAGAGCTTGTAGGCCGTGTATTCGGGCTCCATGACCCTGTGACAGACGTCGCCACAGAACCCAGGAGAGTCCATGAATTCCACAGCCCGATAGCCGCTCGCGCCGAGCACTCCCAAGATGACGGCGGTGCTCAGACCGAAGAGGAAGATACCTCGCACGTGCCGGGGGTTGCCCAGGTCGATCTGGAGTGCCGGCGGAATCCCCTTGCCCCGGCGGGCCGCTGTCGCCCGGCGTCGGGCTTCCCACGCCATGCCAGCCGGAATCAGGAGCAGCCCGGCCACCAGCATGGCTGGCAGTACAAGGAAGGCCAGAGACCCGACGTACACATTGGGACGCACCTGGAGCACCTGCAGCCCCAGGACAAAGCACAGCGCTCCAAGGCCCACGAGGGCCAGAAGCGCTCCCAGGTAGCTGACGGGGTTTCGCGCCAGGCTGCCGATGCCGTTCCGCCCCTCGACGCGGTGGGGACGCCCCTCCTCGGCCGGCGGCGGCTGGCCGCGGAGCGATCTACGGGGCCAGTATCGTCTTCGACGCATTCTCGACAATGCCTCTCCGCACCCTACCGCCGCGTACTTGTCCGCGAAGGGTGAGGAGCCCCCTTGCTCAGCCGGCGGTACCGGCGAGAAGGACGCCTATGTGCCTGAACCATCTCGCGTCGGTCGGCCTCGAAAGCGCCGTTGGCCTCGCCCTCTGCTCGCGGCCTGCGGTTGATGATAAACTGAGCGAGCAGGTAGGCGACGACGAAGAGGAACGCGGCGACGGCGATAAGGATGGTCAAGAGGAGAGCTGTCTGCATTATTCAGCACCACTCAGCTCGGCTGCTCTTGGGCGCGCGCGTGAGGCGAGCGCTCCTGGCCGCCGGCCTGCTGATGCTCGTGGCGACTGCAGCGTCGGCGGCTCTGGCGCAAACGCCGCGCTCCCAGGCCCAGGAGACCCCTCGGCTGGCGAGCCTCGAAATCGCCATCTGGCCGGAGTACGACCGTCCGGAAGTCCTCGTCCTGCTGCGCGGCGAACTGGCCGCTGATGTCCCGCTGCCGACCACGGTGTCCGTCAGCATCCCAGCCTCCTCCGGCGGGCCCTCAGCGGTGGCTTCCGCAGCCACGGCAGACAGCGGCCTCCTCACCAGAGACTATGAGGTCACCGAGACCGGAGACTCGCTCCTGCTGACGCTCACCACGCCCGATCCTCTTTTCCATGTGGAATTCTATGACCTGCTGCCCACTGACACGCCGGACCGGACGTACACATACACGTGGCCCGGAGACCTGGCGACAGATAGTCTGACCGTGCAGGTTCAGGAGCCCCTGGGCGCCACCGGCCTTTCGGTGGAGCCGGAACTGGGGCCCGGCACCCTTGAGATCGATGGACTCGTCTACCGCGGCGCCGATATGGGTGCGTTTGAGGCCGGGCAGACCCTCACGATAACGGTGCGTTACCGCAAGACGGACCCGCGCACGTCGGTCGAGATCCTCGCCGCCGAGGAGGCAGACTCGGGCGGCGGAGTCCCCTCCTGGCTGCCGCCGGTGAGTATCGCCGTGCTTGCCGTTGTGGCCGTGGCGGCGGTCCTCTACTGGCGCTCCAGGCGCCAGCCGGTGCCGGCTTCGCAGGAGCCCGCGCGAGGCAGCCGCAGGCCAAGAGGCACGTCCGCCGCGCAGGCCTTCTGCACGCAGTGCGGCCACCGGCTCGCCGAGAGCGACCGCTTCTGCGCCCGCTGCGGCAACAAGGTACGGGGGGCCTGACGCCCGCCCTCTGGGCACGATTCTCCTCCTTGGGATTCTGCCTTCTTCGAACCGCATCGTCCTCTTTCACTCTGCCGCGCCACGCACAAGCCAGCATCCTGCGATGGGTGCATTTCCCCCTGCGCCGAACGATGCATTCGCCGCCGACCGGCAGGCGGGGCGTCCCAAGCCGACACGCGTCACCAACTGACCGGCACGCAAATGTATCTTCAGGCCGACCCAGATGCGCCGATCGCAGGATGAACACCCGCCGCCCGCGAAGGGATAGTGTCCACAGTAGAGACTGCCCTCGCCCTCGAAGGAGACAGTCTCGGACGCAGACGAGAATCCTCGAAAGCGATACGGCACAGAGGTTCCCCGCGACCCGGAGCGGCGTTGAGGCAGGAGTACAGCCATGGCAGCCAAGAGGATCGCCGTCCTGTACAGGAATTCGCTCCTCGCTCAGGGACTGGAGGCGGCGCTTCGCAAAGCGGACGAGGCGGAAGTGCACGGACTGGATCTGGACGCCCCCGACGCCGTGGACCGTCTGGAGGCCCTGGCGCCTTTTGCCGTCGTGGTTGACCCGCAGGAACTCCGGGGCGAGTCCTGGGCCGGGCTTCTCGGTCTGTTGCAGAACGGTCCGCTTGTCTGCGTCGTCTCGCTCCGGCCGGGAGAGGACGCGGTCGACATCCTGCGAAAAGGGCGGGTGGAAGTAGCCAGGGCCCGCGACGTGCTGGGGGCCCTCTTCGGCCTGCGGGAGGGGGAAGTGGCGGTGGGCGAATAGGAGAGGCGAGTGCGCAGATGCCCATGCCCTTTCCCTTCATCCTTTCCTGGTTGATTATCGGGGCCGGCCTGTTTCTAGCGTTCGAGGCCACCCTCGACCCGCGGCTTCGCGGTTCAGCGGCGGCGGTTCTGGGGCATGCCCTTCCCCTCGGGAGACGGCGCTCCCTGGCGGAGGCTTTCGCCGCAGGCGTGCTGCTGGCGGTCGGGTTCGTGCTAATGGCGAGCGGCGGCTTCCTGCTGCGAGGCGCCATACCATGGTAGACGTGTCCGGAAGGTGGCTAAGCCTTCTTCGTGGCCGGGCGATCCCGCCAGTCGTCGGCATCACTGTCGCCGCCGGTGTCCTTCTCGCGGGTGCAGGCCTGCTGGCACTGCTGGCCTTCTGGTCCGCCTCCCCTGCGGCAGCCCAGGCACCCCCCGAAGTGGCCCAAGATAGCGGAGAGGAAGAGCGAACGGCACAAGATGAGGCGGGAGACTTCAATTCGTTCTGCTTCATCTGCCACAGCGAGCCCGACTTCGAGACGACGCTGGCCAGCGGCGAGACGCTGCCGCTCTACGTGGATCGAGACGCCTTTGAGGCGTCCACCCACGGCAACCTGGAATGCATCGCCTGCCACTCGGACCAGTTCACCATCCCCCACTGGCCACTCGCTGTGGAGGATCGCCGTTCCTTCTCATTGGAGAGGGTGCGACCCTGCGAGGTCTGTCATGAGGAGGCCACGGAGTCCTACGAGGACAGCATCCACGGGATAACGGTCAGACTGGGACTGAATCGAGCCGCCGCCTGCGCGGACTGCCACACCAACCACGAGGTGCAGCATCCCGAGGAGTGGTCCAATGAGGAGCGCGCCCAGCGCTGCCAGCAGTGTCACAAGGGTGCCGACGCCAACTTCGCGAGCGGCTGGCTCGGCCATCGCGAGCCCTCGCCCTCCTGGTTCCCGATAGCCTTCTACGCGGAACGACTCCTCATCATCTTGACCGCCGGCGCCCTGGGGTTCGGGATCATTCACGTGGAACTGGAACTCATGCGGTGGGCGATCGACAGGTTCTGGAGGAAGAGAAGGTAGACGATGTGGCCCCGGTGGCGGCCAAGACGGGGCAGGCCGGCTCGTAGCGGCTCTGCCAGGACGGCGACGGCAAGGCGCCAGACTGCCGGCGGTGCGCTGAAGCGCACGCCCGCGCGGCGGAGCGCGGTCGGCGGGGCTCGCGTGGCTACGTCGGCGATGGAGCGGGCCGTACGAGCGCCGGCGCGGCCCGCCGTGCGCGCCGCGCGGCCCAAGGCACCACGGCCGGCGCCCGAACCACGGCACATCGTTCGCTTCGACGGCCATCAGCGGCTCCAGCACCTGGTCATGCTCTCCGCGTTCGTTGTCTGCGCCGTCACCGGCCTGCCTCAGAAGTTCCCCGATGTGGCAGCGAGCCGCTGGTGGGTGGAGTCGCTGGGCGGCATTGACAATGTACGCACGATCCACCACTGGGCCGCGTACGTGATGCTGGCAGACTGCGCGTATCACATCTTCTACCTGATGTTCCGCGTCGGCGTACAGGGACGCTTGGATGCCCTCCGCATGATCCCAACGCCGAAAGACTTCGAGGACGCCGCCAACATGTTCCTCTACTATCTGGGCGCCAGGGAGGACAAACCGAGGTTCGATCGCTTCACATATCTGGAGAAGTTCGATTACTGGGCAGTGTTCTGGGGGATCGCAATGATCGGCGGCTCCGGGCTGGTACTGTTGTTCCCGGTGACCGCTACCCGCTTCCTGCCCGGGCAATTCCTTCCCACGGCACACGCTATCCATAGCGACGAAGCGATGCTGGCTGTCGGCTGGATCGTGATCGCCCATATCTTCTATGTCCACCTATCCCCTCGGTCATTCCCCATCAACACCTCCATGTTCAGCGGACGGGTGCGCCGCGAGACCTACCGGGAGGAGCACCCCCTCGAGTACGAGCGGCTGGTCGAGAAGCGCCGGCGCGCGGCGCTAGGTGCGGCAGGCGGCGGCGAGCTCTGCGGTCCGGTCCTGTCAGACGCGGCGCCTCACCCCGAGACCCGCCACGGCACCGGGTCGGCGCTCGGCTGAGTGCGCTGCCGCCGCAAAGGGGACATGGAACTGCCCCTCTCCCGAGGGGCAGTTGAAGTGATCTCGACGCCCGCGCCGAGTGCGCCTGACGGCCACAAGCCTAGCGAACACCCACCGAACGGACCATCGCCGCCGCAGCCCGCTGCATCCTGCGGGCCGCGAACTGGGCCAGCAACACCGGCACGGCGATGGGCAGGAACAGCACGTACCCAAGCCCCATGAGGGGCCCGACCACAAGCATGAGAAGTGGGTGGACCCGCACGTGCTCGCCCTCGACCGCGGGCAGAACCCCGCCCTCGTCGCCGAAGACGACATAGTCACCCGAGTAGAGGTTCCAGTACTTCCCTCCGCGCACCCGCTCTCCAGCGTGATACCGCTTGAACATGGCCCGTGATCCTTCTGCCCTGTTGAGCCTCATTCCCGACTCTAGTCTAGCGCTAGATGCAGCCGTTGCCTATAGGTACTTCGCCCGGGAATGTGAAGGATCAACTACCTGCCCGGAGGAGGCCGAGAATGGCCGGCAGGCGCCACGGAGGCTCCGTCAAGCCAGCGTCGCCGTGCTCGCGATCAGGGTGGGGAAGGAACTCACAGCCAGAGGCGCGCCTCAGAGCCTCGCTGGAGGTACCGGGGGAAGGCTTGAGTCAGTTTCGAGGACCTGCGCCCATGGCGCCGACACGATTATCCGCTCGGGGGAAAGAGACAATTGCCTCGTAGGCGGAGCGCAAAGCACCCTCCTCGCGCAAGTGGGAGTGTTCTACTCTGTCACCTCGACAAGGCCGTGCCGGATGGCGTACTTGACGAGCTCAGTCCTGTTGTGGATGCCGAGCTTCTCCATCAGGTTGGCTCGGTGGCCCATGACGGTCCTGGCGCTCAGGACGAGGAGCTCAGCGATCTCCTTGTTGGTGTGTCCCTCCGCGACCAAACGGAGCACCTGCTTCTCTCGGTCAGACAAGGTCTCATACGGGTCCTCAGGGATCTGCTCCTGCGCGAGGTAGCGGTCGAGCACCGTCCTGGCCACAGTCGGGTAGAGGAAGGACCCGCCCGCGTGCACCGCGCGTATGGCAGACACCAGGTCGGCGGGGTCTCCGTGCTTCAGCATGTAGCCCGCTGCCCCGGCCTTCAGGATCGGAAAGACGTACTCCCGGTTGTCGTACTGGGTGAGGATGAGGACATTGCACTCCGGGTGCAGCTTTCGGATCTCGAGGGTGGCCTCCAGGCCTCCCAGGCAGCGCATGGCGATGTCCATGAGAACCACATCCGGCTGCAGTTCCGCTACCTTGTCGATAGCCTCACGGCCGTCCGCAGCCTCGCCTACCACCTCGATGTCCTCGTAGGCACTGAGGAGGACACGGATGCCCTCCCGGAACATCGTGTGGTCATCGACCAGAAGCACTCTAATAGCCATCTTAGGTCTCTCCTTCCGCTTGGATCGGCACCTCAACGCTGATCGTGGTACCGCCGCCTGGCGCCGAATCGATGTTCAGGCTCCCGTCAAGCAGGGCGATCCGCTCCCGCATGCCCAGAAGCCCAAGACCGCGCGTGCTATCGGCGTTGCGCTCCACGGCCGCCACGTCGAAGCCCTTGCCATCGTCCTCAACCTCGACTCGCAGTACGGCGTCCTCAAAGGAGAGGCTGATGGCCGTGTTCTCGGCCTCCGCGTGGCGAGCGACGTTTGTAAGAGCCTCCTGAGTCACTCTGAAGACTGCCGTCTCGATCTGGGAAGGCAGGCGCCGCTCCGTGCCCTCCGTCTCCAGGTGGACCCGGGTGCCCACTGGCCCCAGGCGGCTCTCGGCGTACCAGCGCACTGCTGCCACCAGGCCAAGGTCGTCCAGCACCGACGGCCGGAGGTCGAAGATGAGGCGATGGACGTTGTCGAGAAGGCCGCGAGCCACCGTCTCCAGGTCGTGTAGCTTGTCCACCAGCCCGGCCTCCGAGGCAGGCACGGCCTGGGAAGCCGTCTTGAGGGAGAGGATGAGGGCGGTGAGGGCCTGGCTGGTCTCATCGTGCAACTCACGGGCCATCCGTCGCCGCTCCTCCTCCTGAGCGCCGATGACCTTTCGCAGAAGCTCGCTGCGGAGGGCTTCCTTCTGCTGTAGCTCCTCGTAGAGGCGCAGGTTCTCCGTGCTTGTCGCCTCCAAACGGTTGCGGGATTCCTCAAGCTCCTTAGTGCGTTCCCGGACCCGCCCCTCCAACTCGCGGTTCCAGTGGCGGATGCGAGCCAGAGAAGCCCGCAGCCGCAAACGCATGGTATCCAGCGCCTCGCCGAGGCGCCCCACCTCTTCCTCTCCTGAAATCGGGATAGCCTCACTCAGTCGACCGGCGGCGATCTTCTGAGCGGCGTCGGTGAGCACCCCCACCGGGCGAACCACGCTCTGGGCCAACGCCCAGGCCAGGAGCGGGCCGACCACCACTATGATCACCCCAATGACGACGAAACGGACGCGGAGGCTCTGCACCGGGCCAAGAATGTCCGTCTTCCCCTCCCAGAGCACCAGGTTCCAGGGAGCGGTGCGCATGGGGACAAAGGCCATGATCTCCTCTTCCCTCGTACGAGACGCCGGCGGCTCACGGCAGTTGCGGCAACTGCTCACGGTCGCCTCACCAGCGTCCACGAGACTGCTGAGCCGGCTCCCCGAGTCCACCCGTGTCAGAAGATCCTCAGGCACGGTGCTGGCGAGGGTGACCCCCTGGGAGTCTATGATCTGGATATCGCCGGCAGCCTCTCCGAGGCCGGTGGCCGTGGCCATGCGCTGTAGATCGGAGTTGAGGAGGTCAACGTCGCCGCCAATCACGGCGGCGATGGAGCCGCTGGCGTCGCGGATGGGAAGTGCCGCCGAGACTACCATGCGGCCGTTCGCCGGGTCCTGGTAGACGTCCGAAACAATGGGCTTGCCGCTGTCCAGTGCTTCCGTTACGTGAGGCATTGAGGAATACTGGGCGCGCTCCCCTTCAGCCAGCGGCGGCTCCCTCCAGATGAGCACACCGTCGTGGTTCAGCAGATAGACACCTCCGGTGAACATGGTCGAGAAGTAGGCCTGCTGCAACGCCGCCTTCTCCGGCCCCAGGTCGTCGTCTTCGAGATTCACGTCGGGGAGGAAAGCGACTTGTTGTAGCGAGCTAAGGTTCTGCTCGAGGACGTGCTCCGTTTGGGCTGCCAGCGCCTGGGCCAGAGCCAGCCGCCCGTCGAGCTGCCGCTCGGTGCTGTCCCGCACCGCCAGGTATGCCGACAGGCTGAATGCGGCCAGGGTGACGATCGTGCCCAAGCCAACCAGCGTCAGCATTCGTACTGAGAGACCCTTTCTGCGCAGCATCGCTTCCGCACTCTCACTTGAGGCCGCGTCTCCCGCCCGCGCGAGGGCCACGCGCCCGGCGCCAGGGCAGGAAGCGACGCCGCTGCTCCGGCGAAGGCTCGGCCTTAGCAGGTGCAGGCTTTCTCCTTTTCGCAGCGGATCGGAGCCTCGCCAGCTCCAAAGGGTGCTCCTCTTCCATGCGATGGCGCGTGATGCGCCCGGTAAAGATGCTCAAGTCCCCCGGGAACTGGCCCGGGCTCAAGAGGACGCTATAGAGATGCCAGGTGGCGATCACCAGCAGGGCCAGCGTCGCCTCGCCGCCGTGGGCCTCGCGGGCTGCCGCCACCAGCTCCCCTGGGAAGAGCTCCGTGAACACGGTGGGAAACCACAGGATGAGGCCCGTGGCGATCATGATGCTGGTGCCGAAGATGACGCCCCAGTACTCGAACTTCTGCCGATACTCATAGCGGTCGAACCTGGGCCGAGCGGGCGCCAGCCCCAACGAGTACCGAAGCATGGTCAGGGCGTCGAAGAAGTCCTTGACGCTGGGCACCATAGCGGGGCGGAGGCGCCCCCGCAGCGCGGAGAACCCGATCTCGGCAACGTGATAGAAGGCCTGCCCGATGAGGATCACCGCGAAGACACGGTGGATGAATCGAGCGTTGTCAATGCCGCCCAGTCGATCGATCGTCCACGTCGCCAGAGGCAAGTCCGGGTATTTCTGCGGCAGGCCGGTAACTACCAGAACTACGAAGCTGGCGAGCAACACAGCGTGCTGAGCCCGCTGACTGACGTTGAAGCGGATGTACCAGTCTGGCTCGCGCGGCGCAGCGCGGCGCGCCGCCGGTCGCGCGGCCGACCTCGGCCTCCATCGTTCACCCGTCATCGCCGTCCTCATGGCAGCCCCCTACCGGTTCCGGGCCAGACGCCACACGTCGAGGGTGATGTGCAATATCAGTCCGCCAATGACCAACGGGATGACGAGCCGGTAGAACCAGCGCACGGCGAAGACCATTGGCGTCCGCGACAGGGTGGGTTCATAGTGCGAAAGCCAGGCCGAGGGGAAGTTGGGCCCGGCATCCGGATGGCAGCGCTGGCAGGTAGAAAGCAGATTCGCCTTCATAACGGGTGACTGCGAACTCTTCACGCTCACGATGTCATGCACGCCGTGGCAGTCGGTGCAGACGGGCGTGTCCGGCCACACCCGGCTCGACTGGCGCTTGTAGAAAGCAAAGGTCTTGCCATGGAAGTCGTCCAGGTAGGTCTTGAGGACGTTGGTGGAGATGCCGTACTTCGACATGCGCTCCTCGTCACTGTGGCACTGAGCACAGATGTCCACTGAGCCGAGACGGAAGGCGGGCCTCTCCGGGTTCTCAATCTCATGGACTCCGTGGCAGTCAGTGCACACGGGGACGTCCGGGTTGTCTTTGCCCAGAAGAAGGCCGCCGTGGACGCTCTTGGCATATTCGTCGTAGATGGCGCCGTGACAGCTAGCGCACCTCTCCGCTATGCGCCTTCGGGGCTCGTCCGGCGAGGTGATATCGTGGGACCCGTGGCAGTCGGCGCAGGTCGGAGCCTCCTTTCGTCCCGCCACCAGCACAGCGTAGTGGACGCTGTCCAGAGTCTTGGCGTAGTTCTCGAAATGGCAACGGCCGCACACCTGGTAGTAGCCCAGGACATAGTCACGGTGGTTGGCTACCTCGAGCGGCGGGTGAGGGTAGTGGGTCTGCGCCGGGTGACAGGCGTCGCAGCTCACGCGGCCACCGTGGACCGATTCCTCGAAGGCCTGAATGTCCACGTCGAGGGGAAGCACTTCGCCGCTGGCAAATGTGATGCTGAAGCTCCGGTCGCTGTGGCAATCTAGGCACGCGGGCGCGACCTGGGGCTCTCCTCCCCCCTCGTCTGCAGGCGCTCGGTTCTGAGCAGGCCCGGCGCGAAGGGCTGCGTCGGGCGCGGGCGAGCTGGCAGAGAGCAGTTGCGTCGGACCCTCCGCCTCCGCCGACCCCGAACCCAGCCACCAGGCTAACCCCCAGCCGAGCATGGCGCAGGCCAGTCCTGCTGCCAGGCCCACCACCCATCGAAGCCACGGTACCGCTCGCGCCGAGGGGTACTGGCGCCGCGCTCGCATCGTACTACTACCGTTCACTTCATTGGCATGCTATCGCGCTCGGGCAGGCGTGGCTATCACCCGGTAGAGCTATTGTGGCTACTCCCTTTCACATCGCGATGTAGGCCGTTTGGCCCGTCCCCAAAGCTCGCGGAGACGGCAGACACTTCGCCGGCGGCGCCTCAGGTGCACCAGACTCTGCATCCTTCAGGTGGCCAAATGCATCTGTCGGGGAATAGGCACCGCTGGAGCGTTCCCACTACGATCGATGTCGACGGCAGCCTAGAAATGAAAGGGGTGCATATGGCGCGAAGCCGCCTCACAGCAATTCTCGAAAGATGGCTGAGCCGTGGCATTCCGCTGGCAGCAGGGCTTGCGATAGTGCTGGGCCTGGCTGCGGCTATCGTCCTCGTCCAGGACCAGTTCTTCTCCTCTTCCCCCTCCGACTTGGAACGCAACGAGCAGGAGCTACGAGAGGCCATTCTCAAGAGTCCCGACGACCCTGACCTTCGCGTGTCGCTGGCCAACGTGTACCTGCAAGAGCAAAAGTACGACGAGGCCATAGCCCAGTACAGCGGCGTGCTGGAGGTCGATGAGAATCGGCAAGACGCCCTGATGGGCCTGGGTGTGGCGTATCGGGAGACGGGCGACAGCGAGCAGGCCGTCACGGCGTTCACCAAGTTCGTCGAGTTGAACAAGGACAGCCCGTATGCCGACGTCGACCGCCGGCTGGAGGCCGTTCACTTCTACCTGGGCGAGATCTATTTGGAGCGCAATGAGCCGGACAAGGCGGTGGAGGAGCTGGAGGCGGCCCTGGCCATTGAGCCTGCCGATGCTGACGCCCTCTACCTCCTGGGCAACGGTCTTCGCGCTCAAGAGGACTACGAAGGGGCGATCGACGCTTACGGCCTGGCTACGAGCTTCGTGCCCGACTTCAAGGAAGCGTACGAAGGCATGGCCGCGGCCGCCGATAAGCAGGGCGACTCGCTGACGGCCACCTACGCCCGCGCCATGGCGCGTCTCTCCTCCGGTGACGTGGACACCGCTGTGCAAGAGCTGGAGGAGGTCGTCGAACAGTCGCCCGACATTGCCGGCGCTTACTTCGGCCTCGGCTACGGGTACGAGCAACTGGGCCAGACAGACAAAGCCGTAGCCGCGTACCAGAAGTCAGTGGACACCGATCCCCGCCAATACGCGGCCCAAAGCGCCCTCGCGCGCCTAGGCGCCGAGTAGAAGATCCCATGGCTACCGCCAAGCGCTGGAAGCGCATCGACAGCACCGCCTGGCCCAGCAGACGTGGTCTGCGGCGTCGCAAGAGGGAACGACGCGGCCTCCTCCTAAGAGGCCTGCTCCTTCTCGTCATCCTCATCTTCGGCGGCTGGGCTGCCTGGTACCTGCTGGGGCAAGTCGGCGAGAAGATCCAGGTGCTGGGTATCACCGCTGGCGCTGAGGGGCCCAGCTACCGGTCGTCAATACCGGATGTCGGACGGCCACTGGCCGTTGCCACCAGCCCCGATGGGCGCCTCGTCTACGCAGGCGAGAGCGGCGGCCGCTACGCAGTCCGCATCTTTGACAGGCAGGGCACGGAGGTGGGGAACATCGGCGCGCCCGATTCGGCTCGGGGCTGGGTTGCCGTGGACATAGCTGTGGCGAGAACCGGCGAGGTGTACGTGGTAGACGGCGTGGGTGGCGGCATCTACATCTTCTCCCCGGAGGGCGAGTTCCTACGCACCCTGCCGCCGCCAGAAGGCGTAGAGATGTGGGCACCTTCAGCCCTGGCCTTCGATGACACGGGCAACCTGTACGTGACCGAGCGGTTCGAGCTCGCTTCGGAGAGCCGACACCGCGTGCTGGTCTTTGGCCCGGATGGCGAGCTGCTCCGGCAGTTTGGTGAGAAAGGCACTGGCCCTGGCAAGCTCAACTACCCCAGCGGCATCGCTGTAGACGAGCAAGGCCGGGTGTACGTCACCAACATGACGGGTGGCGTGGATGTGTTCACGTCAGAGGGCCAGTACATCACCCGCTTCGGAGTGGCGCAAGGGGAAGAAGGAGTAGGAGTTGCCCGCGGGCTCGCCCTGGACCAGGAGGGGCGGCTCTACGTGGTGGACGTCACGGGCCAGCAAGTGAAAGTGTACGACACCACCAGCGATGAGTTTCCGGCCCTCTACTCATTCGGCTCGTTCGGCCTGGAGGGGGGTGAGTTCCGCTTCCCGGCAGGCGTCGCAGTGGACGCCAGCGGTCGTATCTACGTGGCCGACAGGGAGAACTACCGGGTACAGATATGGTCCTAGCCAACGGGCTACCAGCCTTTGGCGGCCATCCTTGTGTTGACCGTACCGTGCGCAAGTCAGGCGCTTACCGGTTGTCAGAGGGCGCTGATCCTCGAATAGAAAGGAGGTGATACATGAGAGTAAGCAAGAAAGCAGGGAAATGGTGTGTTGTTCTCGGCCTGGCGATCGGGCTGGTGTCCGCTGCGGCGTTTGGGGCCGTACCCACGGCCTCGGCTAACGGTGGCCCCCATGGGGGCTACCTCCCCGACACAGACGCGTGTGCCGGGTGTCACAGGGCACATACCGCCGCCGCCGACTTGCTCTTGAAGGAGGGGACCACTTCGGACCTCTGCTTCTCGTGTCACGACACCTCGATGGCGACCACCGACGTTCGGGACGGCGTCATCTACGGTACTACTACCCTTCTCTCCGGTGGCGGCTTCGCCTACGCCCCCGATCCGAACTGGAATGCGGGCACCAACTCCTGGGACTGGAGCACTTCCAACACCGGAGTCGCCACCCACGGCGTCGGCGCCAGCGGAACTGCTTGGGGCGGGGCCAGTTCAGGCACGGGAGTCACCGGTGTCCTGGAGTGCACGAGTTGCCACAATCCGCATGGGAGCACCAACTGGCGCATCCTGCGGGACAACAACAACGGCTACCCTTACGACCCGGCGAAGCACCGCTGGATCCCGGACAACACGGAGCTACTGGACTGGGTTGGCGAGCAGGTTGTGGCCGTGCCCGATGACACGGGCGCGAAGAACTACACCCGCCAGGACATCGGACCCTACACCGGGCTCGTCACCTTCGGGGCCGGCGGTGAACCGGCTACCACGCTGGGCATGAGCGCGTTCTGCGCCACCTGCCACAAGCAGTACCTGACGAAGAGCGGATCCTACGAGTACCCGTCCACCGACGCGGATCACTACGTGTACCCGGGCACTCAGGATGCCAACGACGGCAACGGCGACGTGGCAAGGTACCGGCACGCGATGCTGCACAACCACGGCTCCCCGGCGAGCTACAGCCCGCTGCGCAGGGGCGCGGTCGGCACCATCGCCACCGGAGAGGGCGGTGGCGCGCCCACCACCTGTACCGACGGCTTGGACAATGAAAGCGACGGGAAGATCGACCTCGCTGACAGTGACTGTGTCGTCGACTACGGCGCTACACCGACGTACACAGCCATGACGTGCCTGACGTGCCACTTTGCGCACGGCAGTGCTGCCGCGGCCTCAGGGTACGCTGCAAGCGTGGACCCCACGAACGACAACGCCCTCCTCTACTACGACAACCGTGGCGTGTGCAGGGCCTGCCACCAGAAGGACAAATAGGCCTGCACCAGGAAGGTGGCCGGCTGGGGCTAGCGTGCCCCGCCGGCCGCCCGGCCTTCCCCTTCCGGTAACGGAGCACTAGGCGATGAGGCAGTACAGGCGGGTAGACAAGACCAGGCCCGCCAGCGGGATGCCTCATGCCGCCCGGAGCGTCTCCCGCTTGTGGACGGACCGCCGCACTCTGCCCCGGGCCTGGCTGCTGGTTTCTGTCCTCGTCGGCCTGGTGCTCGCCGAAGCGACCGTGTGGGGGTGGTTCACCCTCCGTCCCGAACTCGGCCCCTCCGTCATGACCGACGAGAACTGCAGTCGCAAGGGCTGCCACCAGCGGGCCGCGGACGACGCCGCCATCTACGTGGCCGTAGACGGCAAGGAGATCCTGCCGAACCAGCCCGTCTCGGTAACAGCAGGCGACCTCTTCGAAGTTGACTTCCATTTCACCGGGATGGTGGGTGACCCAGACCGGTTCAGCCGGGTGGGGATGGAGATCGTTGTGCCGGATGACCCGCCCTGGAGAGTAGCGGCCGGCACTCTCGCGCACCCAGAAGAGTGGTCCTCGTCTGGAATAGGCGGCAGCCTCTGGAGCCCGGCTTGGGATCGCGCCGCCAACGGCGATGGCCCAACCGTCGCCGAGTGGGTGCAGTCGCCGGACCGAGCCAACGCGTACTACCTGAGCTGGGCGGCGGCCGTCGCTGCTGCGCCCGTCGGCCAGGAGTTCATCCTCAGCAACACGGTGGCCGACCAGGGCACCGACGGCAACGGAGACCCCGACGGCATCGCGGGACACGCCGGCGCCGACGCCCTAATCGCCGTCCCTCTGGATGCCGAGCCCGGGCTCTTCCACGTCGAGGTCTCGGGCGTCGGGCACACACTGGGACGGAAGCGGGCCAGAGTCTCGGCCACCATAGCCATCTCCGTGACGCGGCCGCTGGCCACCGGGCCTTCGGTCACCACAAGGCCCGTCTCGGGCGTCGAGGTCTATCAGGAGAACTGCACGGGCTGCCACGGCGCCACACCCAACGCCGGCCTTCTGCAGAGTCTGCCCGCGGACGAAGCGGCAATCGCTCAGGCGATCCGCGAGGGCAACGACACCATGCCGCCATACGCCTCCTCGGCGGGTGGCCCGTTGAGCGAGGAGGAGATACAGGCGGCGGTTCAGTACCTGCTGAACCAGGCCGAGCTGGCTGAGGTTCCAGGTGCCAGGCCCATTCCGCACGATGTCGCCGCAGCTTCTGACTGTCTGGCCTGTCACAGCGGCGAGCGGAAGCCCCCAAGCCACGAGACGTACGACGCCGAACAATGCCTGAGCTGCCACACTCAGGGACCCGAGTGGATGAAGGGTCCGCCCATCGTCCACAGCCTGGAGAAACACCAGGATTGCCTGCGCTGTCACGTCGCCGGGGCGCCGATCGGCGTGCCGGCCACACACGCAGGGCGGACGAACCAGGACTGCTTGATCTGCCACGTGCCTGGCCCTGAGATACCTCCCATCCCCCATCCCCTTCCACCGGAGCCCATCTGTCTGTTCTGCCACGGGCCGGAGGGTAAGGCGCCGCTGCCCCCAAGCCATGAAGGTCGAGGCGAGGACGTCTGTCTCACGGCCTGCCACAGCCCGGGTGGCGACTCTCAGTCCGAGCCTTGATCCCGCGGGAGCCGGGGCAGCACCGAATCGCCCGAAGGGGCGCGCTCCCTGAACCCAAAGTAGCCTTCCCGATACACCTTCCGGGCGTTGTCGCGGCACTCGCCGTCTGCGTAGGGTAGTAGTGCGGGGATCTTCCTGCTTGCAAGTGAAAGCGAAGTGGTTGCATCTACTGGGAGCAGCGGCCGCCCTGGCCGCCGCTGCCCGCGTCTCGCGAGCAGCGCGCGTGTCAGTTGCTGCGCGAAGCGAGCCTCGGCCGACGACGAAGGACGCGCCAGCCACGCCCCCTGCGGCGGAGCAACGGCGGAGAGGCCGGTTGCTGCTTCTGGGGCTGGCTCTAGCTCTCGGCCTTACACTCGTCCTCTCCCCAGTCCTCGCCAACGTTGTCCCTTCGAGCCTACCGGCGCTCCGGCGCGTGGCCGGGCAGCCGGAGTCTGCCCAGGTTGACGGGTCGGAGAGCCCCCACGGTCCTTTCGACGCCAGCACCGACAAGTGCGCGGCGTGTCACGCCAGCCACACTGCCACAGAGGCGGGACTCCTGACGGGTCGCAACGACGAGGAATCTCAGAACCAGATCTGCACCCGCTGTCACGGCCCTGGAGGTGGGGCCGTGCAGGTTTCTACACACTCGAACAAGGGCTATGACGGAGCCACGGAGGCCCCCTTCTATCAGCTATGTACCGACTGCCACGACCCTCACTCCACGCCCAACGATGAATCGGGCGACAGCGTCAACGACCACCTGATCCTCTCCTCCATCGGCTCTTTCACGGTGCGCCTGGACGCCCAGTCCGGCGAGGACTCCTATGACGACGGGTTCGACGACGGCGAGCAGGACAGCGTTTGCGTCGCCTGTCACACCACCACCAACCACAACACCAACACCAGCACTGAGCTCAGGGGCCAGGGTCACAACCCCGTCGGCACCGACTGCATCTCGTGCCATCCTCACGGCGAGGACCCGTCGACGCCGAGCGGCTTCATGCCCATCGGAGGAGACTGCCTCGGCTGCCACAGCTCGGCCCAGGGCGACCGCCGCCAGATCGTGGACGACCAGCAGAACGGCCAGGGAAACGGCGGCGATTTCGTCCGGGCGTCGCACCACGTGCAGTCGGCGACGGGCACAGTGACCGCGACGGACTGTCTGGTCTGCCACGACATCTCGCAGCACCAGGGCGGCGATGTCCGCCTGAAGGACCCCGACAGCCCGGAGAGTATCATCGTCTACACCGATGGCGCCTCGCTGGAGAACTTCTGCGTCAATTGCCACGACGCCGATGGGGCAGCGCAGGACACGACTCCCTTCAGCGACGGTGTGACGGTGCCCAACGTCAAAGGCCTGTCAGGGAGTACGTGGGCGGATTCGGCGCACAAGACCGATGCCGAGAACCCACTGACCTGCTTCGGGGACGGGACGACGGGCTGCCACAGCAACGGCCACGGCTCGAACCTCCGCGCGCTGCTGGCACCCTACGACGGCTCTCCCGGGGAGGGCAACACCAACGAAGACGAAGGGTTCTGTTACTCCTGCCACGACAGCGACGGGCCCGCCTCCAGCGACGTTCAGAGTGACTTCGCCAGGCTGTCTCACCACATCGTCGACGGCACGAACGGCACGCAGCTAGAGTGCACCAACTGCCACAACCCTCATACCGCCACGACCGCCTCACCGCTCGCCGACCCTGACGCTCCTGCGACGGTGTGGACCGGCGACGAACGTGACTTCTGCCTCCGCTGCCACGATGGTGATCCGCCCTCAACGGTGGTGTTCCCGGAGAGCGCCGCCGGTACAGGCTGGGACAAGAGCGCCATCGTCGGCACGACTCATGACAGCAGCCTGGGCGGTGTCTGCACCTCCTGCCACCAGACGCACGGCGCTGACAACCAGTCACTGCTGATGGGGCAGTACAGCCGGCGCGGCAGCAATTGCGCCGATTGCCATAACCCGCATGGGCAGGATCCTTCCTACGATCCATCGGAGTACACAGCCTGTTGGCAGTGTCACGATCAGAACCTCGTCGTGCAACAGCCGAACGCCTTTGGCAACAACCACGATGAGCACGTCGCAGGCGCCAACACGCCCTGCATCACCTGCCACGATGTCCACGCCCCCTACGACGCCGGAGAGAGCGGCCTCATCGACTTCGGCTGGGCAGACGAGAACCGAATCGGCTTCAACTTGTCCTGGGACGGGAACAGCTATGACCTCAGCTCATCCTTCGTCGATAGCGGGGAGAACAAGGGCGAGTGCTACCTGAGCTGTCACAGCGAGGAGCACGTGCCCGAGGCGTACGAGGGTGTGGAAGTCGACACGACGTTCGGTGGAGCCAGCGCATCCCTACTGGCTCCATCCGTAACGCCTACGGCGTCCCTTACGCCCAGCCCGGCAGTCGAAGCCAGTCCGACCCCCACCTCCGTCTTCCCGCCCACGCCGACACCGACACCCACGCCCACGCCGACGGCGTCGCCCACAGCCACCCTTTCGCCTACGCCATCAGCGACGCCTACTGCCACTCACACCCCTACGCCGACAGCGACAGCGTCGCCCACAGCTCTCGCCACGCCGACGGCCTCGCCGTTGCCGGTGCCGGCTCCCGGTCCCGGCCTCCGCCTCGACGGAGACCAGGATCTCTCCGTCCTCGGCGGCGCGCCGGGCGATGGCGCAGGCTATGCCCTGGCCAGGGGCGATGTCAACGGAGACGGCAGGGGCGATCTGATCATCGGGGCCCGCGACGCCGATGCCGGAGCAAGGATCGACGCCGGCAAGACCTACGTTATCTTCGGCGCCACCGATCTCCCGCCGACGCTGGATCTATCGGGAGATTCGGTGGGGCTCACCGTCACCGGCCGGGGCGCCGGGGGCCGCTCCGGAACATCGTTGGCGGCGGCCGACCTGAACGGAGACGGTATCGACGACCTGATAATCGGTGCGCCGGGCGCCGATGCGAACGGCGCGGCGTACGGCGGACGAGGCGAAACCTACGTCATCTATGGCGGCGACGATCTGCCCTCGACCATCGACCTCGCGTCCGACTCCGCCGACGTCACCATCTCCGACGGCGCTCCGCACGACCTCCTGGGCCATGCCCTGGCGACCGGCGACCTCAACGGCGACGGCCTGGATGACCTGATCGTCGGCGCGCCCTACGCCGACGCCCTGGGCCGCGGCGGCATCGGCGCGACCTACGTCGTCTTCGGCGCCGACGACCTGCCTTCGCTCGTCGACCTGAGCTCCGCGGCGGACTTCACGCTCTACGGTGACGACCCGTACGACCACTCGGGCAGCGCCGTCGCCTCCGCTGACCTCAACGCGGACGGGGTCGACGACCTGATAGTGGGCGCGCCCGCCGCAACAACGTTCGCTGGCGACGAGGCCGGTGACACGTACGTCCTCTACGGCAACCCCGCCCTGTCGGGCACCTTCGACCTCAGTGGGCGCGCCGCCGACGCGACCATCGCCGGACACACCGCCCGCGGGCGCTCCGGCCACGCGCTGGCCGCCGGTGATGTCAACGCCGATGGGCGGGCGGATCTCGTGATCGGAGTGCCTGATGGGGGCGCTCCGAAGAGGTCCGGCGCCGGGGAAGTCTACATCTTCTACAACGGCAGCCTGCCTCAGGGCAGCCAAGTGAGCGTGAGCGCCGCGAACCTAGCAGTCATGGGTGACAACACGACTGATCGGGCGGGCTACGCGCTGGCCATCGGCGACGTCAGCGGAGACGGCGTCAGCGACCTCGTTGTGGGGGCACCGGCCGCCGGCGAGACTTACGTGTTGCGCGGCCGCCCTGACCTTCCCACAGTCCTCGACCTACGCTCTACACCAGCCGATCTGACGGTCTTCGGCGGCCAGAGCGGCGACCGCTCGGGGTCCGCCCTGGTTGCGGGCGACATCAACGGCGACGGGGCGGGAGACCTTATCATCGGGGCTCCCGGCGCCGACCCGGACGGCCGCGTCGACGCCGGCGCCGTTCACGCGGTGTATGGCCACGGGGGGGCGGCGCCGGCACCGACGCCTCTGGCGACGGCCACACCCACGCCTCTGGCGACGGCCACACCCACGCCTGCGCCATCCGCCACCCCAAGCAGCACCCCTTCGCCGACGGACACACCCACGCCTGAGCCAACGATCACACCCACGCTTGCACCGACGAACACATACACGCCGACGCCGACTGTCACATCGACGCCCACGCCATCCATCACCCCAAGAAGCACCCCTTCGCCGACAGCGAGTCCCTCACCCCCACCGACGGACACGCCAATGCCTCCGCCCGTGCCGCCGCCGAGCCCTTAGCTTGACACACCGTGACGCCGACCGCCGCCGTCCCTGGTTAGCGCCGTACCCCGGCTTACCCCTATTGGGTGTTCCGGCGTCGGCCAGTCCAACGCATGGGCAGCAGGAGACGCGCGCCGGGCCGGACCGCCCGCGGGCACCCTGCCTGGCGGCAACAGGAGCTAGGAGGGGGAGGCGCTCCCAACGACGGCTGTGAGAAGATCGTCGGAATCGTTGATGGGCACCAGATGCTTGCTGTAGATGCTGACCGTGTCTTCGCTGGGGTGAATGAGAATGATCGACAGGTTGGAGCATTCCTCGAGAAGCCGCCAGAGGGCGTTCCGCCCGCCCTGCTCGACGCTGGCCGGCTCGATGAGCACGGCGGCGGGTTCGCAGCGGCGCAGGCGCTCCCAGGCATCGGGCTCCCCAAGGTCAATGCCAATTACGTCGATGGAGGGCGAATCGCGGAGGAGCGCCTCGAGCCCTTGGGCCATCAACGAGCTTCCGCGCAGCACCACGACCCTCCGGCGGCTCATGGACGGGCTCCCTCCCTGTCTCCTTTCGCCCGCTGACGTATCCGGGACGAGGCTAGCACGAGCGCGAGGCCGACACATGCTTCGGCCGAGTCATTTGTTTGAGCTGTTGGATGCAACGGAGCCTGCATCCCGGCACGAACTCGCACCGACGCCCCCGGAGACCACGGCGCCCTCAGTGCTACCGGCGGGCGCCTCAGGTTTGACCGGGAGGGGAAAGGGTGGCGAGACCGGTGCGCACAGCATAGGCCGCAGCCTGAGCCCGGTTCTGCATCTGAAGCTTCTCCAGGATGTTGTGGAGGTGACGCTTGACTGTGCTCTCAGCGATGCTCAGGGAGAGGCCGATCTCCCGGTTGCTGCACCCTTCCACTACTAGCTGCAAGACTTCCTTCTCGCGTTCGGTGATGCCGCCCTGCTGAGCCGCCCCTCCCGACCGAGACAGGCGGGCGAATTCTTGTAGCACCCGCGTTGCCATGTAAGGGGTGAGAGCCGCCTCCCCGCTGAGAACGCCCCGCAGCTTCTCGAAGAGACGCGAGGCCTTCAGGTTCTTGAGGAGGTAGCCATCAGCCCCGGCCTTTATCGCCTCGAACAGGTCGTCATCAGTCTCAGAGACCGTCAGGATGATGATCCTTGTCTCCGGAAGCGCCTCCTTGATGCGGCGGGTGGCCTCCAGGCCATTCATGCGCGGCATGTTGATGTCCATAAGGATGAGGTCAGGGCGGTAGGACATGGCGAGGTCCACAGCCTGCTGGCCATCGCCGGCTTCGGCCACGACCCGCACGTCATCCTGGGCGGCGAGAAGCTGCGCGACGCCCTCGCGGAACAACACCTGGTCGTCAGCCAGAATCACTCTCGCTGCTGGCATTACTCACTCCTCCTTTGCCGCTGCTGGGTATACGCGCGGCGACAGTGGTCCCTGCTCCCGGCGCGGTCTCGATCTCCAGTTCGCCGCCGATGCTCTCGACGCGCTCCCGCATGGTCTGAAGGCCGAAGTGCGACCCGCGCTCAGCCAGCGCCTCGTGCAGGTCGAAACCGCGGCCGTCGTCCCATACGGAGGCGAGCATGTGGCCGTCGACGACCTCCAGGCGTACCAGAGCCCGCCCGGCGCTGGCATGCTTGCGCACGTTGGCCAGCGCCTCCTGGACTATGCGGATGAGCTGGATCTCCGCCGCCGCCGATATGGGGCCAGGAGCCCCGTCTCCCACCAGTATCTCTGCCTGGATGCCAGTCTCCGCCCTGAACTTCGCCACGTACTCGACTAGCCCCTGGAGTAGCCCTTGCTCCGCGAAGGCCCTGCTTCGCAGCTCAAGGATGGAAGCACGGACGTCGCCGTAGCCGCTTTCGGCGGCTTCCTCGATCTTGTCGAGCTGGCTTCGCAGTCCCGCGAGGTCGCCCCGAGCCAGGAGCTCGGCGGCAAGGCCGACCTTGAGCCCCAGGAAACCCAACACCTGGGCGAGACTGTCGTGCATCTCCCTGGCGATACGGTCCCGCTCCTCGAGGACGGCCAAACGCTGGGACTCCGCGTAGAGGCGGGCGTTCTCGAGTACCAAAGAGGTAGCGCTGGCGAGCCGCGAGAGGATCGGGCGGGCCTCCGCCGGAAAAGCTCGCCGGCCGCGGCTGCCCACGAGCAGCAGCCCCTCCCGCCGGCCTCCCGCCATCAGGGGCGCCGCCAGGAGCATCCGCAACCGGTCCTGCGCCATGGCGGCGGCGAGCTCGGGCGCCAGCGCCTGGGCTGCCCGCCAGCCCAACTGGGCAGGCTCGTCCCCGCCTGCGAGACCGCCCCCCACCTCCACAGCGGCCGGAGCGAGACGCAAAGCGGCCAGGCTCTTCATCCCGTCTCCACTGGCCGCCCGCGTGACCAACTCTTCCATCGGCTCGTCGCGCAGCAAGAGCGCCGCCACGTCGGCCCTGAGGAGCCCCCGCGCGCGCTCCACCACCGTGGACAACACCTCGTCCAGGGCTGTGAGGGCCGAGACATCAGAAGTGATCTTGTAGAAGGCTTCCAGCTCATCGGTGCGCTCCTCCACCACTCTCTCCAGGCGCTGGTTCCAGCGCTGGGCCTGTCGGTGAGCCCGAGTCCGCGCCCGAAGCGCCTCCTCTTGCGCTTGCAGGCGCTCGGCCGTCGCTCGACGGAGCTGCCGGTCGCGCTCCAACTCGAATACGTTCAGGATGCGTACGACGAAGAACGAGACCGCCGCCGCCGAAAGAGCCCAGAGGATCTGGGGCGGAATGGCGGTCCAGGTAGTGAAGGTAGCATAGTTGAGGACGGAGGCCGGGGGATAGGGCACGGGCGCCACTACGATCGCGGCGACCACCGCCGTCAGCAGGAAGGCCCCCGCTGCCCAGATCGTTTGCCGGGCGATGTGAGGCATGTTGAGAGCGCGGAAGCCGGAAGCCTGCGTCGCAAGGCCGGCCGCCGCGATGACCGAGCCAGGCAGGAAGAGGAGGTAGCGCGACCAGACACCGGCGCTGGTGAGCCACTCCTTGCTGGCGACTACGTATGATGCCGAGGCCTCCCAATGGCAACCCAGGCACGGGCCGGTGGCCGGGAGGCTTGCGTCGCTGATGGAGGCGTAGAGGCCGCGCACCTGCGGGACGGCGAAGCTCGCCACCCAGATCCCCATCAGACCCACAGGCACCCAGCGGACCCAGCGCGCCTCCACCGAGCTTCCTTGCAGAAGGCTCACGCCGAACTGGAGGAGAAAGAGGGCCGAGAGGGAGGAGAGGGCAAACGCCAGAACTCTTGCTCCCATGCTGCCCTCGACGCTCACCCCGTCGGTCGCGACCAGGAGGAACATTACCACCCACTGGGCCGCACCCTGCAACAAGCCGAACGCCGCGAGGTAGCGAAGGCTGAGGGCAAGCCTGGTGCTGGAGCGTCGCGCCTCCAACGCCACGGCCAGCCCCATGGCGAAAAAGATCAGGCCGCAGACGAAGAAGAGCGCTATCGTGTTGGTTTGGCTGAGAGTCATTCCGCTCGGCACCCCCGCCTTCGCGACCGCTCAGGGGGACGCGGTATCCACCTTCCGCATCTCCATCCGAAGGAGTAGGCGAGGCTACACACACTTTAGGGGGTCGCGCCCGCGATGGGCGTCGCCCAAAGCCGGTATATGTCGAAGTAAAGGCTGTATCTTGGCGTAGGGTGCTGCCGGCGGAGGACGAAGGCGCTAGGGGTTCAGGTCTATGAGGCCGCTGCGGATGGCGTACTTCACCAGATCGGCGCGCTTGTGCAGGTCCAGCTTGCGCATGAGGCGCGTGCGGTGGACCTCGACGGTATTGATGCTGATGACCAGACGCTCGGCGATGTCCCGGTTGGAGTGGCCGGCGGCGATCAGCGAAAGCACCTCCCGCTCACGCGGGGTGAGGCCGTTATAGCTCTGCCGCTCCTCACCCGAGCGGGCCCGCCGCAGGTAGTCGTTGAGGAGCTTTCGGGCCACCGACGGATAGAAATAGGCATCGCCGCGACTGGCAGCGCGGATGGCTGTGAAGAGCTCTGAGGGGGCAGCCTCCTTCAACACATAGCCCGAAGCCTCAGCCCCGAGGATCTCGAAGAAGTACTCCGGCCTGTCATGGGCGGTGAGGGCCAGCACCTGCACCTCCGGATGTTCGGCGCGGATGCTGCGGGCAACTTCGACACCACCGATTCCGGGCAGCCCAATGTCCAGCAACACCACATCCGGCGCGAGGGTGGAAACGAGCTCAAGGGCCTCCTCGCCCGTAGACGCCTCCCCCACCACGTCCATGTCTGGCTGTGATGCCATGAGAGCCCGGATGCCGGCCCGGAACATCTTATGGTCATCGACCAGGAGGACACGGATGGGCGTCATCTCGCCTCAGTCCCATTCTGGAAAGGAAGCTCTATGTGTAGGCGTGTCCCCTGTTCGGGCCCCGACTGTACATCCATCGTTCCACCGAAGAGGGAGGCGCGTTCCCGCATTCCCAGCAGTCCCAGGCCGACCTCGCCCGAGCGCCGACGCCTTAGGCGCGCGATGTCGAAGCCGACGCCATCATCCTCTACATCGGCAATTACGCGCTCGTCCTCCTCCCACAGCCGGATGCTCATCGTCTCTGCCCCGGCATGACGAACGGTGTTGTTAACCGCCTCCTGAACGATGCGGAACAGGGCCGTCTCCATCTCCTGGGGCAGGCGGCGCCTCAGGCCGGTGGCGTCCCAGCGCAGAGTCACGCCGGCCTCCTCAAGGCGTTCGGCTGTGAACGACCGCAGAGCAGGAACAAGGCCCAGGTCATCGAGGGCGCTGGGCCGCAGGCCGAGCACCGCCTTGCGCACCTCGCTGATGGCCCCGATCATGAGGTTTCGAACCTCGGCTATCTGCTTCCGGGTCTTCGCCCCCGCCCGAAGCCCCTCCTCAATGGCCCCCAACTGTACAAGGACAGCGGAGAGCGACTGTATGGCTTCATCGTGCAGCTCTCGGGCGATGCGCTTGCGCTCCTCTTCCTCGGCGGAGATGACTTTGGCCAGCAGCTCGCCGCGCAGGCGCTCCTTCCGCTGCAGCTCCTCGTACAGGAGGGCATTCTCCAGCGCCACGCCGAGCTGGTTTCCCACGGCACCGAGGAACTCAACCTCCTCCGCGCCAGGGCGCAACCCGGGAGGAAAGGCCAGGACCAGGGCGCCCACGGTGCGGGACTTGGCCGCCAGAGGCACGCTCACCAGCCACGGCCCACCACCGTCCGCCTCGCCGGTACGGGGGCCGGGTGGAGGGGGCAAACGCTGAGAGACGGGGCGCCGGCTCTGAATCGCCTGTTTGGCGATCTCTAGCCTCTCGCCGGCACCATCGGATAGATCGCCCTGGCTCACGCGCAGCGTCGGCTCCTGCCCTGCCGCATCGGCCACGAAGACGGCGGCGCCCCTGACGTTGGTCACCTCCAGCAGTGTCGACAGCACGTCGACGAGCATGACATCCGGGTCGAGGGACTGGGACGCCTTCTCGCCGGTGGAGATCATGATGCGCAGGCCGCGGCTCTGCTCCAGGGCCTCTGCCTCACGCCGTGCCCGCTGGGTGACCTCGCGCCGCTGCTCCGCCGCGAGGTACGCCCCGAGAAGCCCTACCAGCAAGAAGACAACACCACGCAGAGCCAGCTCGCCTATCTCCAAGACTCCCCCGCCCAGCCACAAGGCTCCGACGTAGCTCAAGAGGGCTAGACCGATGGTAGAGAGGACGGCCCACAGGGCCAGCGCGGCGGCAGCGAAGAGGACTACGGGCACGTACGTCAAATAGAGTTCAGGGGGTTCGGACTTGGCCAGTAGCACGACCGCCGAGTTGAAAAGGAGCAGAAGGCCCGTCCAGCCGTAGAACGGCCAGGCGTTGGCAGCGCCTCCCACGGCGCGTCGCCAGGCCGGCGAGTAGGTGAGAAGGTTGGCCGCCGCAGCCACAGCGAGAAGCCCGGCCAGCCCGCCGAGGTGCAGCGGTCCGTCGTCTCGATGGTCCAGGACGATCACCAGGAGCAGCGCGGCAATGGTGATCCAAGCGATGCTGCTGGCCACCGTCGCCAGCCGCAGCCGAAAGGCAGCGTGCAAAGACCGCTCTACGGGCACAACGTCATGAGCCAAGACCGTGTCCATTCCGCGGCAGGCCGCACAACATGGCCGGGCACTGCCCCGCGAATCCGAGCGTCACGGGCGCAAGGCCAGGGTGAGTCCCGCCCTGGATACGCAGAAGCATACAAGAAAGGGTGAATGCCCGTCCAACGCGACATGCAACCAGGATACACCCTCGCCAGTCCACTTGTCGGCCCCTTCGGACGCTACAGATAAGACACTAGAGAAGGATACTGCCTCCCCTTCCTAGAATAGTCTCTTTGGGTGATAGTCCTTCGATGCACGCGTTCGTATCTTGATTGTGACAGACCGATCACGTGGATTGGGCATCTGCCGTCATGGCCCCGCCTCCGATTACCTGACCCGTCCAGTGCCGATGGCCTTCGCCCCGAGCCCTGGACATACCATTCACCTAGGAGGGCAGCAGCCATGGAATCGTACAGGGTAAGGGCGGAGGAGGCGCCGCCCGCGTCACGCCCTCGCCGTCCACTCTTCATGCGGGGTCGATTCCTCATCGCCGGGCTGGTTCTTGCGGGCGCCCTCGGATACCTCATCTATGCGGGGGTGCAGAGCGCATCCATGTACTACTTGAGTGTCAGCGAGCTGACAACCCGAGGCGAAGCAGCCTACACAGAGGATGTCCGCCTGAGCGGGACTGTCATGGAAGGCTCTGTCCTCCAGGACTCCTCCAGTATGATTGTCGACTTCGTGGTGACGGACGGCCAGAGCTCCTTGCCCGTCCGGTACGAGGGCGTTCTCCCTGACGCCTTCAAGCCGGGCTCCGACGTAGTGGTGGAGGGGCGGCTCCTGCCCTCCGGGACCTTTCGCGCCTCCACGCTGTTGGCCAAGTGTCCCAGCAAGTACGAGCCAGCCAAGCCAGAGACGAGCTAGAGAGGACGCGCGACCGGAGTGGCTGACATCGGGCACGCGGCTCTGCTGGTCGGGCTGATCATGGCCGCCTATGCGGCGGTCAGCTCCCTCGTGGCGGCCCGCTCTGGCAACGGGGAGTTGTGGCAGAGCGCCCGCAACGGCGCGTTCGCGGCGTTTGCGCTCACGAGCCTGGCTTCCGGGGCGCTCCTGTACGCCCTCTTCACCCACGACTTCAGCATCCGATACGTTGCCGAATACTCCAGCTCAAACCTGGCCCCGATATACATCCTTTCCGCATGGTGGGCCGGTCTTGAGGGCTCCCTGCTGCTCTGGTGCTGGCTGCTGGCGGTGTTTACAGCGCTGGTGCTGCTCCAGACGCAGCGGCAGAACGTTCGACTGGCTCCCTACATCACCGCAACCATGACAGGGCTCCTAGCCTTCTTCCTGGGCCTCGTGATATTCACCGCCAACCCATTCGAACGGCTTCCCCAGCCCGCCGCCGAAGGCCTGGGCCTGAACCCGCTGCTCGAAAACCCGGGCATGATCATCCACCCGCCGGCGCTCTACCTCGGGTTCGTAGGCTTCAGCGTCCCCTTCGCCTTCGCCGTAGCCGCGTTGGTCACCGGACGCGTCGATGACCAGTGGATCCGCTCGAGTCGCCGCTGGACGCTCGTGGCGTGGCTCTTTCTCGGGCTGGGGAACCTGCTCGGCGCGCAGTGGGCATACGTGGAGCTGGGCTGGGGAGGCTTCTGGGGCTGGGACCCCGTGGAGAACGCCTCCTTCATGCCCTGGCTCACCGGCACGGCATTCCTGCACTCAATCATGATCCAGCAACGACGGGGAATGCTGAAGGTCTGGAACATGCTCCTCATCATCGCCACCTTCAGCCTCTGTCTGTTCGGGACCATGGTGACCCGAAGCGGCCTCCTCTCGTCGGTGCACGCGTTCTCGGGCTCCGCCATGGGGCCTCTGCTCATCTTCCTCATCGCCGTGGTGGCACTGGGCTCTCTATGGCTTCTCTGGAAGAGGCTGCCCTTGCTGCGAAGCGAGGAGCACCTCGACTCGTTCGTCTCCCGCGAGGCCTCCTTCCTTTTCAACAACGTGCTCCTTGTGGGCGCGGCCTTCGCCATCTTCTGGGGGACGATCTTCCCCCTGCTTTCTGAGGTGGTGCAGGGAACGCGAAGCACGGTCGGGCCTTCCTTCTTCGAGCAGGTCACGGGGCCGATCTTCCTGGCGATACTCGTGCTCCTGGGAGTGTGCCCCCGGCTCGGCTGGCGGAAAGCCTCCGCGAGGAATCTGCTTGGCAGCCTTGTCGTGCCGGTAGCGGCCGGCCTCACGGTCGCTGTCCTGCTGTACGCTCGAGGCCTGCGACCGCTGCACGCGGTGATAGCGTTCGGCGTCTTCGTGTTCGCTGGCACGGTCATCCTCGCCGAGCTGTACCGGACGCTGCGGCCCCGGCAGGCGACGGGCCCGACGCACTGGCTCTCCACCCTTCCCAGGCTCTTCGCCGCGAATCGGTCTCGCTTCACGGCCTTCATTGCCCACGCCGGAGTACTGCTTCTGGCCATGGGTATCCTGGCTTCCATCACATACAGCGAGAGCGTCGAGGCGACGCTGGCGCCGGGGGAGAGCGCGCGCATCCAGGAGTACGAGCTGACCTTCTTGGGGCTGAGCCAGTCCAACGCGCCCGACCAGACGGTCGTCTCCGCTGAGCTTGCGGTTCAGGACAACGGGAAGCCCTCCGGCACCATGACAGCGGAGAAGAACTTCCACCGGACCTACCAGAACCCGGTGACCGAAGTAGGAATCCGTAGCACCCCCATCGAGGACCTCTATGTCGTGCTCGGTAACTTGAACGAGGACGGCTCAGCGAGCTTCCGCTTCATCGTCAATCCGCTCGTGATGTGGCTGTGGATCGGTGGCGGAATCATCATTGCCGGCACGGCGATCGCCCTCTGGCCCGATCGATACGCGGAGCGGGCCTTCCGCTGGCGCCCAAGAGAGACAGCGGAAATGGAGCTTGGTCGTGTCTAGATGGCTGATCGCTCCGCTCGTCCTGGCGCTCCTGTTCGCCCTCGCCCAGCCGGAGACCCCGGTGGCGTACGGCGCGGACCCGACCGATGTGGAGGCGATAACCTCGGAACTGGTTTGCCCCTGCTCCACCAACCTGTCGGTGGCCGCCTGCCAGAAGTCCATCGAGTGCCCCCTCGCGGCCAAGATGGAGAGCCTAGCCGACGAGCTCGCCACGTCGGGGATGAGCACCAGAGACGCATTGGACTACTTCGTGGAGATATACGGCGACTCGATCCTCGTATCACCGAGAAAGGAGGGCTTCGCTCTCTCCGCCTGGGCGGTGCCTTTCATCGGTGTGGGCCTCGGCATCGCCGCCATCTCCTGGCTGTCCTGGAAATGGACCCGCCAGCGACGCGGCGCGGTCCCCGCGACGTCACAAGGCGACACCGGCGAGCCCGACCTGGCGGCCTACCGCAAGCGCGTGGAGCGAGACCTGGAGCAGCTCGGATGAGAGGCAACAGATGGATTCGGTAGCAGCGTTCTTTCTAATGATCGTGGCGTTCGTCGCCATAGGCTACCCCCTGCTGCGACCCGACCACAGCCGCGCCCTGCCCGTCGATCAGGAAGGGCCGCCGGACGACCTGGAACGTGAGCGCGATGCCGCCTACCGCGCAATTAAGGAGCTGGAGACCGAGCACCGCCTCGGCCACCTCTCGACGGAAGACTATGAGGAGCTGCGCGGGCAGTACGTAGAACGGGCCGCCCGCATCCTCAAGCGTCTGGACGCCTCCAGGGCGGCACCGGCCCGCCGCGCCCGCGCGAAAGCGCCGACCTGCCCGGAGTGCGGGACACGGGGGCATCGACGCGACCGCTTCTGCGGCGCCTGCGGCCACGTGTTGAGGGTAGCGTCATGAAGCGTTGGCTACCGGCGATTGGAGCACTGCTGCTACTCATGCTCGCGCAGGTGCCGGGGGCGGCCGCCGAGGACGGGGAGACGGGCAGCATCGCGGGCCGCGTGCTCGACGGCACACAGGGGGGAACCCCGGTCGCCGGCCAGGACGTGGTGCTCCAGGGGGTGCGCCACAGCGACGAGGCGACCATCCTTCCCGTGCAGGTTACGCAGACCGACCCCCAAGGTAACTTCCGTTTCGACGGACTGCCGGTTTCGGAGGAGAACTCATTCCTGGTCTTCGTGACGTACGACAACGTCGAGTACGGAAGCAAAGACGTCAAGCTCACCGCGGAAGAGCCCTCGGCGGACCTCGAGATGGAGGTATACGGATCCACGACCGCCGACGACCAGATCCGCGTGTCCCTGGACCACATCGTGATCGAGGCCGACGCCCAGGCCCAGGTGCTTAGCGTCCTCGAGGTGTTCCAAGTGCTGAACGAGGGCGACCGCGCCTATGTCGGCGAGAGCGACAACACCGACAGTTCCCCTACCCTCCAGTTGTCTCTACCGGAGGGCGCCACGCAGGTGAGCGTGATAAGCGGGGTGACGTCTCAGAACCTGGTGCCATCAGCGGCAGGCCTAGCCGACACCACGCCCGTAGTACCGGGAGAGAAGGAGGTCGCCCTGGGCTATGAGCTCCCATACGCTGAGTCCGAGCTGCTCCTGCAGAAGACTCTCTACTACCCGACGGACAGGCTTGCGATCCTGGTCCAGGACGCTGGCTTCACCATCGACAGCCCGGCGCTCTCGGCGCCCCAACCCACGGACATGGGCGAGGAACGCTACCTCCTTCTGACCGGCGAGTCGCTGGCGGCGGGCCAGAGCATCGAAGTGTCGCTCAGTGACCTGCCCACCGCAAGCTCGAGCGGGGGTCGGCCCGACGTTCTCTGGCCGCTCATGGGCGCAGGCCTGGCGGTGGCCCTCGGCATGGCGGTGCTCTACCCTCGCCTGCGCCGACGCCTGCGACGGCCGGAGAGCGACGAGCAGCACTGGGCATCGGGGGACCAGCCGTGAGCGGGCCGACGACCGGCCGCGTTCGAAGCGGGGCAGCGCTGGGGCCGGCGCCGGGACTCCCGGCCGCGGCGGCGATTGAGGTAGACCGCTTGCACAAGACGTTCGGCCACCTGGCCGTCCTGCGGGGCCTGGACCTGCGAGTTCGGTCGGGCGAGCGCCTTCTCCTGGTAGGCCCCAACGGCTCGGGGAAGACGACGCTCCTCAAGATCCTGGCGACACTGATCCGCCCCAGCGGTGGTCGCGTCCGTGTTTGCGGCTTTGACGTCCGCCGGGACGCGGCCGCCGTTCGCCGCTGCGTGGGCGTCCTTTCCCACCAGACCTACCTCTACGGGGAGCTCACTGCCCTCGAGAACCTGAGCTTCTACAGAGACATGTACGGTATATCGAACGGACATCAGCGGCTCCCAGACCTACTTCGTCAGGTTGGACTGGAGCGGCGGGCGCACGTCCAGGTGCGGACACTCTCCCGAGGCATGCAGCAGCGGCTGGCCCTGGCGCGGGCGCTGCTCCACCGGCCGCCGGTTCTCCTCCTGGACGAACCGGACACCGGACTCGACCAGAAGGCCGCTGCTATGCTCGGCGACCTGCTCTCGGCGGTAGCCGCCGAGGGCCGCACGACGGTACTCACCAGCCACAACCTGGAGCGGGGCCTGGCCCTGGCCGACCGGGTCGCTGTGTTGGCAGGCGGCCGCATCACGTTCGAGGCCGCGAAGGAAGAGCTCCATGCTGGAGACCTGGAGAAGGTTTACCATCGCCTTGCCCGTGCCGCGGGCTGACCCGGCGCTGGTCGCGTACCTACGCCAGATAGCGGCGCTGGCCGCCAAGGACATCCGGTCCGAGCTGAGAAGCCGCCAGGTCGTCGGCACGACCGTGGTCTTCGCTTTGATGATCCTAGTCATCTTCAACTTCGCCTTCGACCTCGAGCGCTCGCAGATGGACAGGCTGGCCCCGCCCATGCTCTGGGTCGCCGTCACGCTGGCCGCCGTCCTCGGGCTGAACCACGTCTTTGGCAAAGAGAAGGAACAGGCGTCGCTGGAGGGCATCCTCCTGTGCCCGGCAGACCGCGGCGCGATCTACTTCGGCAAGCTGCTGGGGGCCCTTACCTTCACCACGGCCATGGAGGCAGCGGTCCTGCCCATCTTCGTAGTCTTCACCGACCAATCGATGTTCTCGGTAGGGCCGTTGCTGGCGCTTCTGCTGGGAACCGTGGGCTTTCTTGCCGTGGGCACTCTCTTCGCCGCCGTCAGCAGCAATGCGAGGACCCGCGAGATCCTCCTGCCCATCCTGCTCTTCCCCATCGCGACGCCGATCCTGGTGGCAGGGGTCGAGGTGACAGGCATGGGTCTGAGAGGAGAACCGTTCAGCGAGTTGGCCGGCTGGTTGGGGCTGCTGGCCGCCTTCGACCTCGTGTTCCTGGTTCTCTGCCCCATGCTGTTTGAGTACGTCGTGGAGGAGATGAGCCCCTGAGCGGCCCTGGCTAGGAGGGATGTCGAGTATGATTTCATCGCATGCAACGAGCGTCCGCAGCCATGCGACGCTTGAGCGCGTTCAGCCCTGGCTTCTGGCGGCGTCATGCCTGTCCATCCTCGTGGCGCTCTATGCCGCTTTCGTCTACGCCCCTGAGGAAGCCACGATGGGACAAGTGCAGCGCATCTTCTACTTTCACGTGCCGGCCGCGTGGGTCGCTTTCCTGGCGTACTTCGGGGTCTTCGTCGCCGGGATTGGCTATCTGAAGACACGGCGGATGGGGTGGGACATCGTGGCCCGCTCCTCCGCCGAGATCGGCGTGCTTTTCACCACGCTCGCCCTGATCACGGGCTCTCTCTGGGCCAAGCCTGTCTGGGGCACTTGGTGGACGTGGGACCCGCGCCTCACCACCACGCTGGTGCTCTGGCTGATCTACGTGTCCTATCTCCTCCTGCGAAGCGCGCTCCCGGAGCCGGAGCGGCGTGCGGCCTTCGCCTCTGTGGTCGGCATCGTCGGATTCGTCGACGTGCCGATCGTATTCGGCTCGATACGGTGGTGGCGCACGATCCACCCCGTTGTCATGGACACCGGCGGCTTCGACCTGGCGCGTCCGATGCTCGTGGCGCTACTCGTGGCCCTGTCAGCATTCACCATCCTGTACCTGGCTCTCCTCTCGGTTCGCATATCCCTGGAGCGCAGCAAGGAGGACCTGGAGCGGCTGAGGTACAAGGTGGGTCTCTACGAAGAAGAGGGGGTGTGAGGATGGACAGCATTTGGTATCTGACTCTGGCGTACGCCGTCATCTGGGTGGGCCTGTTCGCCTACCTGCTCAACCTAGCTCGGGAAGGACGGAGCATCCGCCAACAGATGGACCTACTGCGAGACCTCGTCGATGGGAGCGGCATCGCATCCGAGATGGAGCTTCCAGCGGCGGAGACGTGGGAACAACAGCCGGAACCGACGACGACTGCCGCAAGACTCGGCGACGGCTGGCCGGCTCTGGAGCGCTGACGTGTCCGGGCCCAAAACCGACATCTCTGCCGACATGGCCGCCCGCCCCATGGGCGACGACGGCCTGGATACGACTGAAGGGCAAGGCGGACTTCGGAGCTCGCTGAGATACGTGCCATTGGCCTTCGTGGGGCTCGTTGTGGTGGCGCTGCTTGCCCTTCTCCTCTACGGGGTCTTCGCGGGCGGCGGCGACGACACTCTCGCCGTGAGGAAGCGCCCTGCGCCTGATTTCGTGCTGTCCCTTTTCGACGGCCGGGAGATCAGCCTCGCCGATTTCGCCGGCAAGGTGGTGGTCCTCAACTTCTGGGCCTCGTGGTGCGACCCCTGCGAAGCGGAGGCCCCGGTACTGGAGGACGGCTGGCAGGCGTACGCCGACCAGGGCGTCGCGGTCATCGGCGTGGACACGGACGATACAGACGAGGACGCCCGCGCCTTTATTGAGCGACATAACTTGACCTATTACAACGGCCCCGAGTCAGGCAACCTCTCGGTCAAGTACGGCGTGCTGGGACTGCCGGAGACCTACTTCATCGATCAGGAGGGGATGATCGTGCGGCGCTGGGTGGGCGAAATCAGCGACGAGCAACTTGCGTCATTCGTGAAGGAGCTGCTCCCCTGAGCCCGGCAGTCGACGCACCGGGATGGGGGCTGGCCTTCGGGGCGGGGCTGATCTCCTCGCTGAGTCCCTGTGTGCTGCCGCTGATTCCCGTCTATATGGCCTACATCTCGGGCGTTTCGCTTCAGGGGGCGGGCCAGTCGAGTGGCCTCCGCAACACTTTGGATGCCCTAAGCGCTACCCTGCTCTTCACGCTTGGCTTCACCTTTGTCTTCGTTGCTCTGGGCACCTCGGCTTCTCTCCTGGGAGGCGTCCTGGACGAGCACCGGCGTCTGCTCTACCAGATCTCCGGCGGCGTGATGGTGGTCATGGGGATTCTGATGGCGGGGCTGCTGCGGGTGCCCCTTCTCAAACGCGAGTACCGGCCGGCATTCAACGCGGCCTCCCTGGGCTCGACCGGCCCGGTGCTCTTTGGCATGGCCTTCGCACTGGGGTGGACGCCCTGCGTGGGCCCTGTGCTGGCCTCAGTTCTCTTCTACGCCGGTACCTCTGAGACCGCCGGCCAGGGAGGTCTCCTGCTCTTCGTCTACTCGCTCGGGTTCGCGCTGCCGCTGGTCATCGGCGGCGTGGCATGGGCGCACGGGCTGCGACTATCATCGTGGCTCCAGCGCTGCTACGGCAAGCTCACCCTGGCGGGCGGCATCCTCCTCATGGTGGTCGGCGCCCTCTTCATTGCGGACCAGTGGTACCGGGTGAACGTCTGGACGGACAAGCTGCTGGGTTAGGCCGAGTGCTGGGAGCGCGGCCCAAGCGTGAGCCGGAAGGTGCAGGAGTTGGAGCCGGTCGCGACTGACTCCACTATCTCGATTGTCACCGGCCCGCCGTGGAACTGCTCCACCAGACTCCGCGTCCACTCCGCGGAGCAGGCGCACATCTTCGCGTCCAGATCGATGATTTTGCGTCGCACAAGCGGGCACATGCACTGGCCTTCGCGCTCCTCGCGCCACATGATTTCGTCCCCCGTCCGGGAGATCTCGATACGCTCCGGCCCGGCGCGGCGAAACCACTCGAGCATCCCATCCAGGTCGAGGTCGGTCGGCATGTTGGACACGCGCAGGAAGCGGGCGCGGCAGGCCGAAGCCATCTCCCCTGTCAGGGCGTTCAGGGATGACTCGTCAAGCGCGAAGATGCCACGAAAGAGTCCCCGGACAATATCGTCCTGGTGGGATCGGAGCAGTTCCTCAACGAACTCCTGCGATCTGTCGGCGCTCATGAGATGGTGGTCCTGCTTCAATTCTACATCTGTAGACTACCATGTGTCGTCAGCGACTTCCGGAGTTGCGGGGTGGCAATACCCCATCCGCATCTGGAACGCCGGCTGGCTGAACCGCCCACACGAGTTCTCCCTGGCCAGGCGTCGGATCAGATGTTGTCCTCTCCGGCGACGCGCTCGCCCCGGGGCCCGGGCTGCAGGGCGCGAGTATTCCATCTGTATCTGTAGGGTAGCCGCTGGGCTGATTCGGCCGGCCTCCGGTCTGGAGCGTGACCCTTTGGGGCCCACGAATTCGATCAGTATGGCTGTGATCCGTGCCGATCGAGTTCCTAGACCCGACAAGTGAGGCTCGCGAGGACGCCGTCTGCGCTCATCCAGTTAGATTCGGATTAGATTCCTGGCCCCCATAGGCGGGTTGGACGCGGGGGCGAATAGATGATAAACTGAATCCAGTTACTCCACAGTACCGGGGGAGGGATCATGGCCTACAAGGATCCGGCGGAACCGTTCACCAGGCTCAGCGCGGCTGAAGTGAGGCAGATGATGGTGAACGGCGATGTCCAACTGATTGACGTGGGCGAGGCCAAGGAATATGGGCTGAAACACCTGCCGGGTGCCGTCCACATCCCCGTGGGCAAGGTCTACGCCCGCCGCGATGAGCTGAGCGAGGACCGGGACATCGTTTTTGTCTGCCCCATTGGACAGCGCAGCGCCCTGGCCTGTGAGATGGCAGCGGCGGCGGGCCTCACGCGGCTCTACAACATGGAGGGTGGTATTGAGGCCTGGATCAAAGAAGGCTATCCCGTTGAGGAGTAGAGCCGTTGCCGCTTTGGCCGTGCTCGACGCCTGCTGGCCGCCGCGGCCTTCGCGCGGACCGAGCATGCCACTCGGTGGCTATGTTCGGGTGAGGCAACGTCTGCCAGACCGGCGGTCTCGTATGAGACCTGCCGAGGATAGGGAGGCCAGACTGGAAAGCGGGACTCCCCCGACCGGGCTTCGAGGCCCTCCAGCCGGAACGGTGCCCACCTCGGACCGCCAGGTCAAAAGGGGAATTCCGGCTGGAGGGCGAGCTCGGGCTTCGCCGTCGGTCGCGGGCAACTGGGAACCGGGAGAGCGACATCAGCCAGCCTCGTTAGAAGGGAGGGGGTCTTAGCCGATGGGCAGAATCGCCAACGACATCACAGAGCTGATAGGCAACACGCCGCTCGTCAGGCTGAACAAGATGGCCGCAGGCCTAGAGGCCACCGTTGTGGCCAAGTTGGAGTCCTTCAACCCTTGCGGCAGCGTCAAGGACAGGATCGGCGTGTCGATGATCGAGGCCGCCGAGAGAGACGGCCGCATCGACAACGACACGGTCATCGTCGAGCCAACGAGCGGCAACACGGGCATAGCCCTGGCCTTCGTCTGCGCCGCCAAGGGCTACCGTCTCCTCCTCACCATGCCGGACACAATGTCCCTCGAGCGAAGACAACTCCTCTCGGTCTTTGGGGCGGAACTGGTGCTTACGCCGGGGGCGGAGGGAATGCCTGGCGCCGTCCGGAAGGCTGAGGAGATCGTCGCCAGCAACCATCGCGCTTTCATGCCGCAGCAGTTCGTCAACCCCGCGAACCCCCTGATCCATCGTGAGACTACGGCCGAAGAGATATGGCGCGACACGGACGGCCAGGTGGACATCCTAGTGTCCGGAATAGGGACAGGGGGAACGATCACCGGGGTGGCCGAGGCCATCAAGCAAAGGAAGCCGCAGTTCAAGGCCATAGCCGTGGAGCCGAGGGATTCTCCGGTTCTTTCAGGCGGCAGGCCAGGCGCTCACAAGATCCAGGGCATCGGCGCCGGCTTCGTCCCGGACGTGCTGAGGATGGACCTGGTGGATGAAATCATCCAGGTCAGCAACGAGGACGCGGGAGAGGCGGCGAAGGAACTGGCCAGGCATGAAGGGATCCTGGCAGGCATATCTTCGGGAGCGGCAGCCTGGGCGGCTCTCCAGGTCGCCAAGAGGGCGGAGAGCAAGGGCAGCTTGATTGTGACGATCCTGCCTGACACCGGCGAACGTTATCTCACGACCTGGCTCTTCCAGCCTTGAGGTAGTGTGCTGACATCCAGGGGGCCGGGCGCGGAGAGAGACCCGACGAGAAGTGTAGGTCACTTCCGTTGCGTGAGCGGCCAGGGCGCGGAACCGCGGTTGCGCTCGGCCCCTTCTTCGTTGGGGCGGGCGGGCCTCCCCAGCCCGGAGTCGTTCGCCTGGCATGAAGTCAAGGGCAGGAAAGATGTATCCTAGAGGGACATGACTATGCCTGCCGGGTAACCCCCTCGATACCCTGTCTTCGCTATCGTGTGGGGGACAGGGACAGCCTGTCTATTCCTTTCGGCCACAAGATAAGGAGGCGCAAACGTGTTCAAAGGTTGGCCGCCCTGCGACATCTGTGGCAAGCCTGTTGGCGAAAGGGATGGGACTCTCTCCGTCTGCTATCGCCGCATCGCCGCCTTCGACACGGCCCTCATGGAGTGGGAAAAGGAGCACCCTCACAAACTCGTCGACATGGGTTATCCTACCTTCCCCAATTCCGTTCCCTGGTTCTGGGGCCACAAGACCTGCTCCCCCGAAGCCTGCGATGGCAGCTGCAACTTCTGGATCGACGCCGTGACCCTGAACAGCGAGGGCAAAGTCCTCAACATGACCCTCCGCCTCCTGGAGAAGCCCTGGTTCCCAAACACCAATTGGGAACACGCCGTTCGCCGCCTATATGACCTACCCCACGCCTAGGAAGAATGCGACCGACCAAACGGGGCGGTTCTGAGATAGAGGAAGGCGCAGCAGAGCGATATTCCCTGTCCCTCAACGGAGCTGTGGGGTGCCAATACTCCATCCGTATCTGGGCACTTCGAACTGACCTTGTGCCTGGTACAAGAGCACAGGCCACGGATCCCTGAGCGGTGGCATCCGACCCTCTGTGTGATAGGCAGAAGTTCCCCGGTCCCCTTGCAGACCGCTCTGCGGCCAAGATAGAATCCCCTCGTCAGCCGATGGGCAGGGCGACTAGCGGATTCGCCCATATCCCAGGGTCTCTGGGTTGCCTCAGCACACTTCGGCAGGCAAGTTCATGGTCGATTGTTGTCGAAGGGACCCACAAGCCCTTGGCCGAGCCGCTAGGCAGACGATTCAAGAGGACAGGAGGCCCGAAAAGTCGCACCGCTTGAATCGACTCGCCGGGGAAGAGATCGCTGAATACAAAACAGGAGTCTGCCGCGGGATTTCTGCCCTGTTGAATGGGGTTCAAGAGGATGCGCGAAGACCCCTTCTCTTGGTTCTAGCGTGCCTGACGCATCGGCAGGCTCGTACGAGCAGCCAGTATGGCCCCGAATCCGGCACTCCGGCGGGCCCTCAAACCAGGGCGCCGGAGTCGGCTGGAAATCGGTCGGTTTCCGGCGGTCAAGACAGCGGAATTCGAATCTGCGTTAGAGGCAGAAGGCTCGACCTCAAAACCCAGGACTTTTAATCCGGGTGTCCTGGGTTCGAGCCCCAGAGGGCCCACCACCCCCAGAATCGCCCCGAACCCGTAAGCAGCGACCCCTCCGGCACGCCTCAGACCGCCCCAAACGCGGGATGTGGATCCGGGCCTCTCGGACCGGCTCTCGACCGCGGTCTCTGTGGACGACAGGCAGCCTTGGCCTACTTCACGACGCCCACCGGCAGAACCTGGCGACCCCAGGTCTCGTTCACGACGATCGCGAAGGACGCGTAGAGCGCCGTGCCGGCGCAGATCATCCCTTCCCAGCCGGCGATCTTCTCCCAGGTCTCGTCGTGCGCGCCGATGGCCAGCAGGAAGAACAGAATGGTCAGGGTTGCGAAGACGGCCTGCACCGCCCTCGAGACCTTCAGCGCGCCCACCGTCATGTAGGCGGTGAAGATACCCCAGGCGACCAGGAAGAGTGACGCGCCTTCCGGCGTCACCCCCTCTATGGTCCCGGTGTTCTCAAGGATCTTGGTCAGCGCCAGGAACATCCAGAAGGCGCCAAAGGAGCTGAAGGCGGTGAAGCCGAAGGTGTTGTTCTTCTTCGCTTCCCACATGCCGGCTGCGAACTGGGCCATGCCACCAAAGAAGATGCCCAGCGGCCAGACCAGGCCCTCGCTTGTCTTGTCGACCACTCCCGCGTTGAACGCGTTCAGTACCAGGGTGGTGAGTCCGAAAGCAGCCAGGCCAAGAGGAGCGGGATTACAGATGCGCTCCGCGATTTCCACAACCCCTGCTTTCTCCTTGAGGGCAGCCACCTCCTTCTTGAGCTTCTCCAGGGCTTCGCCAAAGTCTTCCTGAGCATCCGCCACGACCCGACCACCTCCTTTTCTGCTTTTCTCCAGCTAGGAGGGCGATCCCGGCAGGCGCCGCTGGGCCTGATGGCCCGGCAGCTCACCGCGTCAACGCTCTAGGTCCAGATACGGACGGATTCCTATCACCGCAAGCCCACCAAAGCACGTCCCTCGGATTTGCCGCTTCAGCCCCTCGTAGGCGGCCTTCACGTAATGCACGGAGGGCCGCACTGCAACGTCGTCACGCCGCCGATGGGCATCTCACAAGCTGACATCATTCACTCGGCCCCTCGCTCCGAGCGCGCTCCCGCTGAATGAGTTCGCGCCGCAGGATCTCCCCCATGGCTGACTTGGGTATCTCCCAGACGAACTCCACCTCCCTGATCCGCTTGTGGGGCGCCACCCGGTCTTCGACGAACTGCATGATGTCGCTCTTGGTGGCGCGCTGGCCTGGCCGGGCGACGACGAACGCCTTGGGGACCTGCCCTGCGTTGGGGTCGCTCTTGGGAATAACGGCAGCGTCCATGACGAAGGGATGCTGACGAAGGACAGCCTCTAACTCGGCCGGGGCGACCTCAAAGCCTTTGTAGTTTATGGCATCCTTCTTGCGGTCCAGCACATAGACGTATCCGTCCTCGTCAAAGCTACAGATATCACCCGTCCGCAACCAGCCATCCTCAGTGAGAGCATCGGCGGTGGCCTCAGGCTGGTTCCAGTAGCCCAGCATCACCTGGGGCCCCTGGATCAGCAGTTCGCCGATCTCGCCGGTGGACAGCTCTCTGCCCGTCTCCGTGCTCACCACCTTCTCGTTGGTGTCGCTGACAGGCGGACCCACAGAGTCCAGCTTCGGACGATCCAAGGGATTCAGGTTGGTGGTAGGGCTGGTCTCCGTGAGGCCGTATCCCTGGATCACCGGGCACGAGAAGAGGCGCTGGGCCGCTTCGGCGGTGCGCGGCAACAGTCTGGCGGCGCCGGAGATGATGAAGCGCAGGGAGGAAGTGTCGTACTTCTGGCCTTGCTCCGCCAGGTCGGTGAGGCTGCGCAGGGCGGGCGGCACGACAAACAAGTCGGTGACGCTGTACTTATGGATCAGGTAGAGAACCAGGTGGGGGTCGAAGTTGGGGATGATGACCTGAGCCGAGGCATTGGCAAGGCCCACGTTCATCACCGGAATGAGCCCAAAGATCTGGTAGAAGGGGAGGAAGTCCAGGCTGACCGCGCCCGGCTGCGCCAGACCGGAGGCGAGGTTCTGACTAACGTTGCAGCAGACGTTGTGGTGCGTGAGCATGACCCCCTTGGGCAGACCGGTGGTGCCGCTGGAGTAGGGAAGAAAAGCCAGGTCCTTTTCCGGATCGATCGCCACGGGTTCAGCGTACCCGGCCGCGTTCGCCGCCTTGTCCCAGATGTCGCCGATGGGAAAGGCGCTCCGAAGTCCCGGCAATTCGTCCCTCACCATGCCCACCAGGGGGCAATTCTCAGGCGCGCAGAACACAGCGACGGCACCGCAATCGCCGAGCTGGTGGAGCAACTCCTGCTCTTTGAGCCTTGGGTTCACGGTAGTGACCACGCCGCCGGCCAGGAGGATGCTATGCACGGCCACGACGTACTCCGGGCAGCTATCAGCGAAGATAGCCACTACGTCGCCTTTGCGTACGCCGACCTCGTCCTGGAGCACTCGGGCCATGCGACGGGCGGCATCCCAGATCTCCCCGAAGCTGTAGAACCGCTCGTCGGGGCCGATGAGAGCCGTCTTGTCCGGTTGTTGCTCAGCGCCCTCTCTGAGGCAGTCAGTGAGCGGCCGCTTGGGATAGGGCGCCTGGCTGGGCCATGGGCTGCTGATCGTCATCTCACACCTCCCTGAGCTTGGTCCCGCTCACTGCGGGTGGTAGCTAGACCTCCGTCCGGAGCGCCTCGTAGGCAGCCTTCACTTCCTCCACAGAAGCCCCGTCCTCCAAAGTCGTCACGTCGCCGATGACCGCGTCGGTAGCCACCGCCTTGAGCAGTCGCCGCATGATCTTTCCACTGCGGGTCTTGGGCAGCTTCTTGACGAAGAACACCCTCTCCGGAGCGGCAATCGGCCCCACGGTCTTGCGGATGTGGTTATTGAGTTCCTTCTCCAGCTCGGGCGAAGGATCATACCCCTCTCGGAGAATGGCGAAGATGACGATCGCTTCGCCCTTCACCGGGTCAGGCTTGCTGACGGCCGCTGCCTCCGCCACCGGAGGGAAGTCCACAGCGGCGTTCTCCAGCTCAAGCGTTCCCAGGCGGTGTCCGGCAACCTTAATCACCTCGTCTGCGCGGCCGAGGAGCCAGAAATAGCCATCCTCGTCCTGCACAGCGTAGTCGCCGGTGAGGTAGTTGCCCGGAAAACGACTCCAGTATACCTGCGCGTACCTCTCGGGGTCGTTGTACAGGGTCATCAGCATGCCGGGCCACGGCTTTCTAAGGATCAGAAGCCCTCGCTCACCGGCGGCCGCAGGCTCGCCATTCTCGTTCACTACCTCCGGGTCGATGCCAGGCAGGGGCAGGCTGGCGGAACCGGGCTTCAGAGGTGGGAGCTCGATGGCCGGGGCCTGGGAGATCATCATGCCGCCGGTCTCCGTCTGCCACCAGGTGTCCACGATGGGGCAGCGCTCAGCGCCGATGTACTTGAAGTACCACAGCCACGCCTCGGGGTTGATGGGCTCTCCCACCGTCCCCAACAGGTCCAGGCTGCTCAGGTCGTACTTGGCCGGCCACTCCTCGCCGGCCTGCATGAACATGCGAATGGCAGTGGGCGAGGTGTAGAGGATGTTGACCCGATAGGTCTGGATGATATCCCACCAGCGGCCCAGGTCCGGATAGTTGGGCGCGCCCTCGTACATGACGCTGGTGGCGCCGAAAGCCAGGGGAGCGTACACGATGTAGCTATGGCCGGTGACCCAGCCGATGTCCGCCGTGCACCAATACACTGTATCTTCCTTGGCATCGAACACCCACCTGAACGTCGAATGCGCATACACCATGTAGCCGCCCGTACTGTGGACGACACCCTTGGGCTTCCCGGTGGTCCCTGATGTGTAGAGGACGTACAGGGGATGGCTGGCCTCCACCGGTTCCGGGTCCACGCGGTCCGACGCTTCGGTGAGCAAGTGGTGATACCAGAAATCCCTGCCCGGCTTCATATCCACCTCCAGGCCAAGCCGGTTAATCACCACCGCTTTCTCGATGGTCGGCGAGAGGTCCATCGCCTCGTCCGCTGTCCGCTTGAGCGGCACGGGAGAGCCCCGACGGTAGCCGCCGTTGGCGGTGACCAGAAGCTTAGCCTGCACGTCGTTGATCCGGTCGGCCAGGGCCTCGCCACTAAAGCCAGAGAAGACGACGGTGAAGGTGGCGCCGATGCGGCTGCAGGCCAGCATGAAGATGGGCAGCTCTGGGATCATCGGCAGATAGAGCGCTACCCTATCGCCTTTGGCCACGCCCAGGTTCTTCAACACCGACGCGCAGCGGTTGACCTCTCGATAGAGGGTGGCATAGCTCAGGACGCGGGTGTCGCCGGGTTCCCCCTCCCAGTAAAGGGCGACCTTGTTCTTCCTCCCGTTCTCGATGTGGCGGTCCACGCAGAGATAGCAGGCGTTCAGCATTCCGCCCTCGAACCACTTGGCGAAGGGCGGCGACCAGTCCAGCACCTTGTCCCAGGTGTGGAACCAGTCCAGCTTGCGAGCCTCGTCCCCCCAAAAGCCCTCCGGATCACTCAGCGACCTATCATGTACCTCAGAATACCTCCTGCGAGGCCAGTACTTGTTTTCGCCGACGCTAGGGCTGGTCATGCCAGTTCACCTCCCGAACGTTCACTCCATACTCTGAGCGTACCACATATGAGCAGGTCCCGGCACAGCGCTGGGGCCCCCTCGGTGGGGTCGAAGAAGTTGCCCAGATAGGTGCCTGGAGACCCATATCGCCGTATCGCCTCCTCTCGCCTGAGGGTGGAGAGGGCTACTCAGGCGGGTGCGCCCCGTCAAGGCATCAGCCGAGCAGCTTCGCGACGCCATCGTCGTCTTCGACCACAAGCACCCTTGGAGACACCCCTCCAGTCTTGCGCCGCATCCGACGGGTTCATCCTAGAGGTTACTTGTGCAGGCGGCGTCAACTTCGGCGCCCCAGTCGTCAAGGCTGCGTGGGTGTGCTGAGGAGACGCGAAGTCCGCGTAGCCTCGGGCATTGAGTGACTCGGCGAAGCGGCCGCGGGAAGACATCTCGAACTACCGTCATCGGGGCAGGCAACGGCCCGAAGTCAGGGCCGACCAGGTCCCAGCCTTTTCATCCGGCTGTCCTCGGATCCGCTCTCGAGCGCGGTCTCCGCGGGAGTCGATTCTAGCGCATTCTCCACTCAGTCCCGCTCCGCTTGTCCTCAAGGACAATCCCCAGCCCAGATAGCCCGTCGCGGATCTCGTCCGCCAACGACCAATTCTGATCAGCACGCGCCCGCGAGCGTAGAGCGATGAGCAAATCCACGAAGGGCGCGATGCTCGCCTCCGTCGCGGAAGGCGAAGGGGCCAGTTCGTTGCTCCAGGCGATCAGAAACTGGCGCAGGCTGGCTTGGGCCTGGAGAATCAGGCTCTCCTCCGCGCCGGCCTCTTGCGCTTGATCCAGAACCTGCGCTAGACGGTAGATATCGTCAGCCACTCCAGCCAGGCCCGAGTGCCTGGCGCCTCCGGCAGAAACCTGTTCCACGGTCCTGGCGACTTCCTGGAGCAGGGACTCACGTGCCACGGCTCGAGCCCTCTCACCCTCATCGGAGGCCCCGGTGGGCGTCACGCCACCTTCGACAACGACCTGGTCCCGCAAGCGGTCGAGGCTGAAAGAGGTACCCGCCTTGAAGCTCATCTCATGACGCCGCCGGCGGACCGTCACCTGGCCAGCACCCATCACGCGGCACTCATCGCTGGCAAGGTCCAGGATACACGCGGTGTACTCGTCCACGCCCAGCACAAGCGTAGAATCGGGCAGAAGCTGCTCCAACACCTCGAAGCGAGGCTGGCCCATGAAGCAGTATCGCGTGTCGAAGGTGCCGCCCTCCGCATTGTTCCAGTGGCTGACGATGGCCAGGTCCAGGCCGTAGGGCCCCATGAGATTCAGCCCTTCCACCCAATGGGGCTCTTCACCGACTTTGTAGATCTCATACACGGGCAAGGCATATCTGCCGACCGCAATCGCTGCCGCGCTGGCCAAGACCAGGTGCGCCCCCTGGCCGACCCGCCTCGCCACCAGGTCGAACACGGGAGTCTGCCGCCAGTTGCGGACCGCGTACGTTGGACTCCCCGGACCCGCAAAGATGTAATTAGCGCGCGCCAGCTTTCTGAGGGCATTCTCCATTTCGCGGTCAGTGGCCCCTTTGGCTGACCTGAAGGAGGCAACGGAGCAGGGAATGCCCATGTATTCGGTAACATAGGCGCACGCCCTCCCGGAGATCTCGTCGGCGTTGAGCTCGAATCCCGCGGGCGTGTCCAGGAACACTGCTGTCACAGGTTCCTCGATCCTGGACGTCACCCAGCGGTGCACCCTGCTCATGGCCCTCGTCATCTCACCTGAGCCCATGAGTGTGACCGTTCCCGGCGAGTCAGGACGCGCTACCATGACTCCCTCTCGACGACGCCAAGAGCTACTCTGCCCGGAACTCCGAACGGAAGCTCGCGCTGCACGCGATCGCGCATTACGGTCTGCCCCTCATAATCCTCGAAAACGTCGTCGTAGCGACCGCGCGCCGGGGCAGCATTATGCCGCCAAACCCCTCTCCCCAGGCAGGGACGGCAACTGCTCCTCCTCGCCCACAGTGGCCGGCCGGCGGAAACGTAGCTTGGCCGCCAGATCGAGCAGCACCAGCAGTCCGCCCAGGCCGAAGGCCACGTCGCCGGGCATCCGCAGCCACTGGAATACCGTCCAGTCATCGTAGAAGGCGAGGCTGCGCGAGTACCAGAAGCCGTGCTCGATACCGGAGGCGAGCTGAGCGAAGCCTATAGGCAGGATGTTCAGCGCCAGCCACAGCACTATGGCCCCATGGAAGCAACCCAGCGCCCATTGAGGTACGCGGTCGCTCCATCGCTCGGTCGGCACCATGCCTCGCACCGAAAAGTACAGCAGGCCGATAGCGAGCAGCCCGAATGTGCCCATCATGCTGGCGTGGCCGTGCGCCAGAGTGAGGAACTGCCCATGCTCGAAGTAGCTCATGATAGGCGGGTTGATGATGCCACCCAGCACACCAGCGCCCAGCACGTTCCAGACGGCCGCGCCCGTGAAGTACATGAAGGCCGTACGCTGCGGGAAATCCCGCCCCGCCGCCCGCACGGCCCGGTACTCACGCCAGGCTCCCACCATCATTACCCCCAGGGGGATAACCTCCAGGAAGGAGAACATGCTTCCCAAGGCGATCCACACGGCCGGCTCGCCCACCCAGTAGTAGTGGTGACCGGTGCCGAGGATGCCGGAGCCAAAGATGAGGATCACCTCGAAGTAGACAGTGCGCTCAACGAACCGGCGCGAGAGCAACCCCATGCTCAGCACGGCATAGCCGATGACGGCCACGGTGAAGAACTCAAACATGTTCTCCACCCAAAGGTGAACCACCCACCAGCGCCAGAAGTCGGTGAGGGTCACGCTCGCCATGATGCGATTCAACGGCAGCATGCCGAAGACGTACACGAGGCCAATGGCGGCACCGCTGTAGAGCAGCAGATGCTCCAGGCTGCCCCAAGTCCGTCTGGCGCGCAGGCCTGGCCAGAAGGCGCGGAGGAGAATGGCCGCCCAGATGAGCAAGCCCAGAAAAAGAGCTATCTGGAAGGCCCGGCCGAGCTGGATGTACTCCAACCCCTGGTTTCCGATCCAGAACCAACTCCCACGCATGTTGCTCTTGACCCCAAACCAGAGCCCGATGGACGCGCCCACGACCACCACGACCACCGCCGCCCACAGCACGTTCGCCAGGAGGCGCTGGTGGTGCGGCTCACGGCGGCCGACGATGGGAGCGAGAAAGAGGCCAGCCCCCAGCCAGGCCGCAGCAAGCCAGGCGATAGCCAGTTGGATGTGCCAGGCCTTGAGGACGTTGAACGGGAGTACGTTCTTGAGATCGAAACCGAAGAAGCTGCCGCGGTCGGCGTAGTAGTGCGCGATGAGCATACCGGCCAGGGCCTGAAGCAGGAGCAGGACCGGCACCAGCAAGAACCACTTGGCGGTCGATGTCTGGCTCGGGGTGAGCGGTGTTTCCGCTGGCACGGCCGCAGCTTCCACCGCCTCGGCCGGTGGGGCGATGAAGCGGCGGTAGAACAAGTAGACGGCAGCGCTCATGGCCACCAGCCCGGCCACTGAACCCCAGGTCCACCAGTACATGCCCCGGGTTGGTTCATTGCCCACTGAGGCATCGTGGGGCCAGTTGTTGGTGTAGGAGAAGCCCTCGCCGGGGCGCTGTGCCGCGCTGGTCCACGCGACCCAGCCAAAGAAGGCGGCAAGCTGATCGGCCTCCGCGGCACTGCGGACAGTGTCCGCAGGAAGGCCCAGCTCCTCGTCGCCCTCAATAAACAGGGTGTGGTAGTAGCTTCGTAGCTCCCGGTGCGCCGCCGCCTGGCCGCTCGTCATGGTTAAGACGCCACCGGAGTAGCGGTTCGTCTTCAGCTCGTCGATTACCTGCCGGTCGACGGCGGCGCGCCGGGTAGCGCCCAGGGCGTCGTATGACGAGCCGAAACGCTGCTCCGCATAGAAGCCCCGCATCAACTGGCCCTCGCGGTGGAGGTAGTCGGCGCCCCAGTCCGGGCCGAAATAGGCACCGTTACCGTACAGCGAGCCGAAGTCCATGAGGTCGGTGCGCTGGAAGACGCCCTTGCCATCGACAACGTCGTCCTTCGTGTAGAGCACGTCCCCGCTCGGGCTGACCACCTGGTCAGGGATAGGTGGGCGCTCTCGGTGCACCATCACCGTCCCATAGATGAGGACGGCCACGGCGGCGGCCAGCGTGACGATCAGGCCCCAGCGCAGGAATCGGTCAATTCGAGCTTCCAGACCCTGGTATGAACGTCCTGTCTGAGCGCTCATGAGCCATCACGCTCCTTCCGTCGACTCACTTGCCGTATACAATGGCCTCCATCACTGGCCCATCCCACGCGCTTCTAGCGAACGCAGTCCCCGCCGGTTTGTATGAACGCTACTCTGCCTTCGCGATGAACGCAACCATCTCTCCGTCTAGGCGTGGCTCCTCGTCATCCGGCGGAGTGTGCCAAAGGCAGCGGTCTCCTAATGCAAGCGGACGACCCCGAGGCGGCACCCCGACCCTCGAGGGACTGCGGCTGGCGTCTCGGCCGATGAGGAACGCACCTAGGGGTAATTGTCAAGTAGCGCTGAGCGTCAAGAGGCGGCTGAGAACGGCAGCTCGCGAGCGCAACCGGCTGAGGACTGTGACCTAGCGCGACGTGCCGGAAAGCAGAGCAACCGGGAAGCGGCTGAACACGTCGCCCACGCGAATCAACTTCCCTCGAGCATCTGGGACGGCCTCTATGGCCTCGCCGGTGAGAACGTGCGACCAGTGCATGGGAGCGCCCTCGGGAAGGCTGAGAGCAGTCCCCAACCAGATCCTGCGCCCCGCAGGCGATCTCTTTCGAGCGGAAAGCCTGGCCAGGAACCTGGGTACCGCCACGATTGCCCACACCTTCCCTCTTCGCCGCGCCCACGCTACGACGTGCTCCTTCCTTGGGCCGGAACAGAACAAGGGGAGATAGTCCCCCTTCAGGAAGAGTCCGGCGTGAGCCCGGCGGAAGCCCAGGGCTATCGCCATGACGTAGAGCTTCACCCGGCCGTCCCGCCAGTGGGAGAGGAGCTCCTGAGCGAGAGGCACACCTTCGTCCGTTTCCCGCCGTCTCAGTACCTCGAGGAGGTCCATACGTTTGGCAAAGTCCACGGGCCGTCGGTTGTCTGGATCAACGAGGCTGAGGTCCCACAGCTCGGTGCCCTGGTAGAAGTCGGGTACCCCCGGTGAGGTGAGCTTCAGAAGGACCTGGGCGAGTGAGTTCATCGCACCATGATAGGCAACCTTCTCTTGAAACCGCAGGAAATCGGTAGGGAACCTGCTCTCGGCGAAAGCGTCCAGGATCGAGTCAACGAACTCCGCAAGAGCCCGTTCGTAGCTAGCGTCGGGCTGTATCCAGCTCGTGTGGTCTTTGGCTTCGCGGGCCGCCTTGACCACATAGGCCTTGACGCGCTCCTTGAACGCAGGTGTGTCCTCATCGTCCAAGGGCCAGGCGCCTATCAGGGTCTGGTAGAGGAGGAGCTCTTCGTTTGCGTCCGGCACCAGGCGACCGTCGACCGGCCGCTTCTTCTTCCGGTTCCACCGACTCCAGCGACTCAGGCACCTCGCCCACTCCTCCGGAAGCTCCGAAAGCACGTCGATCCTGGCCCGAACGTCCTCTCCCCGCTTCGTATCATGCGTCGACGTGGCGTTCAGAGTGTGCGGCCAGCAAGCGAGCCTGGCCTGATTCAGGCGGTGAAATGCCTCAACGGCGTGCGGGACGCCCGCTCCCTCCGGATCGCCGCCGACTTCGTTGAGGGAGAGCAGGCGGTTGTACACGTAGAGCGCGGTGTCTTCGACCCCCTTGGCCATGACCGGGCCGGTGAACTGCTGCCAACGCATGACGAACCGGAGCCATTCGTGCCTTTCATCCGGTGACAGCTCCCGTGGGAGATCGAGGAGGAAGACGCGTCGGAGGAACTCGAACAGCAGTGCGGCCGAAGAGCGATACCGGCGCCGGGCTTCCGCAATGGCGCGCTCGATGTACATCCGGTCCTGCGCACCCACTTCGAAGCCACGGACGTAGATCCGATATACGGGCAGGCAAGCCGTGACCTCTACAAGAGCCTCGACGAGTTCCGTCGACACGAGGCCGCGCGCATCCTGAGCCTGCGCAGCCAGCCGGCCCAACTCCCGGCCCAGGGTCGCCACCTCGCCCGCGAAGAGCTCCTCCATGACCTGCTTCTTGCGCGCGTAGCGGACATCGGCGAAGCTTCCCTCGGCACCCGTGAACCGAGCGTAGATGCCGTCCAGGGCCTTGAGGCCTTCAGGATCGATAAAGAGAGCGTTCACAGCGTTGAGGAAGTCATAGCTGGTCGTGCCGGCCGCCGGCCACTCTCCAGGCAAAGACTCATCGCTCGCCAGGATCTTCTCGACGACCACATAGAAGGCCGACCCCTTGCGCTTCCTTCCCTCATCGCCGGACGGGACCCGGCTTCGAAGCTGTCGAAGGTAGCCCAGCGGATCGTACAGCCCGTCCACGTGGTCAATCCTCAGACCGCTGATCTTCCGTTCCTTCGCCAGCCCGAGGATCAGCGCATGGGTCGCTGCGAACACCTCCGGGTCCTCAAGCCGAAGACACACGAGGTCGCTGATGTCGAAGAAGCGTCTGTAGTTGATTCGAGCCATCGCCTCGCGCCAGAAGGCCAGGTGGTACGGCTGGTCGGCCAGAAGGCGGTCCAGCAGGCCAAAGCTGCCGGCGTCTTCCTTCGTGCCGTTGAAGACCCTAATGTTCTCATCGAGGAACTCTCGCACTTCAGGATGGGTGTTGTAGAGGCGCCATAGCTTCCGTTTGATGGTCTCCCGGTTTCGCCGTCTTTCCCCTTTCCGTGCCGGGTCTGTGGTCGTACGGTCGGGCAACCGCCTGATCGAGTCGATTGAACGCGCAAACCGCCGGAAGGCTGAGCTGTCCCCGCCGAGGACATCGCGCAACGTCTCCAATCGGTACGCGAGCAGAGCGCAGCACGACTTCGGGTCCAGGGGCAGCCTCAGGTCGTGATAGCGGACGAAGAAGCCATGCTGGTCGAACGCGAGGGCAAACTCTTGCTCCAGGAGGGCCTGGTTGTAGGGTCGGCCGAGGACTGGTAGGAGGACCTTGTTCTCCAGGGCTCCGCCACCGGCCGGGTGCCAATCGATGTCGAAGTAGGAAGCGTATTGGGAACTGGGCCCGTTTTCGAGCACGTCCCTCCACCAGGGATTCTCCGGGCTCGCGGCCATGTGGTTGGGTACGATGTCGAGGAGGAGCCCCATCCCGTGGCGTTCGAGCTCTCGAACGAGCGACTCGAATTCTTCCGCGGTGCCCAGCTCAGGGTTGAGGCGCGTCGGGTCGGTTACATCGTATCCGTGGGTGCTGCCCCGCCGTGCCTGGAGGAGAGGGGAGGCGTAGAGGTCGCTGATGCCGAGCTCGCGGAGATAGGGCACGAGTCTCCGAGCGTCATCGAACCGAAAGCTGCGGTTGAACTGAATACGGTAGGTGGCTACGGCGACCCGAGGGACGGTCATCTACTCGACGCGGACCGACAGCTGATCGCCCAGGGCCACGAAGCGCCCGGCCCAGTCTCGCGCGATCTCATCTCCCTCATCGGCCCTGGCACGCGACTCGGGATAAGCGCTGTGCAGCACCTCGTAGTAGGCATTCTGGGCTTTCCAGAGGTCTACCTCGAATGGCAGGGTATGCGCCAGGCCAACCGCCCCTTCCAGCGTTTCGAGCGCGATAGGATCGCCAGGCTGCGCGCGGAACCTCTCGGCCAGCCGCCCGATGGTCTGATTGATCGTGTATGCGATCCCCTGCACGTCCAGCTCGAGGCCCCAGGTGGCCGTCTCCTCGAAGAGGCTGCGAACACGGTCCAGATCGGGGGTCTCCAACTGGAAGGCGCGGCGAACGTCTGCGTTCATCATCGCCTCCGCGGCCGAGCAGAGCTCCCTGGGAATGGGAACCCTTATATCGGCGAGGAAGTGCATGAGCGGGGCGTGATGCTCGTACGTCTGGCGATAGGCGGCCTCGGCCTCAGCCAGCGTCGACGCCAGTATCATGTTTATGACCCTACGCTGCTCGTCCCGGAAGAGCGACTTCAGGGAGTAGGTAAGCTCCAGGAAGTGTTTGTCCAGGAGACGGATGACCTCGGGCAGGTCTCCTCGGGAGAAGGCGTCTGTGACTTCATCGACCATCGTCTGGTAAGCCCTCTGCCCGCGGAACGCGCGCACACCCCCGTTCAGGTTGTGGTCGCCGAAGTGGAGGACGCCAAAGCTCAGGAGCGCCGATTCCCTCGTGATCTCTGAGGTGACGCGGACGCGTCCGACAACCAGTCTCGTTTCGCCCACCTCTACCTTGCGGTAATCGTCGCGATTCACGGTGTAGCAGTGGATGTTTGTGCTTTCACCGTAAGGTTCAAACAGAGAGCTTACGGCGTAGTGAGCCACTACCTGCGAGAGGTCGACCTTTGTCGGCTTGACGGATCTCTCGTAGATGCGCCGACCATCCCTGTACCAGGCGATGTTGCTCTTCGCCATCTGGAGCCTCTCGAGGAAATCCGACTCGGTATCATCGTTCCACAGCTCCTCCGCCAGCTGGATGGCGCGTCCCGCGTACTGGATGACCTGCACCGCCTCGATACCTGACAGCTCGTCGAAGAACCAGCCGCAGCTAGCGTACATGAGCATGGCGTGGTGCTGGAGCTCAAGGAGCTTGAGCACCGTGATCTCCTCGGCTTCGTCTAGCGGCCGAGCGCTGTGCTCGGCGAGAAACCGGCTTACGTTCTCCGGCGAGCGGTCCAGAATGACGTTGACATAGTCGTCACGGGCCGCCCAAGGCTCCCTCAGTAGCTCGCGCCCTGTCTCCTCGTAGCGCGATGCCAGCGAGTCCCGCAGCCAGTCCAGAGCCTCTCGCAAGGGGGCCCGCCAGGCCTGGTTCCACTCCGAGTGCCCACCCGTGTTGCATCCGCAGTCGCTGCGCCAGCGCTCGACGCCGTGAGCGCAGCTCCATGAGCTGTTCTCAACGATCACCACTTCGTGGACGGGCGGAGAGCTCTCAAGGTACTGTCCGTAGTTGGTCAGGCGCGCCAGGTTGTTGGACTCGATGTAATCGAGCGCGAAGGCCAATGCCATGTCGCCATGCGGGCGGTGGTGTCCGTAGGTCTCGCCATCGGTGGCGATGTTGACGAGCTGGGGCCAGCTACGCTCATCTGAGAACGCGGCGGCAAGCCGGTTCGCAAACTGCTCTCCCCTGGTGAGCAGCTCCTCGAAGGCAACAGCCCGGGCGATGGGGTCGTCGTAGAAGAACAGGCTCATCCGCCGGCCGGACGGAAGGCGGCACATGTAGGCCCGCGTGGGGTCGATGCGCCCGTCGCTCAGGTCCCGCCAGCCACGACGGCCGATCCTGCGCACTCTGCTCGCTTGATGAGGCGCAAGAATCGTGAACTGGATCCCCAGCTCGGCCATGATATCCAGCGTCTCCAGGTCCACGGCCGTCTCTGGAAGCCACATGCCCTCCGGCGAACGACCAAAGCGATGCTCGAAGTCGCGGATGCCCCAAAGAACCTGAGTATACTTGTCGCGGCGATTCGCGAGAGGCATGATCATGTGGTTGTATGCCTGGGCCAGCGCCGAGCCGTGCCCCCCGAATCTCTCCTGGCTCATCCGGTCGGCTGCCAGGACTGCCTCGTAGACGTCCGGCGCCTTCTCCTGCAGCCAGAGGAGGAGCGTCGGGCCGAAGTTGAAGCTCATCCTGGCATAGTTGTTCACAATCTTCACGATCCGGCCCTCGCCGTCGAGAATGCGAGAGGCCGTGTTGGGCGCATAGCACTCGGTCGTGACCCGCTCGTTCCAGTCGTGGTACGGATACGCCGAGTCCTGGAGCTCGATGGTCCGAAGCCAGGGGTTCTCGCGCGGCGGCTGGTAGAAGTGCCCGTGGATGCAGACGTACCGCTCCATCAGGGCCGGCCCTCCTTCACGAAAAGAGCAAGAGCCGTGGGGCTCAGGATAAGGGTCGCGTCGCCTTCCGTCCGCAGCGTCGCGGAGACCGAGCTTCCGCCTCCACGCCATTGCTCATCCGCCGAGTCGAGCTGTTTGCGCCAGCGACCGCGGGGTATGGGCAGGTTCACGGTGTTCGGAGCCTTGCTGAAGTTGAGGACGGCAAAGGTATCGCTGCTTCCGCTCCAGCGCCGAACGAACAGGACCCGCTCATCCTCGTAACCCACAACTTCCATCTCCTTCTTGTTCATGGACGCCAGGGCGGGAAGCGCCTTACGCAGCCGCATCACCTCTTGGTAGAACCTATGGAGTGCTCTGTGGTTACCATGGCGCCGCAGGTTGTGGTCGAGCTTGCAGCGCAGGAACGTCGCCTCGTCCTGCGGGTCGGGCGGCTCCCCTCGCCAGGCGAAAGCCGCGAACTCCTCCCGCCGCCCCTGTCGCACCGCCTCCACCAACCCGGGATCCGAGTGGCTGATGAAATAGAGGAGGGGCGCCGTCTCTCCGTACTCCTCTCCCATGAAGAGCAGAGGGATGAAAGGTGAGAGCATCACAGCGCCGGCCGCCAGCTTGAGCTCTTCGAAAGAGACGAGCTGGCTGAGCCGCTCACCCAGCATGCGGTTGCCCACCTGATCGTGGTTCTGCGCGAAGACGACGAACCTCTCGGCAGGCACGTCGCGTGAGGAGGCACCGTGCCGTCGCTGGCGATAGGGAGAGTACTGGCCAGAGTATACGAAACCTTCTCTGTAGGCCTTGGCTAGATCCTCGACACGGCCGAAATCCTCATAATATCCTACCGTCTCGCCAGTTAGCAGGACGTGCAGGGCGTGGTGGAAATCGTCGTTCCACTGGGCGTCCGCGCCATAGCCACCCTCCTTGCGTGACCGAATGAGGCGGGGATCGCTGAGGGTGCTCTCGGGTATGCAGTAGACGCGCCGGTTGAGCCGCTCAGCCTCGACGTGAACCGCCTCGGCCAGCTCCTCAATGAACAGCCGGGCCGAGTGGTCGACTATTGCGTGGACCGCATCCAGTCGAAGGGCGTCGATGTGGAACTCCGACACCCAGCAGCTCGCGTTGTCTATGAAGAAGCGGCGGACCTCGTCGCTGTGGGGCCCGTCGAAGTTGAGCGCCGAGCCCCAGGGCGTCTTGTACCGGTCAGTGAAATAGGGGCCGAACTCGGCCAGGCAGTTCCCCTCCGGTCCGAGGTGGTTGTACACGACATCAAGGACAACGGCGAGGGCACGCTCGTGGCAGGAGTTCACCAGCCGTCTCAGACCTGTCGGGCCCCCATACGAGTTCTGGACCGCGAAGGGGCATGCTCCATCGTAGCCCCAGTTGCGCGTCCCCGGGAACTGGGCGACGGGCATCAGCTCTATCGCCGTGATGCCCAGATCCTTGAGCTCGTCTAGGTGCGGGATTATCGCTTCGAATGTGCCCGCCGGGGTGAAGAGACCGACGTGCAGCTCGTAGATAATGTAGTCGCTGAGGGGCAGCCCAGTCCAGGCGCCATCCGCCCAGTCGAAGTGCGGGTCCACCACCTGCGAAGGACCGTGGACGCCCTGCGGCTGCGATCGAGAGGCGGGATCCGGGCGTTCGGCCTCCTCGTCGAGTCGACAGAGATAGAGGCTTCCGGAATCGATCTTATCGACGACTGCCTGATAGTACCCCCGCTCCTTCCGCTCCATCGGCACAAGTCGCTCCCGAGGCGTCAGGACGTGCAAGTCAACCCGTTCGGCCAGCGGAGCCCAGACACAGACGCGGCACCGGCCGTCCCCTAAGTAGGTCGCGCCAAGACGGGCGTCCCGGCCCTGCACCACGGCTACTGCCCCGCGCTCTTGAAGAAGACGGCGGCCAGGGGCGGGAGGGTAAGGTTGATGGAGTGTGGCCGGCCGTGGAATCGAATCGGCGCCGCCTCCACGCTGCCGAGGTTGCCCTCGCCGCTGCCCCAGTACTCCTTGGCGTCGCTGTTGAGAAGCTCTATCCAGAACCCCCCGCGCGGGACGCCGACCCGGTGGTTGTAGCGGGCGACAGGCGTGAAGTTGCAGACAGCAAGCACGATGTCATCGTCTGACTTTCCTTTTCGGATGAAGCTGATGGCGCTGTTATCGGCGTCACTGGCGTCGACCCATTCGAAGCCCGCCGGGTCGCAGTCGAGCTCATGGAGTGCGGGCTCGCTCCTGTAGAGCCGGTTCAGGTCCTCCACCCACGTCTGGAGGCACGCATGCCGGTCGAAACCGGCCAGGTGCCAGTCCAGGCTCTCGTCGTGGTGCCACTCGCGCCACTGGCCGAACTCTCCGCCCATGAAGAGCAGCTTCTTCCCCGGCTGGGCGTACATGTACCCAAGCAGGAGCCTGAGGTTGGCGAACTTCTGCCAGTCGTCTCCGGGCATCTTGGCGAGAAGTGCGCCCTTGCCGTGTACCACCTCGTCATGGGAGAGCGGAAGGGCGAAGTTCTCGTTGAAGGCATAGATCATGCGGAACGTGAGCTCGTTGTGATGATACCTTCGGTGTATGGGGTCCTTGGTGATGTACTCAAGCGTATCGTGCATCCAGCCCATGTCCCACTTGAGGCCGAAGCCCAGACCCCCCACGTAGGTCGGCCGCGAGACCATGGGCCAGGCTGTCGACTCCTCGGCGATGGTCTGGACATCGGGATGGGCCATGTAGACCTCCTCGTTGAGACGCCGGAGGAACGCGACGGCCTCCAGGTTTTCGTTTCCTCCGTACTGGTTGGGCATCCACTCTCCTTTCTTGCGAGAGTAGTCCAGGTAGAGCATGGAGGCCACTGCATCCACGCGCAGCCCGTCGACGTGGTACTTGTCCAGCCAGAAGAGGGCGCTGCTGAGGAGAAAGCTCCGGACCTCGTGGCGGCCGTAGTTGAAGATGAAGCTGTCCCAGTCCGGGTGGAAGCCTTTCTGAGGGTAGCCGTGCTCGTACAGGTGCGTACCGTCGAAGAAGCCCAGCCCGAACTCGTCCGTCGGGAAGTGCGAAGGCACCCAGTCCAGGATCACGCCGATACCGTTCTGGTGGAGGCAGTCGACCAGGTGCATGAAGTCCTGCGGAGTCCCATAGCGGCTCGTCGGAGCAAAATAGCCGGTGGTCTGGTAGCCCCAGGAGCCGTAGAACGGGTGCTCCATGACGGGGAGGAACTCCACGTGAGTGAAGCCCAGGCGCTTGACGTACTCGGCCAGCCTGGGGGCCAGCTCTCGGTAGCTGAGGGAGCGGTCTCCGTCCTCAGACACCCGCATCCAGGAGCCGAGATGCACTTCGTAGATGGCGATGGGTGAGTCGAGCGCGTTGCGGGCACGCCGGCTCTCGAGCCAGTCTTTGTCCCCCCACTCGTAGTCCAGGTCCCATACGATCGACGCCGTCTTGGGGGGCGTCTCACTGTGGAACGCCAGAGGGTCGGCCTTGTCTACCCGGTAGCCCCTGTGCCTCGACACAACGCGATACTTGTAGATGGCCGGGCTCTTCACGCCGGGGACGAAACCCTCCCAGATGCCCGACTGGCCGCGTTGACCGAGGGGATGGCTGGACTTGTTCCAGCCATTGAAGTCCCCCATGACGAAGACCTGCTCGGCGTTCGGCGCCCACACGGCGAAGTATGTCCCTGCCTTCCTGTCGACGGTCAAGAGGTGGGCGCCCAGCTTGTCGTACAGCCGGAGGTGGCTTCCCTCGTTGAACAGGTAGAGGTCATCGTCGGCCAGGAGCGTGACATCATACCAGACCGCGTGTCTTCGTGCCTCAGCCTTGGCGGGTCGAGCTGGTCTTCTGCTTCCCTTCTTCGGGGTCGTCATCGGCCCCTCCTTCCCTTCCTCACACGGTCGACCTCACGGAGGGCCCCCAGTACTGCGGGCATCTCGCGGACTGCATCGAGACTGTAGCGCGCCTTGCGTTGCCAGTTCGGGTGCTCATTCCGGGTTCCTGGTACGTTCTGAGGTTGCGTCTCCAGCCACAGGTCTTCCAAGTTTACCAGAACGACCCGGGCCGGGCTGGCGCTCAGGAATGCGAGTACAGCCCTCATCACAGACTCGACATCTGCGGACGCATCTCCTACCAGCCCCTTGCATTTCAGGAAACGTAGGAGGGCTCTCCGTTGCTGTCGGCGGGTTTGCCGCTCCGACCGAGCGCCGGCCTCATCCAGCACCCCCAGCCGCAGCCTGTCTTCGATGTCCAGGTCCCGCCAGAAAGCCGCGAACGGAGCCATGTCGTGCGTGTTGAGACTGGCGATGGAGTCTGCGGGCACAGCTCGAAGTGCCCTAGCCCTGTCCGAGGCCAGCTCGTAGTGCACCACATACATACGCTGGATGTCGTGGCGGGCCATGGCGCGATTCACGTAGGTGGGCACCGTCCCGAGGTTCTCCCCAACGATCCGTGCTCTGTGTCGGTGGGACTCGAGACTCAAGATAGCATAGAGCTCCTCCGCCGGATAATGGACGTAGACCCCCTCCCCAGCGTCGAGCCCTTGCGGGATCCAGAAGAGGCGGTGCAGACCCATCACGTGGTCGATGCGGAGGATACGCGCGTGGCGCAGGTGATGCCGGATGTAGGCGATCACGTAGCGATAGCCCTGTTCCCTGACTCTCTCCGGGTGTAACGGTGGAAAGCCCCAGTCCTGTCCCTTGGTGAAGACAGTGTCCGGCGGCGCACCCCCCCGCGCCTCTGTGGCAAAGACTTCGCGGTGGCGCCACGCGTCGTACCCGTGCGGGTGAACGCCGAGCGGGAGGTCGAGATACATCAACTGGCCGACCTGATCGGCTTTCTCTGACAGCCGCCTAATCTGCCCGCTCGCCACCCACTGCGCGTAAAGGTGATAGCGCTCCGCCTCCTCGTCGTAGTCCGCAGGGCTCAACTCCCCGTCCCGAAGCGGCTTCGGCCACACGGGCCAGGGGGCGCGCTGTCGCTCGCAGGCGGCTCGAAAGCGCGCGTAGTCCTCCGCCTCGGGATTTGCCTCGACGAACTCGCGGAGAGCCGTACGACGTTCAGACCCGCCGGCATGGAAGCAGCGCGCGAGCTCCTCGAGTACCTGCCGTTTCAGCGCCATCTGCCGGCGGTAGTCGACACGACCCGAGGAGCGAAATGCGTCGAGCTGCGCCTCGACGTGAGCCGAAGCGAGAAGCGATCTTGCCGCCTGGCACTGTGCCAGCTCCGGCACTCGGGTCACGTCCACGTAGAACTCGTTCCAGAACAGACGGCTCACCGGGGCGTAGGGGCTGGGGTTGAAGGGCTCCTCGATGAAGGAGGCGAGCATGGGAAGTGTCGCCACCACCGTCCCTCCCAGGCCGGCGACCCAGTCCATGAGCGATTCCAGGTCAGAGAAATCGCCGGCCCCCCAGCTCCGTTTGGAGTGCAGAGCATAAAGGGGAAGGAATGCGCCCCAGACCCGGCTCGCTGGCCCGTCAGGCGCCACATATGCACGTGTCGGCGCGCTGAAGATGATCGTCTCGAAGTGGCAACGCTCGAGCCGCAGACCGAGTCGGTGATACCCAAACGGCAAGCCGGGTAGGGCGATGCTCTTGGCCACGTAGCGGACGCCCTCGACTTCGTCGGCAGCAACGGTGGGCAAAGCGGAGAGCTCCAGATGCCACCGGCGCTCTTCCCCTTGCTCAAGGCTCAGCGCACAAGCGAGGGAGCCAGCCGCCTGCTCCGCCGGGAGAGACAGCTTGACCTCGGCGGGGCGGCCGTCCCAGGCGACGATCACCGGCTCGACGCCCCGCCGCCAGAGAGCCTGCCGGCGCTCCCTTACGGCCGCCGGGATATCCCGAGGCGTCTCCACCGGCGCACCCAGCGCCATCAGCGCACGTAGCAGACTCTCGCGCGACGCCTCCCTCCGGCGATGGTTCACGTCGTAGTAGGCCGTCTGGACGCCGTAGAGACTGGCGAGGCGACGAATCGACTGTCCAGGAGCGGTCGCCGCAGAGGTCATGCGCCCATCTCCAGTAGCTGGAGAATCCCCTGGACGGGAACCCGTAGCCAGTTGGGACGGTTGTTCAGTTCGTAGCCGAGCTCGTAGACGGCCTTTTCCAGCAGGAAGGCATCCAGCAATGCCTGCAGGTCATCGCGATTTCGCGGCAAGAACCCGGCCTCGCCCGCTACCTCGAGGTACCGCTTGAGGAATACGGCGCTGACCCACACGTGCCAGAGCCGCGCCCACGACTCGAGCGACGGGCGCTCCTCCGCGGCGACCAGGCCACCCTGCTCCTGCCGGAAGAGCGCCGCGTATGCCGCGTAGTGGAACGAGCGAAGCATACCCGCCACGTCCCGCAGGGGCGATCGCTTGAGCCGACGCTCGCTGAGCGCGCGAGCCGGTTCGCCCTCGAAGTCGATAATGACGAAATCCTTGCCCGTGCAGAGGACCTGCCCCAGGTGGTAGTCGCCGTGGCAGCGGATGCGCTTGGCCGCAACTGGATGCTCGAGCACGCGCCGGAACCGACCAAGAATCTCCGCCTCCAGGTCAAGCACTCGCGCTGCCTCGTCCCTTGCAGGCGCCGAAAGCTCCTTCAGCCGGCCTCGCAGGAGCTGGAAGCTCTGGGCCGTGAGCTTACGCATCGACTGATACAGGGACCGGCGATAGAAGTCGGAGAACGGCTCGGCTCGGAAATCCGGGTTGTCCGGGTCCTGGGCGAGCGCCACATGAAGCTCGGCTGTGCGCTGGCCCAGCAGCTTCGCCGACTCCAAGTAGGGGCCAATGAGGTCAGCGGCCTCCGCCGGTATCTCTTCCTCAGCCATCAGCAGGAGCGGCTTGTCAGGAACGGGAACCCCTTCCTCCTCCACCCGCCGCGAGAGGACTTGCTCAAAGTAGCGTGCTACCTCGTCCAGTGTGTACTGCCAGGCGTCCCCTTCGTTGGCAATGAGACCCTGGAGGACGCCGAGGGTAACAGGCTCAGCGCGCCCCCTTCGATACTCCAGAGCGCCCGCCACCGGCGGTACGTGGGCGAAAGCCGTCTTCTCAGTAAGGAAGCGACCGATCTCCAGGTCTGGGTTGGCTCCGGTCTCCGGGCGCCTGAAGAGCTTGAGAATCAGCCGGTCCCCGTAGAGCACCGACGTGTTGCTCTGCTCAGCTTTCAGGACCGACGGTTGCAGATTTCCCTCGGCCGGGCCGCGGAGCTGCCGGAAGGCCGCGGTCGGCCAGGCGACGAGCTCGCCCGCCGCTCCCTTGAAGTTCCGCCGGCGGCCGATGGATTGAAGGAGCAGTTCGCAGAATCGACCGTCCCACAGGGCATCGTAGAGAACGCCGCCGCTGCCACCTTCGACCTCGATGCGGACTATCGCGGTCTGGGGAATGTCGCTCAGGATCTCCTGAGCGCGATCTTCCGGTGCGAAGGAGAGGGGCAGGACGTAGGTCTCCGGCTCGCCCTCCATGTACTCGACCCTCACCAGGGCAACATACGATCGCGTCGACTCCCGATTGGCGGACATAGGAACAATGTCGGTTATCGTCGCCGACTGTATCCTGCGCGCCTTGCCGCCGAACCAGCGGCACGTCCGCAGGTAGGTGGGAAGCGTTGCTTCGAGCCCGGCCTTTGCCCTGCCGCTGAGAACAGCCTCCCAGGTTCCCCTCACTTTTATGACGGGCAGTTGCCCCTCCAGCCCGGCGAGTGTCACGGCCTCCGCGCGCTGCTGTTCCAGGGAGAACCAGTAGAATGCGTGGGGCCCCAGCGTGAGGAAGTACGGTGTCTCGCCGATAGGGGGCAACTCGGTGCGGCCGAACATCTCGACCGGCACCAGCCCTTCGAACTGGGACAGGTCCAGCTCCACACCCTGGACGAAGCGCGAGAGATTGGCCACGACCAGTATGCACTCGCCGTCGTAGCGGCGGAGGAAGGCCAGAACCTTGCGGCTCTCCGGGTGAAGGAACTCCAGGCTGCCCCGTCCGAACGCCTTGTGCCGTGTGCGAAGGGCGATGAGACGCTTCGTCCACCACAGAAGCGAGTGGAGGTTGCCCTGCTGAGACTCCGCGTTGACGGTCTCATAGTGGTACTCAGGGTCGATGATCACGGGCAGATAGAGCTGCTGCGGGTTCGCGCGGGAAAACCCCGCATTCCGGTCGGCGCTCCACTGCATGGGGGTGCGGACGCCGTTGCGGTCGCCCTGGTATACGTTGTCGCCCATCCCGATCTCGTCCCCGTAGTAGATGACTGGCGTGCCCGGAAGCGAGAAGAGGAGGCCGTTCATCAACTCGATCCGTCGCCGGTGATTGCCGAGCAAAGGGGCGAGCCGGCGTCGAATGCCGAGGTTGATGCGCGCCTGTGTGTCCTGCGCGTAGGCGCGGTACATGTAGTCCCTGTCCTCGTCCGTGACCATCTCAAGCGTGAGCTCGTCGTGGTTGCGCAGGAAGAGCGCCCACTGGCAGTTGTCCGGGATAGCGGGGGTCTGCGTCAGGATCTCGAGAACGGGGAAGCGATCCTCCATGCGGATCGCCATGAACAAGCGCGGCATGAGCGGGAAGTGGAAGGCCATCTGACAGGCGTCGCCGTCACTGAAATAGGCGACGGCGTCCTCCGGCCACTGATTAGCTTCCGCAAGGAACATCCGGTTCGTGAATCGCTGGTCTACGTGACTTCGCAGCCGGCGGAGGAACTCGTAGGTCTCGGGAAGGTTCTCGCAGCTCGTCCCCTCCCGTTCGTAGAGGTAAGGGACGGCGTCAAGGCGGACGCCGTCGACGCCCAGCCTGAGCCAGAAGTCAACCACCCTGAGAACGGCCCGCTCGACGGCCGGATGGTCGTAGTTGAGGTCCGGCTGGTGGGTGTAGAAGCGGTGCCAGTAGTAGGCCCTGGCGGCTGGGTCCCAGGCCCAGTTCGACGCCTCGAAATCCTTGAAGATGATCCTCGCGCCGCCGTACTTCTCGGGAGTCTCACTCCAGACGTAGAAGTCCCGCCACTTGCTCCCAGGAGGAGCCCGCCGCGCCCGCTGAAACCAGGAGTGCTGGTCGGAAGTGTGGTTGAGGACCAGCTCAGTGATCACCCGCAGGCCCCGTCGATGCGCCTCGCGCACGAAGCGCTCGAAGTCCCGCAGCGTGCCGTAGGCGGGATGTACGTCCACGTAGTCGGCTATGTCATAGCCATCATCCTTGAGGGGCGACGGGTAGAACGGGAGGAGCCAGACGGCGGTGACGCCGAGGTCTTGCAGGTAGTCCAGCTTCTGCGTCAGGCCGCGGAAATCGCCGATGCCGTCACCGTCGCTGTCGAAGAAGGCGCGGACGTGGAGCTCATAGATAATCGCGTCCTTATACCAGAGGGGGTCGTCCTCCAGCGCGTACTGCCGGTCGCTCCGGCGCGGCGCCGCCGTTCTGGCCATCACGCGTACTACTCGAAGTCCTGCTTGGTTCGAACCTGGCGCTGCACACGGAAGATGTGGGCGGGAACCACCTGGGGGTTCAACTCGACGTAGTTGCGCGCGCCCTGCCAGAGGTAGCGGGCTCCACTCAGAAGGTCGTGCACCTGATACGGTTTGAGGGGGTCGAGACCCAGGTCCTCGATGGCAAGCTCTACCCAGCCCGAGTGGGTGTGATGGGGGTCCAGGTTCACCACAACCAGCACGACGCTGGTCAGATCATCGGTGTGTTTACTGTAGCAGATGAGCTGGTCGTTATCGACGACGTGAAAGCGCACGCTCCAATCGCTCTGAAGCGCCTGGTTCTCGCGGCGGATCCGGTTCACGCGGGCGATGAACTCTTTCAGGCTCTCGGGGCTCTCGAGGTCCCAACGCTTGATTTCATACTTCTCTGAGCCGAGATACTCCTCGCTCCCGGGCTCCCGGGGCCGGTTCTCGCAGAGCTCGAAGGCCGGGCCGTAGATGCCATAGCTGGCCCCCAGCGTGGCCGCCAGGACCAGGCGGGCCATGAAGGCCGGCCGTCCGCCCCACTGGAGGTATTCGGTGAGAATGTCGGGCGTGTTCGGCCACAGGCTGGGCCGGAAGTACTCGCGGACCTCCGTTTGCGCCAGCTCAGTGAAATACTCAGTGAGTTCCCAGTTGGCGTTTCGCCAGGCGAAGTACGTGTAGGACTGCGTGAACCCAAGCTTGGCCAGTCGGTACATGATCTTGGGCCGCGTGAAGGCCTCCGACAGGAAGATGACGTCGGGATAATCGCGCTTGACCCCGTCGATGAGCCACTCCCAGAAGGCGAAGGGCTTGGTGTGGGGGTTGTCGAGCCGGAAGATGCGGACCCCCTGCCCGATCCAGTAGAGGACAATGCTCCTGAGCTCTTCCCACAGCTCCTGCCAGTGCTCCGTATCGAATTCAAACGGGTAGATATCCTCGTACTTCTTGGGGGGGTTCTCTGCGTACTGGATCGTGCCGTCCGGGCGCCAGCGGAACCACTCCGGGTGCTCTCCAACATACGGGTGGTCGGGCGAACACTGAAAGGAGATATCTAGAGCGATCTCGATGGAGTGCTCCCTGGCCTTGTCCATAAGCCGCCGAAAGTCCTCCAGCGTGCCCAGCTCGGGGTGGATGGACTTGTGACCCCCTTCCTCGGACCCGACGGCCCAGGGGCTACCGGGGTCGCCCGGGCCTGCCTTCTGAGTGTTGTTCTTCCCCTTCCGATGGGTGTGGCCCACGGGATGGATGGGAGGCAGATAGAGCACGTCGAAGCCCATGTCCGCCACGTAGGCCAGACGGCTCTCACAGTCCTTGAACGTGCCGCGCCGCCCTCGATCGGACGTGCATGAGCGCGGGAACATCTCGTACCAGGTGCTGAAACGCGCCTTCTCCCGGTCGACCACCACCGTCAGTTCTCGATCGTAGACCGTCCGGTGCCTCTTGTCCGGGTAGAGAGCCAGCATGCGCGCCAGAGAATCGTCTAGAGCCAGGCGCGCCCTCGCCTTCATGCTTCCCCGCCCTACAAGCGTGCTTGCGGTCGACTGCAGCCGCTCCCTGTCATCGCCCGCTGCCCTGCCCGCGGCCTCCTTCACCAGCTCGGCCCCGATCTGAAGCTCGACGGAGACGTCCTGGCCGGCGTCCACCCTTTTCTCCAGGTCCTGGCGCCACGACTGGAAAGGATCGACCCAGGCCTCCAGGGTGTAGTTGTAGCGCCCGAGCTCCGTGACGGTGAACTCCCCACGCCAGCGGTCATTGACGAGAGGCTCCATCGGGAGCTCCGTCCATTGAGGCGCACCTTCCTTTCGACACAGCAGTGCGCAGGAGAGGGCTCGATGGCCGTCCGCGATCACATCCGCCTCGACGACTACCGTCTCGCCGACGACCCGCTTGACCGGAAAACGGCCGCCCTCGACCTCAGGCTTGACGCCCTCGATGACTACGCGCCGGGTGCCTTCGCCTATCTCCAAGCGTCCTGTCCTCTTGCCTCCAGGCCGGCCGACCGCAATCCCGGCACCGACCGAAAGGCCGATCGTTCGTGTAGCTGGGTCACCATCTGTCCAGCACGATATCAATCATGTCGGACCCAGCAGACGGAGTGTGCGGCGTGTCAGCGCCCCTCATACTAGCAGAGTCTCGGCATCATTGTCCCCGCTTCGCCCTCGGCCTGACAAGAGGCGCCAGCTCCAAGTCAAAGAGCCCGCCGTGAGTACGGGGGACTCTTTCTCTCAGGAGCCTGTCTTGCCCGCCTCCAGTGTTCGCTACGATATCGGGCACGCTCACGGGCTAGAGGGCCGGCGTACCTCCAGATACTTCCTGAGAATGTCGCGCACTATTGGACCAGCCTCCGCCGAGGCTGCCTTCCCCTTCTCCAGCGCAGCCAGCGCCAGCACCGACGGATTTGCGCTGGGTGCGTAAGCGACGAAGAAGACGTGGTCCGAGCCGAAGGGCAGATCCTCGGCGGTGCCGGACTTTCCCGCCGCGTCGACGCCGGAACCAGCGAACACCTGATATGCGGTACCCCCGGGGCTCTGGGTTACGAGAGTCAGGCCGTAGCGGATCGCCTCCAGGGTCCCGGCAGAGACAGGCAGAGGGTTCAACTCCTCCGACTTGAACTCCTGCGCTCCCACGCTGCCAGGCTCGCCGATGCTTCTCACCAGTAACGGCGTGCGCAGCACGCCACCACCGGCTATCGCCGAGTACATGTTGGCGATCTGGAGAGGCGTCGCCGTCAGGAACCCCTGCCCGATGCCCATGTTGACGCTGTCCCCGCTGTACCAGGGCTCGCCCTGGGTCTCCCGCTTCCATTGCGGGTCCGGCACCAGGCCCGTCGCCTCCGGCAGGCCGTTTATCCCGGTGAGCCGGCCGAACCCGAAGGCACGGGCGTACAGGGGCAGGATGTTCTCTTCGATATGGTCGAGGGTAAGGGCAATCTGGTAGAAGACGGGATTGCAGGAGGCCATGAGCCCCTCGGCCGGCGTCAGGTAGCCGCGGTCCACGCCCTGCCAGTTCCGTTTGGGGAACTCAGGCCCCAGCCCCGTCCAGACCGGCGGGCAGGGAAGCCTGGATTCGGGCGTGAAGCCGCCCTGCTCCAGGCCCGCGGCCATCGTCACGACCTTGAAGGTGGAGCCGGTGGGATAGGTGGCGAGGAGGGGGCGGTGGAGGAACGGCTCTCGCTCGTCCCCCGACAGCTTCGCGAACTCCTCCTCCGAGAGGCCGGCGATGAACGCGTTGGGGTCGAAGCGGGGGTAGGACGCCAGCGCCAGAACCGAGTTGTCGCGTGGATCGAGCACCACCACCGAACCCACCCTTGTCCCGAGGGCCGCCTCCGCGATCTTCTGCGCATCGATGTCGATGCTCAGGTAGACGTCCTGTCCCGGAGATGACGGCCGCTCTGCGATGGTCCGGGCTACAGTGCCCTGGGGGGTAACGGTGGTCAGGATGCCGCCCCGCCCCCCGGCCAGGACATCTTCGAACTCGCCTTCGATGCCGGAGACACCCATCAGGTCGCCCGGCCGATAGCCCTTCGCGGCGAGCTCCTCTAGCTGCTCGGCGCTCGGCTCGCCCATGTAACCCAGGACGTGAGCGGCGGCATCGCCGTTTGGGTAGACTCGCTTCGCCTCCTCCTGCACCGTCACCCCTAGATTGACCATACCGTAGAAGGTTGCCAGCTTCGCCTCCGGCGTACCCCGGGGCAGGCTGGCGACAGGAACGAAGTAGTACCCCGGGACGTCGGCCTCGACCTTCGACCGAACGTCGCTCTCAGGCATCGCCAGCGCGCGAGCCAGGGCGGACACGACCGCGTCGGTGTCCGTGATGAGGTCGGGCACGACGCCGACGACCGGTATTTGGGCGTCCACGGCCAGCTCGCGGCCATTGCGGTCGAAGATGGTCCCGCGAGGCGGGACGCGACTGAAGAAGTGAACGATAGTGACCCAGTCAAGCTCCTTGAAGATGAGAGACGGGCTCCAATCGACGCGCCACTCCTGACGCGTTTCAGGCGTCGGGCCTTCGGTGCTCGAAGCCGTCGCCGGCTCCAGCACCAGCGGTATGGTGTTGTCCTGCACTATGTCGCCGAAGAGGATGGTGTGGATGACAACCGTGAAAGGCACGTCCGCCGCCTGCGGGGAGACCACGAAGGGAAGATCGTAGTCGACGCCGGTGATGCTCGCCTCCTCGGCGATGGCGGCGTAGCGGTCGCTGAACGCCTGCCGGCCGATCCTGGCGCGGGCCTCGCTCGACAGGAGATCGTACATCGCGTTGTAGTCTTGGGCGTGCCAGAGGCTGAGGAAGCTGTCGGCAGTCTCGAGCGGCGTCCGTGGCGGCGCTTCCTCAGCAGACCGCGAACCGGCGTGCGGCCTGCCGCAAGCGGTACCAACGAGGACCAGGACGAGCAGGAGAGGAATGTGCCGCATCATCGCGTCACACCAGGTCCATCGTCGCGAGAGGTGTCTTCTCTATCCTACCAGAAGGGACGGGTGAAGTGTGGAGCGGCAGAGATCCATCCGCGTTTGGAGCGTCGACACGTCGAGCGGGCCGCCGCTGAGCACCCGGCTTCCCACACAGCCACTCAGCTCCGTCTCGGTACATGCAGGCTAATGCAAGTGATCCGCCCCGCAGCCATTGACAGGCGCTTGGCAGCGCAGTAGAATTTGCCCCGCCCAAACCATAGGACGCGAGCTGTCGGCCGTCCGGCCGACGTGCTGCCGTTGGACTTGTCCCAAGCGCGGAACAGCAGACAACATGCTGGAGGATTGCCATGGCCAGAGCTCTCCGCGTCACACCCCTTCTAGTGCTGGCAGCAGCAGTAGCCTTCCTAGCTTTTCCCAGCCCCCGCGCTGGGCTGGGCGCACAGGCGACCCCGGAGCGCAAGGTCATCCTCATCCAGGGAATTTTAAGCCAGGGACCGGGCGATTGCACGAAAGCGATCGACCCTAACAAGCCGGTATGGTGGTACTGCAATTGGAGGGACAAGATCGCCTCTGCTCTGAAGAACGCAGGGGTCGATGACATTGAAGACGAGGACATCCTCGGCCTGAGCTACTGGCACGACGCCCAGGGGTCGAAAGGCTACGACGGCGGAGACTTCCGATGGCCCGTGTACAGCAAAGGTGACACGTGCGCTGGCATCGAGGGTGCGCTGCAGAACATGGACCGGATCTTCAGCCGCTACCCTAACGCCCAGTTCGACATTGTGGGACACAGCCTTGGGGGCTTCGTGGCGCTTTACTTTCTAGCACATGCGTCGGAGTCGCAGAAGTCCCGGATTCATGCAGTCGTATCGGTCGACGGACTAGTCGGGGTGTCGTCGCCAGTACCTGACGCGGCGCTCGATGATTTCCGCATCATTGGGTTCATATTACCCTACCTTGCGCCTGTGCTGGCGGCGCTGCCCCCATCGATCAGCGGCTTCCACTGCGACACGTGGACCGACGACTTCACCAAGCCCCACGTCAAGACCACCAACGATCTCCACGCCACCTACCACACGCTCAAGACGGCCACGCGCTTCGTCCGTCAGCACGCTGGCAAGAACGGGAGGGTCGTCCACATCATATGCTCCGGCGGATGCCTGGCTCAGTTGTGGCCTGCTGTCCAGCCCCTAGTTGACGACCCATGGCGAATAACGGACGTGGGGCCAAGGAATCACCTATCCGTGGCGGATCATCCCAAGACCTTGGCCGCCATAGTAGACGCCATCGGCGCCCCCGCCAACGCGTTCAAGGGATGGATAACCGGAACCTGGCACGGTCCCGACGACTGGGAACGGGACCCCGGCCCCTTCGCGGTCGACGACTACGCCATTATGGTGGAGCCGGTGTTCGTAAATTGCACCGCGGGCCGGGAATGGCAGGTGCGGGTGATCGAGCCCAGCGGCCGGGTGTATTTCGTGGGTCACGCCGTGGGGAGCCAAGATGAACCATGGTGCACTGACTACGACGAGTTGTTCCTTGCTGAAAAGGCGGCTTGCTTCCCCGGCACTTGGACGAAAGAAGTGGAGATGGACGGTCAGACCTACTCCACGACGTTCGACGTGGGACGCGCACCGCCAATGGAGAAGGCGAGCACTGACGTGGGATACGGCTTCAACGAGGACACCGGGCTCCTTTCGGAACCCACAGTGCAGGTCGCTAAGCCAGGCAGGGTCTACTTCGTTCAGCGCTGGCGGTACTGGTGTGGCCCACACAGGGTCAGGTACGATTTTCAATTCGGTGGCAAGACAGAGGAGACGGACGAGAAGGTCTTCAATCCGTTCGCCAGCCTGCCCTTTAGGATGGACCCAATACCGCAGACCACGCATTGGGGATTCACCACCGAACGCTATCCTGGGCTGGTCTGGACGTCGGGGTGGCTGGACTTCACCGCGTCTGACCTCGCCAAGTATCGTGGAGTGTGGACGGTAGTCACCAAGATAGACGGTGTGCCGAGGGCCACTCAGGGAATACTTGTGGGTAGGTGAGACCGGGCAGGCCCGCCGAGGGGCCGGGCACGCGGCCCTCACCCTGGGTGAGGTGTTTCTACGGCGACCTCACGCGGCGAGGTCCTTCTCGTCGCCCAGAACCAGCATACGGTCACCCGCTTTCAGTCGCCGCTCGGGCGACGGCCCCACCACGAAACGTCCGTTGGGCCCATGCAGTCCGAGCACCACGTTGCCGTTGCCCTGCTTGTGGCGGAACTCGTTCAGGGTCATCCCCACCAGCTCTGACCCCTCCTCTACCTCTATTTCCGCGATCCACTGGTCGCCGCTCGACAGGTCCAGGAAGTCGCTCACCCGCGGCTGAAGCGCCGAGAAGGCGATACTCCGCCCTCCAATGCGGTACGGCGAGACGACTTTGTCCGCACCGGCCTGACGCAGACGCTCCTCCCCTCGCGCGGAATCCGCACGGGCCACGATCAACAGATCCGGGTTCATGGCCCGCGCGCACAGCGTGAGGTAGGTGTTCTCCGCATCGCTCCCCAGCGCCGCGATGAGGCAGCGGGCCCGCCTCACTCCGGCGGCGTCCAGCGCCTCCTCGGCGGTGGCATTCTCCGCGACGTAGAGATAGCCGAGGCCGCGGGCCCTCTCCTGAACTTCGCGGTCATGCTCGACGAGAACGAAGGCGACGCCCTCGGCCTTAAGCTCCAGCGCCACCTCCTGTCCTACGCGGCCGAAGCCGCACACAATGTAGTGGTCTTGCAGCGCGTCGATCCGGCCTTTCATCTTGCGTACCTCCAGGATCTCGCCCAGTTGTCCCTCGAAGACGGTCTGCATGATGGCGTTGAGCGTGTACAGCGCCGCGCCCACGCCCAAGAAGATGAGGACGACGCTGAAGACGATGCCCGCCGGCGAAAGCGCGTGCACCTCACCGTAGCCTACCGTCGAGAGCGTGATCGCCGTCATGAACAGCGCATCGAGTGCCGACCAGCCCTCGATGAGCTCGTAGCCGACGGTGCCCGCTGCCAGCAGGGTCGCGAAGGCCATTCCTGCAATGGCGACACGGCGAATGACTGGCTCGTCGAGAAGCCTAAGAACGGCCAACCGGGGCCGTCGCCCGACGACATCTCCTCGACGGGCAGAATCATTCGAGCGGGCGGTGTGATGCAACGTCAGCTTCGCTCCCTAATCCGCGCAGTAGGCCTCGTGGTCTAGACCAGCGGTCTTCCCGAAGAGGTATCGACCCCGCGACGGGCCCAGTGAATAGTCAGCAGCAAACGCACGCGGTTCCACGTTGCCTACGGACGCGCCCCGGCGACTTCACGCGGGTCACGATCCCCTGCTTGCGCTCTGGCCCCGCCTCGGGCACGCGGGGCACAAGCGCACCGTGGGTGGCGCGGACAGATGGGCGGGCCTAAGACGGTAACGCCCGTGCGGGGCCTCACACGCGAAGATGGGGGAAATCCCCTATGTCCGGCGGCCTACACCGTACAGAGCATTCACTTGAGCAGGAGAAACGCATGGCGAAGGTCATGGCCCCTTCCGTCAGGCTGCCCGTGGCAGAGTCTGAATCGCGCCTCACTCAGGACGCGGGGCAGGATGCGGGCGTCTTCGAAGTCTCCATTGTCATGCCCTGCCTCAACGAGGAGGACTCGGTCGCGATCTGCGTGACCAAGGCCCGTCGCTGGCTCGAACGCTCAGGGGTAAGCGGCGAGGTGATCGTCGTCGACAACGGCTCGTGGGACGATTCCGTCCCCAGGGCCGCGGAGGCGGGCGCGAGGGTCGTCCATGAGGCCCGGCGGGGCTACGGCAGCGCGCTGCTGCGCGGTATCGCCGAATCGCACAGTCGCTACGTCATCATGGGCGACTGCGATGACACATATGACTACACGGACCTGGACCCCTTCCTCGAAGCGCTCCGCAGCGGCGCCGATGTCGTTGTCGGTAACAGATATGCGGGCGGGATCGCTCCGGGCGCGATGACCTGGAGCCACCGTCGCATCGGCACGCCCATCATCACGTTCCTGCTCCGTCTATTCAGCGGCGCCCGGCTTGGGGACAGTCAGTGCGGCCTGCGCGCCTTCACGCGCGTGGCGTTCGAGCGGCTGGAGCTGACCGCGCCCGGCATGGAGTTCGCCTCCGAGATGATCCTCAAGGCCGCCCGAAAGGGCCTGCGGACCGTGGAAGTGCCGATATCGTACTACCCGCGGGTGGGCGAAGCGAAGTTGAGGACGTTTCGGGACGGCTGGCGTCACCTCCGCTTTCTCCTGCTCACGACGCCCCGTTTCCTGTACACGCTTCCCGGTGTCCTGCTCACTCTTGCGGGTTCCCTCATCCTCGCCCTGGGCCTGGCCTCCTCCGAAGGCATCGCCATCGGCTCCGTCGCATGGCAGCCGGTGTTCGCGGGGCCCATCCTGCTGATCCTAGGGATCAATGCTCTCCTGTTCAGCGGCGTCGCTCAACTGTACACCACCTCGGTCGGCATCACGCAGCCCGGCGTAGTCTACACGCTCGCCCGCCGCGCGCTGCGCTTCGAAGTGGTCATCATCGGCGCGGCGGTGCTACTCGCCGTGGGAATCGCCCTCGACATGTTTCTGCTCGCCGAAGACGTCTCGAGCGGGGTGATCCCGAATCGGCTTGGCCTGGCGGCCCTCGCCCAGACGATCATCCTGAGCGCAGGCAACTTCGGCATGGCAGGTTTTCTGGCAAGTCTCTTGAACGGCTCCAGGTAGCCGTCGCCCGCGAAGGGAGCCCGACAATTCGGAAGGATCCGGACGGAGGGACATGGACGCCGCTACTCCCAGACCCCTGAAGATCGACGTATTCAGCGATTACTTCCATCCCCACATCGGAGGTGGGGTGGAGCGCGTCGTCGAGGAGGTCTGCCGAAGGCTCGCACAGAAGGGACACCGCGTGCGGGTATTCACGTTCAACACCACCGGCGCGCCGGCGCACGAAGTCATGGACGGCGTCCACGTCTATCGCTCCCCTGCGCTTGAGCTAACAGGCCTGGTGCGAATGCAGAGTTCTGTCTCGCCGCGGCTTCTGCCGCTCGCCCTACGAGCGGCCCGCCGCGAGCCGCCGGACATCCTCCACGCCCACAACCTGTTCTTCTCCTCCACCGCCATCGCCGCTCTCCTGCGACGGCTCCTGAAGAAGCCCCTCGTAACCACGCTGCATCTCGGCTCCCTGCGGCAGCTCGGTGGGTTCTCCCGCCTCGCGGCGTCGTGCTACGAGCGAACCATGGGACGGGCTATCGTCCGGAGCAGCGACAGACTCATCGCCGTGAGTGAGGCCGTCGCCAGGCACGCCGTTCACCTCGGCGCCAGGCCTGAGGCTGTGCGAGTCATCGCCAACGGCGTCGACACGCGCCAGTTCCAGCCCGGCGAGCGGCGCGCAAACGGCACGTTCAGGATCGCCTGTGTGGGCCGTCTCATCTTCAACAAGGGGCCGCAGTTCCTCATCGAAGCTGCGCCTCAGGTCCTCCGGGCCCACCCCGAGGCGGAGTTCGTCCTCGTCGGGGACGGGCCCCTGCGCGCGGCTGTGGAGGAACGCGCCAGGAGGTTGAATGTAGACGACCGTGTCAGCTTTCTGGGCACCCGCTCCGATGTGGCTACGATCCTGCAGGGGTGCGACATGCTTGTGCGCCCGTCACTCCTGGAAGGCATGCCGCTGGCGATCCTCGAGGCGATGGCATGTGGGCTGCCGGTGGTGGCCACGCCCGTTGCCGGCTCGGCGGAGCTGGTGAGGCAGGGAGAGAACGGCCTCCTCGTAAGACCTGCTCAGCCGGACGCCCTGGCGGGCGCGATCCTGCGGCTGATCGAGGACGAACCGCTCCGGGAGGCACAAGGCAGGAGAGGACGCTGGCTGGCGGAGCACGCCTACAGTTGGGACGCCGTCGCCGCGCAAACGCTGGCCGTGTACAGCGAACTCCTGCCGCCAGCGATCGAGAAGTCAGCGGCCGAAGAGAATCTCATGAGAGCCGCTTAGTAGGAGAGACCGCGCATGCCCCAGCGACCCAAACCTCTTGCCGTCGGCGTCATTGGAGCGGGCTGGGTGGCGGCCGACCGTCACATCCCATCCTTCCAGCGTGACCGGAGGGTCCGCGTCGATGCCGTACTGGACCCGTCCTCCGAGAGGGCCGAGGCCGTCGCCCGCCGATTCGACATACCCCACACCTGCCGCGAGCTGTCGGATTTCCTGGCCCGCGGTCTGGACATCGTAGCCATCTGCACTCCGCCCTGGACGCACGCGACTCTCGCCATCGAGGCGCTGCACTACGGCTGCCACGTCCTCGTGGAGAAGCCCATGGCCATGTCCGTCGAGGAGGCCTGGAAGATGACGGACGCGGCGAGAGAGGCCGGCAAGGCCCTCTGCGTCGCTCACAGCTTTCTCTTCTCACGCTCGATGCGAAAGGCCCTCCGTCTCCTCGAGCGCGGCGATCTCGGAAGCGTGCAACACGCGGTCGCCCTCCAGCTCAGCAGTCCACAGAGGCGGTTGCCGTCCTGGTACGCCGATTTGCCCGGCGGGCTCTTCTTCGACGAGTCGCCCCACATGATCTACCTGCTGCGCCGCTTTCTGGGCGATCTGTCCGTGCAAGCCGCCTGGGCCGACGCCGCCCCGCCAGGGACGGAGCAGACCATCGACCGGGTGGAAGCGCGGCTCCAGGCCGGCGGCTGTAGCGCCCAGCTCGATATGTCCTTCCGCTCTCCCATCTCGGAGTGGCTTCTGGCAGTTGTCGGAACCGAGCGGGTCCTGGTCCTGGACCTGTTTCGGGACATCCTCGCGGTCCAGACGTCCGACGGCGCACACGGCCCGCGCAACGTGCTGGGGAGCTCCCTCCGGCTGTTCCTGCAAGGGCTGACAGGCTTTGCGAGCTCGGGGGCGCTCTTCACGGCGAAACGGCTGCACTACGGCCATGAGACGCTGATCCGCCGCTTTGTCGACAGCATAGTGGATGGCGCTCCCCTCCCTGTGACGCCGGAGGACGGAGTCGCGGTAGTGCAGACTATGGAAGCTATCCTGAGCCAGGCACTCGCCCCTGCGGAGGGACAAATGAGCCCCGCGAAGGTGCTCAGCGCATGAGCCGCAACCAGAAGAAGCGCAAGAACGCACGGCCGCAGCGCGGGCCTCAGCCGCCTGCACCGCGCTCGAAGGCCAAACTGGACCCGGCCCGGTTCGGGATTATCGCCGTCCTGGTGGGGGTCGCCGCCGCGCGCCTGATCCTGCTCAGTGACGAGGCGGCCCCACCCGGAGCCGACCCGGGCAACTGGCTCGCCTTCACTCACAGCCTCTTCGGCACCTCAGCCAAGGCGGCCGAATCCGTCTACTTTCCGGTGACTCTCGTGGCGCTCAAGGTCCTGCTGGCCTTCATGCCCACGCTCATGGCGACGAAGGTGCTCGGCGTCGGCGCGTCGGTGCTGATGGGCGTGCCGTTCTACCTCATCCTGCGCAGGGGGTGTTCGCCCATCCTGGCGAGCGGCCTCACCCTGGCGTTCCTGCTCGCCCCGTACCAGAACGAGACTCTGGCGTTCGGCGGCTACCCCCAGCTTCTGGCTACGACCTTCCTCCTCTTTACGATCTACTGGCTCAGCGAAGCCCTCATCTCGGGCGGCCAGCGACCACGCCTGCTCGCCGCCGCGAGCGCTGCCCTCGTGGCGGGCACCCATCATTTCACGGTGCTCGCGATGATACCGACGCTGCTGGTCTTCGGCCTGACCCTGTTCCTGCTCCACCGCCCGCACCCTCGACTGTTCCTGCGCAATGCCGGCGTATGGGCGGCGACAACCGCCCTCTTCGCCCTTGTCTTTGTGCCGTGGTACGTGAGCTTCTTGAGCCTGTTAGACGGGAATCCGGCCAACCCGAACGGCTTCAGCCTGACGGACCCCGGCGCGCTCCTCAACTACGTCTTCGGGAAAGAGCGCGTCCTCTGGACCGGCCTCTTGCTCATCGCCCTTGTGTCGGTGTGGGTGCCGTTGCGGGGCGAGAGGGCTGCGAAGCTCAGACCCGCCGCGACCGGCCTCCTCGTCGGCCCGCTCCTGCTGTTTGCGGCGACGAACGAGGTTCGCACGTTCCAGCTCGTCGAGGTCGGCATCGTCCTGTCGCTGGGCGTGCTCGTCGCCGCCGTCGAGGAGCACCTGAGCTACACGCAGGTCAGGGTGGCCGCACGAAGACTGGAGGGCCTGACGCTTGCACTGGCGGTTGCCGCCCTCCTCATCCTGGTGGTCGGCCCGGGCGAGCAACGGCTATCGGACGCCAGGGAAGTATATCAGGTCGTCGACGGTTCCACCCTTGAGGCGCTGAACTGGCTGCGGGATAACACGCCACCCGATGCTATCGTTGTCGCCAACGAATCGCCGCGCAGGATCTCGTACGCCTGGTGGGTGGAAGGGTTCGCCCAGCGGCGCACCTACAGCCTCATTCAGCCGCAGTTCCTCGCGTTTGCGGAGGAGAAGGAGCAATCGGCCCTGGCCTCCCGCCTCGTCGACCGCGATACGCCGCCGGACGAGGTGGAAGCCATCCTGCAGGACACCGGGATCGAGTACCTCTTCCTTGACAAGCGAAGCGGGGGGAGGTTCAAGCCCCTCCTCTCGAAAGCCACTTTCTATCTCTCCTTTGAGAACGATCACTTCGGCATCCTGCGATATTCTCAGGCGAGCGCGAGAGCGAACCCGTGACCGTATCTGCGGACGATCCACGCGTGCGACTCGGTGACGAGCCGTTTCCGGCGAAGGAGCCGGGCGATGGCAAGGACCCGGCTCAGCGGGCGCCGACGCCTCCAACGCGCAGGAAAGGGTGGACCGGGGGCCTGCTCCTGTCACTGGTCGCGGCATTCGCGGTACTGGCCGGCCTTGGCTTCTATGCCGACTTCGCCGACGTCTCCTCGACTCTAGCGGCATTTCGCTGGAACCTGATACCCGCGCTGCTGGGAATAACAACGGTCAACTACGTTGTGCGGTACCTCCGCTGGCGGAAGCTGCTCCAGGTCACCGGGACGCGCAACCCGCCCCTCCGGCAGGATGTGCTCATCTTCCTCGCGGGCACCGCCATGATTCTCACGCCCGGGCGAGCGGGCGAATGGGTGAAGAGCTACTACCTGCGGGATCGCCACGGCGTTCCCGTAGCGCGGACCGCACCTATCATCCTCCTGGAGCGGGTGAGCGATTCTCTCGCCATGCTCCTTCTCGCCGCGGCAGGCTTCTTCCTGTTCGGCCGCGGTGCGCCCGTGTTCGTCATTGTCCTGGCTGTGGCGGCAGCGGCGATCGTTGGCCTTCGACACCGCGGGATCGCGTCAGTCGTCCTCCGTGGCGCGAGGAGATTCGCCCTTGCGGATCGCCTCGCGGCGCCAATTGAGGGCTTTCACGAGAGCTCGCGGCGCCTCTTCTCACTGTCCGGCCTTCTGTGGTCCTCCGGTCTTGGACTTCTCGCGTGGACGCTGGAATGTCTAACCTTCTTCCTCGTGCTTGTGGGCTTCGGGCAGCCGATGACGTGGGTCCTCGTCGCACAGGCTGCCTTCATCTTCCCGATCGCCACCCTCGCCGGGAGCCTCTCGCTGCTGCCCGGAGGAATAGGGGTGACGGAAGGCAGCATCACCGGCCTCACACAGGCGATCCTGAGCACCCCACGAAGCCTCGCAGTGGCCTCGGCTCTGCTGGTGCGGGCGATGATCCTGGGCTTTGGGTTCGCAGTGGGCCTGGTGGCGCTCGCTCTGCTCAGCCGGTCGATGCCGCACCAGGCTGAAGGGCGTAGCAGACGCATGGCCTCCCCGCCGAGCCCCGTCGAGACGCGGCGCCTTCACGCAGTAGATTAGCGTCTAGCGGTCTCGAAGAAGGAACCTCCGGGCACCTATAGGCGCTCGGCCCTCACCACCAACCGATGGCTGTACCCCAGCGAGGCGCCGTTGAACGTGCCGTCGCAGGTGATGAGGGTGACCGTCTCGCGGCTGGTGGGGCCCACGATCTCCTCGATGGGCGCTCCCTGCGCCTCATAGGCCACGCTCTGAGTGACCACATAGTCGTAGGTGCCACCGCCTTCGAGGCGCACTTCGACGATATCGCCGAGCGTAAGGTCGCGCAGGCGAGCGAAAACAGCCGGCCCGTAGTTGTGGTAGTCCACGTGGCCCGCGAGGACGATGTTCGCCCCTTCCCCGGGCCTGCCCGCGAAGTCGTACAACGCCACCTCTTCAGGACTGTCCGGCACCTGCATGTGCCCGCTCGCATCGACACCCTTGGCGACAAGGGGAGCGTCGACACCGATCTTGGGGATGACCACTCGGCCGATGGCAATGCCGGCGGCAGGGGGAGGAGCGACGGGCTCGGCCACATCTACAGGCTCCTCTGTGGGCTGTTCAGCCGCTGCGGCGGGACTTTCTGGTGAGGGCGCAGGAGAGGGCATCAGCGCGACTGCCCGCCCCTCGGGCCACGGCTCGTCGGCTATCAGGAGCATTACGATACCGGCTACCGTTCCCGTCACCGCCACGACGAGGAAGGCCATCAACAGGCCACGTCGCAGCGAATGAGCACTCGATCTCATTTGAGCCAGACCCCCACCTCTGGATTGCGGTCTCGGCCTACTCTCCAGGCGTGGCGCCCCGTGTCAGATAGTAGAAGGCCCAACTCCCACCGCCCGCCAGCAGGATAACGGCGGCGCCCATCAGTGGTCTCCAGGGGAGGGGAGCGCTGCCGCCTTCGCCCGCCGAAGGGAGGCCGCTGACCCCGGCCTGGGCGGATGACGGGGTCCCGACAGCACCGCCCGCAGCGACAGCGGCCGGAGCCTGGGGAGGCAGAGGATCGGCGTGCACCAGGGCCGGCGTGGAGGAAGGCTGCTCAGGGACCAGCGTGAACGCGGCCGCTTGAGGCGAGGGCTGCGGAGTGCCCGCGGCGGCTGCTGTTCCGGTCGCGGTAGCGGTCGGCGTGCCCCCGGACGTCGGCGTGGTCGTCCCCGACGGCGTGCCGGTGGGCGTAGGCGAGGCGGTCTCGGTTGTCGTAGCCGAAGGGACGGGCGTGGGCGAAGCCGTCCCGGTTGCTGTAGCCGAAGGGATGGGCGTCGGCGAGGCCGTCTCGGTTGCGGTGGCGGTGGGCACCGGCGTCGGTGTCTCCGTGGGAACCTCGGTGGGCGTCTCGGTGGGAGCCTCCGTGGGCGTCTCAGTCGGGGTCTGCGTCGGCGCCACCGTCGGGGTGGGACTGGGCTCAGACGTATCGAAGACCGACACCGTGCCGTCGTTGAAGATGGCTCCGATCGGATCGCCGGATTCATCGGTGAGTGTAGCGCTCTGGATGAGGACCGATGTAGCCCCGGGCGCCTTGCCGACGAAGCGGATGGTTGCGAGCGTGCCGGAGCCGCTCACCGGAACGGCAGGGGAGACGAGCGTAAACTCGTACGAGACCGTCCCCGCCAGATTGTCCGCGCTATTGGTGATTACGCTTCCCGGCTGCCCCGAGGGTCCAGGGAAGCTGCCGGGAAAGACCTGGATGCCTGCGAGCATGGGGTCTACGTCTACCACTTCCGCGATCGCCGGGTTGAAAGCGACGACGAAACCGGCACTATAGAGGTCAGTGACGTCGACGATGGCGATGCTGATGTCGCCGGTCCGGCCGACGCCGATGTCGATGTGGGCGGGTGTGACCTGAACAAGGGTTCCGGCCGCATCAGCCGGAGGTCGGGCCAGCAGGGCAGACACCACCAGGGCCAGCCCTGCCAGGGCGGCGGCCCCAGTCCGTGTCCACGATCCTTGCGGTCGACGAGGCACTCCTGGCCCCTCCTGCAATGTGAGTGCGAGTGAGTATCGGCAGAATGATGTACCTTCATTAGCCCCCTCTCACCGCAGGTGTAGCCCCTAACGGCCCCAAGATATAGGTTCCGGTATAGGCTCCTGTAACGAGCTTGCGGAGGCGACGTTCTAGTAGTTGAGAGAGTGAGGCCGTCTCCAACGATGAGTCCCTTGTCAGCACCTATCCTGCGGTGGTTTTCAGGTTCTCCTAGCGCCCGCTGGCGCCTGTTTATCGGCCTGGTGGCCTTGGAGCTCTTGGCCCTCCTTGCCCTCATAGCCTTCCTTCTCGTGGCCGCGCGAGGGAGCGACGAGTTCCAGGCGCGCCGGGCCCTCCTGGCCGAGCCCGACCTGCCGTCCGGGTGGGTGCCCGTCGCAGCCGACACCTATCCTTTCATGAAGGACAGCCCGCTCATCCGTCTACTTCTCGATGACGAGACGGTGGCGGGGGCGTTCTCAGCCTACCGGGACCCCACGGATTCCTACGCCATCGCCACCTACCTCATCTTCCGACCCGACCAGCCGCTGACGATCGCAGAGCAGCCACGCGGCACTGACCTGACGCAATTCGCCCTCCTCGTCACCGACATGGAACGTCTCGCCAGGGAGCGGCTGCAAGGCGCCCTCCCCGAGGTCTCCTTCGCGGTCAGCGACATCCCTGTCCCCGGCGCGCTGCGTGGGAGGAGCCTGGCCCCTGTCTCTCAAGACGGTGTCCAGGCCGACTGCCTTGTCTTCACCACCGGTCCGGTACTGGCCCTCGTAGTGGTGGAGCACCCGCGTGGGCAGGAGCCTTTCCGCTCGGTGGAGGAGCTGGCGCAGATCGTCCACGACCGCATCCTTAACGAGCTGACCTGATCCGCCCGCTCATCCTCAGCCCCCACTTCTATTTCGCCTCCGGTCTTCACCTGAGAGAGGGAGAACGCGGAATAGACCCCCTCAGACACGACTAGGCGTTTTCCCTACATCTTGTCGCGTAAACCCCTAAACCCAGGCATCTAACTGCCGAATATTGCAACGGGTTCTATGACGGCACCGTATGACAAGAGGTAGTCACCCGCCCGCCAGGCCTGGAACCAGGGCGGGGCACGGACAAATGAGAAAGCTGCTGGGGCCGAATCCGTTCCGCCCAGTCCGCGGTTGGACTGACTGAACCTTCCCATGGAAGGAATCTCGAGATAGGAAAGGAGGTGGAGAAGAATGAAGAGACTGCTCAACCTGATACGTGGCATCCACGCGGACGAGCGGGGCATCACCGGCCTGGAAACGGCGATCATCCTGATCGCCTTCGTGATCGTCGCCACCGTCTTCGCGTTCGTCGTGCTGACGACCGGTGTCTTCAGCTCTGAGCGAGGCAAAGAGACGGTGTTCGCTGGCCTGCAGAAGGCCAGGGGCACCATGGAGCTTCGTGGAGGCGTCGTCGTCACAGCTTCGGGCTCGCCGCTCGCCGTCAGCGACATCATCCTGACGTTCGGCAATGCGGCGGCCGGCGATCCGATCCCTCTGGACCCGGACGCTGACAGCAACACGACGATCATCGCTTACCGGGACGACAATACCATCGACAACGACGTGAATTACACGGTCACCAGCGTGCTGGGCGACGGCGACAACTTGCTCGAACCGGGCGAGGTCATCACCGTCACCATCAACGTGGCGTCCGACATCAGCCCGGCGCCGAGCCTGGGAGCGAACGACCGGTTCACGCTGGAGGTCCAGACGCCCGTGGGGGCCGTCCTCGATATTACCCGCCTGTTACCGGCGGAGCTGGATGCCGTAATGCAGCTGCACTAGGAGAGATCCTGCTGAGGAGCGGCGCCCTGCCTCAAGTCGCACCGCGGGACCGGTCAGGGCGCCTCCCTCTTTCTTGAGCAGGCGGCAGCAGTGCTACGGCAACGAAAGCCCGAGTAGCCGCCCTGGACCAGACCCAGAACGCCGACTCCCCCCGTCGAGCACGGGGTGCCGACGAACCTCATCCCCTTCACCCCGGTCCGTTCCCGGCTCTTGGAATAGTAGTGCGCCCGCGCGGGCGGGGGCCCCTCCGGCGCCTGCAGGAGCCGGAGCGTACCGCCCACGGTTGATCCGTCAAAGAAGCGACTTCACCTCCACGCCGACCCCAATCCCAAGGTCTAGTCCCCGGCATGCCTCCAGGTGGCAGAGCATAGACCGCTAGCCATACCACCTCTACCAGAATAGGGGCTTTCCCCTATACCGTCTTCCATCAACCCCTGCCGAACATTGCCTCGGGTCATGCAAGGATGCACCCTGGCCAAGAAGTAGCCTCCTACCTGCCAGGGCTGGAACGAAGGTGGGTACGGAGAAAGGAGGGGCGCTGCTGGCATCAAACCCGTTCCGCCTGATCCGCGGTAGGACCAGTTGAACCTTCGCATGGAAGGAATCTCAACAAGGAAGGAGGTGCAGAAGAATGAAGCGAATACTCGATCTGATGCGCGGCATCCACCGAGACGAGCGGGGCATCACCGGCCTGGAAACGGCGATCATCCTGATCGCCTTCGTGATCGTCGCCACAGTCTTCGCGTTTGTCGTGTTGACGACCGGTGTTTTCAGCTCTGAGCGGGGCAAAGAGACCGTGTTCGCCGGCCTGGCGAAAGCCAGGGGCACCATGGAGCTTCGTGGGGGCGTCGTCGTCTCGGCGACGGGCTCGCCCGCTGACACCGTCGACGACATCGTCCTGACGTTCGGCAACGCGGCGGCTGGCGATCCTATACCCTTGGACCCGAACGCCACGGAGAACTCCACGATCATCGCTTACCGCGATGACAGCGTCATCGACAACGACGTGACGTACACGGTCACGAACGTGCTGGGCGACGGCGACGAGTTGCTCGAGCCTGGTGAGGTCATGACCGTCACGATCGACGTGGCGACCGGCATCAGCCCGGCGCCAACCCTGGGCGCCAACGACCGGTTCACGTTGGAGGTACAGACCCCGGTGGGGGCCGTCCTCGACATCAGCCGCCAGTTGCCAGCCCAGCTGGATACCGTGATGCAGTTGCATTAGGAAGGATCCTGCGGAGGGGCGGCGCCCTGCTTGATATCGCATCGGCGGAACGGTCAGGGCGCCCTCCTTCATGATCAAAGAAGGGCAGGACTGCCATGGAGCTAACAGTCCAGATGGCCGCCCTCGAGGACGAGCTCAAGGTCCTGAAGGGCGAGATCAAGTCGATCCTGACGGAGATCAGGACCTCCGTCCTAACCCGGGACAACCCCTTCGCGCCGGAGACCGGCGTGCCGGTCTTCCGGCCGGTGGAACGACCGCTTCCCGACGACCAGACGTCAGACGAGGGGTCGCCAGAGGCTGAGGTGGGTTCCTCCACCGCGGCACCGAGGCAGGCGCCGGCCAGCGAGCCGGTAGAGCCGCTTCCCCATGTGGTACGGGTTGAGCCGGCCGCTGCCAACCAGGGCGGTGAGGCTTGGCCGACGGCCGCGCCGGAGCCCCGCGGGGTGCCGACGGAGCCTGCCGCCGGCCAGCCAAGGACCAGCGGCAGGCCCAGGGGGACGCCCGAGCCCAAGCCAGACCAGGAGGCTGCTCCGCTGGCCTGGAGCGTGCCGACAATTGCTGGCTTGGTGGCCTGGGCCGACGAGACCGCCTCTCGCATAGGGCCCACCCACATGCAGATGGTCCTCGAGCTGGCCCGCTTCGCCGGCCTCATAAGCGCGGAGGCGGAGGAGCCGTTGCTCAAGATCGTCAAGCTGGCCGCCAGCCGCAAGGACAGCGCTACGGCTTCGGTGAACGACTCCCTGGTGGCCCTTCGGCAGCTAGAGGCCATCTTCCGGGGCGAGCAAGGCGACGAGCTGGCTCTCCATCGGCGCCACTGGAGCGCCTGAGCGAACGGCCGAGCGAGCCCAGCTGGGGGTTTTCAGACGAGCCCGCCTCAGGCGGGTCATAAGGATCGCAAGGGGGTGCAGCCATCGAGAAGGCCATCGCCACCGTTCTCCTGACCGTGGCAGGGGTTGTCGCCGTCATCGCCGTCGTCAACGCTGTCATGCCTGCCGTGAGTCGCAGCGAGAGCGCTCTCATCTCGACATCCGACCTCGTCAACGACCGCATCTCGAGTGAGGTGGAGATCATCCATGCCACGGGGGTGGACGCCGCCACGACGTCCGAGGCATGGGTCAAGAACGTGGGTGCCTCTCGCATCGGCCCCATCACGAGCACTGATATCTTCTTCGGGCCTGAGACTGACTTCGCCCGCATCCCCTACGGTGGGGTGAGTTGCACGGCACCATGCTGGGAGTACGAACTGGAAAACGACACGGAGTGGGGCCCCGCGGCCACCCTCCATGTCACTATCCATCTAGACTACTCCCTGGCCACGGGCACCACCTACTACGTCAAGGTGGTGACCCCCAACGGCATCAGTGATGCCAAGTTCTTTACTGTGTAGGAGCGCCGAAGCGTGGAGACCAGCATACCAGCCATGCTCATCGCCGCGATGCTACTGGTATCGACGGTCGTCATGGGCCGCAGCAGCTACTCCACGTTCGGCGAGCTGGGAGACTCCTGGAAGGCCATGGAGGCCCGCGCAGGCCAGCAGGCGCGGACCCAGCTCACAATAACCAACGTCACCCACAACAGCCCGTACGTCGACGTAGAGCTGCGAAACGACGGCAGCACCAGGCTGGCCGATTTCGACCGCATGGACGTGGTCGTCGAGTACACCGACTCTACCCCCACCTTCATCATGGGGTATATCGGCTACAGCGACGGCTCCCTATCCCAGAACACATGGGGCGTACAGAGCATCAGCAGCGACGCTTTCGAGCCCGGCATCCTCAACCCGGGCGAGACGCTGAACATGAGAATCTGGCTCGATCCGGCAGCGGGTAGTGGCACCACGAACCGCCTCCTCATCGCCACGGAGCTGGGTGTGACTATCTCCACCACATGGCAAGGGTAGGTGAAATATGACACCGCAACAGGAGCACAAGCGCATCCTCATCTCTACCGGCAACTCGGAGCTTGACAAGAAGATCGGGGGCGGCATTCCGGAGGGCTCGCTGACTCTGATCGAGGGCCAGTCCGAGGCGGGCAAGAGCGTCCTCACGCAGCAGTTGGTGTGGGGGGCCCTCCAGAATGGCAAGCGCGTCGCCTACTACAGCACGGAGAACACCACCCGCAGCCTCATGCGGCAGATGAGCAGCCTCAGCCTGGATATCACTGACTTCTTCATCCTCGGTCGCATCAACGTCTATCCCATCGTCTCCGCCCCGAACGAGGAAGAGGCGCGCCGCATGCTCCAAGCCGTGTTGAGGCACATGGCTGTGATGACGGACCGCGACATCCTGGCCTTCGATTCCCTCAGCGTATTCGTGTCGAACATCCCGGAGCAGGACACCCTCACCTTCTTCACGGCGGTCAAGAACTTCTGCGACGAGGACAAGACGCTGCTCCTGACGATGCACTCTTATGCGTTCAGTGAGCCGATGTTCGTCCGCCTCCGCTCCATCTGCGATGCCTATCTCCGCCTGAGGGTGCGGGAGATGGGCACTCAGCTCCTGAAGGAGCTGGAGGTGGCGAAGATCCGGGGCGCCGATAGGAGCACCGGCAACGTCATCGCTTTTGACGTCGAGCCCAGCATCGGCATGCGCATCATACCGATTACAAAGGCGAAAGCGTGAAGAACCTCCCCTTCAGCAGCGAAGGCACCAACGACGAGCACGAGGGCGGGGCAGAGAAGTGCAGCCTCCACGGCCTGCTGCCCCCGGCCCTCCAGGAAAGGGTGGCGGAGGCGCCTCACCTTCTGGCCTATCTTCACCAGGTGCCCATCGGCGACGTGGGGATGCCGGAGTTCTATCCCGACTTGAGTCGCAAGCTCAGCGACCTCGAACGGCGGAACCTCATCTACCCCGTGGCCGGCCACATCTTCGTCCACATACTCGGCGACCCGACAGATGCCCGGGACTACTACATCTCCATCGATCCTTCTCTCGTGCCTGGCCTGGGGCCTGCCCTTGAACTGCTGGAGCGCCGCCTCCTGGACTACGTCGAGGCCCTAGAGCGGGCGGAGACCGTGGAGGCGAAGGTGGAGGTCCTGACGAGGGCCACCGAGGAGACCTGCCTGGTGGTATCGGACAAGGCCGCCATGACCGAGGGCGACGGCAAGAACGGAAAGCGAAAGGGGGAAAGCGAGCCTGGCCTGCCCCCGCACAAGATTAAGGCGGGTGGCAAGATCCACGTCACGGCCGAACAGCTCGCCGGTCTCAAGTACGTCATCGTCCGCGACAAGATCGGCATGGGTGTGCTGGAGCCCCTCATCAAGGACCCCTACATTGAGGACATTAGCTGCAGCGGCGTCGGCACCATCTTCATCGAGCACAAGATCTTCAAGGGCCTGAGGAGCAATATCTCCTTTGATACCAACGATGAACTGGACGATTTCGTCCTCCGCCTATCCGCGAAGATCAAGAAACCGGTCACTTACAAGAAGCCGATTGTGGACGCCTCCCTGCCCGACGGCTCACGTATCAACATCGTCTACGGCGGCGACGTATCCAAGCGGGGAACCAATTTCACCATCCGCAAGTTCACGGAGACGCCCCTCAGCATCTTGGACATCATTGAGGGTGGGGCGATGAATTACCAGATGGCCGCATACCTCTGGCTGATGGTGAGCGAGGGAATGAACGTCTGGGCCTCAGGGGAGACGGCCTCGGGCAAGACGACCCTTCTCAACGCCCTTACAGGCTTCATCAACCCCTCGTCCAAGATCGTGACTATCGAGGATACGCCCGAGCTACAGGTGCCGCACCCCAACTGGATCCGCGAGGTGGGCGTGGTGTCCGCGACCGCGGGGGACTCCTCCGTGACGATGTTCAGCCTTCTGAAGGCCGCCCTGCGCCAGCGCCCCGACAATATCCTGGTGGGCGAGATCCGCGGTGAGGAGGGCGCCGTGGCCTTCCAGGCCATGCAGACGGGCCACAGCGTCATGTCCACCTTTCACGCCTCCACGGTCGAGAAGCTCATCCAGCGTCTCACCGGCGAACCGATCAACGTGCCCAAGGCCTACGTCGACAATCTGAACGTGGTGATCCTCATCAGCGCTGTCCGCCTGCCAAGCGGCAAGAAGGGCCGGCGCATCATGAGCATCAACGAGATCATCGACTACGACTCTGAGTCCGACGCGTTCTCCTTCATCGAAGTCTTTCGCTGGAACTCAGCCCGGGACACATTCGAGTTCACAGGGAGCGACAACAGCTACCTCATGGAGCAGGCCATCGCCCCCAAGCGCGGGATAGAGTCGGTAAACAAGCGCGCCATCTACGACGAACTGGACCGCAGGGCGGCCCTCCTCAACAGTCTGCACGAGAGGGGCACCAAGAATTTCTATGATCTCTATCATGTCCTTTCTAAGGCGCAACGGGAAGGGCTCCTCTGAGCCAGAGCACGAAGAGAAGCTCGGTGCCACCTCCCTCTTCCATCGGGAGGCGCTGGACTTTGACCTGATCAGCCAGCTCACGCACATGTCGGCCGTTGCCACGGCGGGTATCTCCCGTGACCGGCTATTCGCCGGCACGGCAGGGCTGGACTATAGCACCTCCCGCTACTTTCGCAGGGTGCACCTGGTCTCCCAGCGTCTCAACTATGACTACTCGCGCGCCTGCGAGCTTGTGGCCGACAGCGTCCACCCGGAGAGCCCCCGTAACCTCCTTCTCCACTTCGCCACGTCGCTGTCGGCGGGCGAGCCGGAGACAGAGTTCCTGGCCCGCGAGACGGACGTGCAACTGGAGCTATACGGCAAGAAGTACGAGCGCGACATGGAGTCTCTGCGCAAGTGGAGCGACGCCTATGTCGCACTGATGGTCTCCACCGCGCTCATCGTCGTCATCTCTCTGATTTCGATGATGATCTACTCGTTTTCGCCTGTCGCCATCGTGGCTATGGCAGTAATAGTGGCGTTTACCACCGTGACGGGAGCCTGGATCATCTTCACTGTGGCCCCGCATGACGTGAAGACGCACCGGCTCTCCCGCAAGTCGGCCGAGCAGTACCACCTGGAACGCCTCGGCCTCATTCTCGTGCCGGCCGCCGGCATGCTGGGCGCCCTGCTTGGGTTCCTCTTCGGGCTGGGGCCCGCGCTCATCGGCAGCGGTATCGTCCTCGCCCCGGTGGGCTTCGTCGCCATGCGGGACGACTGGAGGATAGACGCGCGCGACCAGGACGTCGCCACCTTCCTCCGCGCACTCGGCAGCTCCATGGCGGGCGTCGGGACCTCGGTAAGCGAAGGGCTAAACCGCCTGAACCGGCGCTCCTTGGGCGCCCTGGAGCCCCACGTCCGCCGGCTCCATGTCTGGCTGAGCAATGATATCGCCGCTCACCTCTGCTGGCTCCGCTTCGCCGGCGAGACCGGCTCGGAGCTGGTGACCCGCTCCGTCCGCATCTTCTGGGACGGTGTGCGCATGGGCGGTGACGCCGGCGAGGTCGGGACTCTGGCCTCCACGTACGCCTTGAAGGTTACGGTGCTCAGGGCTACTCGCAAAATGGTGGCCAACACCTTCGCCAGCGTGATCGTGCCCATGCACGCCGTCATCCTCGTCATCATGCTCTTCATTACTGAGGTGATGCGGATCTTCGGCGAGGAGTTGGTGAAGGTGCAGGACCAGAGCCTCAACAGCGATATCGTCTCTGAGGCGGGAGTCGGCAACATGCTGACCTTCGCAGCTCCCAACATGAATTTCGTGGCCCTCTTCGTGGGTCTCATGATCTTGATGCTCACGGCGGCGAACAGCTTCGCGCCCTACGCCGCAACGGGCGGAAACCGCTTCAAGATCTTCCTTTACGCATCGGTGATGATGGTCATAGCCGGCGTGGCGGTGCTCGTCGTACCCCAGGTCGTCTCGGGCCTCTTCGAGTCCGTCGCCCGCCCGCCGACACAGCCCGGAACCTAGGAGGAGGTGACCGATGGGTCTCCTAAGGCGATTCATGAAGACACCCAACGATGACGAAGACGAGATGGTGGACGAACTCCAAGCCGAGGAGAGCGGCCTCCTTATGCCCTCGTCAACTCCCAGGGAGGAAGATGCTGAAACGCCGCCCGACACGGGAGTCGATGCGTCGCCCGAGGCGGCAGCGGAAACGCCGCCCGAGGCGGAAGATGTAGCGCCGACCGAAGAGGGCGAAGCGGAGAGCCCGGCGGATGAAGAGCAGGCCGAACCGGCGCATGACGCGGCACCGGCCGAGCCTGAGGCACAGATCGAGCCTCCGCCGAGCGAGCCCCCTGAGGATTCCTCGGACGATCCGCTCGCCCTCTTCAGAAGCGCACACGGCGGGCGTCAACATGCGGAAGCGATCCGGCAAGATCTGTCTGACGTGCCTCTGGACGAGCTCCTGGCGGAAGCCCGCTCGATCCGCGATGCCCTCAGCCCGGCGGCCGCGGCTGGCCCTCTGGTCGAGGAGGCGGAACGGAGGGCCGCCTGAGCGGAAATGCTTTCCACTTTGTGGACCGTAGCAGTTAGGGCTATGGCCGTGCTGACGGCGGGGCTGGCAGTGGGCGTGATCGTGACGTCCCTCTACGCCGCCCGGGCCGAAGCGGGCCCCTACTCGCCTCCATTGGAGGAGGCGCCCGGTGAGGCGCAGCCTCTACTGCCGGTCCAGGCCGCCCAGCCGGCGCCAGCTCAGACTTACGAGGCGCCCACAGAGGCCTTACCGGCGACGCGCGCTAGCGCCCTGTCGGTACGCGCGCCGGCGACGGAGCGCCAAGAGGTTCAAGCTCCCTCTACCCGACCTCTCGTCGCGGTCCTTGACGTCGGTAACGGCGAAGGGGCGGAGGCGCTCGAGAGCCTGGCCTCTCTGGTCAAGACGGGCCTGGAGGCTCGTGGATACGAGACCTACCTGGCCACGAAGGGCGCCGAACCGAGCTCGAACACTGAGGAAGCGAACCAGCCGGGCGGCGACGCCGAGCCGCTGCGCCCCGACGCCTACATCACCATACGGGGTGCCGCGGGCGCAGGCGGCCAGCAGCGAGCGATCGACGCGTGGTACTGCGAGCTAGAGGGATCCCTCAGCGGTCGTCTCGCCCATCTCATCCTGGAGCAGGCCCCGGCGGACCTCGCCGGTCCTCAGGAGACCCAGGATGGTCAGGGCGAGAGCAGGCTCGAGGACCCCGAAGCGTTCCGCTGCGACGACCTGCTGGCGGGGCGCGCCCACATGCCGGCGGTGCTTCTGCAGCTTTCGCCCGTAGCTCTGGACGGGCCCACGGCCCGCGAGGATATCGCCGGCGGGATCACAGCCGGGATCGAGCAGTTCTTTCTGCGATATGGCGATTCGCTCCGGCAGGTGCAGGAGCAGCACAGAATGGTGTGGCCGGCTGTCGGGCCTGTGACGAGCTTCTTCGGCCCGGCCCATCCCCTGGGGATTGACATCGGCCAGTGGCAGGGGGCGATAGTGGCGGCGACGGACGGCACGGTCGCTTTCGCGGGCGGCGATCCGTGCTGCTCCTACGGCCTCTATGTCGTCATCGATGGCCCGGACAGCATCACTACCGTCTACGGACACCTGGCGTCCATCTTCGTGACCACGGGGCAGAGAGTGCGGCAAGGGCAGCCGCTGGGCCCGGTAGGCTGCACGGGCCACTGCTTCGGCACCCACCTCCACTTCGAGGTCATCGACAACGGAGTGCGCCGGGACCCCCTCTTGTACCTGCCCTGACGATGGACGTGCCGCCGCGATTGGTCAGGGTCCCAGCGTAAGCGTGTGCGTGGGGAGGCAGCGGCCCGTGAGCGATCTGCTCGACGCTACGCGTTACCGTCCGGCGTAGCCAGCACCCACCGTCGGCTTCTGCATTACGAGGAAGTCCTGCCCGGCAGGGACGTACCAGTCCTGCCCGGCCGGTATGTAGTCTAGCACATGGAATACGCCGCCGAATGCTTTGAGTACCTGCTCCCGCGTCTGGAAGACGTCCCACGACCCTGCGAGCTGCGTCGCGAGGGAGGCCTTCGCATCGCTAGCCGTAAGGGTGAGGTGTCCTTCCCTCCTGAGCTGCTCTCGATCTTCAGGTGTCAGCATCAGCTTCTCGTGAGTGGACCCCAGGACCGTGGTCAGGAAGAAGCCTCCCGGACGTAGAACCCTCCGCAACTCCTCCAACCACGGACGCTGCAACTCCAGGGGGATATGCGGGAAGACCGACCAGGCGAAGACCAGATCGAATGATTCGTCTTCGGCAAACGACAGCGGTGGCTGCACGTCGTTGACATAGAACTCACATCCGGGCACGTTGCGCTGGCACCATTCCACGCACTCTGAGTTCACGTCCGTGCCCACCAGCCGCACGCCATCGATACACCGCAGGTGGCGGAGCATTCTGGCAGAGCCGACCCCAAGCTCCAGCACTGCCCCCAATGTCCGGAGATTGAAAGAGAACCTATCTAGCACCTGGAGACAGTACAGCACGTCGCCGTAGCCCAGCGTGAAATAGAGGTTCGGGTTGTCCCACTTGGCTACCTCTTCACGATTCAAGACGGATGTCTTGAGCACGAGCTCCCTTGGCTGGTGCGGGCCGGGATCGACCGGCCTCCAGGCCCCTCGTACTTTGTGATCCAGGTACCGATAATAGCGCCGTTTCCCCAGCCTGTGGGTCAAGTACCAGCGCAGGCGATCCCCCAGAAGAGGCCTTATCACTCGTACAAGCGGCATCTTCGTCAATCTGTACAACCCGGAATCTCCTGTCTCAACCTGATGAGCCCGAAGTGGGCGCCGCTACCAACGAATTTCAGGCTACGCCCGCCCCCATATCGTGTCAAGCTCCTGCTCTCCGCCCATGAGACGACGCGGCTCACCGACGCTCGACCGATCGTCACATGCCACCAGCCCTTTCCAGACCCCGCCGCGAGCGGACACCATGCTCAGGAGCACACTTCCCTCTGAGACCACCATCTTCCTCCCCGGCGGCGGTGGCTGCCGCCCCCTTGAGCGGTCTGACCTGGAGGCTGCGGACCAGTCCTTCACGATGTCCGACAGGGCTAACCGCTCTCGCGGCCGGCCTCAGGGCTTGCTTGCCCTGACCAGCGATGTGGTGGCGGGGGGCGGCAGGCGCACGACCGCGCGGTTCACGAAGCCCGTCTCCTTCATCCAGGCCATGACCTCCCTTCCGCTGTAGGAGCGGCCCTGGCCCGTGTTCACGAGCATGTTCAGCGAGAAAAGGACCGCAGAGGTAGGCGAGGTCTTGTTGGAGTTGATGAGGTTCTCGTGAACCACCACCAGCCCTCCGGCGACCAGGGAATCGTGGGCCTTCCTAAGGAGCTGCTTGGCACGCCGGGGAGGCATGGAGTGGACCACCGCCGACAGCAGCACCACGTCGTTGCCCTCGCCGAAGTCGTCGCGAAAGTAGTCCCCCGCCCTCGTCACAACCCGGCCCCGCAGGCCGAAGGAAGCGATAGTCTCCTCGGCGACAGCCATGACCGGGGGCAGGTCGAAGACGATGCAGCGCAGTTCAGGGTACTTCCTGGCCAGGAAGCAGGAGTAAGTGCCGGGGCCCCCGCCGACATCGAAGAGCTGTCTGCGGCCGGTGAGGTCCAGAGCTTCCGCCAAAGCTTCGCCAGAGTACATAGCGCGGTCGTGCATCGCGAGAATGAAGTCACGGTGTATGACGGGCCCCTGTCCCGGGTCGGCGGGCGCGACAACCGGCTTGTTGGTGCGGGCCGCCTCGGCCAAGCGGCCCCAGCTTCGCCAGAGCCAGTCGCTATGGTTGATGCCGTCGCCCACGTAGGTGGGCTTGCCCTTCAGCAGGAGTTGTAGCCCCTCAGACGTGTTGCCGTAGCGATTGCCCTCCTTGCGCAGGAAACCCAGGGCCACACAGGCGTTCAGGAGCAGCTTGGCGGAGCGAGGATGGGCGCCGCAGGCCCTGGCTATCTCTCGAACCGGGAGGAGCTTCTCACCCAGTACGTTGAACACGTCCAGCCGATTGGCCGCCATCAGCACCTTTGCCGGCTGCCAGCCGGCCATCGCCCGCGCGATGGCGTCAGGCCGAGGCCCCGGCCGCGAGGATTGCGATGTCATAGCAGCACCTCCCCCGTCTGATGACGCCATTCTAGCACTGCGCCCCCATCCACACGGGCCTGGGAGGCGTCAGCATCCCACCGCCGGAGACCAGGGAGCTGATATCGGCCGCTCTCGACTTCAGGCCGCCCCCACGGGCCGGCTTCGTCAGGCCGAGACCCGCGGCCGACGGTCGGCCCAGGGCCGCGCCTGCTCGAGCTGGGCCGCCAGCCGGAACAGAGTGGCCTCGTCGCCGAAGCGGCCCACGAAGTGGGCGCCCACGGGCAGGCCGTCGGCGTTCCAATAGAGCGGCACCGACATGGCCGGCTGGCCGGTGATGTTGCAGAGCGGCGTGAAGGGCACAAAGGCCGCCGCGCGGCCAAACCCCCGAAGAGGGTCCTCCGGGGGAGAGTCGAAGGTGCCAAGCGGAACGGGGGGCTCGCTGAGAGTGGGCGTGAGCCATATGTCGTGGTCGACGAAGAAGCGGGCGACGGTGCGGGCCATCACCTGAAGCACCGTAATCGCCATGAGATAGGCGGGCGCCGTGTGACTGCGTCCCATCTCGGCCAGCGCCCACGTGAGCGGCTCGAACTTGTCCTGGGTAGCGGCCTGACCGGTCGTCAGGGCCAGGCCATCCATCGTCAGCGTGCAGCCCGCCGACCAGACGGTGATGAACATCTGGGTCAGCGACTGCCCGTCGACTAGTGGACTTCCCTCCACGACCTCGTGGCCGAGGTCAACGCAGAGGGCCGCCGCGTCCTTTACGGCGGCCACACAGTCGGGGTGCACCTCCGCGCCGGTGGCGGCCTCAGTCGTGAAGGCGATGCGTAGCTGACCGGGGTCGGCGCCCACCTCCTGAAGGAACGGTCGCGCCGGCGGCGGCGCCCAGTAGGGGTCGCCGATGTCGGGGCCCGAGGTCGCGTCGAGGAGGGCGGCGCTGTCCCGCACGGAACGGGTGACGGCATGCTCAGCCACCAGGCCGCCAAAGATATCGCCGAAGTCGGGGCCCAGCGGGTTGCGCCCGCGGGTAGGCTTGAGGCCGAAGAGGCCGCAGCAGGAGGCAGGGATGCGGACCGAGCCACCACCGTCGTTGCCGTGGGCCATGGGGACGATGCCCGCGGCGACAGCGGCCGCTGAGCCGCCACTGGACCCGCCCGGCGTGCGGCTCGTGTCCCAGGGGTTATGAGTCGGGCCGAAAAGGTGCGGCTCAGTGGTGGGGAGGAGGCCAAACTCCGGGGTGTTGGTCTTCCCGAGGACAATGAGGCCGGCACGCTTGTGGCGGGCAACCAGCTCGCTGTCGTGGTCCACCACGTGGTCACGCAAGAAAGCCGACCCCTCCGTCAGGCGAACGCCGGCGTACGCCGCCAGCAGATCCTTGAGCAGAAACGGGACGCCAGCGAAGGGCCCATCGGGAAGGGGGCCGAGGGCCGTCTTGCGGGCCAGGTCGTACATGGGGGTGACGACAGCGTTGAGGGTGGGGTTCAGGCGCTCAATGCGGTCGATGGCGGCGTCGACGAGCTCGATCGCCTTGACCTCCTTTCGCCGCACGAGGTCGGCCTGAGCAGTGGCATCGAGCGAGACGAGATCGTGCATCGGATTCTCCTCCTGGATCTCCGGCTTTCGGCTCCGCCACAGTGCCAGATCGCACCGGCCGGGTCAAGCCCTCAATAGTGGCTTCCTGCCACTTGCCCCGGCCGAGTTGCGGGCTGCGCTCGATAGGGAGGCCTCGCCCGAGGGCGTCGTTGCCTAGAATGGGGCGCGGGCGGCGGGCGATGACCTATAGCCGGCACAGGTCGCGCGTGTCGCAGTAGTCACAGGAGGAGCCCTGGTCAGGCGTCAGAACATCCTTGCCGAGAGCCACGGCGTAAGAGATAGACTTGAATGGCCTGAGCAGCCCGGACTGGAGCACCTCCACGCCGAGTTCGGCGGCGGGAATCAGCTCCACCAGCACGCGGTTGCCTGAGAGCGGCCAGTGCGTCGTGCCGGGATTCAGAGGGATGCTCGCCTTCACGCCTCTCGCAGCCGCCAGATTCTGGATGACGCGCTGGGCAACCTGCCCCACCTCATTGACAGCGATCGCCCCAATCAGGTCCAGCGCGAAGCCGGCTGGATAATCGCCCGCCGCGTGATGCTCCGCCACCCGTTCCTCCAGAAGAGGACCGATGGTGAAGATCGCCAGGACGACTTCGGGAGCAGCCGCGAAGAGCCGCGCCACGACGGCGCTCTCAAGCGCCTGCCCGTCGGCGATGATCAGCCGTTCTCCGTCGGCGCCGATGACAGGGTGGACAGCATAGGCAATGCCTGGCCGGATGAGGGCCCGTGCCTCCTCCAGCGCGGACTCATACATCTGTCGCCACGCCGGCCGCTCGCCGAGCCGCGATAGAAGGCCGCTCCGCCGTCTGACAGCTTGCGACGGATCGAGGGCGAAAGCGAAATCCCTGAGGACTGGCATGGCCGCCTCGGCTCCTTTGCAACGTTCCACAGCGACGATACTCCCCCGCTCCGGGCGAATCAAGCAGGCCAGGTGAACGAACGTCCTGCCAGCGTGCGTTCACCTCCCTGCCGGTACCGGCCGAGGCGACGATGTGATGGGGCCGCCTCCCCGAGCCTAGTCCCTTCGGCGAGCGATTGTGGGACATTTGGCCCTTTTCACGGCTTAGGTTGTACCGCATCATACCGCTATCCCGGCCGCGGCCTGGGGAGCGTCGTTCCCCAAGCGCGAGCCATACGACTCGTGGAGCGCTAGCGTCGAGCCCCCTGGAGGTAAGAGATGCCAGCAAGGAGAGATGGTTCGAAGGGTCAGCCCAGCGGAGCGAAGCGTCGCAACTGGGCTGACGCGTATCGCGACAAGTGGAAGTGGGACAAGGTCACGTGGGGAAGCCACTCCGTGGACTGCTACCCGGGCGGCTGCCCGTGGCGTGTCTACGTCCGCGACGGGAAGATAGTCCGGGAGGAGCAGGCCGGCGTCTTTCCCACCATCGAGAAGGGCGTCCCGGACATGAACCCCATGGGCTGCCAGAAAGGCGCCTGCTGGAGCTGCCTCCACTACAGCCAGGACCGTGTCACGCACCCGCTCAAGCGCGCCGGCAAGCGCGGTGAGGGAAAGTGGAAGCGCGTCTCCTGGGACGAGGCGCTTACCGACATCACCGACGCCATGCTCGATGCCATTCAGGATCAGGGGGCCGATTCAATCGTCAATCTCTTCACGCCGGAGGTGGGTGCGACACCGGCCCGAATGTGGTCGGGGTTTGTCGGCGCTGCGACCACCGACGGCAACTCGGAGTTTCAGGACTTCAGTCCGGGCTTCTACATCACCTGGGGCAAGTACAACCCGGTCTCCAGCATGGACGACTGGTTCCTGGCGGAGCTGACGCTCATCTGGCACGCCAATCCCGTCTACACCAATATCCAGTGGTACCACTTCGTCGCCGAATCTCGCTACAACGGCGGCGAGGTGATCACCATCGCCCCCGACTACAGCCCCTCCGCCATCCATGCCGACCAGCATCTGCCGGTGCGAATCGGCACGGACGCCGCGCTGGCGCTCTCCATGTGCAAGGTGATCATCGACGCGGAGCTGTACAACCGTCGCTTCGTCCAGGAGCAGACCGACCTGCCTCTGTTGGTGCGCAGCGACACCGGTCGCTTCCTGCGCGGCAATGAGGTGACGCAGGGAGACCGGGAGGACCAGTTCTTCTGGCTCGACAGCAAGTCCAGGCAGGTGGTTCCGGCGCCGCGCGGCACCCTCGCCCTGGCCGACATCGAGCCGGCGTTGGAGGGCAAGGGCACGGCCGTGCTGGCTGATGGGAGCAAGGTGGAGGTCAGGCCTGCCTTCGAGCTCTTGAAGGAGCGCCTGAAGGACTACGAGCCGGAGGCGGCGGCGCGCGTCTGCGATGTGCACCCGGACCTCATCCGCTCAGTGGCCCGCAAGGTTGCCACCAGGAAGACCAAGATCTTCATCGGCTGGAACTCAGGCAAGTACTACCACGGCGACCTGATGGAGCGGTCGATGGCGCTGCTCCTGGCCCTCACCGGCAACTGGGGGAAGCAGGGCACAGGTACCCGCTCCTGGTCAGTATCAGGCTACGACGGCCAGACCTTGGCCAACAGGAAGACAAGGCCGGGCCAGGAGGCGGCCCGCGAGCTCTACCAGCAGATCCTCGGGACGATCCGCCTTCTCGGCGCCGACGACCGCACCATGACGATGGAGATGATCGTCAACAGGGCGGCCGAGATGGGCGCAGGCCGCGTCGGCGGCCAGGGCAACGTCATACCGCCCGCCTTCCTCTGGTATCACCAGTTCGGCTACAAGGAGCGTTTCAACCGCAAGGACTGGTCCGACCCCAGCATGAAGCGCACCTTCGATGAGTACTTCCAGGAGGCGATGGACAAGGGCTGGTGGGACACGGCCATGGCCAAGGTATGGAAAGACGTGGAGCCACGTGTCCTGTTCGAGTCGGGGGGCAACGTCCTGCGCCGCCACCGCGGCGGCCAGGAGATGCTGCTGAAGCACCTCTGGCCGAAGCTGAAGTTGATCGTCTCAGTAGACTTCCGCATCAACACCACCGGTCTCCATTCTGACTACATCCTGCCCGCGGCCCAGCACTACGAGAAGATGGGCACGAGCATGCCCTCCTGCCACCACCTGAACGTCGTGCTCGCGGACAAGGCCGTGGATCCCCCTGGCGAGGCCAAGCGTGATGGGGAGATCGGCCGCATGTTGCTGGAGAAGCTGGAGGAGAGGGGCAAGGCCCGTGGCATTACCCAGATCACCAGTCGGTCGGGCCCCGCCGTCGACCTGAACGGCGTGGCCGGCCGAGAGACGCTCGGCGGCTATCTGCAGGACGAAGAAGTGTTCTGGGACGAGGCGCTCCGCGACAATGCGGCCTACGGCATCCTACCGGAGGGCACCACCCTGGAGACGCTGAGGGAGAAGGGGCATGTGCGCTGGACCAACTGGGGGGTGATCGGCATGGGCCTCGCCCAGGCCTCGACCATCGAGCCGGACAAGACCCATAACCCCTTCCGCTGGCACACCGAGGACAAGGTGCCCTACCCTACCCTCACCCGCCGCGCCCAGTTCTACATCGACCACGAGTGGTTCCTGGAGGCGGGCGAGGAGCTGCCGGTACACAAGGAGACGCCCAAGCAGGGCGGCAAGCGGGAGTTCTTCCTCACCAGCGGCCACAACCGCTGGAGCGTCCACTCCATGAACCTGACGAACAACATCATCATGAACACGCACCGGGGCGAGCCGTTCATGTTCATGAACGACAAGGACGCGGCGAAGAAGGGCATCAAGAACGGTGAGGAAGTGCGCGTCTTCAACGACGCGGGCTCGATGCTCATCTCCGCGAAGATCTCGCCCTCCGTGCACCCGGGGCAGGTGATCGTCTACAACGGGTTCGAGCCGTACATGCACCGCCACTGGTACGGTCAGGCGGACGTGGAGCCTGGGATGGTCAAGTGGCTGGGGATGGCGGCCGGCTACGGTCACCTCAGTTTCCGGATGTTCTCGTGGCAGCCGATCCCGTGCGACCGCGCCGTGACGGTCGACGTCGAGCGCCTGCGCCCGAGAGCCCGACGGGAGTAACGACGGTCGCAGCAGGACTAGAGAAGGGACAGAGCCATGACGAAGGAAAACAAAGCCATGACTTCCCGGCGGCAGCTCGCCTGGGTCTTCGACCTCAACAAGTGCATCGGCTGTCAGACCTGCTCCGTGGCCTGTAAGGTCCTCTGGACGCAGGACGACGGCACAGACCACATGTGGTGGATGACGGTCAATACCCAGCCCGGACGGGGTACTCCCCGCGACTGGGAGACCATGGGCGGGGGCTACAAGAACGGCAAGCCCGTCCGCGGCAAGCTGCCGACGCCCGAGCAGTTCGGCGGCGGCTGGGACTACAACTACGACGAGGTGCTGCGAGGCGGCAAGGGCCGCAGCGTCTTCCTCCAGAAGGTCGCCGGGAGCAAGACCTGGGGCCCCAACTGGGACGAGGACGAGGGCGGCGGCACGTTCCCCAACGCCTACTTCTTCTATCTCCCGCGGCTCTGCAACCACTGCAGCGACCCTGTTTGCGTGGAGGCCTGCCCCAGCGGCGCCATGTTCAAGCGGGAGGAGGACGGCCTCGTCCTGCGAGACGAGGACATCTGCCAGGGCGCGCAGGAGTGCGCGCAGGCCTGCCCCTACAAGAAGATCTACTTCAACGTCGCCCGAAACGTGAGCCAGCACTGCATCGGCTGCTTCCCCCGCATCGAACATGGGGTCGCGCCCGCCTGCGTGCGCCAGTGCCCCGGCCGAGGCGCCTTCATCGGCTTCCTGGACGACCCCTACGGACCGGTGTCGCGACTGGTGCACAAGTTCAAGGTGGCGCTGCCGCTGCACCCGGAGTTCGGCACCCACCCGAACGTCTACTACGTGCCGCCCCTGGCGCCGGCGCCCCTGAACAGCGACGGCAGCGCCAACGAGAACGGCTCGCGCATCCCGCCCGAGTACCTGGAGTCGCTTTTCGGGCCCGACGTTCACGGGGCGCTCGATACCCTCCGCGTCGAGATGGAGAAGCGCCGCAGAGGTGAGCCGTCGGAGCTGATGGACACCCTCATCGTGTACGAGTGGAAGGATGCCCTCGGCCCCTTCCCGCGGGACCCGGCGGACATAGTTTGGGCATAGGTGGAAAAGACGGCTTCGCGAGGTGTCACTGCCGGGGTCTCTTGTATCGGAGATCGCGGGAGGCGACAATCGCCGACGTCCGCTCCAGATGAATGAGCCTCGACGGAGCCGAGTGCTCACTCATTGCCGCACCCCCCATGGCGGACGCAGCAGGGCAGGTGCAACATGGCAGTCAAGTCGCCTGAGGAGTTCAGCGAGAGCCTGAGGGACGGTCGCCGCGTCTTCATGTACGGTGGAGCCCATCAGCCGCTGTACTCTCTCTCCGCGCACTCCGGAGGACCTGGCGAAACGACTCGTGGGACGGCATCACCCCGCCGGCGCCGGACGCCTGACGACAGACGGAGGAGAATCCTATGCCTGCCATCGATGTGAACGAAGGTCTATCACCCGAGCAAATACAGCTTCGCGAGCAGACCCATCGATTTGCCGCGGAGGTGCTGCGCCCCGCAGCCATGGAGCTAGACGCCCTCTCACCCGAGGAGGTCATCGCGCCCGAGTCCCGCCTGTGGGAGGTGTTCCGGCAGGCCTACAAGGCAGGCTATCACCTGCGATCCTTTCCACCGGAACTGGGCGGTGCAAATCTCGGCCCCATGGACGGATGGGTGGTGGGCCAGGAGCTCGGCTGGGGCAGCTCGGGCCTGTCCATCAGCATCGGGGTCACGTCCATGCCGTTCCGCTTCGCCGCCATGACCGGCAATCCCGACCTCATGAAAAAAGTGGTGATGCCGTATGTCGAGGACACGGAGGGCAAGCACATCGGATGCTGGTGCGCGACCGAGCCCAATCACGGCTCCGACGCCATTCTCTACTCCGGCGAAAACGCCCGCCCCGACATTCACTTTGACTGCATGGCCCGCCTCGACGGCGACGAGTGGGTGATCAACGGCCAGAAGTCCGCCTGGGTGTCCAACGGCACCATCGCCACCCACACGCTGGGTTTCTTCTGCGTCGACCCGTCGCTGGGCATGTCGGGGACCGGCGTCGCCGTCGTGCCGCTCAACGTGCCCGGAGTGAGCAGGGGCAAGCCGCTGAACAAGCTGGGACAGAGGGCCCTGAACCAGGGCGAGATCTTCTTCGACAACGTCCGCATCCCGCGGCACTACATGCTCATGGAGCCAGGCGGGTTCGCCGCCGGCACAGACATGTTCCTCGCCGCCGCCAACGCGGGCATGAGCACCACGTTCTGCGGGGTAGCGCGCGCGGCCTTCGAGGAAGCGCTGAGCTACGCGGAGCAGCGCACTCAGGGAGGCGTTCCCCTCGCGGAACACCAACTGGTTCAGCGCAAGCTGTTCGACATGTTCACCAAGCTGGAGGCGGCGCGCTCACTGTCCCGACTCGCCAACCGCAGGCTCCTCACCGGCCAGCCCACGCTCCACTACTCGGTCGCCGCCAAGGTCCTGTGCACCGAGACAGCGTTCCAACTCGCCTCGGACGCCATCCAGATCTTCGGAGGTATAGGGCTCGCCAAAGGGATGGTGGTGGAGATGCTCCTGCGAGACGCCCGCGCCTCCATGATCGAGGACGGGGCGAACGATGTCCTGGCGCTGTCGGCGTTCCGCACCCTCCGTCGAGAGGGCGGCGGCGGCCCCGTGGCCAGCGGAGGCTGATTGCGTCCGGGCGAGAGCGGCGTCAGGGCCGCTATTGCGAGAGGCGCCGCAGCCTCACTCGCGCCACGGCTGCTCTGCGTTCAGGCGCTCCTCCACCGCGGCGCCGTTCTGGCTCAGCCACTGCCAGCACCCGGGGCAGAGGCTCTCCACTCTCCGCTGGCCCTCTTCCGCCATGCCGAGGCGCAGGTAGGAGAAATAGAGAGCCAGGGCGGCCGAATGCATTTCCTCGTCGCTGTACTGCCCTGCGACGGCTTCCTGCAGGCGTCCCTCGTAGTCATCCGCGTCGTTCCTGAGGAACCGGGGGAAGTCCGGCGTGCAGTCGTAGTATGGGCCCTCGGCGGAGCGGCAAAGGACGAGCGGCAGAGACGGGCTATCAGCGTAGCTCAGGTCCGCAAAGTAGGCAAGCCTGTCGTCGAAGGCTATCAGCTCCGGCACAGCGTCGCCATCCAGGTCTTCGATATCGGCGATCGCGTCATTGCCCAGTGAGAACTTGTCCAGAAGGCGAACGCCGTCGCTCCCGCTGCCGAAGATCAGGTATTCGGAGCAGCAGTGGGCCCCGCCTGTGAAGTGCAAGACTATGGCTTCCTGGCGGCCGTCCCCGTCCGTATCAACCGCGAAAGCCACGTCCCAGTGCTCGAACTGCAACGCCTCCGGGTCGTCGGCTGCCATCACATATGCGTCAGGGCTCAGTCCGTCTTCGAGCAGTACGTACAGCTTGTCCTCAGCCAGCTCCTGACGGACCGCCCAGTCGGGCTGCGCGAGCGGCGCCGGCACAGGCGTCGAAGTCGCCACTGGTGTTGATGTTGGGACGGAGGTGGCCGGTTCCGCCGTAGACGTCCGGGCGGGGGTCGCTCCGACGGCCTCTCGCGTGAGGGTCGGCGGTACCTCATCCTCGCTACCGCAGGCGACCGCAAAGGCCAGCAGGGCCGCCAGCATCAGCGAGGCACAAACAGTCCGGGCGGTACCTCTCGCTCTATCAAGCATCGCCTATCTCCTCACCGACATGATGCGGGCGGCTGTGGCGGCACCGAGGCCATCTAGTCGTCATCCCGCCACCTCACCTCGTACAGCCGCACAGGGTCCTCGAAGCCGCGCAGCACTACATCGCCACGGTCCGAAAACAGGAAGCCCTTGCCCATCGCCAACTGCCGCACTACATCCGACACCAGGATCTGACCCGCCTCAGCCTGGTCACAGATACGCCTCGCAAGGTCCACCGACGTCCCGAAGAGGTCCTTCTCCTCGGCAATGGGCTCACCAGCATTGAGACCGATGTACACCCCCAACGGAGCCTCCGGGTGCTGCTCGACGTGCGCAGCCACGCCCCTCTGCACAGCCACCGCGCACTCCAGCGCACCTGAGGCGGTGGGAAACGATGCCATGATCCCGTCGCCAGTGTGTTTGATTTCGCTTCCCCCATGCGCCTCGAGGGCATCGCGGACGATGGTGTTGTGGACGCGAACCAGCTCCTGAGCCTTGGCGTCGCCGAGGCGCTGGCGGAGGGCTGTTGAGCTTTCCATGTCGGTGAAGAGGATGGTGACGAGACCGGACAGCGCGGCCGCTGGCTCTGCCTTTTCCTCACCCTCACTCAGGAACTCGTCGATGGCTGCGACCACAGCGTCCATGTCCCCCAGATACGGCGCCCCCGATTCTCCCTCAAGGAACACCAGGCGGGCATCCGGTATGCGGGAAGCAAGCCCTCTGGCAACGTTGACATCCGACCGATACCGGGCGCGGCCCAGCACCAAGGTGGGCGACCTGATCTGAGTGAGCAAGGGCGTAACGTCAATCTCGTTAAGAGCGGGAACGGTCACCGTTTGCACAAACTCCGGCCTGACACTGTCCCTGACCAGGGCTGCGTACCGGCGCGCTGGCTCGCCTGCGGACCATCCAAGTATGGTATGCGCCATTGCCTCGGTGAAGAACGCCCAATCCTTGTCCATTGATGCGCGAAGCGCCTGAACGTCGGGCCTCAGTTGCCAATCCGTCGCCCGCGCATATGCGCCCCACAGGAGGACGTGCGACAGCCGGTCCGGGTGACGGGCGGCATAGGCGATCGCCGCCGGTCCTGAGTGCACGAGGCCGAGCACAGCGAACCTCTCCAGGCCCAGGCGATCTACCACCGCCTCCAGGTCCAGGACCTGGCTATCGAGCGGGAATTCCGTGATGTCGCGCTCCGACAGTCCAAAGCCTCTGTGGTCGTACCGGACGAGCTTCCTCTTCTCCGCCAGCCGCTCATACCAGCGCCGGCACTCGGGCAATTGCCACTCCAGCTGAATGTGGCTGAATAGGAGCGGCATGTGCACAAGCGGCATGCCCTCGCCCAGCGTCCAGAAGGCGATGCTCACCCCGTCGGCGGTCCTGGCGTACTGGATGCGCGGCTCCATGGCGGTCTGTCCCTAAGTGAGGCTACCCCTAGTCACGGCCTCCGACGAGAACGGCGGCCAGAGCCAGGCCGAACATCGTGGCCGTCCACTTCATCTCTGCATCGATGACGTCAGCCCAGAGCAGCCCAACGAAGACCGCGAGCGCCATGACAAAGACGTTTCCCCTGGTCCTGTACTTCCGTTTCACCCCTGCACTCTCCTTCGGCGAGCGTCGGCAGAGACGCCTCATGCTGCCGGTCTCCTGGCTGCTGGATGCACGGCCCTACAGCGGCAGTATCCTACGCTGACGGTCCCATGCGCACGCCCGCTTTCGCTTGGTTCGCGGCTAGTTCCTCGCGGCCAGGTCCGCGTCAGCAGCCCGCAGGCGCTCACAGAGGGTGACCAGGATCTTCCTCTGGAGGCCGGGCACCGTGTCCAGGAGGGAGCCGAAGTAGCGTGTCTCGATGACCAGCAAGTTCATGGGTGTCTCGGCGGTCACCGTCGCGCTGCGTGTCTTGCGGTCTACGAGCGACATCTCCCCGAAGAACTCGCCCCGGCCCACGCGAGTTATGAGCTTCCCGTCCCTCTCCACTCGAGCCTTGCCGTCCAGTATCAGGACGAACTCCCGGCCGAGCCCGCCCTGCCGCACCAGTACCGTGCCCGCGTCCACCTTCACCTCATCGGCCTCCCTGGCGACAAGGCGCAGATGGCGCTGACTGAGCCCGCCGAACAGCGGCACCTTCTTCAACAGCTCAACCTTTTCCGATCGACGGCTCAATGGCATTCCTCACCTCCTGCTAGATGACCCGAGCATCTGATGACTCCGTCAGGGCATGGTCGGGCGGCCCACAAGCCCAGGGCCGCGCACGGCCCGGAAGGAGACGCCGACCGCGTCGGCGGAGGTCGACGCCCACAGCACACGCTGCCCCGTGCCAGCGCATCTCGTCCTGCCCCCATATTGCGCCCGCACCAACAGGGGGCAGGCAGATTCTGCACGAGCCTCGGGGCAATGTCAACGCAAGGCCGCACCGGCAATTGGTCTACCGCTGTCGGGAGGGAACACGGTCGGTCAGCTCGGTGACGGGACTGGCGCAAGGAGTCGCCGCCGTGGCCGGTGGGCTTCCCCACATACCTATCTGCTTACCGCTGAGGGTGGCGTCAAGTGCTGGGGACGCAATGACTGCGGCCAATCGAGAAACGGTAAGGAAAAGTGACCCAGGCGAGGTCAGCGCTGCGCCGGAGGACGGGGAGGAGCCGTCGAGCGAATCGGAGTGAGGCTGGCAGCTTGTCCGGCGCGATTCAGCTCATGAGCCGCCCGCCGCGGGGCGGGATCGGTGCGTGCGTCATGCCACCCTGTCTCGTGTTCGCCCGCCCACTTCAGAGGGGAGGAGCTCCGGGTCCTTCCGGCACCATCGGATCGTGGCTCCTAGGGAGCGGGTGCCAGGTAGCCGAGCTCCTCCAGTTTGGCCACGACCTTTGCGAGGCTTTCGTCCTCACTCTCCCGGTCCGTCTTCAAGACGACCTCAGGGTGAAGCGGCTCCTCGTAAGGGTCAGAGATGCCGGTGAACTGAGATATCTCCCCTCGAAGCGCCTTGGTGTAGAGGCCCTTCACGTCCCGCTGGCGGAGTACATCCATCGAGCAGCTAACGTACACCTCGACGAACTCACCGATCTCGGCCCGCACCTCGTCGCGTATCTCTCGGTAGGGTGAAATGGCGGCGGCGATAGCAGTGACTCCATTACGAGTGAGCAGTTTGCAGACGAAGCCGATGCGCCGGATGTTTGTGTCACGGTCCTCCTTACTGTAGCCGAGGCCCTTGCTCAGGTGGGTGCGGACAACGTCGCCGTCCAGCACCTCCACTCTCAGGCCCCGGCTGCGCACCGTCCGTTCCAGCCCTTGTGCAATCGTCGTCTTGCCCGCACCGGAAAGACCCGTAAACCACACCGTAAAGCCAGTCTGCATATGACCTCCGTAGACAAGAGCAACCCCCTCACCCAGGCAGGCGAGGAGCCGCTGCTCCTTGGAATCGCGCGACATGTACTTCATCGCACATTCTTAACTTTGTCGCAACTTCACGTCCGGCCATGCGATAAGCTCCAGAAGGAAACGGCCTTGTGACTCGGGGCATGTCTCCTTCTCCACTCCTCCATCGACTGTGGTGTACGGGCGCTCCACCCCGGGCTGCGCCTCGGCTGCAGACCGTTGCGTACACATCGATCTGAGTGGGTATAATGAGTCCCGCTAGATTGAAAGGAGAGAGGACCATGGCGACAGCCAAATCATCGAAACGAGCGTCTCGGGCGAAGGCCGGCGTGTCGGTAGAGGACGTGCCCATCTCCGTCCCGCGGCTCTACGATGACGATCGCGCCCGGCGGGCGTGTGACGTCTTCGGCGCCCCCGAAGACGGCACAGTGAACATGGGAGGGGACATCAACATCACCTGGGCCTACCCGGGGCGGACCGTGGCGTGGCACCGCCATCACTTGCAGACAGACCACTGGTTCGTCATCAAGGGCTACCTCAAAGTGGGGCTCCTCGACGACGACCGAAACGTCCGATGGGTGTACCTCGGCGAGAACGACCGGCGGGTCCTCAGCATCCCACCGGGCGTCTGGCACGGGTACATGGTCCTGGGCGACCAGGAAGCGGTCCTCATGTACTACATCACCTCCAAGTACAACCCGAACAACCCGGACGAGGACAGGATGTCCGTCGAGGAGGCCGGTGTGGATTGGTCGGTGCCGGTGAAGTAGCCAGCGACCCGGCCCGGTCGAATGCGGCTCCCTACGGCTCACAGCAGGGAGCGGTGTTGGACCTGCGCCCCTCCATCACAGAGGATCGAGAGCGGCGGCGGCGATGGGTAGTCCGCAGGGTTTCCTTCTCCAGCGGAGCACCCAGCAGCGGAAACAGGAGGCACGGGCGCCGTCGCCCAGCGGCGTTTCACGACATCGTCGAATGGTGGAGAACGGTTTCCGCGTCCTCGGGCAGCGCAGCGTTGGCCTATTGGCCTGGGCCTTCGCGGCGAACCGCGTCATCTGGATTCTGGCCGGCGGAATCGCTCTGATCGGGCTCGCGCTGCGCCTGATCATCGCTTGGCAGGATACGGAGACCCTCGCCCTGAAGACCATCGCTGACGACGGCTTCTACTATCTCCAGACGGCTGACAGGATAGCGAGTGGACAGAACCTAACCTTCGACGGTCTGACGCTTTCGAACGGCTACCATCCGCTGTGGCTGTTCTTTCTCGTCCCGCTGTATCTTCTCCCCGGCCGCGGGCTGCCGCTGCACTTCGCCCTCACGGCGTCCGCCGTCTTCGATGTGACGGCAGGCGGCCTCGTCGGTCTGGCGGTCGGGAAACTGACCGGAAACAGGGTAGCGGCCCTCTTCGCCCTCACGCTTTATCTATTCATTCCCCAGAACGTTCTCGCGTCAGTGAATGGCGTCGAAAGTGCTCTGACCGGGATGCTGCTGGGAGCGCTGCTCCTGACGCTAGTCTCGGTCTGGCGCCAGAAGCAGGACAACTGGATTCGCTGGTCTGTCGTGACGGGCATCCTTGGCGGCCTCATGGTGCTCGCACGCCTGGAGAGCGCTCTCGTCCTCGCGGCCGTGCTAGCGCTCATCGCCCTCTTTCAATCAGGCACGACGCGGTGGCGCGCGCCGTTGGCGGCTGGAGTGATCGCAGGGATTGTTGTGGCGCCGTGGTTCCTCTGGAGCTTCATAGCCCTGGGCACGGTTATGCCCGTTAGCGCCGAGTCGACAACGTGGATATTGAGAACGTTCTACTCGGCGGACCACCCCGGTGCAGACCTTCTTGACAGAGTCGGCCATGGGCTGTCCTACACCAAGTCCCAACTGCTCACCCGCCTGCCAGACCTCTACTTCCCCGCCAAACCGTTCGCCGCACTGCTCTTGACGGGTATGGGGCTGGCGGGTGCCCATTACTTGCTTCTCTCGAGAGGGGCGGTGAGAAGGAGAACGACCGGCCAGATCGTCACAGTAGCGCTGCCTTTTGGGGCTTTCGCCGTCATGTTCTTCTTCAACAGCGCATACCGCTGGCTCGTCCGCGAATGGTACTTCGCCTGGGGAGCGCCCTTGGTAGCTCTACTGGCCGGGGTCGTCTTCGCCTACGGCAGCGAGGTCATAGGCCAATCGAGGCTGTTCAGCAGCGGCCGGCCTGGATCACTCGATCGGGGCACGGCGCGGCTACTCCTCTACTGCGGCCTCGTCGTACTATTAGCGTTTGCCTACAGCAACGATGCGCGAGACACCTGGCAGAGGGGCCTCTTTACAAGCGCACAGATACAGGAGAGACTCGAGGCGGCCGCCTACCTCAGATCGAACACCGATCCGGCTGATCGGGTGGCTGCTTTCAACGCCGGGGTGATAGGCTACTTCAGCGAGCGCGTCGTCATCAATCTCGACGGGGTAGTCAATCCTGACGCATTCCAAGCCCTTCGTGAGCACCGCCTCCTTGACTATCTTCGAGCCATGGACGTCACCTATGCCGCGGACCGCGTCGGGCCGTGGATGTATCTGCGCCCCTATATCCGGCCAGATGACTGGTCAGAAAGCCTGTGGGGGGAAGACCCTAACAGGGCATTCGTAACGGTCGCCGAGTTCGGCGGAGGCTCTATAATCGGTCAGATACGGATCTGGCGCCTGGCCAGATGAGTCGTCACCCGCTTCACCGCTGGTCGGGCGCACTTCGGCGGGTGGCGCCCGCTGGAGACCGCTCTGGCGAATGCGACGATGCCGGCGGGGTGTTCACCACAAGCGCTGGCCGCTGTAGGATTGCCACGAGAGCCATGCTTGACGGACTCCGTTCGCGCATAACGGCTCCACATAAGGGCGAGGCCGCAAGGACGAATGGCCGCCGCCTGCAGTACCAGCCCGCCCTCGACGGGATACGCGCCCTCGCCGTCGCCGGGGTTCTCGCCTATCACGCCGACCTGCCGTTCGCGCGGGGCGGCTTCCTTGGCGTCGACGCGTTCTTCGTGCTGAGCGGCTACCTTATCACCAGCCTGCTCCTCGCTGAGTGGCGGGAGAGCGGCAAGATCAACTTCGCTGCCTTCTGGGCACGTCGCGCACGCCGTCTGCTGCCGGCGCTGTTCCTCATGCTGGCGGGCATCGCGGCCTACGCGCTCCTCTTCGCCGAACCCTCGCAGCTCGACAAGCTGCGCGGTGACGCGCTTGCGACGCTTGGCTACGTCGCCAACTGGCGGCTCGCTTTCTCCGGTGAGTCCTACTTCGACATGTTTTCCGCCCCATCACCTCTGCGGCACACATGGTCGCTGGCGATTGAAGAGCAGTGGTACCTGGTCTGGCCCTTGCTGGTGGGACTCCTGCTGTGGTGGCGGCGCGGCTCGATGCGCGTGCTGTTCGTGCTGGCGGTTGCCATTGCGGCGGGGTCGGCCCTGCTCATGGCGAGGATGTTCGATCCTGAAGTCGACCCTTCGCGCGTCTTTTACGGCACCGACACGCGGGCACAGTCATTGGTGGTCGGCGCGGTCCTCGCCATGCTCCTCGCCCGGCACGGCCCGCTCCGAGGCAACACTCCCCGGCTGCTGCTCCAGCTCACTGCGGCGGCGTGCTTCGCGTATGCTGGATGGCTATGGGTGACCACTCCTGATAGCAGCGCTTTCCTCTACCAGGGTGGCTTCCTCCTTTCCGCGCTCGCGGTCGCGGTCGTGATCGCAGCCGTGGTCCAGCCACAGGCCGGGCCACTGAGCAGACTGCTCTCCGTCGAGCCACTGCGCCGGCTCGGCCTCATCTCCTATGGCGTCTACTTGTGGCACTGGCCCATCTACCTTGTCCTGACACCCCAACGCACCGGCTTGGACAGCACGAGCCTCCTCGCGCCCAGGGTAGCGCTCACCCTTGCGGTCGCCACCGCCTCCTACTTCCTGCTCGAGATGCCCATTCGCCGTGGCGCCCTGCGGACGTGGCGACCGTCATGGGCGGTCGCGCCCGCGATGTCCGTCGTGATCGCGGTGGGGCTCGTCGTTTCGACGCGCGGCGGAACACCGCTGCTCCAGTTTGGGAATTTGGTGACCGCGGCTATCAACGGAGACACTGCATCGGCACCCACACGTGTACTCATCGTCGGCGACTCGATAGCCTACACGGTCTCGCCCGGCCTCTACTATCGGCAGGTGGAGCAGAACTTCGCGGTCCAGCGCGCGACGATCGTCGCCTGCGGCATCATCCGCGGTAACGTGCCATACAACAGCAAACCGCGCTACAACGGTTGCAGGAAGCGCCTGGAACTCTGGCGCTCCGAGCTTAAGGAGTTCGACCCCGACGTAGTCGTCGTGCTGAGCGGGTTCTGGGACGCCCGGAACCATGAGGTCGACGGCCGTACGCTCGAGTTCGGCACGCCGGAGGCAGACGAGTACTGGCTTAGCGAGATGAAGGTCGACATCGACCTCCTTTCCTCGCGAGGCGCCCATGTCGTAATCCTTTCATCGCCCTACTTTCCGGAAGACAACCTCCCTGCCGAGCGTATCGATCGGCTCAACGACCTCTATCGCCAGGCGGCCTGCCAGAATCAGGACTCGGTCACCTTTCTCGACCTCAACCGCTTTCTCTATCCAACGGGTAAATACGCCTCCACTATCGACGGCGTTCAAGTGCGCAGTGACGGCTTCCACTTCAGCCTCGAAGGGGCCGACATGGTAGGCGGCTGGCTCGCGCCGAAGATCAGCAGCATCGCCCATGGCGACGCTGGCACGGCGGGGAGCGTCCTCGCCGCGGACCAGTCGTGCGCTCAGCCCCAAGAGAAGGCCGCGAAGATACACTGACGGCTCGAGGCGTATTTCGATTCCTCGACAACGGACTGGGGCGAACGGCCATGCGCCGGAGCCCACCGCTGGCAGCGGCCGGGCGGCTCAGAGGGGCGTAAGCACCGGAACTTGGCGGATAGACGCCGTGAGCTTCGCCTTCAGTCTGGGCTCGCCTGTTCCCCGGCTTCCTTGGGCTGCCAGACGAACACGACGACGTCGGCAAAGCGTGGCAGACGTGCGGCGAGCAGGTTGAGGGCCCGAAGCGGGACGTTGGCCATCCTGCGGTGGGGTAGGAACGAGAGGAATCGTCCCCAGCCGGGGAAGAGCCAGAGGAGAGACACCCCGTAGCAGTCGACCTGGTCGAAGCACGGTTCACCCAGCGCGCGGGTGTTGTCGAACGTGCACTCGTACGTGTGGTGCATGGGCACGGGGCTGTCCCAGACGAAGTGCTTGCTGCGGGCCGGCGGCCACACTGAGCGAACGACACGATCGATCATCCGGCTGCACCGGGTGGAGAAGCTGGCGTAGTTGTTGACGCTGACAACCGCGCGACCCTTGGGGCGCAACACCGCAGCGAATTCTCGCATCGCCCTCTCGCGATCGACGAAGTGGTCGAGGGCCGACTTGCAGATAAGCGAGTCAAACACTCCCGGCTTGAACGGGAGCCATTCGGCGACTCCTCGCACGAGGTTGATTCGCCGTCCTGCCTCTTCGGCGGCTTTCCTCGCCTCCCGTAGCTGCAGGAGCGATGAGTCCAGGCCCCATCCGTCCCAGGATAGGCCGCTAAGGTACAGGATGTCGCGCCCATCTCCGCACGCCACGTCGAGCACACGCCCCGGCTGACCAGCCGAGGCACTCAGCCGTACCAGCCGGTCCCACACTAAGAAGAGGAAGGCAGTGTCGGGAGTGCGAGGTATGCCGCCGGCAGCATCTTCCGAGTGCCAGTGGGTCTGATAAGCCTCTACGTCAACCTTCATCTGCTTCTCGGCACAGTCAAGGGGGGATGCTCTGATCAAGGCGAAGGACAAACGAGATTATACCGGCATCACACCGGTGAATCAACGGCCGAGCACGGGCGTCTTCCTCAGCGCGCTGGCGGACGCCAGCAAGAGAGACTAAGATATCGACGGGGTGCACGATGGCCAGCCATACAGCACCGAAGGTCGTAATCATCGGACTCGATGGAGCAGACTGGTCCCTCCTGCGGCCGCTCTTCGCCGACGGGGTCATGCCCACCCTGGAGGCGTTCGTGAAAGCGGGCGCCTCGGCCCCCCTTGAGTCAGTGCTGCCGACGAACTCGATGGCGGCGTGGACCTCCCTCATGACGGGCGTCAACCCGGCCAAGCACGGCGTCTTTTCCTTTGTTCGGAGGTCTGATACCCCGTTCAGCAACCCGGTCACCAACTCCACCTGCATCCGCTTCCCCACCGTCTGCGAGACGCTGACAGGCGCCGGACTCCGCTCTTGCGTCATCGACATGCCGCCGTTCTATCCACCCTTCGAGATCAACGGCGTCATGCTGGGCGGAATGGGCGTCCTGGGCCCGCACGCGCTCTCCTATCCGCAAGAGGCGGCGACCGCGCTGCTCGAGAAGGCCGGCGGTTATGCCGACGACGTGCCCTGGATGGAGTACCAGGGCCGCAGCGAGGAGCTAGTCGAGCGCCTCGTGGCGCTGACGGAGAACCGACTTCGCATTGCTGAGGTCATGCTCGATGAGCAGCCGTTCGACCTGTTCTGCGTGGTGTTCGTGGCCGCCGACCGCCTCCAGCATGCCTTCTGCCGCGAGCTGATGGAGCGCGGCCCGCACTACGCAATCGCCAGGCAGCTCTATGCGGCCCTCGATGACGTCCTGGCCCGCCTTCTCGACCGCATCGACACCACGCAGACCGATGTGCTCATGGTGTCCGACCACGGCTTCAGGCCCGTGAGCAAGATGGTCGGCGTCAATCAGATCCTCGCCGAAGCCGGCCTCGTGCGCTCGACGTGGCTTGAGCGACTGGCGGGCAGCGTCATGCCCCTGGCACTCCGGCTGCCGGACCGCTTTCAGAAGCGGATCTTCAAGTTCCTGGAGCAGGCACGCTGGGGGTCTCAGCGAAGGCTCCTCCCGGGGAGCGCCGCCTACAGCGACATCGCGGACACCGTCAACGTCAACCTCAGGGGAAGGGAGACGACGGGCTCGGTATCCGAGTCTGACTTTGAGCAGGTAAGAGACACCGTCGCCGCCAAACTGACGGAGTTCCGCGACCCGTCGACGGGCCAGGCGCCGGTCAAGCGCGCGGTCAAGAGAGAGGACTACTTCCACGGGGAGTTCGCCGCTGAGGCACCTGACCTGACCCTGGAGTACGGAGACGGCTACGCGTATATCGGCGCCCTCGGCAGAACCCTCTGGGAGTGGCGCTGGCTGCAGGGAGTCCATTCCAGCAACGGCATCATCGCGTGCCTGGGGCCACACTTTCGACGGGGAGCAGAGGCACCGACCGTGAGCATCCTCGACGTCGCACCGACGGTGCTATCGCTGCTGGAGGTGGCGCCACCCGCCGGCGTCGACGGGCGCGTCCCCGATGAGCTGGTCGCCCGCCCCGCACCGCCGGCCAGGCGCCGGGAAGCCCGCCCGCCTCAACCCAGAGAAGAGCCGACACCGTACAGCGAGGAAGAAGAGGCCCAGATCAAAGAACGGTTGCGCGGCCTCGGCTACATCGAATAGCGCCGCCTCGGCCCGCAGCATGTGCAGCCTAGCCGAAGAGCCGTTTCCAGATGCGGTACAGCGGATTGCGTCTCAGGGCCCGCGCCAGCGACGCCGCCTCCGTGCTCTGCTCCAGGGCCTGCAGTTGCATCCGGGCCAGCTCCTCCAGCCGGGCCTCCGTTGCCTTGAGGTCCGCGTGAACGCCGTCGAACCCTGATCTGATGACGGACGCCAGGTAGCGTATCTGCTCCCAGCGCTGCTCCTCCGCCCGAGCGATAAGCGCAGCGGTCTCGTCTGCGCCCCTGCCCGCCGAAGGACCCGCGACGCGGAGGTCGGCTCCTCCGGGCGATTCCATCCTGGCCGCGAGCGACACCGCATCACGGGGCGAGCGACAGTAGACCTGAAAGCAGAGACTGCCTGCCGCTGGCTCCCCGTCGATAGAGAGCTGTCCCTCCTTGTAGACCGTCTCGTCGCTCGCCATGGCGGTCACACCCTGGCCAGGAACGCCATCGGGTGACTCCAAGGTCAGGACATAGCGGCGCCCCGCTGATTCGACCTGCGGGGGTACGGGAATGAACGTCCAGGCCTCATCTATGATGTGGGGGGCGAAGAGCCGGTAAGTCGCGATCTCCTCCTGCGACCCCTCTGCCTCGCGGACGCTGAACAGAACGTGGCAGGAGCTCACCCGCCCGAAGTTCGACATCTTGACATCGATGCGGCTCATGTTGCTGCTCGGGCAGACGAAGCTCTGCGCGATCGTCCGCCCCTGCTCCAGCTCCGGCAGACGGCGATCGGCGACCCTCTGGGCGACGGCAACGACGGACGCCTGCCACGCCAGGAGGGGACCTCCATACGTCATCTCGGGCCATCGGGTTTCGATCGCCTGCACGGCGGCCCGGAATGCCTCGCCGGGGCCATCGTCGTCGGACGCCCGCATCCCGATGCCGAGCACCGTGTGCGGGAACTCAGCGTCGCCCTGTGAGAAGACGGTGCGGGGAGCCAGCGTACAGAGCAGATAGTCGAAGGCCGCCGGCGTGAAACGCCAGTAGTCGGACGGAAAGCTGTGAATCGGAAAGTTCATCACGGACGTCAGCAGCACGATGCCGCCCGGCCTCACCACACGGCACGCCTCTTGCACCGCCACGAAGGGACTCTGGAGATGCTCCAGGGTATCGAGCAGGAGGACGGTCCCGACCGATGCGTCATGGAACGGGAGGCGGTGCGCGTCCACCAGACAGTCCACCCCGGCGCCCGCGCGCATGTCGCACCCGACGTGGAGACGCCCGGAGAACAGCGGCCTCGTGTCAGCGTAAGATTCCTGCCCCTCCGTCTGCAGCGCCCCGATCTCCACCACGGGTCCCGGTACATCGAGGACCTCGGTTAGCAGCTTCAGGAAATGCTTGACGTTGTCGCGCATCCGTACCCCCTTCCCCGGCCGACAGCATGCCCGGCGAGGGGAATGATACCAGTTCTTCAGGCCCGCTGGCGGACGGCCATCAGGCCCAGCGCCGCTGATGCCGCGGCATAGCAGAGACAACCCACCCAGAACGCAGTGGAGATGCCCCAGCTCAGGGCGATGGCCACCGCCAGAACGGAGGCGCAGACGGACGTAGCGCCGTTGATCCCCCAGAAGAAGACGGTGGGCGAGTTCGGCCTCAGGGACGCCACCTTCATTCCAACGGGAAACGGCATGCCCATGACAAGCCCCATAGGGATCAGTATAAGGGCGGCGATCAGGATCCGAACCGTAGTCGTCGCGCCCTCGAAACGGTCGATCGCTCCCGGCGTTAGGAACCCGGTAGCTACCAGAACCAGCAGCAAGACGACAAAAGGCCACAAGAGCCGGGGTCGCAGACCCGGGTTGACCATCCGTTCGGTGGCCAGGCTCCCGACGCCGCTGGCGAGCAGGAGGGAAAACAGGACCACGGAGAGCGCGTAGGTGGGATGCCCCAAGAAGATGATGAGCCGTTGCATCTGCGAGATCTCGAGCAGCATGAAGCCCAGCCCGATGCCGGCGAAGAACACGAGCAGGGGCACCATGCCCTTCAGGGCCTGCCGCCTCGTAGACCTCAGGAGCGGGAAGACGATGCAAAGGGCCGTAAGCCCCAGCACCGCCAGGCTCAGGCTGAACAGCACGAGCACCGGCCGGGTTAGGTAGGCAATGCCGAGCGCATAGAGGGAGCTATCGAAGAGGTCCTGGAAACGGATCATCTGGAAGAAGAAGGGCCGGTCGTCCGTCGGCGGTGAGATGTCGGCCGGGAAGCCAAGCCGCACTGATCCCGGATCGTCGGTCTGCGCGATCTCGGCGAAGATGGGGTCGCTGCCGGAGTCGCCCGGCGCCAGCACCACCTCGAACTGCATGTCCCGGGCGACGCTCTCGATCTCCATGACATCGGACGTACTGAAAGGCTCGCGGCTGACGAGAATGGTGCCTACGGCGATGTTGGTGCCCCAAAGCCTGGGCGCACTCTGGCTCTTGACCAGCATGATGTGGTCCTGGGGACGCTCAGCGCCGGCGCGGCGCAGTGCCTCGGCCGCCAGGGCCGTGAGGCGGTACGCTTCCAGGGGCTCCTTGTCGAGGTACCAGCGAGAGACGCTGAGAACTCCCCTGTCGGTGAGGTGGCGGAGGAAGGTATCCCACGCCTCGACGGTGTAGAGGGAATTCTCCGAGAGGGCGAAGGCGCCGGCAGCGGTTGCAGCCCACGTGTCGATAAGGGAGACCTGTATGATATCGAAGCTCTTATCCGAGCGGGAGAGATAGCTCCGGGCCTCGTCGTGGACAAATCTAACGCCAGGTTGACGGTCCAGGTGGCCGGAGAAGTCACCAAAGTCTCCATTGACGGCCTCCAGGATATCCCCGTTCAGCTCGACAGCCGTAACGGACGGTTGGTCGAAGGCCAGTGCGGAGAGCACGTCTCTGCCTCCGCCGCTGCCGATGACGAACACGTCCGCGTTAGGCCGGATGTAGTGCACAAGATTGGTCACGTCATACTTCAGGTATTCGATGCTCTTGGGATCCCCGTTGTACGCGGTGATGACCGTACCGGCTGAGGCATCGATGCTGAGGAGAAGCTGCCGCACTTCGGCGCCGCCGGAGTAGCTGCTACTCATCCCCCAGCCCCAAGGCGGACCGGACAGCGACGGGTCTCCGGCGATCCTTATCCGTGAGAAGGCATTCCACTTCTCAAAGGCTGCGGTGTCCTCCGCAGACCCCTTCACCCAGCGCACGCGCAGGACGGGGTGGTGGTGCTGCGCCAGGGCAGCATTCCCGACGGCCATCCAGGCAAACAGGAGCATGGCACCAGTCGCAACGGCCAAGGCCCGCGAGCGGGCGGCGCTCTCGGCGAACAACATGGCGCCGACCGCTGATACGGCCGCGATGGCAAGCACAGCCGATGGCGCGTCCTCGAGGCGGTCGAGGAGCCAGATCAGCGTCACTGTCCCCAGGGCCGCCCCTACCAGGTCGACGGCGTATAGCCTGCTGACCTGATGAGCGAACCTGGTCAATACCAGGCTGACGATGACGCCGCTGAATATGAAGGGCACGGAGATCACGAGGTACGTGAAGGCGACTGAGTACACACTTACCAGGGACCACTCGGGATCGAAGGGGATCACAAGTTGCGTCATGAAGCTGAGGACGATCGCGACGCTGAAGAGCAGGGAGGCCTGGGATAGCCGCTCCTTCGTCAGCTCGACAGGAAAGTGCTGCGGCGCCAGGTAGACGATAAGGGCTCCGACCGTCATGCCGAAGAGGGCGACGGAGACGGCGACGAAAGCGAAGTGGTACCACATGGTGACGCTGAAGATGCGAGTCAGGAGGATCTCGTACATCAGCGTGCTGAGCGTGGTGAAGAACAGCCCGCCGTAGGTGCTCAGTCCTACCTGCTGGCGTTCAGCGATCGCCACGTGTGAACGTCCTCCGCTCAGCTACGTAGAACGCGCTCGACCACGAATCGCCACGGGACGCCAAGACCGTCGCTTCTCAAGGCGAGCGCGTCTGCAGCTCCCCGTGGCGCCATGGCGAGCGCATGACGGGGACGGATCCGGATCAACCGATCGGCCGCCCTACCATCTGCGAGGGGATAGGGTACCCGAGTAGGTCAAGCACCGTTGGGCCACAGTCGACGAGGCGCAGACCTTCCAGCCTCCGGCCTCCCTCCAGCCCCGGCGCCCTCATAATGAACAGCCCTTCCTCGGCGTGGTTCGCCTCGTCGGGGCCGGTGTCGTTTTCGTAGGTGTGGATGGTGCCGGTGCCCACGCTGCCCACCGAACGCCAGCGCAGATCTCCGAAGTAGACGAGCAGGTCCGGTGGGATGTTCCGCTGCTCGCGATAGATCTCCTCCGGCTTGAACACGCGGGTTCCCAGGTTGTTGCCGTCTTCGTCGGGCATGGCGACGAGCTTGGCCGTCAGCTCATCGCGGAGCGCATCGTACTCCTCAGGCGCCACGATGCCTTCTGGCTCGCGGTCGCGGACGTTGAGGAAGATGCGAGCGTAGTAGCCGCCTTCGCCCCACGCTCTCGTCCGGCTCCAGTCCACGTTCTCCATCGAGAGGCGTGCCCGCTCCGCCGGCGCGCTCCTCAGGGTGAGGTAGCCCTCCTGCATGAGCCACTCGTTCACGCAGATCCCGCCCTGCATGACCTTCGCGCCGTGGTCGGAGTAGACCAGCACGGCCGCCTCGTCGTCCAGCTCCCGAAGAACCGCGCCGACTTCCTGGTCCACCAGCTTGTAGTAGTCCCGGGTAGCGTTCTCGAAGGGGTTACCGGGCCGGTAGAGGCGGTGAGCCTCGTCGAAGTACTGCCAGAATCCGTGGTGCATCCGGTCGATCCCGATCTCGACCATCATGGCGAACTGGCAGCGGCGGGTCTTCAGGAGGTGGCGGAAGAGAGCGAACCGGCGTTGCGTCATGTCCCGCACCTGGGCCAGGAGGCGCTCCTTCTCCTCCGTCCGGAAGTTGTCGACGTCGACCGCGTACTCCCCCACAGTGGCGCGGATCTCGTCCCGCAGCTCAGAGGGGTAGGTATAGTTGCTGCTCGTGCTCGGGGTGAGGAAACAGCCTACCATACAGCCGTTGACGGCCCGCGGCGGGTAGCCGGGCGGAACAGCCAGCACGATCACCTGCCCGCCGGCCTTCGAGACAATGTCCCAGACGGCTTCCTCACGCACGGACGCGGAGCTGGCGATGCCCAGCGCGCCGTAGGAATAGTCTTTGCGATTGCGAAACCCGTAGATGCCAAGCTGGCCAGGGTCACGACTCGTCGTCGAGCAGGCCCACGCCGGAACGGTGATGGCGGGCACCACGCTCTGAAGCTCGCCCCAGACCCCCTCCGCCATCAGCCGTGGGAGGTACTCAAGATCGCCCGCAAACCGGTCGAAGACGAGCTGGGGCGCCGCGCAGTCGAGCCCCAGAACCACTACGCGCCGTGCGTTGCCCGACACAATTCACCACCGGTTCAACTGGTCGAATCGGCGCCTGCCGCCGCGCAATTCGAAGTGTAGGCACCGCACTATGGCAAGTCAAGCATTACCCGCGCGCTCGGGGAGGAGACCGCCGGCATCGCCGCGTCGCTAGCGAGGCTGGCTATGGGGACCGGCCGGCCCAGCATCGACCGGCTGGAGATCAGCAGCTTCGGCCTCTGCGGGGGCGCCGGGCCCGCCCGGCCTTCGATTGAAGAAGTGCTTGAAGCCGTCGTTGCTCGTGAAGCGACCCCTGAACGACTCCCTATCGTGACCCTCGGCGAGGTGTCGAAGATAATCCTCTCGGGTGAGGGTCTCGGGGCAGTCGTAGCAGATGAGGCTCTTGCCCTTCTCGGACGCCTGCCGTGACCTGAAGAGCTTTCTCGCCTCCTGGAAGCTCTCGTTGTTCCAGACCTCCCTGAAGCTCTTCTCGGCGACGGAGCCGAAGTCGTCCTCTTTGTAGAACGTGCCGCAGCAGGGAGCGACTCCGCCGTCGACGCTGACGACGGCCCGCTGCCACAAGAACGTGCAGCCGTCCGCAGTGGGAGCCACGAAGAACTTGAACGGACCGTCCGGGTCCCACTCCGGGCCCGCTACCCAGCCCTTGGAGATGTCTATGTCCATCCCGAGCTCACGGGCCATCGCCTTCGCCGGTTCGACTTCGTCCTTGTTGTGCTCGAATACGTGGTACTCCCAGATGAGCCTCGGGGTGGAGGAGCGGAGCTTCTGCTTGGCCTCGTTGACGAGCCCGATGTTGCTCAGGACTGTATCGAGCTTGCCCCTAACGCGATACTGCTCGTACGTCTCCTGCGTCACACCGTCGATCGAGACCCCGAGCTGTGCGAGACCGGCGGCGACCAGCGCCTCCGCACGGGAGCTATCGAAGGGAAAGCTGAAGTTCGTGCTCAGGGTGGTACTGATGCCCCGACTGCTGGCGATGCGGACCAGCTCCGCGACGTTCTTGTTGAGCAGCGGTTCGCCCCAGTTGTGGAGCTCGACCTCGAAGAGGTATTGCCCTAGCTCGTCGATGAGCTTCTTGTACAGAGGGAGCGGGAAGTGCGACCGTTCGCGACTCCTCGCTCCAATGCCCGTGAAGCAGTATGGGCAGCGCAGGTTACAGACGTTCGCCGCCTCAATGGTGAGGATGGTGGGGTAGCCCCACAGCTTGCTGTGCCCCCGCATGCGCTGGAACCGCACCAGGTAGAGATTGAGCCGCCTTTTCAGGGTTATCCTGGCTCCCGGGTACGGGGGAAGGCGAAAGAACTCCCGCACATCGTACAATGCGAAATTGGGTTTGATCTTGGACAGGAAGCTGCGCGGCATGCGGGTCACGATGAACGGCGGGCTAAACTGGTCACAAGAATGTATTACAGCACTCCCCGCCTGTCAAGCAACTTCGACTCGAGGTGACCGCCGATGCCTTGCGGCCCGTGGCATTCACGTCTCGCCCCTGGATACGCCGGGCGGTATTCTAGGCGAGACGGCAAGACCCCAGCGTGAACGCTGGGGCATCAGAAGACGAATCTATGCCCTCGCCTTCAGGCGGGGGTAGGGGATCCCTCACCAATGACGAGCCGGTCACAGGAATGTAGCGTCGCTTGGCTTGACTGAGGCGCTCGCTCAAGCAAGGCTTATGCTGGCCAGAAGACCTATTTCTTGGCGGTCATGGCATCCGCGGCCGCCCTTCTCGCCAGGGCATCGGATCAAGCCCTGAGGAGCTTCGCGAAATGACGGCGATTGTCAGGAATGTACGGGGCCTGATCGGCGAGACGTTCCTCGACAGCCCGGGACTTCTGGTGCTGGTGCCGATGTGGGCGGGCCTCTTCTTCAGACTCCAGAGGGCCTGGGCCGACATCCCTACCATCGTCCTCAAGGACACCTCGGATGACGCCTTCTACTACTTTCAGATCGCCCACAACATCGCCGCCGGCCACAACGTCACCTTCGACGGTGAGAATCTGACCAACGGATTCCACCCTCTCTGGATGGCCATCCTCACTCCGCTCTATCTATTCGGCAGCGACCGGGACCTCTCCGTACACCTGGGGCTGACGATAGCGTCGCTACTCTCTGCGGGGACCGTGTTCCTCGTGTACGCCATCGTCAGGACGCTCACCGACAATTTCTGGGCGTCCCTCGCTGCCGCGACCGTCTATGCCCTCCACCCCTACCTCATCGTCGAGGCGCTGAACGGCATGGAGACCGCGCTGACGGTGTTCATGGTGGCGTTGACCACGTTGCTCTTCCTGCGGATCGCGCGCCGCAGCGAGCGCGCGTCGCTGGCGGGGTACGCGTGGCTTGGTGTCTCGGCCGGCCTGATGATCCTTGCGCGCACCGATACGGTATTCATCCTGCCGCCCCTGCTCTTGTTTCTCCTCGTACGAGAACGCGGCTCGTACCGGTGGACGAGCACCCTGGCAACGGGCGGGCTCGCTCTCCTGGTGATAGCGCCGTGGGTGATCTGGAACCTGGTGAACTTCGGGACGATTGTTCAGGTGAGTGGGATCGCCGTGTCGGACATGGAACGCCAGGACTACCTCGCCACCCACGGCAGCTCCTTTCTGACTCAGCTCCACCATTCGCTGGCTGTCACCAAAGACCAGTTTCTCGAACGGCTGCCGCACCTCTATTTCGTTCCTCCCCACGGCCCAAGGGTACCCATCTTGCTCACGATGGCCGGGCTGTTGGCATTCATGCTACTGGCGCCACTTGCCCCGCAGCGGCGGCAGGCGACCCGACAGATCGGCCTGCTGCTGGTTCCGACAGTAGGCATCGTGGCAACCCTTCTCTTTCACACCGCCATCCGATGGCACGTGCGGGAATGGTATTTCGCGCCCGTCGCCCTGATCGCTGCGGCGTTCCTCGGGGTCCTCGTCAACTATGTGCACAGCGTAGCGCGAGGGACTCGTCTCGCCTGGAGTACGGAGGGCCGCCGCCTCGATCTCTCACGCTTCAGGTTGCCGCTCCCTCCGCCGATGGGGCGCCTTCGGACACTGGCAACCCCTGCTCTCTACGGGATCATTGTCCTCGGCCTGGCCACCTGGTACGGTCCCTATCGGTCTGGAGATTGGGTGCCGCAGCTATGGCATCGACTGAACATGCTGGAGGCGGCGCGATGGCTCGAGGGGAATACGGACCCGCAGGCGAGGGTCGGCTCGCTCAATGCCGGCATCATCGGCTACTTTAGCGATAGGACAGTCATCAACCTGGACGGTGTGGTGAACGAAGAAGCGTACGAGGCCAGACGCGACGGCCGCCTGCTCGAGTATGTCCTCTCGAAGGACATCTGCTACCTAGTCGACCTGCAAGGCGCCCTCGCATTTGCCCGGCCCAGAGATAACTCACCCCCGGACTTCACGGTCGTGGCCACCATCGGAAGGCGGCTCGCCTATTTCGGGGGCGGCCAGCTAGACGTCCTCGAACGCGTACCGGGGGCGGCCGGCCCCTCCTCCCAATGCGGAGAGATCTCGGGCGAGGGCCAGGAGTCCTCGGGCTTGCATACCAGCACCAGCGGCGATGCGCCCGGCGGTCAACACTGAAGCATCGGCTGGGAAGCACAGAGGAGGAGAAGGTGAGGGAGCCTCCACCCCCGGATATCTTTCACGTGACCAGGAATGACGACTATCTCCGCCAGCTCCGGGCCGAAGAGGAGTTCTGGGACAAGCGTATCGAGACGCCCCTGAGCAGGACGCCTCCACCAATGGTGCAGGAGTACTACAATGAGCGGCTGACAGGCCGGGTAGACCGGCAGTGGTTTGAGATGATCGATGACTTCGGCGACTTTCGACAAGGATGCGTGCTAGGCGCTGGCCCCGGCAAGGTCGAGAGCTACCTGCTGGACCGCCATAAGCAGTTGCGCCTGACGTTCTACGACATCAGCGGTGAAGCCCTCGCCAGGGTGCATGGTCGGCTGGAGAAGGAGTTTCCCGGGCGAACCGACACTCGCCAGGAGGACCTCAATTTCGTGACTCTGCCCGCAGAGACCTACGATCTCATCATCGCCAACTCGTCCATCCACCACATCTTGAACCTCGAGCACCTGGCGTTTCAGGTCAGCGAGTGCCTGGCCCCCGACGGCTACTTCTTCATGTACGACACCGTGAGTGAGTCGTACTTTCAGTTCAGTGCGGAGAAGAAACGGCTCTTCGAGGCGCTGGCGCAGGCGACGATGGACTATCCGGGAAGGTCTGCCCCGATCCAGTGGCCGGACCGCAGCAACTGGACGTTCAGTCCGTTCGAGAGCGCGCGTTCGGAGGAGATCCTGAACGTCTTCGGGCGCTATCTGCAAGAGGTGCGCGTGCGCACGGTTGGCGCGTTACTCTCGCTCACCATGTTTGCGCAGGGTGGGTCGGCTCCTCCTCAGAGCTGCGCCGCCCTATCGAGCAGGTTGAGACGCCTGCGCAGCGCCGCCGCACTCCGCGCCAGGCTCCGGCGGCGGAAGATAGATGTCGACCGAGCCAGAGCTCGAACCGAACTGCTCTTCATGCTGGACCGGATCGTGACTGAGACAGGCTATTTGAAGCCGGGACTGGCGTTCGCAATCTACCGCAAGCGCGGCACCGGCGACTCGTCGGGATGAACCGCGGGCATGATTCGGGCACGGCCAGCCGACCGCGCCCCAGGGCAGCGACCGGCAGGCGCCTAGCATCGGTCCCGCCTCCGCGGCTGCGGGCTTCGCACGATTCGCCACGGGAGAATCGAGGGCAACGGCAATAATGCTGGATCCTCAGGGCGATCACCTCCAGCAGGCCACCGGGCAGCGGAGTCAAGACGCCGGCTCCGCAAACGGTCGCGGCGCTCGTGAGCTGCGAGGCACCTGGGCCGGCGTGCTCTCGTCGCCTCTGCTGCTGCCGGCCATCCTCCTTGTCGCCTTCGCTCTCTACGCTCCGACCCTCGGCGACTGGTTCTCCGGCGACGACTTCTGGTTCCTGCGCTCCTCGCAGGCCACGCCCATCGGCGAGTACGTGGCCAAAGCCTTCGACTTCCGGCAGACGGGTACGCTGCCGGAGTTCGACCGTTACCGACCTCTCTACCCGGTCGTCTGGCGTCTCGAATACGCGGTGCTCGGCTTGCACGCGTGGGCCTACCACGCCGTAGTGCTGGCCCTGCACCTGGGCAGCACCGTATTGGTCTGGTTCATCGCCCTCCGATTGACAAAGCTACGGTGGGCGGCCGGCCTGGCAGCCCTCATCTTCGCGATCCATCCCGCCTACGCCGACGCGGTGGCATGGATATCGGGAGGCAACAGGGTGTTTGTTACCTTCCCTTACCTCCTCAGCCTCCTCTTGTTTATGAGGTACGCCGACGGCGACCGCAGGAGAGGGGCCTACTACGTGGGCTCGTTCCTGGCCTTTCTCGCCGCCATCCTGCTTCACTCCACAGCGCTAACCCTGGCCGCCGTGCTGCCGGCCTATGCCTTTCTGGTCGCCGGAACGCCGGCCGACGCGCTGCGGGTGCGCGCCTGGCTCCAGTTCGTGCCGTTTGCGCTCGTGACGATGGCCCTGCTTGGCATCCAGATGTGGACTCGCGCCCATTTGGGCGTAGAGGAGCAATTTCGGTTCGGCTGGCACCAGTACAGCAACTACGGAAACTACCTGGGCTTGGCGCTGTTTCCGGTGTTTCCGCTGACCACTGATCGCCTCGCGGAGCCACTGACCAGACTTCTCGAAGGGCTCGAGGGAGCGGCCTCCGTAGTCATGATCCTGCTGAGCGTAGTCTTGCTGACTCAGCGCAGATGGCGCTACCTGGGCATATTCGTCGTCGGGTGGCTCTACGTATCGCTATTCCCTGACTCCACTCTTCGCTTCACCACCATGGGCCGCGTCCTCTACATGCCGGGTGCCAGCCTGTCGATTCTCCTGGCGCTGGCCGTGCTGTGGCTGAGCCAAACGCTCTCAGCCCCCCTCCTGCGGTTGGGCACCGCCGCGGCTCCCTATCTCCTGGTGGCCCTTCTGGTGCCGACCGCCTTCCTCACCGTGCACCACGCTCAGCGCGACTCACAGAACGCCGCCGATAACGAAGCGTTTATCTCGCAACTGCGGGAAAGCGTTCCCAGCATGGATGCGGAGGGCGTGTTGTACGTGGTGAACGCGCCGACGAACATCGTCGCCTTCGACGATACGCGCCTCGATGCCCTCGTGGAGCTCTACTACGGCGAGCTTAAGGTGCGCTCGCTGTCGGCCGATCAGGCAGCGCGGGTCGCCCTGTCCCTGGGCGAGAAAGACCGGATCTTTCGATTTCGCCGTTGACCCCCGGATGTTGCGAACGCACTGGAAGAGACCTGCCGGCCCCTCTATCAGCCGGCCGTGGGCGTAAGCGCCGAGCGCTATTCGATGTAGCGGAGGCCGCCCGGTCTCTTCCTCACCAGCTCCTCCTCGCGGCGGGCAGACGGCCAGTAGGCGCCGGCGCACGGACGCAGCTCCTCGGCAATGTTCCCATCAGTGCCGTCCAGCCAGTGCTGAAGGCACCAGATGCTGCGCTCACCGTGAATTCATGTCGACTATTCCAGAGGAGCACAGGCCTCAGAAGACCGGAAGTCGCAGACCGGAGCGAGACGTCTGGGTGGCGGCCTCTAAAGCAGGCTATGGTAGACTTGATGTTAGAGCCCCCACAGGGAAAGGGGACGCGTCGCCGGATGGGAGTTGACCTAGAGACGTGAAGCCGCCCGCGTTCCGCGTTCCGAGCTGCTCGGGCGTGCCAGCCGCCGAGACGGGCAGAGGTGGAGGATTCCCCCTTAGCGCTAGCTCACTCATCTCGTCGGACAAGCTCTGGATCGTCGCCGTCGTTGCCCTCACGCTGGTGCTGTTCGGGCCCAGCCTCAACGATTGGTTCATGACCGATGACTTCATCTTCCTGAGAGCCGCGCGCTTCGCTTCTCCACTGACCTACGTCCGAGACGCCCTCGACTTCACCGGCTACGGCCGCCACCAGAGCACCCTTGCCGTCCTGCGCGACACCGACATCGCCCTGCCGTTTCTGGCTTACCGGCCCCTTTATTTCCTGAGCCTGGAGGCGCAGTACCTGGTGTTCGGCGAGAATCCGGTAGGATATCACGTGGTCAGTCTCATAGTCCACCTCTCGAACGTCTTCCTCGTCTGGGCGATCGCGTCCCGTCTCCTGCAGTCCAGACTGGCCGCGCGCATGGCCGCCACGATATTCGCGCTGCATCCCGCCTACGTGGTGGCCGTATCCTGGATATCGGACATTGCCACCCCGTTGGCGACCTTCATGGCGCTCTTGTCGTTCCTCCTCTTTCTGAAGGCCACCGATGCCTCTCCGACCCACCGGGGCTGGCACGTTGCCTCTATCCTCTGCTTCGGCGCATCCACGCTGTTCCACCAGGAAACGATCTCCTGGGCGGCAGCCTTTGTCGCGTTCCACTTCCTGGTCAGGCATCGCCAACGACGGGAGGTCCTCCAGCCGGCGGCGTGGGGCGTCCTCGCGCCCTATCTAGCGGTGGTGGCCGGTTCACTGGGGCTCAACGCGTGGATCGTGAGCCATACCCCTGTCCACAGCGGGGAGTACACGATAGGCCCGCACATGCTGCTCCAGTTCAAGAACTTCGCCAGCGCCGCCCTGTTTGCGGTGACGTCCGGCAACCTGACCGCCCATTTCGTCGCCTTCGTTGGCCTGCTCATCATGGTGGCCACGCTCCCGCTCCTGAGCCGCGCCGTCCGAAAGAGCCTGTGGCAGCCTCGCACCGAAGTGTTCGTCGTCGTGTGGTTCTTCGCGTCCCTGTTCCCTCTGCTGACGCTCAACAAGTTCTTCGGCATCGGCGAGTTGAACCGCAAACTGTACTCGGCTGGCCCTGCCCTGGCGATCCTCCTGGTGATGTACGGCGCCTCGCTCCTCAATCTGGCGCCGATGCGGCTACAGGTCCCCGTGCGGGCGCTCGCGGCGGCGCTGGTGCCCCTCGCGCTCGTAGGCGTGATGGCTCAGGCGAGGCAGAACGACCAGCAAGTGAGCGCACCGGCCGTGGAATCGGAGCGCTTCGTCCAGGCACTGCGCGAGACGTATCCGTCCCTGCCCCAGGGCAGCACGCTCTATGTGGTCGGTGCTCCGCGCGTCATGGCGGGCTTTGCTTTTGGGGAGATCTACCTGGTGGGCTCCGTGCAGGCCTTCTACGGCAAAGTAGACCCCTACGCGGTGAGCGAGCAGGAGGCGGCGGCACTCGAAAAGTCACTGGACGAAGGCGAGTACATATTCTCCTACAAGGCCGCCTCACAGTAGGAGGGTCGTGCCCGGCGCCTCGCGGTCATCGCCCCGGCCGGCACTGCGACCAGGAGCCGGATGCTACTCGATGTAGCCGAGGCCCCGCAACCTTTCCCTGACGAGCCTCTCTTCCTCTTCGCTGTAGGCGGACGGTTCCTGCTGGCGCTCCGGTGGCGGCGCGGGCGGACCGCCGGTGGGCGCCGGCGGGCCGATGAGGAGCTCGTCGGCAACGCGCCCGTCGGTACCTTCCGGCGAAGGGACGCCGAGCAACGAGAGAACGGTGGGTGCAACGTCCAGGATGCTGAGCGGCGGGACTTCGGCGTTCTGCCGGAAGTGAGGGCCCCGGCCCGCGATGACGCCATTCAGGGAGTGAACGCCCTGGCAGTACGTCCACCTGAACATGAGTCTCCCCAAGCCGCTGTTATAAGCGTAGCCTTCGTGCCACTCCAGGAGCAGGTCGGGCGCCTCAGCGGCGTACTTTCCGTGGAAGTAGTCCTCCCCCTTGATGAGTCGCCTGACGACCTGCTCGCCCGTCTCCGGGTCCCGGAACCCCAGCAGCTTGTCGGCAACCAGGTCTCTCATCTCGTCGAACTTGTCCTGCGGGACGCGGCCGGTGGACTCCCTTCCCGCAAGGTTCACATTGACGCTGTCGACGATATCGCTATAAGCAATGGATTCAGGGAGCAGAAGCCGCCGCAATCCATATCGCGGCCTTGCAAGCATCTTGTCGATCCGACCCGACAACGGCCTCAAGAACCTCTTCGTCAGGCGCAGTGCCCTCGCGACGGGCGGGCTCTTCCACCTGCAGCGCATCAGGCCGGCCTCCATAAGGAACTCGTTGACGTCGAACGTCTTCTCGAAGCGCCTGAACCCGTGGTCCGACACCACAAGGACATCGGTGGCCGTCAGGTCGATGCGCTCGAGCAGGCGCGCCAGGGCTTCATCGAGGGCCGCGTAGAAGCTCCGGGCGAGCGGGTACTGCGGCCCCTGCTCATTGATGTCCTGCCAGAGGATGTGCTGAGCCCGGTCCGGCGCCACGAAAACTATGCAGAAGAGGTCAACCGGAGGGTCACCGAACAGAACCTCTGCGACCCGCTGCCGGTTCTCCACCATGCGGATCAAGTCCGCGACGACCTCGGGCTGCCGGCCGGCTTTGCCCACCCAGACTACGTCGGGCAGGAACTCGCCGACCGCACTCTCCACCTTCGCCGCTGCCTCCGCCGGCCAGGCATAGGTCTGACCGACGGGTTTCACCGCTCCGATGCCACCCAGCATGACGCCGTTTATCTGGAACGGCGGATGGAGCGGTGGCATGTCGATGACGCAGGAGCTGAGTCCGCTGCCGGTCAGCGTCTCCCAGATCGTCGGGAATCGAATGTCGGAGGAATTAGTCACGAACGTCTTGAATGGGGTGTCCGTCTTGCGCACAAAGTCGAAGATGCCGTGCTTGCCGGGGTTGACGCCCGTCATGAAGGAGGTCCAGGCGGACATGGAGTTGGTCGGCAGGACAGATTGCAGAGGGGCGCTGACGCCGCCGTCCACGAACGCCTTCAGGGTCGGCATCACCCCGTCCGCGAACAGCGGGCGAAGCAGCGTCCAGTCGGCGCCGTCCAGGCCGATGATCACGACTCTGGGTGCCGCTTCCTTTGTCATCCTGTCACCAACCTCAGCATCGGATGAGGGGCCGGCGTGCGACTACCAGCCCTTACAGCTTCGAGCACTTCCATCCGTCTCCCAGGCACAGCCACGCTCGATATAGCTCGGCTCTTCCGCCGAGAGCACGCCGACCACCGAATCACTCCAAGAGCGCCGCCTCCGGAGTGTCCTTGTATGCCTCGTACAGCTCGTCGTAGTTCTCGATGAGCTCCCACAGGGGCTCGGGGTTCTGCTTGCGCATTGTGACCGCGAGCGGTCCCGGCTCGACCCCCAGGAACGACTGCGTTTCCCCGAAGACTTCGTCGCGGCGGTCGAGCAGGTCCTCGTAGAACACGGGCAGATTCCGGTGCTCGCGAAAAAGCTCCTCATGGTTCGCGGCCCGCATCCTCGTCTTGACGATGAACTCGAACAGCTCCTCCTCCTTGACGGTCACCCGGGCGCGAGGGGCTTCGCCAGTAGCTCTTCGCCGCCGCAGGCGCTGTGGCAGTCTCGAAGCCGCCTTCAAGGGGTGATGGGCCGCGGCTAGCAGGTTAACGGTCGTGGCTTTCGGTCTTGTGTCCTCCAGGTAGACACCCGTCGTCTCTGCCAGTTTCAGCGAAACGAACATCCGCAGCAGGTTCCGTCGCCTGAGGTGAAGCACGCGGATCTCCTTATCCCCGGCGAGCCGCTCCGGCAGGTCCTCGAATCCGAGTAGCTGGCCGTAGTGCAACTTGAAGCCGACGGCACGGACGTCTTCGGGGTAGGGACAGAAGATTCGCTCCTCCAGGAAGCGAATGGGGTCTTCGCTTCGCAGCGACAGGTCCCGTGCGCTGAAGTTGTCGTAGCCTTCCACCTCGAACTGGACGAAGTTCTGCAGGAAGTTGAAGACCTCACGAAAGCACGTGATTTCGGAGCTGGAGTTGAGCGCCTGGGCCAGCATGTGTGAGCCGGTTCGAGGCCCGCTCAAAATGATGAACCGAACGTAGTTGGTCGAGCTGCCAGCAGACCCCCGCCCATCGCGGCCTGCGCTTGCTTCCTGCATCCTCGTCGACGCCCCCTTGCGTTCTATCTACCTCAGCAGCAATGCGGGAATAGCACCGGCACCGTGCCGCCTCCGGCTCCATCGGCCGCTGGCGCACGATCCCGAACCTCCCACTTCGACCCAGCGACCCCAAGGCGGCACCGCTCGCGACGTCGGAGGCCGTTAGTCCCGCATCCCCACAGAGATCGTGCGGCCGGTGCGTCTCAGGCCGTCGCGTCGCCGCGCGGCCGAGCCTCAGGCGCCGGTGTAGCTATCGGCCTCCCCGGCGCCCGGCGCGACGAGCCCCCTCTCCTCCAGGGCACGCCGGAAGACGCGGCGAGCAGCGGGCGACGCCTGAAGTCGACCGCGCACGTATTCATTCACGACGTCCGTCGGCTCGCCGTCTCGCACCACCTGCCCATGCTCCAGAAGGATCACGCGGTCGGCGAACTCGCTCAAGGTGCTCACGACGTGCGTGACCAGGACTATGGTTGTGTTGCTCTCCTTTAACGTGGCGAAATGTTCGAAGCACTTCTGCTGGAACTCTGCATCGCCCACCGCGAGGACCTCGTCGATTACCAGGATCTCGGGCCGGACATGGACGGCCACTGCGAAGCCAAGTCGCACATACATTCCTGAGGAGTAGGTTCGCATCGGCTGGTCTGCGAACTCCTTGAGGCCGGAGAATTCGATGATCTCCGGCACCTTCTCCTTGGCCTCCCTCTTCGGGAGACCCATGAAGAGGGCGTTCAGGTAGGCGTTCTCGCGCCCGGTCGCCTGTGGGTGAAAGCCAGCGCCCAGCTCCAGGAGAGCGGCGTACCTCCCATGTATGCTCGCCTTCCCCCTCGTGGGGGGAGAGATCCCCACCAGAATGCGCAAGAGCGTGCTCTTCCCCGAACCGTTGGGCCCTATGATGCCGACGATCTCGCCCCGCTTCACGCTAAGCGTTATGTCGCGCAGCGCCCAGAAAGGCTCGCGCGGCCGGATCTGGCGCAGGAGCGTCCGCGGCCGCGCCATCAGGTCGCGAAGCTGCCAGGGCCTCTTCGGGTTCAGATAGAACCGTTTGGAGACCCCTTCCAGCCGTACCGCGTACTCATTGTCATAGCGCATCAGCGAAGTATCTCTCCAGCGCGCGAAAGACGCCCAGCCCCACGACGAGGAACACGGCCGTGATGACGATAGTCGGCCAGAGCTCCGTGCCGGGAGCCGAGCCTTCGAGGAACAGCGCACGCCAATCCTCTATCAATGGCACCATAGGGTTCAGCATCAGAACGGGCTTGAACTCCGCTGGAACGCGGTCGAGCGGGTAGATGATCGGCGTGCCGTAGAACATGAGGAGAAGCACGACGCCCAGCATCGGTCCAAGATCTCTGAAGAAGACGTTCAACGAAGCGACGAGTGTGCCCAATCCAACCAACAGCAGCAGTTGGAGCGCAAACAGAACCGGTATGCCCGCGACCCAGGCGACGGTGGGCTCGATGCCGGAGACGACGAGGAAGAGAGTAAGCACGGGCAGCGCTAGGAGGAACTGGACCGTATTGTAGAACACTGACGCCAGCGGCAGGATCAGCCGTGCGAACTGCACCTTTCGGAGGAGGCCGCCATTTGCCACGAAGGCGCCTGCCGATTGCTGGACGCCGCCCGAGAACCAGAACCAGGGAAAGAGCGCAGAGAGGAGGAAGACAGCGTAGTTCGGGACGTCCAGCCGCAACACTCGGCCTAGCGCGAAGTACATCACGAAGCCCATCGCCAGGGGACGAGCGATCCACCAGACGTAGCTGAGGACAGTGCCCTGGTATGTGACCTTCAGGTCTCGTGCGGTGACGGCGATGAGTAGGTCCCACGCGGTAGACGTTGATCTAGCCGCTGCCGCCAGACTGAAGTGTCTCGTCGCTGAGGCTTCCACTGCTCTCCAGACCCCGATCCCACACCCGGTCACCTACGTCGTCGCAGCAGCACACGTCGGAGGCGACCGGTGCTACGACATTACTCCGCGAGAAACTCAAGCATCTCCTGACCGCGAGGATGTCCCCAATCGCCAATGTATCTGGCCTCCCACCCGGCCTCCCGACCCAGGGCGAGAATCTCTTCCGCATTGTACTGGAATGGGATGTAGTCATTTGAACGCCTGGGGTTCTTGTAGCTCTCCTCGAGCAAGCCCTTCGGGATGAAGGTAGCATAGAAACGACCCCCAGCGCTGATCTCAGCCCTCAGTTTCACCAAACAGAGGAGGATGTCGTCCTCAATGAGATGGCTGAAGAGAGACTGCGCGATGCCGTAGTTGGGACGCTTCCCAAACTTGTGAAACTCAAACCGCTCTGAGGTGACGAACTGCGGTCGTTTCTCCTGCCGCAGATCCTTCGAGATTTCGTGCTTCAGTCCCGCTTTGATCAGCCACGGCGCATGATCGATCCCGAGGTAGTGCTCCGGCTCGAGATACGCGATGAACAGTCTGCCCCCTCGAAGGCTGCCGCAGCCGACATCGACGAGGATGTCCTGCGGTTTCAGGCCCTGACGTACCATGAAATCAAATTGGGCTCTCCCGACCGCCTCCCACAAGCCCCCGACTTCACCCCGGTGCTTGTCCGGGTAACGGAGGAGCATGTAGCGGAGGCCGCGATATCTCCGCAGCAGCCGGTCGCCGCCCGGCCACGCTTCGAGGGTGCGTCTCACCGTGGCCCGCATGTAAAGTCCCTCACGTTCTCGAAGTTGCCCGCCTCTCCAGAGGCGGGTGTCATCTCGCTCTCGGTCTGAACCCCATAGATGGTAACACAGATTATGAGTCTGCCGTTTCACTCTGTAAAGCCTGCGGAAGCGGGGCGGGGGCCTCCTCAGCCAATCGCTACCGCTTCCAGTTTGGGCGGCGCCGCCGACGGCCGGCTGGGGAGAAAATCACACAACGAGCGTCGATTTCCCGAGGGCTACACTACGCGCGGCCTGTGTTATGATTGGCCCGGCCGGGCCGTTGATCAAACGGGCAGTCTCTGCCCATACGACGATCAGAGTCGAGCTCCGGCCAGCTATCCGTGCCTAAGCCAGCCGCACCGGCCGCCTCTCCCTCTGTCGCCGTCCTGACCGTGAATACCGACGGTGCAGCCTTCATGTCGGAGTTCGCACAATCGTTCGCCGAGGTGACCTACCCCAATCTCCGTCTCATCGTCGTCGATAACGCCTCCACCGACGATTCACTCCAGATCCTCGAACGGTTGCAGCCCGAAGCGGTGATCCTTCGGAACGAGACCAACCTGGGCTTCACCGGCGCCTGCAACCGGGGCCTCGCCTATTGCCTCGAGCAGGGCTTCGACTACGTGCTGCTGCTCAACAGTGACGGCATCATGGAGCCAGACTTCCTGGACCACCTGGTGGCCGCCGCTGACGAGCGTACCATGACTGCACCGAAGTCGTATCTCTATCACCACCGTGGACGTCTGGACGACTCGGTGGGCCAGTTCGACTGGACGCGGGGTGTCTGGAAGAAGCGCATCCTTGGCAAGGCGCCGACCGCCGACTTCGACCAGCCGCGTGCCGTGGACAACGCTAACCTCTCATGCCTGCTCGTACCCAGCGGCCTGCTGCGGGACGTGGGCCTGCTGGACGACAACTTCTTCCTCTACTACGACGATACCGATTTCGTGCGGCGCGCGCGGGATAAGGGGTACCGCCTCTGGTTCGTGCCGGCCGCGGTGGTCTATCACCGGAAGGGCGGAACCATCGGCGGTTCAGACACCCCCTTCGGGCTCTACTACCTAGCGCGCAACCGGCCATATCTCATTCGCAAACACGTCCATTCGCCCTTGCGCCTCGCCCAGTTCTGGGTCTACTTCCTGAGCAGCCGTCTCATACAGCTCATCGCATTTCTCGCTCGGGGCCGGCCCGATCTCGCCAAAGCGATGCTGCTGGGACTCATGGACTACTGGCGAGGTCGCATGGGGAAGACGATAGAACGTGACCGGTGGCGGAGCAGAACACAGGCCGCCGACCCCGGCCTCAGGATGCGCGGCGAACCGGGTGCCAAGGCTTGACGCCGCCGCGAGGCATCACGTAGTCTGAATTCGCGCGAGGACTGGCGATAATCGTACTGTCGCTGGAGCAACGATGACACGATGACCACTGTACTCGTCACCGGCGGCGCTGGCTACATCGGCAGCGTCCTGGTCCGCAGGCTCCTCTCCCAGGGCTTCGCGGTGCGGGTGCTGGACCGCCTGTACTGGGGCCGAAAGCCTCTCCAGGAGGTGATGGACCGGATCGAGCTGATCCACGGCGACGTCCGTCAGCTCCGCGACGAATGGCTCCAGGGAATCGACGCCGTGGTCCACCTGGCCGGTCTCTCCAACGACCCGACTGCCGAGTACGACCCCCAGGCGAACTGGGAAATGAACGCCCTGGGCACCGAGCGACTGGCCGTTGCCTGCAAGCGGCTGGGCGTGCCCCGCCTCACCTTCGGCTCCAGTTGCTCGATCTATGACGGGCTGCCGCCGGGGATTGAGTATCGCGAGGACCAGGAGGTGCAGCCCAGGGGCGCCTACGCCGAGGCGAAATTCTACGCTGAGAACCGGCTCCTGGAGCTGGCAGACGAGCACTTCTGCCCCGTGATCCTGCGTCAGGCCACCGTATTCGGCTTCAGCTCTCGCATGCGCTACGATCTGGTGGTAAACACCTTCGTCAAGGACGCTCTCCAGGCGGGCCGGCTAAACCTTCACGGCGGTGGCTGGATGTGGCGGCCCCTGGTCGACGTGGAGGACACTTCCGAAGCGCACATTGTCTGCCTCCGGGCACCCGAGGACAAAGTGCGGGGGCAGATCTACAACGTGGTCCAGGACAACTACCAGATCCGGGCGCTGGCGATGATGGTCGCCGGCACCTTGCGGATGGAGAATCGCGACGTCCGCTTGGAGGAGGTCCCGGCGCCCCCCCGCGTGCGGGACTATCGCTGCTCCAACGCGAAGATGACCTGGGGGCTCGGCTTCACGCCCCAGATCACGGTCCTGGCCTCCATCGCAAACATGGTGGCCTGCATCACCCGCGACGGCTTCACCGAGTTCGATCACCCCTGCTACTACAACATCGACTGGATGGAGCTGCTGAGCGAGGTTCACGAGAACCTTAGGCCGTTCCAGAGCGTCCTGGGCGAGTAGAAGCAGCTCCATGCGCACCCTCCTCATCGGCAGCCGCGGCCAGTTGGGCAGCGACCTCTGCCGCGTCTGGGCCGACGAGCTCATCGCCCTCGACCAGCCGGAGCTGGAGGTCTGTGACGGCGACCAGGTGCACTCCATCATCCGCAGCGAGGCGCCTCGCCTGGTCATCAACACTGCCGCCTACCACCGGGTCGATGAGTGCGAGAGCAACGTCATGCGCTCCTTCGAGGTGAACGCCCTGGGCGCCAAGAACGTGGCCGACGCGTCACGCGAGGTCGGCGCCGCCGTGATGTTCATCAGCACCGACTACGTCTTCGACGGCGAGAAGGGCAGCCCCTACGTCGAGGAGGACGTCCCGCGCCCCCTCAGCGTCTACGGCACATCCAAGCTTGCCGGGGAGCATTTAGTGCGCCAGAGCAACCCCCGGCATTTCATCGTGCGCACCTCCGGGCTCTTCGGGGTGGCCGGGGCTATGGGCAAGGGGGGAAACTTCGTGGAAACGATGATCCGAAAGGCCCGGCAGGGCGAAGCGCTGCGGGTAGTCGACGACCAGGTGCTCGGGCCCACGTTTACCTGGGACCTGGCCACCACACTACAAGAACTGGCGGCCACAGGGCGCTTTGGCACCTACCACGCGACCAGCGCGGGCCAGACATCCTGGTATGGCTTCGCCGCCAAGATCTTCGAATTGACGGGGTTGCGGCCCAGCCTCACGGCCATCACGAGCGATGAACTGGCCGCCGCCGCTCGTCGTCCCCGCTTCTCCGTCCTCGAGAATCGCGCCCTGGCGGCGGCCGGCGTAACACCTCTCCGGCCCTGGCAGGAGGCGTTGGAGGCCTATCTGAAGGAGAAGGGCCACCTCCAGCCGGCCCGACCGCCCGGCGCTACCGGCACGGCGTAGCACGGCACAGCATCGACCTGACGGAAGACCTCCCTTACGTGGTCGCCGGGGCGATGGTCTGCCGTGAGACTGCGTTCGAGCGCGGCGACCGCGAGGCGCTGCCGCCCTCCCTCCTACCGCGCGGGCTCGGGCGAACCTGACGGGGCCGTATCCTTCGTCGCTCTGAGCACGAGCTCCACCTCCTCGATACCGACGATCGGCCCCCAGAAGCGCTCGCAGAAGTACTGAGTGCGGCGGCTGCGGTTGGCGAAGGCGTTGAAGAGCATGTTCCCGAGGCGGCGCGGCCACGACAGGTTGAGCGTCTCGTTGCGGGCGCTCATCGTGAGGTTGAGCTTCGCCCGCTCGATGCGGAAGCGAGCCTTCGAGTAGTAGGCGAAGGCGAACCCATCGAAGTAGGTGTCGTCGAAGTAGGCGAAGGTGGCGATGGAGAGGCCGCGCCGGTGGGTGGGGTCCTTCCACGTGACGAAGCTGGAGGAGGCGTGGGGCGCCTTCACGAAGACCAGGGCGCCCGGGCGGCATACCCGCCAGATCTCATTCATGGTGGCGAGGAAGTCATCCATGTGCTCGAGGATGTGGTAGGAGTAGACCCCATCGATGGAGCTTTCCCTGAACGGCAGACCCTGGTTGACGTCCGCCACAACGTCCACGCCCGGCACCGGCAGCGTGTCCACTCCAATGGCGCCCTTCACTTTCCGGTTGCCGCACCCGAGGTCGATCCTGAAACGGCGTTCGCGGTTTTCGTCAGTCACTGGCAGATGCTCCCCAAAGTCTTATCGTCCCTGGACGTAATTATACACAAGGGTTCTTCGTTTATGAGGCTGGAGATGCCGCCACATTGAACGAAGGGAAGGGCGGCTGCTATCATGAGGCAGCCCTGAATCGGGACCCTGAGGAGGCGCCGGAGGTCTCCATCGCTGGTTGTGGCGCGCACCCGACGCGAGGCGGAGCTCAGCGGAAAGTAGTGTGAAGCGAATTCTCATACTGAGCCGTGGTGCCGTCGGCACATACATGTCGAGCCCGGGCATCCGCGCCTACTACATGTCGCAGGTGCTGGCGAAGGCGTTGCCGGACGCCCAGGTGACCCTGGGCGTACCCAACCCGACGGACCAGCCCGAGCACCTCCCCGGCGTGCGGGTGGTCCGCTACGGGCCGCTCTCCTCGATGCGCCTCGTCTCTCAGCACGACATCATCATCACCTCCGGCTTCTCGCCTCACCTCGCCCCTCTCTTCCCCAAGAAGACGTTCGTAGCAGACCTCTTCAGCCAGTACTTCATGGAGTGGATGGAGCTCACGAAGGCCGAATCGCGGGGCACGAAGCGGGACATCTGGATGAACAAGAACCGCGCCTACCTCACCATGCAGCTCACCCTCGCCGACTTCATTCTCTGCGCCAACGAGCGCCAGCGGGACACCTACATCGGCATGCTCAGCGCCCTGGGGCTCATCGACCCGATGGCATATGACAACGACGACACGCTCCGGCGGTGGATCGACGTCGCGCCGCACGGCATTCGGCCGGACGAGCTCAGCCACGACCGCCAGGTTGTCAAGGGCGTCTACGCCGGCATCCGCGAGGGCGACACGGTACTGCTCTGGAACGGTGGCACCGTCTCCTGGTACGACCCCGAGCCCTTCCTGCGGGCGCTCCATCTCCTCTCCCGGGAGCGGGACGACATCAAGGCGCTGTTTCTCGGCACCTTCTACCCCGGTCTCGGCGAGTTTCTCGGGTACGGCCACCGGTTCAGGTCGGCCTTCCAGCTCGCCAAGGACCTGAACCTCTACCAGCGATCCGTCTTCTTCGAGTTCGGCTGGGTGCCCCACCGCGACGTGAAGAACTACCTGATGGAGTCAGACATCGGCGTTTGCACCTACTTCGACAACCTGGAAACCCGCTACTCACAGCGTACGCGATTCGTGGACCTCATGTGGGCGGAGCTCCCCATTATCTGCACCCGAGGCGACGTGCTGGCCGAGATGGTCGAGGTACACGGGCTCGGCGTGGTGGTCCCTGAGGGCGATGCCGCCGCTATCGCCGAGGCGATCAGGCGCCTCGTCGACGACAAAGCCTTCTACCAGCAGTGCCGCGAGAATCTGCGCGTCCTCAAGCCCAGCCTGTCCTGGGAGGTGGCGCTGGAGCCGCTGGTGCGCTTCTGTCGCGACGGAAACTCGCTCGCCGTCGCCAAGCGCGACCGCTTCCTCCCCGTCCTCTCTCGAACCAGCGAGTACCTGCTGGCCCGCGTCCGGGACACCTTCACCCCGAAGCGATGACGAAGATCCTGGTGCACGCCCGGGGAGCCGTGGGCAGCGCTATGGCGAGCACCGGCATACGTTGCTACCACATAGCCCGCGTCCTGGCCGAGCAGATCCCCGACGCGCACGTCACCCTCGCCGTTCCCAACAAGCCGGATATCCCCTCCCCCCATCCGCGCCTCCGCATCGTCCGCTGCTCGAACCAGTGGACCAGCTTCCTCCAGATGATCCGCCACGACATCATCATCTCCCGCAACTTTCCGCCGCCGCTCGTACTGCTCTTCTTCCACAAGCGGCTGGTCCTGGACTTCTACTCGGCCTTCTTCATCGAGTGGATGGAGATCTCCAAGCGCATCCCCAATCCCGGGCGGCGGAAGGTGTGGACGGCCTCCAACCGCCACTATCTCAACTTCCAGCTTACCCTTGCCGACTACGTCCTTTGCTCGAACGAGCGTCAGCGCGACGTCTGGGTGGGTTCACTCAGCGCCCTGGGACTCATCTCTCCCCAGGTGTACGACCGGGACACGACGCTGCGCCGCCTCATTGAGGTGGCACCATACGGGGTGCAGCCTGGCCGTCCCGAGCGCGCCCGGCGGGTCCTGAAGGGAGTCGTGCCGGGCATCCGCGAGACCGACAAGGTGCTCATCTGGAGCGGCAGCATAATGGAGTGGTTCGACGCTCAGACCGTCATTCGGGCCATGGCCGAGGTGAGCCGCGTCCGGGACGACGTCAAGCTCTACTTTCTGGGCACTGAGCATCCCGACTTCGTCACCGGCCTGCTCTTCGATCCGCCGCGGGACGCGATCACCCTCAGCACGCAGCTTGGCGTGTACAACCGCTCCGTCTTCTTCCACGTCGGCTGGGTCCCCTACCAGGACATCGGCAACTTCCTCGCCGAAGCCGACATCGGCGTATGCGCCGGCTTCGATAACATCGAGGCGCGCTACGCCTTCCGCACCCGCTTCGTCGACCTTTTCTGGGCGGAGCTGCCCATCATCTGCACTCCTGGGGACGTTCTCGCCGAGCGGATAGACCGCGACCCTCTCGGTATCGTCGTCCCCCCCGGCGATCCTCGGGCATTCGCCGACGCCATCCTTCGCCTCGTCGACGACCAAGACTTCTATCAGCGCTGCCGCTCCAACATGCTCGCAATCAAGGAGGAGCTGAGCTGGGAGCGGGCCCTGGCGCCCCTGGTTGAGTTCTGCCGGAGCGGCCAGAGCTTCGCTTCTCCCAAGAGGCAGCGCCTCCTGCCGCTTCTCCGACACAGCGGCAAATATCTGCTGACCCACGTGAGGCAGATGCAGATGCGCTCGTGATGACAAAGATCTTGATACTGAGCCGCGGCGTCGTTGGGCGGGGCATGGCCAGCCCCGGAATTCGCTGCTACCACATGGCCCGCGTCCTCGCCGAGCAGCTCCCGGAGGCACAGGTCACCCTCTCCATTCCCAACGAGCCGGAGATCCCCTCTCCACACCCACGCCTGCGCATCGTCCGCTACCGCAGCCAGTGGGCCAGCCTCCTGCAGATGCTCCGCCACGATGTCATCATCTCCCGCAACTTCCCGCCCCACGTCATACCCGTCTTCCTCCACAAGCGGCTGGCCCTGGACTTCTTCACCGCCTTCTTCATCGAGTGGATGGAGCTCTCCAAGCGTTTCCCCAGCCTCGCGCAGAGAAAGCTCTGGATGGCCTCGAACCGCCACTACAGCGATGTCCAACTGACGCTGGCCGACTACCTGTTCTGCTCCAACGAGCGTCAGCGCGACCTGTGGGTCGGCGCCCTGGCCGCTCTCGGCCTCATCACCCCCCGCATGTATGACGAGGACACCACCCTCCGCCGCCTCATCGATGTGGTGCCCTACGGCGTCCAGCCCGGCAGTCCCCAGCACGACCGGCAGGTCCTGAAGGGAATCGTGCCGGGCATCCGCGAGACCGACAAGGTGCTCATCTGGAACGGTCTGCTCGTCGAGTGGTTCGACGCCAAGACCGTTGTCCGGGCCATGGCCGAGGTGAGCCGCGTCCGCGACGACGTCAAGCTGTTCTTCCTGGGCCTCCAGCACCCCGACTACGTTACGAGCGTGGAGGCGCAGCCGGTGCGCGAGGCTATGGACCTGTGCAAGGACCTCGGCGTCTACGAGCGGTCCGTGTTCTTCAACGTCGGCTGGACGCCCTACCACGACATCGGCAACTTCCTCGCCGAAGCCGATATCGGCGTCTGCGCCGGCTTCAACAACATCGAGGCGCGCTACGCCTTCCGCACCCGCTTCGTCGACCTCTTCTGGGCGGAGCTGCCCATCATCTGCACGAGCGGGGACGTCCTCGCCGAGCGGATCGAACACGAGCCACTCGGCATCTCCGTTCCGCCCGGCGACCACCAGGCGTTCGCCGACGCCATCCTCCGCCTCGTCAACGACCGCGACTTCTACCAGCGCTGCCGCTCCAACATGCCCGCCATCAAGGAGGAGCTGAGCTGGGAGCAAGTTCTCGCTCCCCTGGTAGAGTTCTGCCGCAGCGGCGAGAGCATCGCGGCTCCCAAGGGTCAGCGCTTCCTTCCCCTCCTTCTCCGCTCCGCGGCCTATCTGGTGGAGAAGACGCTGGCGCGCTGAGCGCAGCTAGCGCAAGGAGGCTCGATGTATCTCCAGACCCTCGAAGAAAGCCCCCGCAACCGGCGCGGCGGTCAGGTCTCCTACCTCCTGCTGTCGAAGGGACAGTTCGGCTCCACGAACCTGGCGATAACGTGGGTCGAGGGAGGACCCGACAGCGAACAGCCCCTTCACGATCACCCGCGGAACGAGCAGGTGTACGTTATCGTCAGGGGTCGCGGTGTGATGAAGGCCGGCGAGGAGGAGCAGGAGGTCAGGGCCGGTACAATGGTCCTCATTCCGCCGAGCACGAGCCACGCCATCCGGAACACCGGCGACGAGCCGCTTGTGTTCGTCTCGGCGACTGCGCCCCCATTCGATCTGCCGCCGGAGGGGTCAGCCTTCGCCTATGAGCCGCCAGCGCGAACCTAGCGCCTGACGGTGCCGGGAAGTCTGGGCCCCGGCCCCGCCGCTATGTGCCGGCGAGGAACTCGTCTACCAGCCGGTTGAACGTATCCGGCCGCTCGAAGTAGACGGAGTGCCCGGCCTTGGGCACGCGCTCCAGTCGCGCCCCGGGGACGAGTGAGGCGAAGACTTCGACTGCGGCCGGCGGCATCACGACATCCTCCTCGCCGGTGATACAGAGGACGGGCATGGGTAGCGCCGCTACCTTCTCGGCGGGCGTCGTCCGCATCGCGATCAGGCCCCTGAGCACCGCATCCCGGTCCAGGTTCACGCTGAGCCCCGAGATCTCCTGGTAGAGGAAGTGCATTGCGGGCTGCTCACGCGCCATGCGCTCGCCGGCTGCGGGGTGGATGCCCCGCGCAAACAGCTCCGCCTCCGGGTTGCCGGTGCGCGCGGCGTAAATGCGGTCGATATCCGGATGGGCGAGGGTACCCGTGGTCGCCGCCATCACCAGCGCACGGACGCGCGACGGGCTGCCCGTCCGGCTGGCGGCCTCTCGCAACGCGTAGCCGAGGCAGGTCCAGCCGCCCATCGACTGCGCCACCAGCCGCACGTCCTCTAGCTCCAGGTGGTCGATGAGCGCCGCCAGGTCGTCGACGAAGGCCGCCGGGCCGGGGCCCTGCGCCTCCTCAACGGAAGGCGCGAAGCCTCGATGCGCGAAGGTGACACACGTATAGCGGTCGCGAAAGCAGGGGACCTGCTGCCACCAGGAGAGATGATTTCCACCCAGACCGTGCGCGAAGACCAGGGCCGGACCGTGGCCGCTCCTCTCGTAATAGAGGTCGCAGCCGTTGACGTGGAGAAATGGCACGACGACTACTCCTCGCAGGGCAATCGCATGCGCTGCCCTAGCCTCTATCCCACCTCACGTTGTACAGGCGCGCCGCGTCCTTGAAGGCGCGCGGCGCGACCGCGTCACGCGGGCGGGCTGTCGGATCATGTCGCCTTCTTGAAAGGAGTCTCAAGCAGGCGCTTTCGCACCCGCTCGTCAAGGGCGACGTCGATGGCTGTCCAGGCCATCGCCAGGGCACCGTCGATCACGGCCTTGTCGGCCTCGGCCGTGACGCAGTGGGCGGCGAACTCGGGCTGGTGGGGAAGCGCCGGCAGAGAGCCGATACCGATCATCGGGTGGATCGCCGGTATCACCAGGGAGACGTTGCCCATGTCCGTCGACCCCGCCCTCGACCCAGCGTCGACGAACGTGCGGCCGAGGGTCTCCGCGTTGGAGCGATAGGCCGCCGAAAGGTCGGGGTCGGCCTGCATCTGAGCGTACGGCCTGCCGCCCTCCCTGATCTCCAGCTTGGCGCCGGTGGCCACGGCCCCGGCCTCGAAGCAACGGTAGACCTTGGCGCGGAGCTCCTCCAGTCGCTCAAGCCTGCTCGCGCGGATCGCGTAGGTGGCGCTGGTGTGGGCCGGAATGACGTTGGGCGCGTCACCGCCCTTGGTGACAATGCCATGAATCTTGTCGTTGGGGCCGATCTGCTGTCGGAGGAGCCCGATGGCCACCTGTGCCAGAGTGAGGGCGTCGGCGGCGTTGATGCCGCGATCGGGGAATGAAGACGCGTGCGCCTCCTTGCCCGTGTATTCGACATCGAAGTCCTGAATGGCGATGATCGCCGGCTCCAGTATGTCGACAGGGGACGGATGCACCATCATAGCAGCGTGCACGCCGTCGAAGGCGCCGCGCTCCAGGAGAAGGATCTTGCCTCCGCCGCCTTCCTCGGCAGGCGTGCCGATGATGCGCACGGTGATTCCCAACTCATCCGCCACCGAGGCCAGGGCGATGGCCGCACCGACTGCGGCAGTAGCGATGATGTTGTGGCCGCAAGCGTGGCCGATCTCGGGGAGACAATCGTACTCGGCGCAGACGGCGACGTGCAGGGGGCCGCTGCCCGCCCGGCCGGCGAACGCCGTCGGCAGCTCGCATACGCCGCCCTCGACGGCCAGCCCTGCCTGAGTAAGGGTCTCGACCAGCCAGGCGGATGCCTTATGCTCCTGGAACCCCAGCTCCGGGTTCGCGTGGATCCGGTGGCTGAGGTCGATGAGCGTGTCGCGGAACTCGTCCAGGCGTGCGCGTGCCTTAGCCTTCGTGTCTGTGCTAGCCATGTGTCCTACCTCGTAAGGGCTTCGCTGCTCACCCCGTCGGCGGTCCCCGCGTACCGGATGTGGGGCTGCATCATCCGCCTCCGGCGGACTGCCGCCGTCTCACCTCGTACAGCCGCACCCGGCCCTCGAACGCACGGTGCACAGCCTCGCCCCGGCCGATTTCTAAGTGCGCCGTTGGAACAGGTACCAGTAGGAGGGGCTTCCTTGCTCCGCGCCGCCCCTAACCCACCGGGCCTCGAAGTCGCCAGCCAGCAAGCTCTTCATCTCATCCGGCGCCAGCCCCACCGCACGTCCCAGGAACTTACGGGGCCCCCACGCGTAAAGCATGTAGTAGCCACCGGGGCGAACCAACCGCTTCAGCATCGAGCCGTAAGCCAGGCGGTCGGAGGACACCAGGGAGTGAAAGCAGCCGATATCCAGGGCCAGGTCAAAGGACTCGCCCACGAGCTGTCCGCCCGCCGCCCCCAGCTTTATGGCCTCGCCGGCATAGAAGGCGGCCACCACACCCGCCTCACGGGCCTTCTGCCGCGCCCTGCGGATGGCCAGCCAGGCGACGTCCGTCCCCACCACGTCGAAGCCATGTTGGGCCAGGTAGATGGCGTTGGTACCGGTGCCGCAGCCGATGTCGAGGGCTCGCCCCGGCGGGATGACGCCACTTTCTACCACCTCGACCACCTCCGGCGGCGTGATGCCGGTATCCCAGCGAGGCCGACCACGGAGATATTGCAGGTTCCAGAAGAGCTTGCTCAGCATGAATCGATCCCAGGCCCGTCCGGCCCGCAGCCGCGCTCGACGGGCGGCGGCATCACCCGCCTCAGGCGCACTCCCGCGAGCTCACCTCATACGGCCGCAGCGGGCCCGCCCGTCAGGACCGCCCGGCCCGTCCGCCGCCGGCGACGGCAGGGAAGACGTCCACCTCGTCGGCGGCGGTGACGCGGGTGTCCAGCCCGTTCAGGAAGTGAATCTCGCGCCCGTTCAGGAACACGGCGACGTATCGACGCACCTCGCCGGAGTCATCGAGCAGGGAGCCGGCAAGGCCGGGGCGAAGCTTCTCGAGATGCCTCAGCATGTCGCCGACGGTGCCGGAGCGGGGGACGGCCACCTCGATCGCCTTGTCGCCGGCCCGTATCCGCAACATCGCGTAGAGCCTAACGAGCACCATCGTTCACCCGACGCGCGCCGCAAGGGTCAAATGATCTGCAGCGCTCGAAGCTTCTCCTCAGGCACGACGCCTTTGACCCAGCCGCGGGCGGCGTAGTACTCCTCGAGCATCAGATCCAGCTCGCATACCTGTCCCTGCGACCCGGGGCTGGTGGAAGGCTCCGTCAGGAACCGCTGCGGCAGCGTGTCGGAGCCCTCGCGGAAGCCGGCCAGGTTATTGTAGTGGCGCTCCAGATTGTAGACGCGCTCGCCGATCTTGAGGATCCCATCGCCGTCCATGGGCACTCCGACCACCGCCGAGTACTGCGCCGCGTAGTTGTCCGCGTTCTCGGCGAAGCTGGAGAACTTGCAGATGTCGAGGGAGTCGGACACGGCAGCGAGGTCCTGGAACGCCTTGAGGAGCTCTCCCTTGCCCTGCCAGGCCAGGGGGTCCACCTTCTCCGGTATGCCCATCGCCTCGGCGGCAAGAGTGTAGCCGCGCAGGTGACAGGCGCCCCGGTTGCTCGTGGCAAAGCCGAGCCCCATGCCCTTCACGCCCCGCGGGTCATAGGCGGGGATCGCCTGGCCCTTGACGGTCATCGAAATGCTCTCATCGCCGAAGCCTCTGGCCGCGCGCTCCGTCCCCTCGGCGAGGGCGTCGCCGATCCCTTCGCGCAGGGCTATCTTGCGCACCAGTTCCACCATCTTGTCCGCATCGCCCCAGGCGATGCGCTCGCTGATGAGCTCCCTGTCGCTGGCCTCCATGGCCATCGAGAGGACGTTGCCCATCTCGATGGTGTCCATGCCGTATTCGTTGCACAGGTCGATGAGGAAGGCGATGGAATCGCGGTCGGCGTTGAAACAGTTGGCGCCGAAGGTCCAGGCGGACTCGTACTCGTAGCTCTCCATGTGGACCTTGAACCTGCCGGGGCTGGTCTCGACCTCCTTCTTGCAGGCGACCGGGCAAGCGTGGCACGTCGGATCGTTGACCAGGATCGTCTCCTTGACGCGCTCGCCGCTTATCTCGTTCGCTTGCTCGAAGCTGGTGAGTTGCGAATTCTTGGTGGGCAGCGCCCCCATGGTGTTGGCGAGGTTCATCAACACGTTGGTGCCGAAGACGGAGAGGCCGCCCTTGCGAGGGCCGGTGACGTCGCTTTCCGAGAGGGCCTTCACCGCATCCCTGTGGGCCACCCGGAACGCATCCCGGTCCTGCGCCTTCGGCATCCGCTTCTTCGCCTTGATGACGACGGCCTTCAGGTTCTTGCTCCCGGCCACCGCTCCCACGCCGCCGCGGCCGGAGGCGCGGTCGTTCTCGTTGATCAGGGAGGCGAAACGTACCTTGTTCTCCCCACCGCGGCCGATGGTCACCACGCTCACGTCGTCGCCGTGCCTGTCCAGGAGGAGCTTCACCGTCTCGTGCACGCCCTTGCCCCAGAGGTCTCGGGCATCCTTGACCTCGACGTTGCCGCCCTCGACGTAGGCGTAGACGGGGTGGTCGGCCCTCCCCTCGAAGATGACGCCGTCCAAGCCGGCCCACTTCAGGCGGGCGCCGGACCAGCCCCCGTGGTGGGAGTCGGTCACGGTGCCGGTGAGAGGCGACTTCGTGACGACAGCCACTCGGCCGCTCATGTTGACTGCGGTGCCCGTCAGGGGGCCCGTAATGAAGCAGAGGATGTTTTCCGGCGACAGCGGCTCCACCTGGGGGCCGTTGTCGAACACAAGCTTCACACCGAGGCCGCGACCACCGATGTACTTGCGGGCATCTTCCTCGTTGATCTCTTCGTAGCGAACGTTGCCTTTGCCGAGGTCTACTCGCGCCAGACGATTGGCGTATCCGCCCAGTGGCATGGGTGTCCTCCCTTCCGTGAGTGCGCGACGTGCTGCCGCGGCTCACTATGGAACCTAAGATGTTCCGGCTCCCTCCCAGTCGTGGCCGCCTACATTCTTCCTCACGCCCGCGTTTTCCGCAAGAGGCGGCGCGCCGTTTCGGTCAGAGGCGAATCCCAGAATCGGTTAGCCGGGTATGTTGACAACGCGTCGGGCTATGAGTAGTCTGCTAGCGCGCGCACAACAAGCGGCCGGTCATGAAAAACACACTATTCATGGCCGACCTTGCCGCTTCACTCCTCGCGGGCTTGGTAGCACTCGCCGCGCTAGTATGGGCATCTCCATCCTCATCGAACGCGGCCGAGGAAGAAGTCACGGAGGCCCGGGTGTCACGATACGATGGACACGGTCACGAGTCCGCCGAGGCGGCTAGGGGAGCGGCCGTCGACGGGGCGGGCAACGTGTACATTCCAAACGGGAGCGAGTCGTCGGCGTGCCGTTACGACGGCCTTGACGGCACCAACGACTGTTGGCCGCCACCCGGGCACATGCTACGTGCGGCGGGCAAGGGCTGTCTACGAACCCGTTTACACCCAGGACATGGAATGGCTCGCATAAGGGGGTACTCGTACATGGCGAGAACGCGCTGACATACGCAGCCCCGTTCACGGCTCGGGTAGATCCGGCAGAGCCGCCGAAGAAGGGAGGCCGACCATGACGGGAAACGAAAGCTCGCAGCGGCCGAAGACATGGGCGGAGGAGTTGAGGCGCCTCGGCGAGCGCCTCAACGAGCGCGTCAGGCAGAAGCTGCCGCAGATGAACGTAGAGACCACGGCTCTGACACCGGGATGGGAGTGCAAAGAGAAGTGGCAGAAACTGCGCATCGAGCGGGATCGCATCCAACTCATGAAGGTGGAGCTCGGCTGGTTGTCGGTCGATGCCGCTGCCCGCGTCGACCGTCGCCTCAAAGCCGCAGGCGAAATCATCGATGCGGAAATCGAGGGCAAGACAAGCGAGGCCTTTCTCAAGCTATGTCAGGCCGAGCACATCATGCAGCGCGCCTGGTGGTCGCGCCACTGGAATAGCTGGCCGAGGGGTTGCTGCTTATGCTATCTCTGCCGCCTTCCGCTGTGGGTCTACCTATCGGCAATGCTCCTTGCGGCTCTCGGCGCGACGGCCTGGACCATTTTCGACCACGAGTTGTATCCCGGCGTCGAGGACATCGGGCGTCACGAGGCGCTGTTCGGCGCGACGCTCTGGGGCCTTGCTGGTGGCCTGGTGACCGCACTGCGAACCCTCCACCACCGTATCCAAGCCCAGCAATTCGAAAGGGAAAGGGTGGCCTGGTATGTGCTGAGCCCCATCCTTGGATTCGCCCTCGGCGCCAGCGCCTCACTGATCTTCTTCGCGGGACTCGTCAGCCTCGATCACGATCTGGGAGAGGCGGCGCCAGCGCCCCAAGCGACGAGCGAGATCGTCGCGACGCCAACGCCCCAAGCGACAAGTGAGATCGTTGCGACGCCAACGCTCACAGCGACGCCAACGCCCGCAGCGACGCCCGAGATCGTTGCGACGCCGACGCCCACAGCGACGCCGACGCCCCAACCGCCGGGGGAGACGAAGAGGCCGATCGATCCTACCCCTATCTTCCTACTGGCGTTTCTGGCCGGTCTTGCCCAGAACGCCTTCTTCGGCTTCTTGCAGCAGACAGTGAAAGCCCGGTTCCGGGGAGCCGACGAGGAGGAGGAAACGGTACCCTAGAGCTGGACCTACCCGAAGTTGTGGGCCTCGGGCACTGACAGCGATTGGCCGCCCACGGCTTCGTTCGTAGGCCCGTGGTTGCAGAAGTGCTCGTTCGCCTCGGGCGCGGCGAGTGAGGGCGGCATGCCGAGGGCCTGGAAGGCCTCGGCCAGCAGGTTTATCGTCCCGTCCCGCCGCTCGAGGCGGCCGCGCACGCGAACGAACGGCTCGGTTCGCACCAGCGTCCGGCAGCGGGCGTAGAGGTCCGGCCGGACGACGACGTTCGCCATCCCGTACTCGTCCTCCAGGAGCAGGAAGACGAAGCCCTTGGCCGTCTCCGGTCGCTGCCGGCAGACCACCAGCCCCGCCAGGTCGACCATCGACCCGTCGTCTATCTCCGACAAATGGGCGGTGACAGCGACGCCCTCACCCAGGTAGGGACGCAGGAACTGCACGGGGTGGTATGAGGGCGAGAGGCCGAGGACGGCGTAGTCGGCCTTGAGGCGCTCCCAGTCGGAAAAATCGGGCAACGCGATCTCGTCCTGGGCCGTGGGCAGGGGCAGGGGGAACTGAGGGCTGGGCGGGCGATATAGCAGGCCGAGCTGCCAGAGCAGCTCCCGCCGGTTCAATCCGAAGCCGTCGAAGGCGCCGGCCGGGATCAGGCTCTCGATGCCCTCTCGCTTCAGCGCCCCCTTCTCGTCGGAAAGCCCCAGCCGCCGCACCAAGTCGGTCAGCGACCGGTACTCGCCGTCTTTCGCCCGCTCCCGCTCGATGCGCAGGGCGGCGTCGGCGCCGACGTTCTTGGCGTAGGCAAAGCCGATGCGCAGCCCCTCGCGGCCCTCCGGCAGCAGCTCGACGCTGCACTTTGCGCGGCTCCGGTTAATGTCGGGCGGCAGCACCTCGATGCCGTGGCGCTTGGCGTCGTTGGTGAGCACGTGGGGCGGGTAGAAGCCCATCGGCTGAGCGTTGAAGAGGGCGGTGTAGAACTCGGTCGGGTAGTAGCGGCGCAGCCAGGCCGACTGGTAGGCGAGGATGGCGAAGGCGGCGGCGTGGCTCTTGGGGAAGCCGAAGGCGGAGAAGGCGAGGAGCTTATCGAAGATGGCGCGGGCCACCGGCTCCGGCACGCCCTTGCCGGCGGCACCCGCGCGGAACTCCTCCCAGAAGCCCGCCATGGCCGCGTGCGAGCGCTTGCGGCTCATGGCCCGTCGCAGCGCTTCCCCCCGGCCCGCCGAGAAACCGGCCAGGGCCATCGCCACCTCCAGCACCTGGTCCTGGAAGAGGACGACGCCCAGGGTGTCCTTCAGCACCGGCTCCAGCAGGGGGTGGTCGTAGACGGCGACGGGATCGCGCTCGTCGGGTGGCACGTCGGCCTGGTCCCGTTCGACCTGACGGCGGCGGACGTAGGGGTTAACGGCGCCCCCCACGATGGGCCCCGGCCGGATGATCGCCACCTGCACCGCCAGGTCCTCCAGGTTTCGGGGCTGCGTGCGCGGCAGCGTCTGCATCTGCGCCCGCGACTCGATCTGGAAGACGCCGACGGTGTCCGCCCGGCAGATGTCGTCGTAGACGGCGGCGTCATCGTAGGGGATGCGGCTGAGGTCGACGGGCCGCTTGCCGTTCTCGACGATCAGCTCCAGGCATTCCTCCACGGCCGAGAGCATGCCCAGGGCGAGGAAGTCGACCTTGATGAAGCGGGCGTCGTCCACCGAGTCCTTGTCCCACTGGCAGATGTAGCGCCCTTCCCAGGCGGCGGGCTGCACCGGCACCAGGTCGACCAGCGGCTGGGAGGCGATGACCATGCCGCCCACGTGCTGCGAGACGTGTCGCGGCATCCCGGCGAGCTGCTCCGCCAGGTCGATGAGGTCACGCCAGAGGGGGGCGTCGACCCGGTCGCGGAACTCCGGCAGGAGCTCCATCTCCTCCCGCAGACGCCCGGCGCTGCCGCCCTCCGACCGCTTCGCCAGCTTGTCGAGCTCGGCATCCGGCAGCCCCAGCGCTTTGCCCACGTCGCGCACGGCCGAGCGGATCCTGTAGGTGGCGAAGGAAGCGACCAGGGCGGCGTGCTCATGGCCGTAGCGCTCGTAGACGCGGAGGATGAGCTCCTCGCGGATGTCGCGGGCGAAGTCGAGGTCGATGTCCGGCACCGAAGCCAGCTCCTCGTTCAGGAAGCGGCCCAGGAAGAGCTTGCTCTGCACCGGGTCGACGTGGGAGAGGCCGATGAGATAGCACACCAGGCTGCTCACCGACGAGCCGCGGCCCCGGCCCGGCGGCAGGTTGGCGAGGGCGCGGGCGCTGTCCCTGCCCCGCACCTCGGCCGCCACCTCCGTCGCCAGCTCCAGCAGGTCGCGGTAGACCAGGAAGAAGCCCGACAGCCCGTGGTGGCGGATCAGCCGTAGCTCCTCCTCCAGGCGTTCCTCCGCCTCCCGTCGCAGGCCCGGCTCCAGGGGGCCGTAGCGCTCCCCCAGCCGTCGACGGCAGAGACGCTCCAGCGCCTCGTCGGCCGACTCCCCTCGGTCGCCGGCGAAGTCGGGGAAGCGGTAGTCGAGGTCGCGGGTGAGGTCGAACTGGCAGCGCTCGGCGATGCGACGGCTGTTGGCGACGGCCTCCGGGTACTCTCGGAACAGCTCGGCCATCTCGTCCGGCGACTTGAGGTAGTACTCGGAGTTCTCCCGTCGCTCGCGGTGGCAGCCGTCGAGGGTGGCGCGGTGCTTGATGGCGACGAGCACGTCCTGGAGGCGGTGCCGCTCCCGCACGTGGTAGTGGACGTTGCCCGTGGCGACCGTGCCCACCCCCAGCGACGCCGCCAGCTCCGCCAGGCGCCGGTTGCGCTCGCGGTCGCCGTAGACCAGGTTGTTCTGCAGCTCGACGTAGAAGTTCTCCCGCCCGAACCAGCCGCGCAGCTCCTTCGCCCACGCCTCCGCCTCTCGATAGCGCCCCTCCGCTACCAGCCGCGCCAGCCGCGACCTGCGGCAGCCCGAGAGGCAGATCAGCCCGCCGGTGCCTGCCCTGAGCGCGCCGTCAGGCGCAGTCGAAGGGTGCTGCCCTGAGCCTGTCGAAGGGTGCTCCGCTAGCAGCGACGGATCGACGGCGGGGTTCAGCCGGTCGTGGGTGTAGGCGTGAGTGATGAGGCGGCAGAGATTGCTGTAGCCCGCACGGTCGGCGGCGAGGAGGGTGAGGTGGTGGGCAGCCCTCACCCCCGGCCCCTCTCCCTCAGGGAGAGGGGTGGCCCTGAGCTTGGCGAAGGGTCGGGGTGAGGGCCCCAGGGTGAGCTCGGCGCCGGTGATGGGGCGGATGCCGTTGGCCTTGCAGAGCTGGGCGAACTCCATCGAGCCGTAGAGGCCGTCGTGGTCGGTGAGGGCGAGGGTATCGTAGCCGAGCTCGAGGGCGCGCATGACCAGCTCCTCGGGGGTGGAGGCGCCCTCGAGGAGGGACCAGCAGGAGTGCATGTGGAGCTCGGCGTAGGTCATGTATAATCAGGCTTCAGATCGGATCCTCGAAAGGAGGCGTCAAGATGCTCAAGGCCGAACAGGTGGATGAGTTCTCGCGTGAGCTGGCAGCGCTGAACGAGCTGGGTCAGGAAATAGCAAAGGTGAGTCAGGAGATAGCAAGACCCAGTGTGGATTTTGCAAGGGCTGGCTTGGAAGAAAAGCTGCGGGAGTACCTGGAACGTGCGAGAAAGCTGGCTGAGAAATTCGGCCCGGAGAGCTTCTCTGTTTCAGTCGGCTTCCCTCTCGGCGTGCAGGTGTCACTGACCTGGAGTTCGGAGGGTCGGTCATAAGACGCTGCATTAGTAGACCTGCTGGAACCATCTTCTCAAAGTCGAATCGCGACACACCGTCACCACCTGCCCGTCCTCCAGGGCGAGGCGCCAGTACAGGCGCGACACCGGTCGCTCCCGCCACACTCGCCGTCCATGTGTTGATACCATGAGCGATATCGTGTATACTGTTGTCGATACAGTTATACGAGGAGAGCCTCATGTCTGTCGTCAAGGTCTCCAAGAAAGGCTGGGTCGTAATTCCCAGAGACATCCGCCAACGTCACGGCATCCGGCCAGGTGACAGAGTCCACGTTATCGACTACGCCGGGCGCATCGCCATCATCCCTGCCTCCGATGACCCCATTGCGACCGGCAGGGGCATGCTCAAGGGAGGCCCTTCAATGACCAAGGCCCTGCTGGAAGAGCGGCGATGGGAGCTGGAGCGTGAGGAGCGTGACCTCCCGCCGCCACGTCCGAAGCCGTGAGCAGCGACACACCCATCTTCGTCCTCGATAGCTTCGCGCTCCTCGCCTTCTTTCAGGACGAGCCGGCAGCAGATGAGGTGGAGAGCCTCCTGGGCCGTGCCCTCCGCGGTGAGGTGCGCCTGGCAATGACCGTCGCCAACCTGGGCGAGGTGGTCTACCGAACGATCCGCGAGCATGGATTCGAACGGGCACAGGAAGTCCTGGGGCATATCGAACAATACGACATCGACATGGTGGACATAGACCACGAGCTGGCGCTGATGGCAGCATACGTGAAGGGGACACATCGCATCTCCTACGCCGACTGCCTGGCTACAGCCTTGGCGCAGCGACTGGATGCGGCCGTCGTCACCGGCGACTACGACTTCGCCCGGGCGGAGGACGCCGTCCGCACCGAGTGGCTCTCCACGCGGGAGCCTCAATAACTCTGCTTCGCCCATCGACCGCTCACCAGATCCTCGTGCACCGTCACCACCCGCCCGTCCTCCAGAGCGAGGCGCCAGTACAGGCGCGAGACCGGCCGCTCCCGCCACCACTCGTCGTCGATGCGCCAGACGTCCTGCACCTCAGCGACCCGCAAGCGCTCGCCTCGCAGCGTGACAGTGAGCGGCCTTCCCTCGGCGTCCGCCTCCACGGCGACGGGCCGCGGCTCCCTCAGGGGTCGTAGTCGATGAGGGCGAGCCGGCGCTCGGGTATGCGTGACCACGGCTCCATCTCCACTACCTGATACACGTGCGACTGCCCGAAGCGGGCGCGGAGCTGCCGCACCGCCTCCACGAGCTGCCGCCGCCGTCGCCCCTTCTCCGCGAAGAGGCCCGCCTGCTTCGCCACCTCCTGCGTGAGGCCGGAGAGCTCCAGCACCAGCTCCTCGACGGGGCCGGGCGGGGGCGTCGCCCGCAGGACCGACCTCACTATGAACAACATCTGCTCCCGGTCCGCCGTCGCCTCCCGGAAAGTCACGGCCCGCTCCCAGCTCCGGCCGTCGCTCAGGACGGCGCGCAGGTGCAGTCGCCGGGCCGCCCGCTGGCGCAATCGCGGGTGCAGGCGCGAGAGAAGCTGCCGGCCGGCGACGACAAGGGCCTCGATGCTGACGAGCGGTGTCAGAAAGCCGATGCGCTCGCTCAGCACCTCCTCGGGCTGTCGCGGCCGCAGGGGCTCGCGGTCGATGCCGCGGGCCAGCTCCCACAGCCGCCTGCCCTCGCCGCCGAACTGGGCCTGCACCGGCCCCAGCGACAGCGCCGCCAGGTCGGCCATCGTCCGCAGGGCGTACAGGTCGAGCCGCCGCAGCGTCTCGGACGACGCGGGCAGGAGGGAGACGTCGAGGGGCGCCAGGAACTTTCGCTCCTGGCCCAGGGGCACGGCCGTCACCTCACCCGGCGCGCTGACGGCGGCGGCCGCCCAGGCGGGGAACTTACCTTCGGCGATGCCGACGCTCGCCTCCAGGCCCACGCCGTCGCGCACGGCCTGCCTGCCGGACAGGCAGGCCCGCACCAGCGCCTCGCCCAGGGCCATCTCGTCCTCGTAGTGGCCCTGAAGGCCGTCGACGCCAACGTAGGCTACGCCGAGATCGCCCGCCTCGACGAGAGGGCTTATGCCGACGAGGGTGCGCAGGAAGGCCTCCGACGCTTCGTGATAGCGGACGGGGTCGGGCGGCAGGAAGACGGCGTCGCGGCAGAGGCCGAGTGCCACGCGCACGGGCATGCCGACCTGCACGCCCTGAGCCTCCACCTCCGGCGAGCAGTCCAGCACCGCCTTCCGCCCGTCGGCCGCCTCACCAATGACCACCGCTCGCCCACGTGAGGCCCGGCCCGAAGCGAGCTCGACGGCGAGTGGGAAACGGGGGATGAAGACACAGGCGATGCGCACAGGCGTCTCCAGGATGCGGCGGGGAGCGTAGTCACAGTCTAACAGAACAGATGTTCTTCTGTCAATAGGGGGTGCGGCCAGGAGTCGGTCACTTTCCTGGCGATTATCTCTTCCCTCGGCGCTCCAGTTCGAGGAGCAGTCGCTTCCGCTCCAGACCGCCGCCGTAGCCGCCCAGCGTGCCGTCGGAGGCGAGCACGCGGTGGCAGGGGACGATGATTGGCACGGGGTTGTGCCCCACCGCCTGTCCGACGGCCCGCGGCCCCCTCGGCCGGCCGACCTCCGCAGCGAGGCTTGCGTAGGTCGTCGTGGCGCCGTACGGCACCAGCTCGAGCCGGCGCAGCACCAGGCGCCGGAACTCGGTGGTCAGGCGCAGGTCCGTCATCAGATCGAAGGCCCGGCGCTTGCCCAGGAAGTACTCGTCGAGCTGGCGCCGCACCTCGGCGGTCTCGCCCCGCGCCGGGCAGATGCGAGGCCCCAGTGCCGCCGCCACCTCCTCCAGAACCTCTTCGTCATGCTCCGGGAACGCAAGGGCGCAGACGCCTGCATCGCTCGTGACGACGGTGAGCAGCCCGATCGGCGTCGGCTGGCGCCAGTACCAGGCATCGACCAGGCCTTCTTTCGCCGCGGCGGCGGTGGCTCTCTCCAGCGCCTCCAGCACCTTTCTCACCTCTCTGCCTCCCTCACTCCACCGACGCCCGCTCGGACCCGCGCTCGCTCAGCGGGCTCCAGCGCCGAGCCGTCGGTCAAGTCGAGCACCGCCTCGGCGAATGCGGCCGGCACCGGCTGACGCGGCTCCGTCGCCTCCACCAGCCGGTCGAGCCACTCGCTTCCGGCCAGCCAGCTCCGGAGGTAGCGGAACTCTTCCTCTTTGCCGGGCGTTATCTTAAGCATTGGTCTCCTCGCGTTGGTCCAGTCGATTCTCCAGCGGCACCCGCGTCCTTCTCACCCGAGCGCCTTTCGCAGCCGCCGGATGCCCGCCGACACCCGCGCCCTCGCCGCCACCTCCGAGCACCCCAGCCGACGCGCGATCTCAACGTACGGCATGTCATCGATGTAGCGCGCCACGATCGCTTCCCGTTCGCGGGGGGTGAGTGGAGCGACCAGCGGCTCGATGGAGTAGCCGCCGCCTGACTCCGCAGCGATGGCGGCAGCCTGCTCGAGAGGCACCCCGTGCGGTCGCCGCGCCGAGCGTCTCGCCGCGTCGCGCGCGACGGACGTGGCCACCGCGAAGAGCCAGGATCTGAGATTCGTGGCCCTCTCCAACCCGCGATAGCTTCGGAGGGCCTTCAAGGCCATCTCCTGGAAGAGGTCCTCCGCCTCCGAACGGTCGAGGCGGCGCAAGTAGCGCAGCAGCGCCGCTCCGTGCTGCTCGATCAGGGGGCCGAAGGGCGGAAGATCGCTCCTCATACCTCTTATAACGAGATCGCGAGAGCCGATGTGAGGTCTGGACTGCTCTCGGACGAGGACAGGGTACGTTGAGGAGGGACGCCGCGTCCAGCCGGAGCCTGCGAGCGGCCCGGCCGCGATCTGAAGCTGTTGTAATAGGCTCCGGCGCTCGTCGTTATCAGAGTAGGCTTCGCGCACCCGAGCGCATCAGCCACTCGTTTGGGAAATGAGGTCTTCACAGGCGTGCTAACATGTCGCAAAATAGGTGCTACCGGCAGTCGCCGGCCGCTGGTCTTTCCTCGAGGCGGCCACGAGTGACCAGCGGCGAATGGGAGGGATACAGCCATGCCTGCTCAACCGCATGTCCACGAATCTGCCTTCGACGAACTCCTGAGCAACATAAGGCACGATCCCCTTGACCCTCAGACGGGTGAGCGCGTACGGCACGCTGTGGAAGCCGGCTGCCCGACGGTTGACGTCGCCAGAGCCGTGTACGTCGGACTGGAAGGCGTCCTCGCCACCTACTGGGTGGCACTGCAGGAAGGAAGGCTACAGGACAACGACGACGACTTCTACAGGGTAGTCGGGATGCGCAGATTCGTCAGGACGTGTCACGAAGACAAGGACCGGCTGCTGAAGTTCCTGGAGAAGGACGCCGACTTCTTCGAGATGCTGGGCCGGATGACCTCCTGGACATACTAGCCCTTCTCCCCGTCCGCCTCTCAGGCCACGCACAGATCACTCCAGCGACATCGACAACGAGGACTGTGCGCTGCTCAACGCGGTGAGGAAGTCGATCGCGGGCGGGGGCAGAGCCCCGCCCCTACGGCTGAAACGGCGGCGCTAGCCGCCGAAGCGCTCCTTCACGGACTTGAAAGCCACCTCAGTGACATCCAGCGCCTCGTCGATGTCGTCCTCTTTGTGAGCCGCCGAGAGGAACCAGTTGTGGTGCGGGTTGAAGAAGACGCCGCGCCGCGCGCACTCGCCGGCGAAGACCCGGCTCCTCTCGAACCCCGGGTCGCCCACGAACGTCATGAACGGGAGCGCCGGCGGACCCGACTGGTAGATCGCCAGACCCAACGACCGCGCTTGCTGGTCTAGCCCCTCGCGGAGGCGCCTGCCCATCGCGTCCATCTGCTCGATGCCGCCCTCGTCCCGCAGCGTCTCGATCGTGGCGATGGCGGCAGCCATGGGAACGTAGGCCGTCCAGAAGGAGCCCGTGAAGAAGACCTGCTCCGCCGCCGACCGCAGGAACTCGCGGCCGAGGCCCGCCGAGAGGGCGTAGCCATTGGCGATGGCCTTACAGTAGCAGGTGATGTCCGGCTGCACCCCGAAGTACTCGCCGGAACCTGACAGGTGGAGACGGAAGCCGGCCCGCACGTCGTCGAAGATGAAGACGATGCCCTCCTCGTCGCAGAGCGTGCGGACGCTCTTCAGGAAGCCGGGCGCCGGCATCTCCGAGTCGTGGAACGCCTCGTGGCGGAACGGCGTTAGGATGATTCCCGCGACCTCTCCTCGATGCTCGCCAACGACCCGCCTCAAGTCGTCGAGATCGTTGTAGGTGAACGTGAGGACGTCCGCCTTCTGCGCTGGGGGAATGCCGGCGTTCCCGGGCGTACACCAGGAGCCGACGCCATGGTAGGTGCCAGCCGCCATCACTATCTTCGGCCGGCCGGTATGGGCGCGCGCGACGGCCAGCGACCAGGTCGTCGCATCGGAGCCGTTCTTGGCGAAGACGGCCCAATCGGCGAAGGGTGTGATGCCGACGAGGAGCTCCGCCAGCTCCACCCACACCTCACCGGGGAGGTTCAGGCAGTCGGCCTTTTCGGCCTGTGCCCGCGCCGCCGCCTCGACGCGCGGGTGGCGGTAGCCCAGCACCATCGGCCCGTAGGCACACATGAAGTCGATGTATTCGTTGCCGTCGACGTCCCAGAAGCGGCAGCCCTCAGCGCGGGCGAGGAAGCTGGGGAACTCGCCCGGCGTCAGTAGCTTGGGGCTCTGGTGGCCGTAGATGCCATGAGGCACAACCTTCTCGGCGCGGGCGATCAGGGCTTCGCTGCGGCTAAATACGTGGAGCTGTTTGCTCAGCATGGACACACCTCCAAGTCAAGCTCACGAACTGAGCAGCCCCTCCGCAGACTCCTGCGGGACGGGCACGGACGGAAATGGAGCCCGCCTAGAGAGGGATGCCCGGACGGGCACGCCTGCGCCGACTCCGGATAACTAGCACTGTAGACGCGTTGGGCACGCCTGTCAATCCGCCCGCTTCCCACCGAGCCGTGCCAGTACCGCTCAGTCGCGCCGTTCGACGGCGTCGCGGCTGGGCGTCACGACTTTGACCGTCGGGCAGGCGGGCCATAAAATGGTACGAGCGTCTTTCAGCCGACCCGCTCCGCTAGCGACACGGCACCGACCAGCTATAAGGAGATCGCAACCGCGGCCCATCCATGAACAGCCTCTTCGGCCTCTCGATGAACGTCATCATGGTCGCGATGCTCGTGCTGCTGGGCATCAGCCTCAGCACCGTCGTCTTCGTCGCGCTGCGCAACCGCCTCCTCTTCATCATCGGGCTGCGCAACATCCCCAGACGCGTCGCCCAGACCGTGCTCATCATCATCGGCCTCATGCTCAGCACTCTCATAATCTCCGCCGCCTTCACCACCGGCGACACCGTCGATCACAGCATCACCAGCTATGTCTACCAGAGGGCGGGCTCCGTGGACGAAACCATCCAGTTTGAGAGTGGGGACAGTGGCTTCGCATCGTCGGACGTCAGTATACCGATGTCGGTGGTGCAAGAGCTGGAGACGGCCCTGGCCGGCGACCCGGAGATCGACGGCATCGGCGCCATCCTGACGGAGCAAGTGCCGCTCGTGAACCCAAAGACCCGCCAGAGCGCCCCCTCGGTCAACTTCGTCGGCGCCGACCCGACGCGGCTCAAGGGCTTCCCCGACATCGAGAACCTGCAGGGCAAACAGCTTGACCTGGGCAGCCTCGCAGCCAATCAGATGTACGTCAACGAGGACGCCGCCAAGGAGGTCGACGCCCATCCCGGCGAGACGCTCACGGTCTACTACCAGAACCAGCCCCTGGAGTTCGAGGTAGTCGACATCGTCAAGACGCGCGCCCTGACGGGCGGCTTCGGCACTGAGAACGACAAGGGAATGGTCACCCGTCTCGATACCCTCCAGAAGCTGTTCCACCGCGAGGGGGAGGTCGACTTCATCGGTATCTCCAACCGGGGCGGCGTCCGCAGCGGGCTCGCGCTCAGCGACAGCGTGACGGCCAAGGTAGAGGCGGTCATCAAAGAAAAGGGGCTTAACCTGTCGGTTGACCCCTGGAAGAAGGACGGCGTGAACACAGCCGAACAGATAGGCAACGGCATCATGACCTTCTTCCTGGTCATGGGGCTGTTCTCCATCGCCGCAGGGATCCTGCTCATCATCATGATCTTCGTGATGCTGGCTGCGGAACGGAAGACGGAGATGGGCATAAGCCGCGCCGTCGGCACGAAGAGGCGCCAGTTGATCCAGACATTCATGTCGGAGGGCATGGGCTACAACATGATGTCCGCCCTGGTCGGTGTTGGCCTGGGCGTCCTTGTGTCGCTGGTGCTGACCGGCATCATGGCCGCGATCTTCGGGCAGTTCTTCTCCATCTCGCCCTACGTGACAGGACGCAGCCTCATCATCTCCTACTCCCTTGGCGTCGCCCTCACCTTCCTGACGGTAGTCTTCTCCTCGTGGCGCGTCAGCAACCTGAACATCGTGCGGGCGATCCGCGACATACCGGAGCCGCCGTCGCGCCCGCGACGGCGCTCCCTCATCATCGGCATCATCGTAGTGGCGTTCGGCGCGCTGCTGATACTGACGGGCGCGTCCTCCCGCCTCCAGTTCCCGTACGCTCTGGGCGTCTCCCTGGTATTCTTCGGCTCCGCCGTCGCTCTACGCTATCTGGGCGTACCAGAGCGACCGCTGTTCACCGTTACCGGCCTGGTTCTCCTCGTCTTCTGGCTGCTGGGAGCGGGTGCGCGTATCCCGCCGAAGCTGCATGGGGATGTCGAGATGTTCTTCCTCAGCGGCATCGTCATGGTGGCGGCCGCCGTCTTCGTCATCGTCTACAACGCCCAACTGCTCCTCACCCTGGTCCTCCGCGGCGGAGCGCGGCTCGGGCGCATCCTGCCTGCGGTGAAGACGGCCATCGCCTACCCCCTGGCGAGCAAGTTCCGGACGGGCATGACGATGGCGATGATCTCTCTTGTGGTCTTCGCTCTCACGATGATGTCGACCATGAACGCCAACTACAGTCAGCTCTTCCTCAGCGAGTCCGCCCGCGGCGGCTGGGACATCCGCGTGGACGAGAACCCCAACAACCCCATCAAAGACCTGCGCAAGGCCCTCGACGAGGAGGGGTCTGTGGACACGAGCCAGTTCCTCGCCGTGGGTAAGCTGGGCTGGGCGCGGCCCACTGCCACCGACATGAGACAAGGCCCCGACAAGGGATTCCAGGACTATCTGGTCCGCGGCGCTGACGACGACTTCCTGGCACGGAGCAACATCCCCCTCCAGAGCAGAGCCACCGGCTTCAAGGACGACCGGGCGGTCTGGGAGGCGATGCGCTCCAACCCTAACCTGGCGGTCATCGACGCTTTCGCTCTCGGGGGCGGTGGCTTCCAGATCGGACCAGAGGCCTTTACCCTCGAGGGTATCGAGCCGGACCAGAAGGTGTTCGATCCCGTTTCTGTAGAGATACGCGATCGCGCCACCGGTAAGACGGGCACCGTGCAGATCATCGGCGTCATGGAGTTTGGAGCGAGCACCACCTTCTTCGGCGTCATCGCGCCCGAGAAGTTCGTCGACGACGTGTTCGGCGGGCCCCAGTTCTCCACCGACTTCATCGAGCTGGCCGACCCGAGCACCGCCGACCGTACGGCCAAAGCCATCGAGGCGGCCCTCTTCACGAGGGGAGCTCAGGCCAGCTCCATCAAGTCCGACATCGAGAAGAACAACCGCCTCTTCCAGAGCTTCTTCTATGTACTGCAGGCGTTCATGGGCCTGGGTCTCGTGGTGGGCATCGCCGCCGTCGGCGTCATCGCCTTCCGAACGGTGGTCGAGCGGCGCCAGCAGATCGGCATGCTGCGGGCCATCGGCTACACCAGGGGCGCCGTCGCCCTGAGCTTCCTCATGGAGTCGTCCTTCGTGACGATAATGGGAATCCTTTCCGGGCTGGGCCTCGCCATCGCCCTGGCCTACTTCCTTGTCACGAGCGACGAGCTCTCGAACACGGGGATCAGCAGCTTCTACATACCGTGGGTGCAGATCTCGTTCATCGCCATCTTTGCCTACGTGGCGTCGCTGGTGATGACCTGGATCCCCTCGCGCCAGGCCGCGGGCATCCCCATCGCCGCGGCGCTCCGCTACGAGTAAGGTGATGAGCATCACCTTCGACGACATCGGCCCCGAGCGCATTCACCAGTTCTACGACCCCGGCGGCGGCATGAGGGCGGCGCCGGTCAAAGATACGACGGTCTTCCTGTTCTCCGGCGGCGGCGTCAACGTGGTGCTGGAGTCGGAGGCGGCTGAGGCGCGCCGCTACGTCGGCCAGCGAAAGAACCGGGGAAAGGTGCTTCCTGTTCCCTGACCGGCGAGGCAACAGATACGATTGACGGGGTCAGCGCCCGGCGTCCACGGGAGGAGACAGCATACCCACCGCTTCCATCAACGGCATCGAGATCTACTACGAGGACCATGGGAAGGGGTACCCTATCCTCCTCTCCCACGGCTACTCGGCGGCCGCGCAGATGTGGCAGCCCCAGGTGGACGGCCTCGGACACAAGTACCGCGTCGTCACCTGGGACATGCGCGGCCACGGCCAGACGGACAGCCCCGAGAGCCAGCAGGAGTACTCGGAGGCGCTCAGCGTGGAGGACATGCGGGGCCTGCTCCGGCAGCTTGGCATCACCGAGGCCGTCGTGGGCGGCCTCTCGATGGGCGGCTACATGTCACTGGCCTTCCACCTCAAGTACCCCGAGATGGTGCGCGCCCTGATCCTCTGCGACACCGGTCCCGGCTACAAGAGCGAGGAGCCACGCGCCGGCTGGAACCGCATGGCCGAGGGCTACGCGAAGGCCTATGAGGAGCAGGGGCTGGAAGCCCTCGGCTCCGGCAGCGAGGTCAGGGCCACGGCCCGCTTCCATCGCTCCGCCGCGGGGCTGGTGAAGGCGGCGCGGGGGATGCTCACTCAGTTCGACTCGCGCGTCATCGAGAGCCTGCCCCACATCCGCGTGCCCACCCTCATCATCGTCGGCGAGCAGGACAAGCCCTTCCTGGTTCCCTCGGACTACATGGCGGCCAAGATCCCCGGCGCCCGCAAGGTCGTGATCGAGGGCGTCGGCCACGCCTCCAACATCGAGGGCGCCGCCGCATTCAATGCGGCCGTCCTCGAATTCCTCGACGGGCTGGGTCTGGCCTAGCACGGCACAGCGTCGACCGGGAGGAAACTATGCCAGTCACCTACGAGAAGAGAGACCGCATCGCCTACATCACGCTCAACCGCCCGGAGGTGCTCAACGCCTTCAACCGAGAGATGCACCGCCGCCTGCGGGAGGCCTGGCTCGACTTCCGGGAGGACAACGACGTGTGGGCGGCGCTGATCACAGGCGCCGGCGACCGCGCCTTCTCGGCCGGCCAGGACGTCAACGAGATCGGCGGCGCGGCCGCTGATGCCGCACGCCGCAGCTTCTGGGAGACCTGGTTCGGCGACGACCTCCAGTCCGGCCTCGAGGTGTGGAAGCCGATCGTGGCGGCGATCAACGGCTACTGCCTGGGCGAGGGGCTGACCCTGATCCTCGCCTGCGACTTCCGCGTCGCCTCCGAACGGGCCAGCTTCGGCTTCCCGGAGGTGGGGCTGGGGCTCGCCACCATCGTCGGCGCCGTCCGGGCGCCGCGCGTCGTGGGCCTGGGCAACGCCCTCGAGCTGCTGCTCACCGGCGACCGCGTCGACGCTCAGCGCGCGTTACAGATGGGCCTGGTGCACCGCGTCGTTCCCCACGATGAGGTGAAGGCGGAGGGGGAGCGGCTGGCGCGGCGGCTCTGCCGTAACGGCCCCCTGGCGATGCGCTGCACGAAGGAGGTGGCCGTGCGCGGCCAGAACATGCCCTTCGCCGACGCCGTGCGCATGGGCGAGGGGCTGCGGCGCATCGCGTCCCAGAGCGAGGACGTGCGGGAGGGCATCCTCGCCTTTCGGGAGAAGCGTGAGCCGCGCTTCACCGGCCGCTGACGCCCTCGTCTTGCCTCTCTGCCGCCCCTTGTGCCACACTCGTCTGCGGCCATGACCCGTCGCATCATCCACGCCGACCTCGACGCCTTCTTCGCCTCCGTAGAGCAGCTCGATAGCCCGGAGCTGCGGGGCCGGCCGGTCGTCGTCGGCGGCCCGCCGGACGCTCGCGGCGTCGTCGCCGCCGCCTCCTACGAGGCGCGCGCCTACGGCGTCCGCTCCGCCATGCCCATGGCGACCGCGCTCCGGCTCTGCCCGGAGGCCGTGCGGGTGCCGCCTCGCTTCGAGCGCTACGGCCAGGTGTCGCGCCGCGTGATGGAGATCTTCCGCGAGGTCACAGCCCTGATCGAGCCGTTGTCCCTCGACGAGGCGTTCCTGGACGTGAGCGACAGCGCCCTGCCCGCCGAGGAGATCGCGGCGGCGCTGAAACGGCGCATCCGGGAGGAGCTGGGGCTCACCATCTCGATAGGGGTCGCTTCCTCCAAGTCCGTCGCCAAGATCGCCTCCGACTTCCAGAAACCGGACGGCCTGACGGTAGTGCCGCCGGGCGGCGAGCGGCAGTTCCTGGCGCCCCTGCCCGTGCGCAGCCTCTGGGGCGTCGGGCCGAAGACGGCGGAGAGTCTGGCACGGGAGTCGGTCAGCACGATCGGGGAGCTGGCCGCGAAGCCGGAGGAGTGGGCCCGGAGCCGCTACGGCCAGCGCGGGCTCTATCTCCTACGACTGGCCCGCGGTGAGGACACGAGCCCGGTGACGGTTGAGCACGAGACCAAGTCGGTGAGCTCGGAGACGACGTTCCCGACCGACGTCTCCAGCCGTCATGAGCTGGAAGCTGCCCTCCACGACCTCGCCGAGCACGTTGCGCGTCGCCTCAAGCGCGGCGGACTGAGGGGAAAGACGGTCAAGATCAAGCTGCGGCTGGCCGACTTCACTACGTTCACGCGCCAGACAAGCCGCCCGGCGGCCACCGACGACCTTGCCGTGATCTTCGAAGAGGCGTCGCGGCTGCTTGCGAAGGAGGTGCGGGAGGGTCGCCGCTTCCGCCTGCTGGGGGTAGGCGTCTCCGGATTCGCGCCCGAGAAGGCGACGGCGGCGCAGCCCAGCCTGTTTCCGGACCTCTAGGCCCCGACCTGCACGCCCGCCAACTTCTCCACCGCCTTCACCAGGCTTTGGGTCCCCTCGGCACCGAGACCGTCGGCCTCGATGGCGGCGAAGAGCTGATGCACGAGACTCGTCCCCGGCAGGGGCACGAACCGCTCGCCAGCCACCTCCAGCGCCAGTCTCAGGTCCTTCTGCTGGTGGGCCACCTTGAAGCCGGGCCGGAAATCGCGCTGCAGGATGCGGGGCGCCAGGTTCTGGATCGCCCACGAATTGCCGGCACCGGCGCTTACGGCGTCGATGACGACGGCCGGGTCGATTCCCGCCTTCACCGCAAGGACCAGCGCCTCACACATGGCGAGGTTGTTCAACCCGACCACGATCTGGTTGCAGAGCTTCACCGTCTGCCCCGCCCCGCTGGGCCCGCAGTACACGAGCTTGTGCCCCAGGACCTCCAGGACGGGCCGGCAGCGCTCGAAGGTGCTTTGCCGGCCGCCCACCATTATCGATAGGGTACCGGAGATGGCCCCGTGCTCGCCGCCGCTCACCGGCGCGTCCAGCATCTCGACGCTCTCCTCGGCCAACTGCGCGGCGACATGACGGGTGACGTCGGGCGAGATCGTTGACATGTCGATCACCATGAGCCCGTGTCGCGCCCCTTCGATGATCCCGTCCTCGCCCAGGGCCACCCGTTCCACATCGGGCGAGTCGGTCACCATCGTGATTACCACGTCCGAGTGCTCCGCCACCTCGCGGGGAGAAGAGGCTGCGGTAGCGCCGTCCATGGCCAGCTCCTTGATCGGAGGGCGGCTGCGGCTCCACACGGTGACAGGATAGCCGGCCCCAAGCAGGTTTCGCGCCATGGGCCGGCCCATGATTCCCAGTCCTATGAATCCGATTCGATCGCTCATGGTCACCTCCTGCCGACACCCGGCGTAACTATCATATCCGAACGCTGAGGCGCAGGGTATCCTCCGATCCCCTACGCGAGCAGCGCAGGAGCACCCCAGCCGGATGGCCGCAGGCGTCGCCGAGCCATTTACCGAAGCCGTGGGACTCTCAGACGGGACCGCCCGGGCATTTCGCGGAGGGAGCAACTGTCACGGGCACCTTGTGGCCTGAGACTCGACCATTGACAGCCGACCACTTGTCGGTCGAGAATGGGCCGTCTCAGCCACCGACCGCGAGGAGCCGGCACGGCGTCGAACGAAACAGCCGGGAACGCACGAAGCTTGTAGCTGCGGTATGTAGCTGCGGCCTGTAGCTGCAGACCTTCAGGTCTGCCGCATGGAGCAGGGCTGAAGCCCTGCAGCTACGGTCAATGCCGTACGGAGCAGGGCTGAAGCCCTGCAGCTACGGTCAATGTCCGCTACGGTCAATGTCCGCCTTGTGGAGCAGGGCTGACGGTCATTGACGATCAGACTCGAAGCTGAGGGATTCGACGTAAGCCTGGCGCCGTGCCAGCCTGAAAACTGGCACTTCAGAGACCCGGCGGGCGGCTTCCCCTGCGTCGGTCTATCTTGCTCATCGATGGGCCTCGTCCCGCCCGCCTACGGCCTCCCGCCCGACAAGCTCCTCCCGTACGCGATGATGGTCGCGCAGACTTCCTGCACCTAACGCGCCGCTAGGAGCGCCACGGCGCCACGGCCTACGCCGGACGGCCCTGGAACTGCGGGTCGTTCTGGTCGAGCCAGACGTTGGCGTGCCAGTAGCCGACGCCGAACCACGGCCAGACCCGCCCATTCTTCAGGTAGGGACGCTCCACGGTACGCGCGATGTCGTTGAAGAAGCGGTAGCCGTTCAAGATCTCGGTCAGGACCCGGTCCTGGATCTTGAAGCCGATCTCGCGTCGCTTCTCGTAATCGAACTCCGCGCGCTGGTCCTCGAGCCACTGGTCTAGCGTCGGGTCCGACACCCGAGAGGCGTTCAGTCCCCCGTTGGTGTGGTCATAGGCGTAGAGCCAGTCGTCCAGGTCCGTGAAGCCGTTGTCGAAGCTCCAGGTGAAGACACAGGCCTCCGCCGGTGCGCCGCCGATAGCCCGGGAGAGGCAGGAGATGATCTCCGTGTAGCCGGTGCGGTCCACGTCCGTAATGATCTCCGCGCCCAGGGCCTGCTCCAGCTCCCGTTTCACCTGGGGCAGGATCTTCTCAGCGATCCAGGGCGGGACGGTGGAGAAGAGGATGCGGATGGGGCCCACGCCATCACGCCCGCCGGCCGCCTCGAAGAGCTGGCGCGCATCGGCGAGGTCTGCCTCGCGCTCGCCGGGGCCGTAGCGGTAGCCGGGGTAGGTTGCCAGTTGCTCCTGAGGAAGAGCCCAGCGCACGATCGGCCAGCAGACGGGACCGCTGAGGAGGACACGGGGGTGGCCGGGAGCGGCCGGATATGCCTGCTCACCCAGAGCCAGACGGTCCTGGGCCTGGTTTATCGCCTTGCGCACGCGCAGATCGTTCAGCGGCGGACGGTCGATGAGTATCGAAGAGGCCAAGCCGCCGGAGGTGCCGATCTCGGTTAGGATAAGCCCCGGGACCTCGTCGTATATCCGGTAGACGTTGCCCTGGTCAGTGAAGCCGGCGACGTCGACTTGCTTCGTCCTGAAGGCCGTCTCCACGACGCTGTCGCTCTCCGGTGGATAGGTGACCTCGATCGCATCGAGGAAGGGGCGCCCCGCCCCCATGTTCTCCGGGTTGTCATCGGCGGCGTACCAGTCGGGGTTTCGCACCATCCTCAGCAGCTTGAGCGCCTCCAACTTGTCGAGGATGAAGGGGCCGGAGCCCACCATCTTGTTGTCCGCGTTCATGTCGTCGGTCTCCGGGTCGACGAGCTCGGGTGGGATGATGAACGCGTTGCGGTCGGCCATGAAGTGGATAAAGGGGGAGCAGGGCTTCTTGGTGGTGATCTGCAGGGTATGGTCGTCTATGATCTCAATCTTGTCGACGGTCTCCCACTGGTAGCGCCGGTAGTAGAGAGCACTCTTGGGACTATTGGTGTTGAGCTGGCGTTCAATGCTGTACTTGACGTCCTGAGCAACGACGGCGCGGCCGGCGGTGTCGGGCCAGTTCTTCCGGATCTGTGGCGTGTCGTGGTAACGGGCCGTCGGGCGCAGGCGAACGACGTACGTAAGGTCATCGACCTGTTCTGGCATCGCCGCGTTGCCGTGGGCGTCTGACGACAGGTCAGGCCACATGATCTGCTGGATTTCGTCGAAGTAGTTGAGAATCTTGCTGAAGACTCGCGACTGGACGTTGTACATGGGGCCCAGTCGGGTCTGATGGGGGTCCCGCGTGTCCAGTACGAGGGAGTCATACTGGAAGCTATGATCGACGCCGCCGCGCGTGACCACGGTGGTCAGGGGTGGCTGGCCGGGCGCGGCCTCCTCGGGCGCCGGGCCCTCTTCTTTCCCTCCTCCGCCGCCGCCGCAGCCGACGACTGCCAGCCCGGCAGCGCCGGCTCCTGCGGCTGCAGCCCCCGCGAGCAGTCGGCGACGGCTCAGCCTGTGCGCCCGCAGTCTTGTCCAGTAATTGTCCTCTTTCATGCAGTCACCGTCTCCTTTCCCGCCGCACGGTTCCGTTCCGGCTTCCTGCTTCCGATCCCCACTCCCTCACGCGCGCAGCCTTGGGTCAAGGACGTCCCGAAGGGCGTCTCCGGCCAGATTGAACGCTAGAACCGCCAGGCTGATGGCGAGGCCGCTGAAGACGGCCTGCCAGGGCGAGGTATAGATGAGGTTGCGACCCTCGTTCAGCATCTGGCCCCACGAGGTTCCGGGCGGAGCCAGACCCAGGAAGGACAGACCGGCCTCGGCGATTATGACTGAGCCGAGGCCGATCGTGAAAATGACGATGATGGGCGCCGCCGTATTGGGCAGGATGTGCTGGATCATCGCCCGCAGGTCCGAAGCCCCCACGACCTTCGCCGCCTCCACGAACGGCATCTCACGAACGGCGAGCACCGTGCCGCGCACGATGCGGGAGACCTGGGTGATACCCACGATGCCCAGGGCTATGATGAGGTTCTGAATGTTCGGTTTCATGTACGTGGCGAGGAGGATCAGCAGAAGCAGGGCCGGGAACACTTGAAGAGAGTCCATGAGGCGCTGCAATAGGGTGTCCACCCAGCCGCCGAAGTAGGCCGAGACGACCCCTACCAGCGTGCCCGCGAGAATGGAGATGGTAAGGGCGCCCACCCCCACACTCAGCGAGCGCCGGGCGCCCCAGATGATCCGCGACCAGATGTCGCGCCCGGAGCTGTCAGTGCCGAACCAGTGATCGGCCGAGGGCGCCGCCGACCTGTCTAACGTCGTCGGCGTAAGAGCCTCCGGGTTGAAGGAGCCGGGCTGGTACAGGGGATTCGGGCGCGCGAACGTTAACTGCGGGTCGTAGCGGCCGATTAAGGGCGCTCCCAACGCTGCCACGACAAGAAGGACAATGACCACAAGCCCGAAAGTGCCCAGAGGCTTTCGCACGGCCATCCGTCCGGCGACCACCCAGAACGAGGGCCGGTGCGGCAGCCTCCACTCCCGTTCGAGGACAGCGCCCGTTTCAGTGGCCACTCCGTATCCTCATCGTTATCGATAGCGGATGCGCGGATCCAGCCAGGCGTAGCTCACGTCCACCACGATGTTGGTCATCACTAGAGCGATGGCCACCAGGAGCACGATTCCCTGCACCATGGGCAGATCATTCTGCTTGAAGGAGAGGACGACGAACTGCCCGATCCCCGGTAGTGAGAACATGCTCTCCAGGATCACGTTGCCCCCGAAGAGTGTCCCCACCAGGAGGCCCAAGACCGTGAACACGGGAATCATGGCGTTCTTCATGGCGTGGCGTATGATCACAGTCCGCTCTCGCAGGCCCTTGGCCCAGGCGGTACGCACGTAGTCCTGCCGCAACACTTCCAGGAGCTGCGAGCGCAGCAGGCGCATCATCACCGCTCCCATGGCGAACCCACCCGCCAGCGCCGGCAGGACCATCGCCTGAAGGTTCGCGCTGGGGCCGTGGAAGAAGCTCTCGTACGTGGTGATCGGCGGACTCCAGCCGAACCAGTTGAAGGCCACCAGCAGCATTAAAGTCGCCAGGTAGAACGAGGGCACTGCTAGGCCGAGCACGGCTAAGAAGCGCAGCACGTAGTCCAGCCACGTGTCCTGGCGGATGGCGGAGATTACGCCGATGGGGATGCTGATGACAAGGCCCACGATCATCTGGAGAATGCCGAGCTCTACGGAGGCACCCAACCGCGAGCGGAGCTCGTGGAACACTGTCTTCTGGGAGACGAGAGATGTCCCGAAGTCGCCCTTGATGACGTCCAGCAGATAGTGGCCGTACTGCTGGATGAGGGGCTTGTCCGTGCCCAGGTCGTGGCGGATGGACGCTACGGCTTCCTCATACTCGAGTCCGCCGACGAAGCCCTGTGCGGCCCGTTGCTCGGCGAAATCGGCGCGCACGTGCGAAACCAGGAAGACCAGCGTCACCACCAGTACGACGACGGGGATGTTGAGGAGGATGCGCTTTATTATGTACTGCTGCACCTATCGCCCCTCGCGCGCAAAACGCGAACCGTCCGAGCAGCGCCCCGGGTCCTCTGGCGGCGCTCGGAATCGGCCCGCGCCCTTCGCCCTCGGGCTCCTCCAGCCGGCACCAGGATGGGCGCCCGCTGAGCTACCGGCCGGTGATGGGTGGCATAATTATTGCGCTCGGAGAGTGGAAAGGCAATAGGCCGACCGTACAGAAGGGACGTCCGTGCAGCGGGGGCCCGCCTGAGGCGGGCGGCCTACGGCTCTCCGTCCTGCTTGCGGCGGAGCCTCAGGAACTCCTCCAGGTCGCGGATGACGGCGTCGCTGGGGGGCAGCTCGGGGCCGCCCAGGGAGGGCTCCGCCTCGCCCTCGACGGCCGCGTCGATGCGCCTCTCCAGCTCCTGCACGTATGCGGCGATCTCCGGGCTACCTGCTACCACTCCGGCCACCTGCTCCTCAAAGACGCGCGACGCCTCCTCCAGCTCGCCTATATCGAACTGGAGGCCGAATAGCGAATCGACAAGACGGAGCAGCGCCGCCGCCGCCTTGGGGTTCGCGGTCACCCCCAGATAGTGGGGAACGCTCGCCCAGAGGCTTACGACGGGCAGACCCCGGCGCCGGCAGGCGTCGTGCATGACGCCGACGATGCCGGTAGGCCCTTCGTAGCGCGTCGACATGACGCCTAGCTGACCGAGCTTCGCGGCCAGGGCCGGTTTGCTGGCGTAGCCGGCGACGGGGACGGGGCGAGAGTGAACGGCGTCGGCGAGAAGGGCGCCCACGGTGACCACCAGCGAGACGCCGCACTGCTCAGCAACCTCAAGCACCTCCGAGGCGAAGGTGCGCCACCTGAGGCCGGGCTCTGTGCCCAGGAAGATGAGAACGTCGTGGTCAAGGGAAGGTAGCTGATGGTAGTAGAAGTCGTTGGCGGGCCAATCGAGCTGGCGGGCACCCTCCGTCCCGATCTTCACGATCGGCCGCGTACTGGTGAAATCGAAGAACTCCTCCGGGTCGACGCTGGCGAACCGAGCCGCCGACCACGTGCCGACCAGGAAGCGCGCGGCCATCGTCGCCGACTGGGCAGCGTCGTTCCAGCCAGCGAAGGCCATGACGAGGAGCGGCTTACGAAGGCTCGGTCGCTCTTCGAACGTCATGTGCTTCATGCTGCCGGACTCCCTCCACCGACAGGGTAGACCCTGACGGGAGAGGTTGCAAGCACCGGCGGGGGCCTGGAGAGTCGACTGCACGGGCCCTCGCTTGCCAGCAAACGGCCCTAAGACGTAATATCGATTTCACCATTCCCCAGTTGCCAAATCAGCCGACCGACTGTCGGCCGGAAGGGACGAGCATATGGCCATGCGCTCCGACACCATCAAGCGGGGCTTCGAGCGGGCTCCCCACCGCAGCCTTCTCCGCGCCACCGGCGTCATCCGCGACGACGGCGACTTCGAGAAGCCCTTCATCGCCGTCGCCAACTCCTACATCGATATCATCCCCGGCCACGCCCACCTCCAGGACGTGGGGCGCATCGTCAAGGAGGCGGTGCGGGAGGCCGGCGGCGTACCCTTCGAGTTCAACACCATCGGCGTCGACGACGGCATCATCATGGGCCACTTCGGCATGAAGTACTCCCTTCCCAGCCGCGAGCTCATCGCAGACTGCGTCGAGACGGTGGTGGCAGCCCACTGCTTCGACGGCATGGTCTGCATCACTAACTGCGACAAGATAGTGCCGGGAATGCTGATGGCCTCCATGCGCCTCGACATCCCCACCATCTTCGTTAGCGGCGGCCCCATGAGGGCCGGCCGAATGGCAGACGGCAGGTCCGTGGACCTCATCTCCATCTTCGAGGGCGTCGGTGCCTACCGGGCCGGCAAGATCGACGCCGCCGGGCTGCAGGAGCTGGAGCTGCAGGGCTGCCCCGGCTGCGGCTCCTGCGCGGGCATGTTCACCGCCAACTCCATGAACTGCCTCTGCGAGGCGCTGGGCATGGCCCTGCCCGGCAACGGCACCATCCTCGCCGAAGACGAGAAGCGCAACGACCTCTACCGGCGGACGGGCCAGCAGATCCTGGAGCTGGTCGAGGCGGGGCTGACGGCGGGCCAGGTCGTGACGCCCAAGGCCATCGACAACGCTTTCGCGCTCGACATGGCGATGGGCGGCTCCACCAACACGGTGCTGCACACGCTGGCCCTGGCGAACGAGGCGGGCCTGGACTACCCCCTCGCCCGCCTGAACGAGGTCGCGGCCCGCGTCCCCTACGTCTGCACCGTAGCGCCCTCCGAGCCCAGCGTTCACCTCGAGGACGTGGACCGGGCGGGAGGCGTGAGCGCCATCCTCAAGGAGATAAGCAAGAGGCCCGGCGTCCTCGACCTGAGCCAGAGGACCGTAACGCTCAAGACGTTGGGCGAAAACATCGAAGGCGCGCGCGTGCTCGACCACGATGTCATCCGCCCCGTAGACAACCCGTTCGACGAGCGGGGCGGCCTGGCCGTCCTCTTCGGCAACCTGGCGCCCGACGGCGCGGTAGTGAAGGTGGGCGCCGTCGATCCGTCGATGATGACGTTCAGCGGCCCCGCCCGCATCTACGAATCACAGGAGGAGGCCGGCACCGCCATCCTCGCGGGCGATGTGCGGGAGGGCGACGTGGTGGTGATCCGCTACGAAGGTCCCAAGGGCGGGCCGGGCATGCAGGAGATGCTGGCCCCCACGGCCAACATCGTCGGCATGGGGCTGGGCACCAAGGTGGCCCTGATCACCGATGGCCGTTTCTCGGGGGGTACGCGGGGCGCCTGCATCGGCCACGTGTCGCCCGAGGCGGCGGCGGGCGGGCCCATCGCCGCCCTCAGGAACGGCGATACGATCCACCTCGACATACCCGGCCACCGGTTGGAGGTCGACCTCTCCAGCGCCGAGATGGAGCGGCGCCTGGCCGAGGCGCGGCCGCCCGAGCGCGAGCTCCCGTCGCGCTGGCTGCGGCGCTACGCCTCGCTGGTGACGAGCGCCAACACCGGCGCCGTCCTCCGCGACGCCTAGTCGCGCGCCGCGAGCGCACCAGCTCCCATCGGGGTCATTGGCCCCCGGTTGAGGTCGAGAGAGCGGGACGCCGCCATGAGAGGCCACGACGGCCCCAATGCTGCCTGGCGCTGACGAGCTGCGCTCCAACCTTGACAACCGCGAATCAGAATCGTACCCTTCGACCATTGTAGGCAGCCCGCCGTCGCTTGCATAAGCAGAGACTATCGGGGAGGTGCACTGATGTGTGAGTTCTGCACTCAACATGGGGAGGGGAAGAAGTGGTATCTGGAGGCGAAGAACTACAGCCAGGAGCTGCTCAATGAAGAGCGAAAGCGCTTCATGAGGGACTTCTTCGACAACTTCGAGGGTTTCGTTCGCGACAGGCTTGGCTCGGTGGACAACGCCCTCGCCACCGACCCTGCTGCTGCCAGGGCCATGTTCCCTGCCGTGATCGAGGAGGCGAAAAGAGACCACTACGGGCAGGTCATCCCCATAGAGGATGTCGAGAAGATCCTTGACATGAGCCTTTCGGTGGTAAGGCTGCCCTGCGCCTGCCGGAGCACTCTCCACGGCTTTCGTGACGCCAGATTCTGCTTCGGAGTGACCACCTTTCAGTCGGACTTCGTGCCCGTAGGTCCAGATTTCTCATCAGGCCTGGAACTGCTCGACAAGGAAGAGGCGAAGAAGGCCATCCGGAAGCTCGACCGTAACGGCCTCGTGCACACGGTGTGGACCATGATCACCCCCTATATCAGCGGCATCTGCAACTGCACGGTCAACGATTGCATAGCCCTGAAGACCCGCACGCGGCTCGACCTGCCGGTGTTCTTCAAGGGCGAGTACGTCGTCACCATCGATTGGGACGAGTGCAACGGCTGCCGCGACTGCATGAAGGCCTGCAACTTCGGGGCCATCAGCTACTCTGCCTATGTGGACAAGTGCTCCATCAATCAGCTCCAGTGCTACGGCTGTGGCGTCTGCCGCGCAGAATGCCCTCGAGAAGCCATAACCCTGTCGGATAGAAACGCGATTCCCGCGCTGGCGAACGTGTGGTGATGCGATGATACAGATAACGTGGGATGAGAAAGAATGCACCTCTCCCCAGGACTGCCGCAAGTGCCTTGACGAGTGCCCGCAAGGGGTATTTCACATCTATCCCCGGAACGGGCGCAAGCCGGGGCAAGCCACGGAGGACTGGGCGATAGGGCCGCTCTACCTGAGCCTCTGTACGGGATGCAATATCTGCGAGGAAGTATGCCCTGAGAATGCGCTCGCGGTGAGCGTTGTGCAGTAGCTCCCACGAACGACCAGAGAGCGCCGCGGCCTCACCTTTCTCTCACAGGGCCGCCCTCGCTCTGCTCATTCCAGCCGACGGCAGACGGCACAGGTCTTGATGCGCTCCGAGCGCCAGCCGTGGAGGGCCATGAACAGCCCGCCGCGCCAGGCGGAGCGACACTCCCCTGATGATCGAAGAGGCTATCTCCAGCTTCCGGCAGCAGTTCAAGGCGCTGGGCGACCCGGAGCGGGCGGCGCAGGAGAAGCGCTACCTGAAGAGCCCGTTCCAATTCTACGGCGTCTCCGTACCGAGAATCAGAGCCGTCGCCAAAGCATTCAGGCGAGAGAACAGGCGCATCTCCAAAGAGTCGCTGTGGGAGCTTTCTCAGGCCCTGTGGCAAGGCGACTTCCACGAGGAGCGGGCCCTGGCGATGGTGCTGCTGGAGGAGTACCGCGCCCTCCTCGACTATGCCGACATGCCGTCGCTGCAGAGAATGCTGCGCGAGTCCGTCAACTGGGACCAGGTAGACGAGATCTCCGTCCACCTCGTCGGTCCGCTGCTCGAGAAGGACGGGCGGGTGCTGGAGTACCTGAAGCGATGGAGCAAAGACCCGAACTTCTGGATGAGGCGGGCGGCCCTCCTCTCGCAGCTCCTTCTCTTTCGCGACGGCAAGGGCGACAAGGCGCTCTTCTACTCGTTCGCCGACGAGATGATGGAGGAGAAGGAGTTCTTCGTCCGCAAGGCGATCGGCTGGGTCTTGCGGGAGATGTCGAAGGCCGACCCGGAGGAGGTCTTTCGCTTCGTGGCCGAGAACAGGGACCGGATGTCCGGCGTCACTCTGCGGGAGGCGACGCGCAGGCTTCCTGAGCGGATGCGAGAGCAGCTTGGGGTCGCCGCCCGCTAGCTGGTTGACCTGAAGCCATGCGTGTGATCGCTCGCGCCCCCGTCCGCATCGACCTGGCCGGCGGCTGGACCGACGTCCCCTGCTTCGCCGCCGCCGAAGGGGGCGCCGTCCTAAACGCCGCCATCGACCAGCACGTCACGGGCGAACTGGTGAGCGACGGCGGCATGCACGTCTCCTACTCCACTTCCATCCCGTCCGGCGCCGGGCTGGGCACATCCGCGGCCCTGAACGTCGTCTGGCTGGCCCTGGTGAAGACGGCGATGGGACGCCGCCTCCTGCGAGAGGAGGTCGCCGAACAAGCCTTCGCTCTCGAGAACCTGCTGGGAGTGCTAGGGGGCAAGCAAGACCAGTACGCCGCCGCGCTGGGGGGAATCCACCTCTTCCGCTTCACCAGCGAAGGGACCGATGTTGAGCGGCTCGATCTCGGGTCCCGCCCAATCGCCGAGCTGGGCCGACGGCTGGTTCTCTGCTACAGCGGCGAGGCGCGACTGTCGGGTGACATCCACCAGCACGTGTGGTCGGGCTATCGGGCCGGCGACACTCAGGTGGGGGCCGCCCTGCGCAGACTCGCGCAGATCGCTCTCGAAATGAAGGAGGCGCTGGTCACCGGTGATCTGACAGTCCTGGCTGAGTTGCTGGCCGAGAACTGGGCCTGTCAGAAGCAACTCCACCCGTCGATCACCAATCCCTCCGTCGACGCCCTGTTCGAGCTGGCGCTGAAGGGCGGCGCCGTCTCCGGCAAGGCTTGCGGCGCCGGAGGCGGCGGTTGCCTCCTCTTCTTCTGCCAGCCCGAGGCGGTGGGTCGCCTGCGCGAGGCCCTCTCGGAGGGAGGCGCGAGGATGATCGACTTCGCCTTCGACTTTGAGGGGCTGCGGGTCTCGATCGTGAAAGGCGAAGGCCAGGCCTAAGCCTGGCCTGCCGTCACTACCGCGCGCGAGCGCCCTAGACCGGCTTTGCCACGCCCACGAGAAGCGGCGAGACGGGAGACCCGGCCAGGCGCTTCAGCTCCACCAGATCGAACCCCGCCTCCGTGATCGACTCGGCCGTTCGCCGGTTCAGGTGGCACCCCGCACTGAGCCAGCTCCACACCGGGGTGAACGCATCCTGCGCCCAGCCTCTGACGCCGGCATCGTGGCGGACGTGCTCGATGAAACGCAGCGCACCGTCCGGCTTCAGGACCCGCCTGACCTGAGCGAGTGACTGTGGAACGTCGCGGACCGTGCACAGCACCATGGTGCTCACCACGGTGTCGAAGGAGGCGTCGTCGAAGGGCAGGTCTTCGGCCGCCAGGGGCATGATCCGCACTTTGCCGCCGAGTCCCATCTTCCGCGTCCGCTTCTCGGCCCGCTGAAGCATGAACGGATCGGGGTCGGTGGCGATGAGCTCCCGCACCTTCGTCCAATCGTAGTACGGCAGGCTGGCCCCCGTCCCGAAGCCGATCTCGAGAACAGACCCCGTGGCCTCCCCCACGACGATCGGCCGGAGGTGTCGCATGATAGTGACTTCGGAGCGCCGGTTGAAGCCATCGTAGATGGCAGCCACCCACCGGTGGCCCTTCGGCCGTGCTTCCTCCGCCATAGCCTTCCCCTCATCCCCCTCCCCTCCGCGGACGAGGCGCTGGCCCCTCTGGCGGTACGATGACAGAGAGAAGTGTAGCACCAGCGGCGAGACGCGACAAGGACGGCGCGAGCGAGCGAGAGGTCCTGGCCCTCCCCCGCGCCGTTTCCTGCTGTGCTCCAGTGGAAGGAGCCAACACGAAGTCTGTGCCCCTGCCTGTCGGCAGGGGCACAGCAACCACATGCCTTCGACTCACCGCCTATGGCATAGGCCGGACCAAGAAATGCGGGGTATTCACGCAGACGAAGATCGCGTCCAAGAACTGCAGGCGGCCCATATTGCTCGCGTAGGAGGGGGTGTACGGCTGGAACCCGCCCCAAACGGGGAACTGCGATCTCCAAATGCCGCTGATGCCGCTCTGAGGCGACAGGTTAGCTGCCAGCGTGACGGGCGGGGTTCCGTCGGGGTAGGTGGAGGTCACCAGGCTGCAACCCGCGGGTAAGGCTAGCACTTCCGTCGGCCCTACCGGCGGTGCCGGGAGTGGCGGAGGCGGTGGTGGCGGCGGTGATGGAAGTGGCAAAGGCGGGAGGGAGGTCGTGTCAACGAGGCGGAGAAGGCGGCGAGCAGAAAGGTCCATCGCCATGCCCGTGCCCCCTCCCCAGGGGCAAGACCCGAACGCCACTGCCATTGCCGAACCGGAGCGGCCGAACACCAGGAAGCGTCCGAAGAACCACCTAACCCCGGAACCCGCCAGGTCCTCGCCTGGAGCCACGAACCTCCAGTCGTCGCCCCAGATCAGCAGTCCGGTGCCTCTGCCAGAGTCGTCACCCAGCATGCAGTCAGCGGTAATCGACAGATTCAGTGGGCTAAACGTTCCCACGTGAAAGGTGGCGGTACCCGCTGGTTGCCCGCCCACCCAGAAGTCCACGGTTGCTCCCTCGGTGCCGCAGCCCGGCCTCACGTAGGGTTCCCCCTGCGGCGGACCAGTGAACAGCACATCCAGCACGTACCCGCCGTCGGCCTGAACGTCCGTCTCTCCACAGATGTTGCCATTAATGGTCGCCACGACGTCGGTGCCCGCGGGCGCGCCCTTCGGCGGATTGACGGACACCTGGCCGAAGAAGCGGTTCGGTGGGAGAGGCACCTGCCCCCTGGCCGTCTCCGAGGCCAGCCATAACGACGCCACTAGGGCCATCCCCACCGCAGCGGCTGCGAGGGCCGCTCTCCTGTGCCTAGACATAGGTGTCCCCTCCTTGCTGGGCACCCGTCATACCATTGCAGAACCTATCGCATGGCGTGGCGCGGGCGCCCTCAAAGACAACCAGCAATTATGGTCCGGCTCCGGGCTCGGTTCGGTGAAGGCCAATCGTTCTAGGGCCGCCCCGCGGCAGGCGTTCTCGCTTCGGCGAGCGGCCTTACTGGTCAAGCCGTTTGTCCAGCAGGGCACACATTAGCCCGGACGCCAAACCTTGTCAAGCCGTGAGCCTCGCTCTGACGCCGCGAGCCGCCATCCCCCCTTGTTGACGGGTAGGGGTGCCGCCTCTATGCTGGCGCCAGCATCGCCGTTAGCGAAGGGGGTCCTGACATGGAGCTCCAGGGGCGGGTAGCGCTGGTGACCGGCGCCGCCGGCGACGGCATGGGCCGGAGCATAGCCCTCACCCTGGCGCGCGAGGGCGCCGACATCGTCGTCAACTACCATCGACGGCGGGAGCGGGCCGAGCGCGTCGCCGGCGTCATCGAGGCGATGGGCCGTCGCACCCTCGTCCACGGCGCCGACGTATCGGATGCCGCAGCCGTGCGCTCGATGGTGGAGGCCGCCGAAGAGCGGCTGGGCCCCATCGACATCCTCGTCAACAACGCCGGCGGCGTGTGGAAGCCCCTCGACATCGCCGCCATAGAGCCGGAGCACTGGCGCGCGGTGCTGGCGGAGGAGGTGGACGCCGTCTTCTACGCGATCAGGGCGGTCCTGCCGGGGATGCGCCAGCGGGGCTGGGGCCGCATCGTCAGCATCGGCGGCCGCGATGCCGAGCACTGGCCCTTCCGGCCGCCGGCGACGCCCCTCGACTACCCGCTCGGCAAGGCGGGTCGCCACTGGCTTACGCGCACCCTCGCGCCCCTGGAGGTCGGGCACGGCGTGACGATCAACGCCATCGCGCCGGGGCCGGTCCCCCACATCCCGCTCGAGGAGGCGGTGGATGCGGCGCGAGAGGGCACGGGCCGGCGGAAGCGGAAGGGGCCGGATCCACAGGACATCGCCGAGGCAGTGGCCTTCCTCTGCTCGGAGCGCGCCCGCTTCGTCACCGGCGCCATCCTGACCATCCGCGGCGCCGAGGAAATATGAGCCCGAGCAGTTAATGCCCTCTTCATCTCTTGTCCCCTATACTTGGGTCTGAAGGATCTCGCCTTGCCGGAGGCGCCCATGCGTGTTCTTGTCGTTGAAGACGAGCGGAAGATAGCGGACTTCATCCGCAAGGGGCTGTGCGAAGACGGCTACGCTGTCGACGTCGCATACGACGGCGACGAGGCGCTAGACTGGGTGGCTGTCGCCGAGTTCGACATGATAGTCCTCGACGTGATGCTCCCTGTTCGAGACGGGATGGAGGTCTGCCGTCTGCTCCGACAACGGGGGGTGCACATCCCGATCCTCATGCTCACCGCAAGGGATACGGTGGAGGACCGGGTGCAAGGGTTGGATAGTGGAGCTGACGACTATCTGGTCAAGCCCTTCGCCTTCGCCGAGCTGCTGGCGCGCCTCCGCGCCCTGAGCCGGCGGGAGCGGTCGGTCCTGGGAACATGCCTTCAGGTAGGGGACCTCGTCCTGGACAGCGCCACGCGGGAGGTGTCCCGGCAGGGAACGCCCATACCCTTGACCAGCAAGGAGTACGCCCTTCTGGAGTACCTTGTGCGCCATCCGAACCAGGTGCTGACCCGGACGATGATCGCCGAGCATGTGTGGAACTACGACTTTGACAACGCCACCAACGTCATCGACGTCCACATCCGGAACCTGCGGCGGAAGATCGATGACCCCTTCCCCACGAAGCTGATCCATACTGTGCGCGGGGCCGGCTATCGAATCTCTGACCGGCAGCCGGTGTGAGCCGTGCAGATCTTCCGCTTCATTCGCCTGCGCCTCACCCTCTGGTACGTCTTCCTGCTCGCCATCATTCTGGCGGGATTCAGCGCTGGCATCTACGTGACGCTGCACCACAGCCTCTATGCGAACCTGCACGATTCTATAGAAGCGCGCAGCAACGACCTGCTGACGGTCGTGCGCTATGACGGAGACCGGCCCACCCTGCCCGGGAGCATATCAAGGGACAGCCCGGACCTGGGGGAGCAGTTCGTTCGCGTCTTCGATGCCTCAGGGGAACTGACCTTCGACAACAGCGGCGAGGCGGGCGCCGTGCCCGTCGACAGGGCCGCGGTCCAGAAGGCGCTGACCGGCAAGACCGTCATGCGCGGCATCAGTGCGGGTGGCGACCCCTTTCAGGTGCGAATCACGCCCATCGAGCGAGATGGGCACGTCACCGGCGCGCTCGAGGTCGGCCGCGCCTCGGGCGACGTGACTGACACTCTGCGGACTCTCCTCCTGATCCTGGGAATCGCCTACCCGGTGACGCTGGTCGTGGCCAGCTTCGGGGGCATCTTCCTGGCCGGACGAGCTCTGTCACCAATCGATAAGCTGACGCGCCTCGCGCGGCGCATGTCCGCCGAGGACCTGAGCGAGCGGCTCAACCTGCGGCTGCCCAACGACGAGGTAGGACAACTGGCTCGCACCTTCGACGAGATGATCGCCCGCCTGGACGACGCCTTCCGCCGCCAGCGACAGTTCACGGCCGACGCCTCCCATGAGCTCAGGACGCCGCTGACCGCGATCAAGGGCCAGGTTGAGGTCGCGCTCAACAGGCCACGCAACGCGGACGCCTACAGGGAAGTCCTGCACACGGTCAACGAGGAGGTGGACCGACTGATCCGCCTGGTGGGGAGCCTCCTCACCCTTGCCCGCGCCGATGTCGGTCAGATCCCCATCGTGGCCGAGGCGGTCACCCTACCGGAGCTGGTGGGCGCCGCCACTGAGCAGGTGCAACCAGCGGCCCAACAGCAGAATATCGAGCTCATTGTCACGCGCAGCCCCGCCATGACCTTGCAGGCCGACGAGGATCTGCTGCTGCAGCTCCTGCTCAACCTCCTGGACAACGCCATCAAGTACACGCCGGCGGGAGGTCGGGTGACCGTCGGTTGGACGGCGAACGGTCGTCAGGTTGAGCTGTGGGTCCGCGACACGGGAATCGGCATCGCCGGCGAGCATCTACCTCACATCTTCGATCGCTTCTACCGGGCGGACAAGGCCCGCAGCCGCGCCGAGGGCGGAGCGGGGCTCGGGCTGAGCATCTGCCGCTGGATAGCGGAGGCCCATGGGGGCTCCATCTCCGTCGAAAGCACCTCCGGGCAGGGATCGACATTCACCGTCCGCCTACCCACCAGTCAACGAGCTCCCGATCGGGCCTCGTGACTGTGCACGTCATCCTTTCTCGATCTGCCAGCGCTGGGCTAGGCTCTGGAGGGGCCGCAGCAAGCGGATGCGTCCAATGGGCCACTTGCTGTTGTTGGCCGACATCCGGTAGCCTGGATTACCGGGCTTCCGGCCGACCGGCGGCGCTCCTGGTCAAACGCTGGGGGAGCGGATGCACGCGAAATCTCTGAGGCCAGCGGCCTTCTTCGTAGGCCACATAGTCGCGCTCTGTCTCCTGTACATCAGCTACCTGATCGCCCGCGGCGTGATCGCGGGCCACATAGACGTGCAACAGGCCGTAGAGCGGAGCCAGGATATCGCTGAACTCGAGCGCCAGTTGCACATTTCCTTCGAAAGGTCGCTTCAGAGCCTGGCCATACGGATGCCTCTGGTGGTTTCGCTACTCAACGTAATCTACATCTGGGGGCACGTGCCGTTCCTCGTCGGAGAATTCGTCTGGCTGTATTTCAAGTCGCGGCGATGGTTCGTGGTCCTGAGGAATGGGCTGCTGCTGTCCGCGATACCCAGCCTCATACTCTATATCACGCTGCCCACGGCGCCGCCGCGCCTGAACCCCCAACTGGACCTGGTGGATACCGTATCAGGGCCGAGCCATTCCAACTACTTCATCCAGCCACATATCTTCGCGAATCACTTTGCGGCGGTGCCAAGCATGCACGTTGGATGGGCGCTGGCAGCGGGTCTAGCGGCGTTCCTGGCAATGGACAGGTCGCGCTGGCGCTGGCTCGGTCCGGCAATGCCGGTAGCCATGACGGTATCGGTTATGGGGACGGCCAACCACTACATGCTGGACTGGCTCATCGGCTGCGCCATCGCCGCTGTCAGCTTCTGGATGGCCTTGCTGTGGCAAGAGAGACGAGAGCGGGCGCAGCCGTCCTGACGCGTTGAAGAGCGGACGCTGCCCTGGCCGTCTGCATCGGCGTCGCCGGCGGGGCGCTTTACCCGCTCTCCCCGTGGTGTCCCCGGGCATGGCTGGGGATGGCGCGAGCCATCGAGCAGGTTCGAGGCGCTGCCGCCCAGCGGGATGTCGACCTCGAAGTAGCACCCGGCCCCTCAGCCACGTTGCAGGGCGATGAGGATGTGCTGCTGGAACGCCTCCCCAGCCCCCTGGACAACGTAACCGAGCTCAAGTACGACTGCCCCGGCGTCGGTCTGGCGCGTGAGGAACCCCCCGGCGGCCACCCAGACCTCGTTGGCAACTAGGGCGGCCACTTTTCATTCTCACTTCACAGCGGCTTCATGTGGGCGTCTTAAGCTGCTTCCATCAGAAGGTGGGAGTGAAATGTGGAAAGGAGGAACGCACGTCACCCCTCAGAAAGTGCACCGACTAGATTTCCGTCAATAGGAGAAGCAAGCATGACACTCGGAAAGCGTATGTACTGGATCCTGGGCCTGGTAGCGATAATGGCCCTGGCTGGCGCAGCCATCACGGTCACTTCGCGCATCACCTCGGCCAGCGGTCCTACCCCCACGCCCGCCGCCCAGACCAGCGACGCACAGAGCGAAGCGGACGACGCGGCCGAAGCCACGACTAATGGGGTCGACACCGACACCGTCGAGGAGCAGAGCGGCCCCCAAGACGAGGCCAACGACGCCAACGGGGCGGACGCGGCTGACATCCAGGAGCCGCAGCTCAACGGCAGCATCGCCGTGCCGGACGCGCAGTACGAAGGCATGAGTGAGGCCGACGAGGCCGCTGCTCTGGCTCCCCTGGCAACGATCACGCCGGAGCAGGCCAGTGCTGCTGCCCAGGCTGACGTGCCGGGCAACGTCCAGAAGGTCGAGTTGGAGAACGAGAACGGGAGCCTGGTGTACAGCGTGGAGATCGGCGGCAAGGACGTGAAGGTGGACGCCGGAAACGGCGCCGTGCTTCATGTCGAATCGGGCGGAGCTGAGGACTAACGTCGCCAGCGTCCGCTAGTCAGGCAGAAGGGGCCGGATGGCGGCCCCTTCGCCTGTTTCTGCCCGTCGCCTAGCTAATACGCCCCCGGGCAGTTGCTGTAGTCATGGCCATCCGGGAACGACCAAGCCCCGCTAGTGGAAGGGGGCGACAGGGAGTAACCCAGTACGTGGCCGCTACCGCCCTCGACCCCCTCGCTCGTCAGGAAGCCAGCGTGCAACCCGAACTCGGTTTCCGCTTCCGCGGTATCACCCTCGAAGCAGGTGGTGCCCAACTCAACGGAGAACCCCAGCAACAGGTCACGGGTTCCTTCCTCGTATTTGACTTGCAGGCTCGCAACGGCCGGCTGGGGTGAAGAACCGCCATCGGGGAAGCCTATGAGGGTTCCCTCTGCCTCCATTTCCGCCTCGCGCCTGCAGGGTACGCCGACCTCCCCACAATCGTAGATCGTTTGGACCTCGGCCACGCATCCAGAACGGAAGATGCTGAGCGTGCCATCGTCCCAGAGAATGATCGCACTCACGGAGCCGGCGAAGCTTCCGCCGTACGGCGTATTGTGAGCGCCGGTAGGCGTGGTGGCGATTTCACGATACATCCACAATAGCCTGCCGCCAGGCCCGTCATACGGAGTTTCGTAGGGGAACTGAATCTCGGACTCCGAGAATCTCGCCATGCCCGCCCCAGATGCCTGGAAGGCCGGGCCCGAAGGGTCCCCCAGGTCATTGTAGCTGTACTGGTTTAGCGGGTAACACGATCCACCAGTGCCCGCTGCACTTGCGGGCGCTTGCGGTTGGGGGGGCGTGAACGCGGCCAGCAGTGCCACCAGGCCGATTAGTCCCACGACCAGGATTCCCCTTGGCGAAAGCGCGAATGAAACCACGCGAATCAACGTTACCCACTTCACGGCTTCCTCCTTTGCCTGAGCACAGTTCGGTACCTGCAGGCAGCTCTTCCTGGCCCGCGGCCAGAGGTCCGAGATCCTCCACAAGCTATGCGGCCAACATGAATATCAGATGAACCGAAAATGAAGACCCGTGCCACGGGTGTCAGCAGCGCCTGACTTCCCTTCGGCGTTTGCGGCGTGTTCATTGGGGGCCTGCTGGGCGTCGAGCGATTCCTAAAGATGACGCGCGAATGCCGAAAGAGGGAGGAAAAAGCAAGACCTCATCCGCGCTCTCGTATTCGGCGCCGCCTCTAGCGGAAGAGGTCCTTCTCGCGGTTACGGATGAGGTCACGGGCGGAGGCGCTGCCCCGCTCATAGCCGTAGCCCCTGATAACGGCCACAGGTATCCTCTCGAGCTTGCCCGTCACCAGCTCCGCCGCCCCCGCCAGCTCGTCGGCCACCGCCACCTGCGTCACCCGCAGCTCGTAGCCGTAGTCGTCCTTCTGGCCGGCGTAGTCCTTCAGAGGCAGCAGCCCCGCGACCCCTATCGCCACCTGGTCGGTGCCCTCGCGCCAGGGCCGGCCGAAGGTGTCGGAGATGATGACCGCCACCCGCGCGCCCGTGCGCTCCTCGATGGCGCCGCGAAGGCCCTCAGCAGAGCGGTCCGGTTCCGCCGGAAGCAGCGCCAGGAGGTCGGGGCCGCCGGTGTTCGAGGCGTCGACGCCGGCGTTGGCGCAGACGAAGCCGTGCCGCGTCTCCGTGATGAGGACGCCCCGGTCCATGCGCACGATGCGCCGGCTCTCACCCAGCACCACCTCGACGTGGCGGGCGTCCTTCCCTGTGTCCTCGGCGACGCGGCGCGCGAACTCGGACGGCTCGATGCTGTCGAGCCGCACGAGGCGCCCTTCCGCCTTCGACACCACCTTCTGCGTCACCACCAGCACGTCGCCCGTGGCGATATCGATGCCCTGCCTGCCGGCGGCGTCGAGGATGAGGGCGACGAGATCGTCGCCCGGCCTGACCTCGGGCATGCCGGCAACACCGATTACGCGAATCTCAGGTGACATGGGAGGTGGCCCCGTCCGTGGCGGCTCGAGGATGGGTGTGCATCAGATGCCCGTGATCCTGATCCCGCTCTGTGTCTTGTGGAGGCGGTTGAGGTTGAGAAGCAGCGCCGTCAGCTCCTCGACGTAGCGGGCGTTGGCGAGCCCGCCTGCATCGACGGCGCGGACGCCGGCGATCTTGCCCGCCAGGGCCATCACGGCCGCCCTGGCCGCGGCGTCGTCGCAGCACACCAGCACGTCGGCGTCGACCGGAGCGTCGCTCTCCATGAGCTTCTGGGCGCTGAGGTTATGGAAGGCGGCGGCGACGGTCGCCCGGGGCAGGAGCGCCTGCGCCTCCTGGGCGGCCGAGCCCTCGGCAACGGGGACGGCGCGGGCGGAGCCCTTCTCGAACCGAAGCGGCACCACCGTATCGACCACGAGCTTCGCCCCGATGGTGTCCCGCAGCGACGCAAGCGTGTCCCGCTGGCCGGCGTAGGGTATGGTCACGAAGACGGTGTCGGCCTTCTCGACCACCCGGCGGTTCTCGGCGCCCGACACCCTCGCCGAGGGGAAGCGGGACCGGATCTCGGCCGCCGCACGCTGCGCCCTCTCAAGGCTGCGCGAGCCGATGGCTATCTCCTCACCGGCCATGGCGAGGCGCAGGGCCAGGCCCAACCCCTCCGGCCCCGTACCCCCGATGAAAGCGATCATTTGGTGCTGATTTCCGTATTCGGGTCCGCCTTGAGAGTCGACGTGTATGTTAGCACAGCAGGGCTTGCAGCGTCTCCCGCGCCAGCGCAACCCTCTCCTCCGCGCCGCTCATGACGGCGTTGGTGACGAGCACCTCGACGCCGAGGTCGCGGATCTTCGGGGCCAGATGAGCGTCGGCGCCATCGATGACCATGAGGGCGATGAAGTCCTCATAGAGGCGGGCGACCTGATCGGCGCTCACCTCCAGCCCCAGCCCCGCCATCATCTCAGCGGTGGGCGGCTGGAAGGCGCGGCCGTCCACGATGGGGCTGACGGCGGCGACCGGCGCGGGCGTCCGGCGCATCGCCTCTCGCACGCCCGGCAGCGCCAGGATGGGGCCGATGCTCCCGATCGGGTTGCTCGGCGCGACGATCACGGCCTCCGCCTCCAGGATCGCGTCCGTCACCCCGGGAGCCGGCGCAGCGGCCTCGGCGCCCGCGTGCTCCACCGCCAGGACGCGGTCGCGGGCGCCCCGCTTCACGAGGAACTCCTGGAACTCCAGAACGCCCGCGTCCGTCGTCACCTTCGTCGGGACGGGGTCGTCGGACATGGGGAGGAGCCTGACCGCGACGCCGAAGGCGCGGGCGAGGGCCTCCGTGACCTGCGAAAGGGGGAGGCCCTGCCGCAGGAGAAGGGTGCGCTGGACGTGCGTCGCCAGGTCGCGGTCGCCCAGGTTGAACCACGTCTCCCGCCCGAAGCGGGCCATCGCGTCGAGGAAGTGGAACGTCTCGCCGCGCAGGCCCCAGCCCTTCTCCTCGTCCACCAGCCCGGCGAGGGCGTACGTGATTATGTCGAGGTCGGGGCAGACGTGGAGCCCGTAGAAGTCGGCGTCATCGCCCGTGTTGACGATGACGGTGATGTCTCGGGGGTCGACGACGCGAGCCAGCCCCTGCAAGAAGCGGGAGCCGCCAATGCCGCCGGAGAGAACTGTGATCATAACCTGTCAAGACTTCGTAGGGGAGGCCTTCAGGCCTCCCGCAAGTATCGTAGGGCACGCCTTATGGTCATTGACAGTAAAGGCGCCTCATGACTAAGGCGAGGCGCGATGCGAACGCTGAAAAAGGATCAACTCACGAGCTTCGACAAACTCAGGAGGCAGTGCCTTACTTCGCGTCGGATCATGTCAAACATGCTTTCAAGTTCAATCAGGTCGCTTGCATTGTGGAGCTTGGCCTCTTGGGTCGCAGGATATGCGATGGCTGGATAGAAGCTAAACTGAGGTGGGCCCTTCATCTTCACATCTGGCTCAGGGGGATTGAATCTAATTGCGAAAATCTGTGCGCCATCCTCCAACGGCCCTCCCTTGAACTCAAGGATTGGGTGGATTTTCCTGCCAGTCTGGTTATCGATGGGGAGAGTGAACTCACGGGTTCGGGTTCGAACAACAGTAATGACTCTGTGCTTGTCTCGATCATTCAGGTCTCTAAGCAGCGTCAATGGGATGGGGCTGGGTCGGTTATAGGGCTGCAGTCCCTCGACGCATGCCCGTACTTCGGGCTCCTCCCCCATCTGGCCGAGACGCCAGATATTCTTCTCGAACCGCCCAGGATCACAGATCGGAAATTGCAGACGGCGTTCGTCCTTGGACGGTTGGGGCCATACCCCCTCACGCCTAGAAGCTATCTCACAGATGGCATGATCGAGACTCGACCGAAAGGCCTGGAGACAATCGCCGATCTGGAGACCCCAAGAGATTGCAGGCATTTCCTCAAGAACCTGAAGCCTGAACGTGTATCTCGTGAGGGTGGGGTCGTATTCAGTGATGATGCGGTGTGGCTTTCGTTCCCGGTATCTGAGTACCTCGAATTTGAGGGCTTTTACCTTCTTGCATGCCCAGACGAATTTCGCTCGGCTGCTGTAGAGGGGTCGGGCCATCTACGTACCCTGCCGCGGGCGACCTGAAGCCTGCCTGCCGCAGGCAGGGTCGCCCCTACGCGAACCCCACCACTGCCGCCCCCGTCACGGGGCCTCATCTGGCGTTGCCCGCTTTCGAACCTGAGTACTACAATAGTCTACCACGCAGCCAGCTTGTGCCAGGCAGGGCGGGAGACTATCCTGAGCCTGGCGCTCCCCGGGCTCCCTTCATACGACATCCCGGGCGGCAATGCACTCCACCATGAGCAACAACGGCTCCGAACACGTGACCGTCGAGGGCCTGACGCAGGTCTTCGACGACGGCGACAAGTCGCTGACGGCCCTGTCGCGACTCAACCTCGCCGTCGGCTGGGGCGAGTTCGTCTCCGTCATCGGGCCGAGCGGCTGCGGCAAGTCGACCCTTCTCCGGGTCGTCGGCGGCCTGCTCGAGCCGTCGCAGGGAACGGTACGGCTGCACGGCCGCAGCCCCCGCGAGGCCCAGCGAAACAAGGAGATCGGCTACGTCTTCCAGGACCCGTCGCTCTTCCCCTGGCGCACGGTGCTCGCCAACGTATCCCTGCCTCTGGAGGTGAACCGCCGCGGCCGAAAGAACGGGAAGGCCCGCCAGCGCAGCCCCAGCGAGCTGCTGGAGCTGGTGGGGCTGGAGGAGTTCGAGCGCTACTACCCGGGCGAGCTCTCGGGCGGCATGCAGCAGCGCGTGGCCATCGCCCGGGCGCTGGTCTTCGACCCGACGCTCCTGCTCATGGACGAGCCCTTCGGCGCCCTGGACGAGATCACGCGCCAGGCCATGCGTTACGAGCTGCTGCGCATCTGGCAGGCGGGCAGCGACACCTCCCCGAAGACCGTGGTCTTCGTTACGCACAGCATCCCGGAGGCGATCGCCCTGTCCGACCGCGTGGTGGTGCTTTCGGCCTCGCCCGGCTCCGTGCGCGCGGTAATCGACATCGATCTGCCCCGGCCACGGGGAGAGAGCATGGAGACGGACGACTCCTTTCTGCGCTACGTCGTGCAGCTTCGCAACCTGCTGAGGGAGCGCTGAGGCGATGAGCCAGCCCCTTGCCGAGCGCACCCGCGAGATGGCGATTCCGGCCGCGCCCGCCGGCCGGGCGAGCGCCCTCGCTGCACCGTGGGGCCGCCAGCGGCTCCTGCGCCTCCTGCGGACGGCGGCCCTGCACCTGGCCCCTCCCATCGTAGCCCTGGCGACGGCGGCCGGCGTCTGGGAGGCGTGGGTGCGGGCGCGCGACATACCGACGTATCTGGTGCCGGCGCCATCGGTGGTGGTGCGGCGCATGGCCGAGGACCCAGCCTTCTTCGCCCAGGAGGGCTGGAGCACCCTCTACGGCGCTCTGCTGGGCTTCGCGATGGGGTCGGCCGTGGCTATCACCCTGGCGACGGTGATGGCGCACTCACGGATCATGGAGCGGAGCCTCTTCCCCCTGGCGATTCTCGTGAAGGTGACGCCGATAGTCGCCATCGCGCCGCTGCTGGCCATCTGGTTCGGCTTCGGGCTCGTGCCGAAGGTGTTTATAGCCGCCCTCATCGTCTTCTTTCCCGTGATGGTGAACGCGCTGGTGGGCTTTCGCTCCGTGAACCCGCGCGCCCTGGAGCTGATGCGGTCGCTCGCCGCGTCGCCCGCCGAAGTATTCCTGAAGCTGCGGCTGCCCAGCTCCCTGCCCTACCTCTTCGCCGCCTTCAAGGTCTCCATCCCGCTGAGCGTCATCGGCGCCGTCGTGGCGGAATGGTTCAGCGGCGACAGCGGCCTGGGGCGCGTCATCCAGGTAGCGAACAACAACCTCGACATGCCGACAGCCTTCGGCGCCATCTTCTCGCTCGCCATCCTGGGCATCGGCCTCTTCCTGCTGACCTCGGCGATCGAGCGCCGACTTCTCTTCTGGCACGAGTCCGCCGTGTAGAAAGACACCAGTGGAGGGTAAATGATGCGTCTGTCCCCGCCTATCCCGCTGAAAGTCAAGCCTCTTCTTGGCCTTATCGCCATCGTCGCCCTCGTCGCGGCTGCCTGCGGCGGCGGGGAGGAGGCGCCGCCCACGGCCACGGGCTCCGCGCCAGCAGCCACGGCCACGCCCCAGGCGCTGACGAAGGTCACGTTCATGGCCGGATTCAAGCCCCAGGCCAACCTCCCCTTCGTCGGCGCCTACGTGGCGAAAGAGAAGGGCTTCTTCGAGGAGCAGGGCCTCGATGTGGACATCGAGCACGCCCAGCAGCAGGAGCACCTCCAGCTTCTCGTCGCCGGCGACATCCAGTTCACGACGGCCGACGCCGCTTCAGTCCTCAAGCGCATCGCCGACCCCGGCCTGGACATCGTCGCCATAGCCCTCATCGGCCAGAAGGGAGAGCAGGCCTTCGCCGTACTCGGTGATTCGGGCATCAAATCGCCCATCGACTGGGAGGGGAAGACGTTCGGCTACAAGGGCTCGGTGCCGCCCGAGTTCCTGGGCATCCTCAAGGCCGTGGGCCTCTCGCCCGACCGGGTGAAGCAGGTGCGCGTCGGCTACGACCCGCGCATCCTGACGGAGGGGCAGGTCGACGTGCTGGCGGTCTTCATCTCGAACGAGCCTGACACGCTGAGGCGGCTGGGCTTCGACGTGCGCATCTTCGACCCCAACGACTTCGGCATCCCCGCCCTCGGCCTCACCTACATCACGACGCGCAAGATGGTGGAGGAGCAGCCGGACACGGTTGAGCGCTTCTTGAAGGCCGCTCTCCACGGCATCGAGTACGCCATGGAGAACCGCGAGGAGGCGATCGACATTGTGCTCAAGTACGCCCCCCAGGAGGACCGGGACCACCAGCGCTACATGATGGACACGGAGATGGCGCGGGCGGTGAGCGACCTTACGGAGGAGAACGGGCTGGGCTGGCAGACGCTGGAGCAGTGGTCGGCACTCCACGACACGCTGGTGGAGTTCGAGGCCATCGCCAAGCCCATCGACGTGTCCCAGGCGTTCACGGACGAGTTCCTGAAGCGCATCTACAAGGACGGCCAGCTCGTCTGGCCCTGATGCGGCTCACAGCCCATGCCGCTCGGCCTGCGGAGGGAGAGGCCCAGCCCGCTTTTCGCAGACGTCGGGCTTAGGGTCATTGGCACGATGAACCACTAGCCACAGAAGGGCACACATCGCCACAGATTCCTCTCAACAGGTTCCGCTCGCGCAGTCATCATCCGGCAACCCTCGTAGTTCGCGGGGGTCTTTAGACCCCCGCGAACCTGTCGGCGTCTCAAGACGCCGACCTACGAAGATCGAGTCGGGTTGTTTTGTTGATGGCCATGAGCCTGGCGCCGTGCCAGCCTGATGGTCATCAACTAATTAGGTTCACCTCTGCCGGTTGAAACCGGCAGCTTCCGGCGAAGCTGCGGATTTCAATCCGCAGGA
>CAZMGB010000004.1:0-38612 GCA_964565775.1 uncultured Dehalococcoidia bacterium
GCCCACGGTCCCCCGCTGGCGTACAGCCCTCACCCGCGCCTGCCGACGTTGAGTTCCGGCCCGTCTCGCCGCTGGCGCGTCGTCTCGCCGAAGAGCTGGGTGTCGACCTCTCGCGGGCCGTCGGCAGCGGGCCCGGCGGTCGCATCGTCAAGGAGGACGTCGAGCGGGCTGCCGCCGAGGGGGTGCCGTCTGTGGCGCCGCCGGCGGGAGAGGTCGTCCCCTTCAAAGGCATGAGGCGCACCATCGCCCAGCGCATGCACGAGAGCCTCGAGACGATGGCTCAGCTCACGATCACCACTGAGGTCGACATGACCGAGGCCGTGAAGCTGCGCGACCAACTGGTCGAGGAGTGGCAAACGGAGGCGCTCCGACCCACGTACACCGACCTGGTGCTGAAGGCCGTGGCCCTCTCCCTCACCGAGCACCCGCGCGTCAATGCTACCCTGGAGGACGAAGGAATCCGGCTGCTGTCTGAGGTCAACGTGGGGCTGGCGGTCGCGCTGGACGAGGGACTGATCGTGCCGGTCGTGAAGGGTGCCGACAGGAAATCGCTGAAGGAGATAGCGGCGGAGACGGCCGACCTCTCCGAGAGGGCACGCACGGACGCTCTCACGGTCGACGAGGTCACGGGCGGCACTTTCACCGTCACCTCGCTGGGTATGTACGGCGTCGACACGTTCACACCTATCGTCAACCCGCCCCAGGCGGCTATCCTGGGTGTCGGCCGCATCCGCGAGGTGCCCGGCTTCCTTGCCAGAGACGAGTCTCGCGCAGGCGGAGAGAGCGAGCAGGTGGTGCGGCGGTCGGTTATGGGCCTCAGCCTCTCGTTCGACCACCGGCTTATCGACGGCGCTCCCGCCGCGCAGTTCCTGGGCCGCGTGCGCGAGCTCCTGGAGCGCCCGGAGCTTCTTCTCGGCCGGGACTAGTCTTCGCGCTCGGCGCGACCTGAGAGCGTGACAGAGGACAAACGCCTTGCCTGACTTCGACTTGGTCGTTATCGGCAGCGGGCCGGCCGGCTACGCGGCGGCCCTTCGCGGCGCCGAGCTCGGCGGCCGCGTCGCTGTCATAGAGTCGGAGGTGGTCGGCGGTAACTGCCTCCGCTACAACTGTATCCCAGGCAACATCCTCCTCGACACCGCCCGCGCCACCCTCGACCTTCAGGAGCTGGCGCTTATGGGTGTCGTGCCGGCCTTGTCGGCGAGCTTCACGCGCGCGATCGCCCGGCAGGACCGCATCGTCTCGGCCACGGCGGAAGGGATGGCGAACCTGCTCCAGTTCCGTGGGGTCCAGGTCGTCCGCGGTCGGGGCCGTCTCGCCTCGCCTGCCGCCGTCACCGTAGAGCTGAGCGAGGGCGGCGAGAAGTCGCTGTCGGCGGGGGCCATCGTTATCGCCACCGGCGCCCGCCCCCAGCCGCCGGCGCTGCCCGGCCTCGAAGGGGACGGCGTGCTCACGAGCGACCAGGCCCTCGCTCTGCCCGAGCCGCCCGGCTCCCTGCTCGTCCTCGGCGGTGGGGCCATCGACCTTGCATTCGCACTGGAGTATGCTTTCCTTTTCGCCGTCTTTGGCAGCTCGGTGACGGTGGTGGAGTCCGGCCCCCACGTTCTGCCCGAGGAGGACCCCGACCTGTGCGCCTACCTTGTGCAGGCGCTTCAGGCTGCCGGCGTCCGCGTCCTCGCCGCCTCTAAGGTGGTGGGCATCGACACGGCGGGCGGCCTTCGCCGGGCGTCCGTCGAGACTCCGACGGGGCCGGTGACGGTGGATGCCGAGCTGGTCGTCGCCCCCGACTGCCGCGCGCCCTTCGTCGAGGGCCTCGGAGCCGAGGCCGCCGGCCTGCCGGTGGCTGGCGGCGCCCTCACTGTCGACGAGCACTGCCGCACCGCCGTCCCCACGATTTTCGCGGTCGGCGATGTGACGGGTGGTGTCATGTTGTCTCATGCCGGGGCGCACCAGGGCAGGGTCGCCGCCGAAAACGCCCTCGGTCAATCGAGTCGCGTCGACCTGCGGGTCGTGCCCCGCTGCATCCATACTCAGCCGGAGCTGGCCTCCGTGGGCCTTACGGAGGAGGCGGCACGGGCTGAGGGGCATTCCGTCGTCGTCGGCCTCTGCGACCTCGCGACGAACGCGCGCGCTGTGGCCCTCGGTCGCAGCGAGGGCGTGGTCAAGATCGTGGCCGGCGCCCGCCACGGCGAGATCCTGGGCGTGCACATCCTTGGGCCGCAGGCCAGCGAGGTGATCGGCCAGGCGGTGCTCGCCATGCGTCTGGAGGCCACCCTCGACGACCTGGCTGCTGCCATGCACTGGCATCCGTCGCTCGCTGAGGCGCTCACGGACGCTGCCCGTCAGGCCCTCGCCGCCGGCGGCCGCTGATGGGCGAAGTACGTGGCATCGCTCCGATGGCGGCGGTCCGCTGCCCCGCTTGCTCCATTCGAGGACTGTGATGGCAAAGAGTAGCGTCCGCGTGGCCTGCGTTCAGGTCCGCGCCTTCGACCTGAATGAGGCGGCCGAGGGGCTGCGCCATACCCTCAACATGATCGACCGGGCGGCCGCCGACAAGCCCGACCTCCTTGTCCTGCCGGAGGCCACCTACCCCGCCTACTTCCTGCGCTCGCCCGAGGAGCATCGCCGCTCCGGGTCTCTCTCATCAGAGGAGATACTGCGCACCTTCGGGGGGAAGGCGGCCGAGCACGGCGTCCACCTGGTGGTCGGCCTCGCCCTGGAGGGCGCCGATGGCCGGCTGGGCAACGCCGCCGCTCTTTTCGGGCCCGACGGCTCCCTCATCGGCCGCTACGACAAGAGCTTCCTCTGGCAGTTCGACCGTCGCTGGTTCGAGGGCGGCCGTCGCTATCCCGTCTTCGACACGGCCGTCGGGCGCCTGGGACTTCTGGTCTGCGCCGATGGTCGTCTCCCGGAGATCGCCCGCTGCCTGGCACTGGCGGGCGCCCAGATCATAGTCGATGTCACGGCCTGGGTGAGCTGGGGGCGCCAGTCCGATGAGCTCACCAACCCCCAGCGGGAGTACATGATGTCGGTGCGTGCTCTCGAGAACGGCGTTTGGGTGGTGGCCGCCGACAAGGTGGGCGTGGAGGCCGGGAGCATCGCCTACTGCGGCCGGTCTTGCGTCATCGACCCTGAGGGCCGGGTCCGCGCCAGCGCCTCCGCCGACCGCGAAGAGGTGCTCACGTACGAGATTCCGCTGGAGTCGCGGACCGGGGTCCCTGTGCAGCGACGCCCTCATCTTTACGGCGACCTCGTCCGGCCGACCGCTGACCTGCCCGTGGTCGCCATGCTGGAGGAGCCTCTGGCGCCCCAGGCGCTGAGCCGCCGCATTGCGACGGTGGCGATGCCGCAGACGCGCTCGGCGGCGGAGTTCGTAACGCGCGTCGAGAGGCACACGCGGACGCTGCGCCGCCAGGACGCAGACGTCATCGTGTTCCCGGAGGCGGCACCCGCGGACGTGGGCCCTGAGTCGGCCGAGGAGGTGCTGGCCGCCGCGCGCTCTCTCTCCCGGGAAGAGGGAGGCTTGATCGCGCTCACGCTGCTTGAGCGCCGTGGCGACGCCCCATCGAGCAAGGGTTACGTTATGGCTGGAGGTGAGGTGGTGCTGGCCCATCGCCAGACACACCTGCTGCCTTCGCAGGCCGCTGCCGGCCTTGCGCCCGGCGACGAGCCCTGCCCGGTGCTGGAGACGGCGGCCGGCCGTGTGGGTCTGCTCGTGGGCGCCGAAGGCCTCGTGCCCGAGGTGGCCCGCTCCCTCATGCTCCGCGGCGCCGAGCTTCTGCTCTGGCCCGCCTCCTCGCTGGGCGTCCCCCTCCTGCCTCTTGCCCGCTGCCGCGCCGACGAGAACCGACTGTACGTGGCCGTGGCAACGCCTTGCGACGCCGAGGGCGCCCTCATCCTCAGCCCGGCCGGTCAGGTGGTCGCTGCGACGCTGCTGGGAGAGGAGATGTCGATGGCGGCCCAGGTCAACCTCATGCTCTCGCGCTGGAAGGACATGGCCACGGACACCAACGTCGTCCTCGGCCGCCTGCCGGAGACCTACGGCCTGCTCGTAAGTGAGAACGCCTCAGGGGAGAAGCCCTAGCGCAGGACGCGCTCCACCGCCTCCCGCAGCTCCCGCATCTTGAACGGCTTTACCAGGACGGGATTGCTGACCCTCTGAATGAACTGGCGGGTCTCGACGGCGACGGTATCGCCTGTGATGAACACCATCGCTCTGGCGAGGTCGCGGTTCATCTCGCGCACGCGCCGGTAGAGCTCGCGGCCGTCTATTCCCGGCATCCGGATGTCGGTGATGATGAGGTCGTAGTCGCGCTTTGAGACGTAGTCCAGCGCCTCGTCGCCCCGGCTCGCCACGTCCACCTGGTGGCCGTCCTGGGTCAGGATCTCCTCCACCAGATCCAGGATGCTCTTCTCGTCATCCACCACCAGGATCCTCTTGGGTTCGCCGGCGACGTGAGGCGTCGCGAGCTCGTCCTCCTTTTCGTCTGGAGCTACGTCACTCTCGACGACGGGCAGCTCGACTGTGAAGGTGGCGCCGTGGCCGGGCCGGCTGTCAACGTCGATGCGGCCGTTGTGCTCCTCGATGATGCCGTAGGCTATCGTCAGTCCCAGCCCCGTCCCCTCGCTCGCCTGCTTCGTGGTGAAGAAGGGGTCGAAGATGCGGCGCACGGTCTCCTTGGCCATTCCCGGCCCGTCGTCCCGGAAGGAGAGGCGGACGTGGCCGCGGCCGGTCGACGAGCGAACGGTCAGCTTCCCCTCGCCGCGGCCGCTGCGTATCGCCTGCTCGGCGTTCGTAATGATGTTCAAGAAGACCTGCTGCATCTGGTCGGGGTCGGCCATCGTCGCCGGCAGCTTCGGGTCGAGCGCCAGCTCCAGCTCGATGTTCCTGACGCTCAGGTCGTAGCTGCGTAGCTCCAGGACCCGCTCGACCAGCGTGTTGAGGTTCACCATCTCCTTGTGCGCCCTCCGCCGGCGCGCGAACGAGAGGAGATTCTGGACGATCTTCGAAGCCCGCTCCGCCTCTGCGTAGATCGTCTCCACTTCGTGGTGCGCCTGCTCGCCGAGGTCGCGCGTGAGCAGCATTTGGGCGAAGCCCATCACACCGGTGAGGGGGTTGTTGAGCTCGTGCGCAACGCCTGAGACCAGTTGCCCGACGCTCGCCATCTTCTCCGACTGGAGAAGCCGCTCGTGCATGAGGCGCTCCTCGGTGGCGTCGCGGATCACCACGACGGCGCCTCTCCCGCTGGGTGCCAGGGGTGTGACCCGGGCAACCAGATAGCGCCTTCCGTCTCTGTCCAGGGCGAATTCCTTCTCCGTCTTGGACGTCTCGGACCCCGCGACCTCTCGCACCATCGCCGCCAGGGGCGTCTCGTCGAGGGCTGCTTCTTCTTCGGGAGCGCGGCCGGCCAGCTCCGCCAGGTAGCGCCCCGCCGCAGCATTGGCAATGACCGAGTGCATGTCCGGCGCCATCAGGATCACGCCTTCCTCCAGGCTGCTGATCAATGACTCCAGCGCCGCCTTCTCGATGGCGGCCGTGCGCTCCAGGCGCTCCAGCGCCGCCGACGCCTGACTGGCGCTCGTGTAGAAGGCGCGGGCCTTCTCCGAGGAGAAGGCGTTCTCACCGTTGGCGCTCACCCGGATCAGTCCCGTAATGCGGCCGCGGGCGATGAGGGGCGCGTCGAGGGAGCTTCCGGCCGTCCCTGTCCAGCCTTCGCCTGAGGCCCCTTCGCCCTCCAGCGGCTCGAGCTGGGGGGGTGAGCGCAGGCATTGTCGGTGCGCCTCCCCGGTGAAGCGCACGAACTCCTCGGCCATCTCCGCCGCCAGCTTCTCCGCCGCCTGCTCTGCCGGGGGACGGACCGAGAAGAGTACAAGGGTCTCGCGGCCCTCCTCGCACCACAGGCTCGATGCCAGGTCGAACCTGAGGCTCGGAAGGAGCGACTGGAAGAGGGCATGCAGCACCTCCTTGGCGCTGGTGCCCCAGGCCATTCGCCCCCCGGCGCTGTCGAGCACGGCCTCAGCAACCGAAGCCGGTGGCTCTCTTTCTGAGGGGCGGGCCTCGATCTCACGCAGGCGGCTCTTGAGCTCGAGGCTCGTCAGGAGGTGGCCGACCTGCTGGGCGAAGGACTGCACGGCGGCAGCGTCGTCCTCGGCCAATCCGGGGGCGGCCAGGCAGACGGAACAGAGGTTGCCCTCCCCGACATCGGCGGTAGCGCAGACGACGCCCATGCCCTCGGAGGCTCCCAGCCAGAGGGAGTCGCTTTCCCGCGCCTCCAAGAAGGCTGGAGCAGGGTCGCTGAAGAAGGCAGGTCTTTCCTTGGCCAGCGCCTCCTCCAGGGCGGGGAGGCTCAGCGGGCGCTCCCAGGCGCTCTCCCGAAGAGGAAGGGTCGTTTTCACCAGCCGCAGGCCCGGCTCCGGCCCCTCGCGCCGGAAGATCGCGATCCCGATTCCCAGGTCGACGAGCGTCTGCCCCAGGGCGTTGTAGACGGCATCGAGGTCACCCGCGGCCTGCGCGCCACGAATGACCGCATTGAGCGCTGGCAGAAGGTCACGCCGCCTGAGCGAGCCCACGGATTGCCAGCCGTCGCTGCCTTCTCTCAACACGCGCCCTCATCCCCCTCGGGTCGATGCGAGCGAGGCCGCCAGGAAACAGCAAGCCGAGGAGCCCACCCTTGTCGCGGGATGGCATGCCTCGGCTGCAACAGTCCGCGGGACCGCTCGCTTCGGAGTCGCCACTAACCCCCTGGTAGCTGGGCTGCGCTTCTCAGGCAAGGGCTCCATCCACTGGGCTGGCGCTCAGATGCCTCGCCAGCCTTGCCAGCAGTGCCCCCGCCAGCACCGCCCGCAAACACGAAAGCCTCGGGTCTGCGGCTCCGCTCCTAGAAACGAAGACCAGGAGAGGAGAGTTACCCACGCGTCTCTGTAATTATGGCGGACTCACCTTTTCTGTCAATGCTGCGATCCCGTGGCGACGGGCGCCGCCGAATACGATTCCGTGACACCGGCAGGAATTAGGGGGTTTTCCCCGCCGAGATAAGGGTCGGTGCTGCGGGGACTAGATGACTCCTAACCGGGGAGATGGGGGCGGGCCTCGGCCCTATTCTCCGAAGGCCCGCCGTCATTAGGGGTTCTCCTACTTGGGTCAAGGAGGTCTGGTGGTCGATACTCGATCCAACAGTTCACGTTCTGTGGCGGGTGATCACCGGGACTCTGGGCGGGAGGTTGGAATGCCTTCTTCCGGAGCCGGGGACACCGTGACGCGCGTCGGCTGCGCCGCTGAGGATAAGGAGGACCACCTCAGCGAGGTTATCCGCAGCTACATGCCCCTCGTTCGCCACGCGGTGAGTCGCGTGGGAGCAGACAGCCTGCACTCCAGCATCCTCCAGTACGAGGACATGCTGAGTTGTGGCGTACAGGGCCTCATCGAGGCGTTCCACTCCTTCGATCCCAGAAGGGGAGCCAAGTTCTCGACCTATGCCCTTCCCCGTATCCGCGGCGCCATCCTCGACGCGCTGCGGGCTGCCCATCCTCTGCCCCGCTCAGTGCAGAAGTTCTCGTCAGACATCGAGAAGGCTACTGCCCAGCTTCACGCCCGCCTCGGGCGCTCGCCCAGCCGGGACGAGATCGCTGCGGAGCTTGGCATGGGTCTACAGGAGTTCCTGCTCTGGCTGAAGAGCAGCAGCATCAGGATCCTCTCGCTGGAGAACCTGGCCGATACGGCGGTGGACGGCAACAGCGAGAAGCTGTGGGAGATGGCCGACGATGACCCGACCATAGACCCCGACAGCGTAGCTCAGAAGGAGATGGTCAGGACCAAGCTCGAAGAAGCGGTGGACGCCTTGCCTGACCGGGAGCGGATCATCGTTCGTCTCTACTACCTGAAGTCCAAGTCGCTGAAGAGCATCGGCAAGAGCCTCGGCATCTCGGAATCGCGCGCGTCCCAGCTCCGCCATCGAGCCATACGCCGGCTGCGCACGGCTCTCACCAGCGAGCTGCGGGACGCGGCCTAGCGGCAGGGAAGACGTGAGAGTCGAGAAGCAGAGCAGACGGCACCAGGCAGAGGCCGATCCGCCTCCGGTGGAGGCGCCGGTCGGTCTCGGCTTCATAGGGGATGGGCCGCTGGCGAGCGCCTACGTCTCGGCCCTTTGCCAGCTTCGCGATGCTCACCTGGTCGCCACCTGCGGTGACGTCGGCGGACCCGCCGGCAGCGGCTCCACGGCGTGCGAGAGGCCCGAAGCTCTTCTGGAGATGCCGTCTGTCACGGCGGTGGTGGTCGCCGGCGGGACGGACAGCTTCTCGCTGGCAAGTAGAGCGCTGCTGGCGGCAAAGCACGTGCTGGTGTGCGGCCCGGACGTCACCAGCCCTCGACAGGTACGGATGCTGCAGCTCCTCGCCGAGAGCCGCTCGCGGCTGCTTGTGTTCGTCGAGCCGCCCCTCCTCACCCCATCCGTCGCCTTCCTGCGGAAGATGCTGGCTGAAGGGGACGGGCTCTGGCTCCCCCGGTATCTTCGCTCTCTCAATGTCCGCGCGGCGACGCGCTGCGAGTACGCCGGCGTCGCCTCCCTCGCCGTGGAGGACCTGGCCCTCTGTCTCTATCTTCTGAACCGGCCCGTACTCTCGGTAAGCGCTGTGGGTTCGTGCTCGCCAGGCGTCGCTGCCGCGTTCCTCAACGTCACGTTCGCCGGGGGAGTGGTGGCGGGGCTGCAGATAAGCCTGGCGGAGGCCGACGAGGAGCGTCACCTGGTCGTTGCTCTGGCCGACAAGACGCTGCTGCTGGACGAATCGGATCCCAGGGCGCCACTGAAGGTTGTCTCCAACCGGCCCGACCACTGCGGCGAGGACTCCTACCCGACCCACGGCGTGCGCGACCGGGCCTACGCTGAGAGGGGTGCTCTCTCCAGCAAGGTGCGAGCGGCCGAGCCGATCCTGGAGCAGTGCCGCCGGTTTGTCGAGGCTGTGTCGCTGGAGGACCTATCGCGGGGCAACGCCGGCTTCTGGGCGCGGGTGGCTCGCCTCTGGGAGGCAGCCGAGAGTTCGATGACCGAGAGCGGCGTGCCCATCGCCGTGGAGTCCCGGACCCCTAGAAACGATGAAGCGAGACGCCCAGCGCCTCGCCTGTGGCTCGTTCGTAGCGGCGGTGTCCGGCGGGAAGCCACACTCCCAAAGCGTTCCCTGACCCTGGTAGGCAGCTAACGCGCCCGGTCGCCAAGCGGCTCCTACGGGGGCTGCACCTCGGGCTGCGCCTTCGGTTGCACTTCGGGTTGCTTCTCAGGCTGCTTGTCGTTCGTGCTACCCCCGTTGCGGCCGTCTCGCTCAAGGAGCTCATCGCGGAGAACGGTGATCTCGGTCGGAGCTGAGATGCCGAGCTTCACCCGGTCTCTCTCCACCCGCAGCACGGTCACGAGAATGTTTCCCTGAATTATGATGCCCTGGTCGACCTTCCTTGTAAGAATGAGCATCTTCTTTCCCCCGACATATCGAGGCAGGCCCACCGCCTGTTTCTCGAGATGGCCAACCTCAAGGCCCAGCCGTTGGGTATGCCGGGCCTTCGCACATGAATTATCGGCAGAGAAAAGCAGGGCTTCAGTAGGCGGGTGCAGATTTCAGGCGCGGTTTGTCGCCTGAGAGAGGGGAGCGCAGGGGTCAGGTGCGCAGGATGTCGTGGGCGGCGAAGCCAGCCCCTATCTCGATGCAGTCGCGGTAGGTGGCGAAGATGGAGCGGTCGAGGAGCCAGAGGCCGTCATCGTTCAGGTTCTCTTCGTGGTGGTCCCGAAGTCGGACGAGGCGCCGCAGTCGCTGCAGGTAGAAGACTTGCAGCTCGCAGGATTCGTCCTGCATCTCCAGCGGCAAGCTCTCCTCGGTCACGGGGTCTATCCGCCCCCTGTCGAACGGCGACACCGTATCCAGGGTCACGCTACTCCTCCCCCGCCGCTCGCGCCTCGCCGGAGCCTTGCTCCAGGTCGGGCGCCACATCGAGGCCCACGAGTCCTTTCCGCAGGGCGTAGCGGATAAGGTCCGTGCGGTTCTGGGCGCGCAGCTTGTTCATGATGTGCGCCTTGTGAGCCTCTACTGTCTTGACGCTGATGACGAGCTCATCTGCTATACGCTGGTTCGTGTAGCCTTCGGCGATTAGCTGGAGGACCTCTCGCTCGCGACCGGTGAGCTGTTGATAGCCCACCTTCGCCTCGCCGCTCTTGGCCCGCCACATGAACTCGTCGACGGCGCCGCCGCTCGAGATAGCGGAGCTGAAATATGTGTTGCCCCGGTGCACCGCCTGTATACCAAGTACGAGCTCGGCGACGTCGGACTTCTTGACGACGTAGCCGGAGGCGCCGGCCCTGAGAGCGCTCACTATCTGCTCGTCCTCCATGTAGCCGGTGAGCATCAGCACCTTGGTCCGAGGCACCCGCTTTCGAATCTGGCGCGTTGCCTCCAGGCCGTTCAGGCCCGGCATAACCATATCCATCAAGACCACGTCCGGCTGGAGCTTTTCGGCGAGCTCCATGGCCTCTCGGCCGTTGCTCGCGTCTCCCACGACCTCTACGTCGGGGTGGTTGTCCAGCAAGAAGCGGAAGCTCTGGCGCACCACGGCGTGATCGTCAGCGACGAGCACGCGGATTCGGCCGCCGTTAGGGCGACTCCACGCCCGCTGCTCTCCCATGCGAGCGCTGGCGTGGCGAGGGGCTGGTGAGCCCTGCATGTAAACCCCCTCTCGGACCGCCGTCGAGATCAACGGCGGTCTATGCCATGAATCGGCTGCCCCACGACGGCGGCCCACAATCTACCATAGCGGTGGGTGATTCGCAAGTTTCGGGTGTCTCCGGACTTGTTCATGCCCCGGGTTCTCCCGGATAGCTCTAGGACTCCTCCCGCGTGTCGTGGCTGGCGGGCACCAGGGGGCGACCATCACTATGCAGCTCCTGATAGTCGTAGTATCGGTCGGTGTCTTCCAGCCTCGCGGGGTATTCTCGCGTCGCCCGGCAGAGCTTGCAGACGCCGGAGATGACGCCCCGGTGTGGCCCGCTGAGCACCCAGTGATGACGGCACGGGCTTGCTACTGCCTCTACCATGCTCATCTCCTCCGACGGTGGTGCTGCCCGCTTCCCTGAGAAGCCTGGCTTTCATGGCAAGCGGCAGCATTCTATCGTCGTTATGGGCGTCATTGCATTGGGGAAAACCCGCATATTTGGCAGTTTTCTTCCTGATTCGGATCGGCGTTGACAGGGGCAAGCCGGGGCGAATTCTGGCCCGGAGTGCCGGCGCGGCGACGCCGCGCGGGGGGAGGGTAGCTCCGGGGGAGGGGCGCGCCTTCGTTCTAGGCGGCGCTAGGGCTGGGTGCTGCCGTTTCGGTGCGAGGAAGCGCCGGGGAAGGCGATGCCCTGGTGGGATTGTCCTGCTTCTCCCTGCCGGCAGGAGCGCAGGAACGCCTCGTGGGCATTGGCGATGGCGGAGCAGACGGCCTTCTGTGGTGGGCCTACGAAGCGCCGCTGCATCTCCTGCAGGGCTTCTTCGAGGCCACGGTCAAGGTTGTGGCCAGGGAGCACCTCCTGAAGAAGGAGGCCGCAGCAAGGCAACATGCCCTGGCTTCCCAGGCCCACCACTTGGCCGCTGGCGGGGTCAACCTCGAGCGCGACGCATACGACGCCGGAGCCTGTGCAATTGCAGCTCTGGGGAAGGCGGGCCTGCCCCACGAAAGTCATCGCGGGGCCCGACGAGCTCTCGCCTTTGGGCTTCGGGCGGGTGGGCCGCTCCATGACAATCCCTTTCCAACGCGGGGTTTAGGCTGGCTGGCTATAGGCGTGTCGGCCTGCTGACGCCATCCCACTTCTCGCGCTGCTCGCTAGCCTACTAATTGTGACCCGGTTGGTAGGTGCTTGCCTAGGGGAAAGAGGTGAAGAGATCCGTGAAGATCGTAAAGGATCGCGGTGAGCCCGCACGTCGCTCCTGCGGCCATGGCACGGGGTCGTCTTGCGACTGTCTCGAACTGCGCTGGCCTGGCCCTTGGTCAAGAGCGGGGAGGCGCCGGAGGATCGAGCTCTCCGATCATCAACCAACTTCGGCGTTTGTGGTGGTCTTCCTGCTGGAAGCCGCCTGCGCCGGGGGGGCAGCACGTGCGCGCGCAGTCGGCTGTGAGGGGGCAGGCGAGTGGCTGCGTCTCCCGTGTCGCTACGTACTTGTGGAGAGTCGCGCCTTGTCGGGAGATTGAGGTTCGCCCCGCCCCGTTGCTCCTATTCGAAGCAGGGCGTAGCCCGCCACGCCAGCCAGGACGGATGCGAGCAGGATCCCGATCTTGGCGTCTGACACAAGTTGAGTGTCTGTGAACGCAAGGCCCGTGATGAAGAGGGAAACGGTAAACCCGATCCCGGCAAGCAGGCCAACCCCGATCATTTGCCCCCACGTCATCCCACTTGGGAGTGAGCAGATGCGTAGGCGCACCGCCATCCAGGAGAAGCCCAAGATACCCAGGAGCTTTCCAGCCAGCAGCCCGACGATGATGCCCAGCGTCACGGTGCTGGACGCGGCGTTGCCGAGCGCGTCCCCGGAGAGAGCGACGCCGGCGTTGGCGAGAGCGAACAGCGGCACGGCAATGTAGCTGGTCCAGGGCTGGAGTAGCCGCATGAGCCGCTCCAGAGGCGATTCCGTCCCCAGTGCCAGTTCTTCTATCTGCCCCAGAATCGTGTCCGACAACTCCTCATTGCCCTCGGCCACTGCGGCCTGAAACCGCGCGACCAGCCGGTCGGAGGAGTCCGCGAACGCCTCCTTGCTGAAGTACGGGCTCGCTGGTGCCAGTGCTCCCAAGACGACGCCCGTAATGGTCGCGTGTATCCCGGACTTGAGGACCGCGACCCACAGGAGCGCCCCCATCACGAAGTACAGGTTCATGCTGTAGACCCCGCCGCGGTTCATGGCGACCATGATCGCCAGAAGCAGCGCCGCAATCCCCAGCGCCTGCAGGGAGAGAGACTCGCTGTAGAAGAGGGCGATGACCACGATGGCTCCTATGTCATCGACGATAGCCAGCGCCAGAAGGAAGATTCTCACCTCTGTGGGTATGCGCCTGCCAAGCAGCGCGAGAACACCGAGGGCGAAGGCGACATCAGTGGCCATGGGGATGCCCCAGCCCCTTTGCCCCTCGCCGCCCGCGTTTAGAGCCAGGTAGATTGCGGCCGGCAGCGCCATACCCCCTAGCGCCGCAGCAACTGGTAGAGCTGCCCGACGCGGGTCGAAAAGCTCACCGTGTACAAGCTCCCTCTTTATCTCCAGGGCGACTACGAAGAAGAAGAAGACCATCAGCCCTTCGTTCACCCAGTGGCGGAGGTCCTTCACTACGGAGAAGACTTCCACATCGACTGCGATGATCGTCTCCCACAGGTCAAAGTAGGACTCCTTCCACGGAGAATTGGCCCAGACAATGGCGGCCAGAGCAGCGAGCAGAAGGACGGCCGCGCTCAGAGCCTGTGTGTGAATGAATGCCTGAGTAGGGAGGATTACCTGCCGGGCGATGTAGGACCGCTCCGCCTGGACTCGAACGGAACCTCTACTGCGTGGTGGGATGCTCACGGCGGATCACCACTACGGAGAGACTACGGGGCTCGGACGGCATTCACGTGTCGAGGGTAGTGCAGGGCCCCAGGTCAGATCAACGTGCGACCTTTCCCTCTTTCTGCATTCCGGACTCGTTTCAGGTGTCTGGCCGGGGGCATAAGAGAAGACGGAGGCGGTTGGGCCACCGGGACCAGCTAGACCTCGATCCCCTTCCACTTTCCCTGGCGGAAGCGCAGCCACATGCCCGTGCCGCGAGCGGAGTTGTCGATGACGGAGCCCAGCCACGCTCCCTGGGCGCCGAGGCCAAGCGTTATGGCGAAGAGGAAGGCGAAGGGGAGCCGGAGGAGCCAGGCCGAGAACGTATAGATGAGCATTACCGCCCGTGTATCGCCGGCGCCCCGCAGCCCCCCGGCAAGGGCGGTGCTGGTGCCAAGCCCGGGGAGGGCGAAAGCGAAGATGCGCAGGAGGTCGGCGCCGATGTCGATGACCTCCTGGTCGCCCGTAAAGACGCGTGTCACCTGGGGTGCAAAGGCCAGCATGACCACGCCGATCGCCACCATCATTGCCACAGCATAGTAGTGAGACAAGCGGGCGGCTCGCTCCGCCGCGTGCGGCCTGCCGGCCCCGAGCGCCTGGCCGACCAGCGTCGCCGCGGCCACCCCGAAGGCGTAGCCTGGCATCATCGCCAGCATCTCGGCCCGCAGCGCGACCGTATGGGCGGCGTAGGCGGCGGTACCCAGCCCGCTGACGATCCGGGCGTAGAGAATGAATGCTATCTGAAACTGGACTTGCTCGATGCCAGCAGGCCCGCCTACCGCCAGCACTCGCTGCATTCCCGTCCAGCTCGCCACCGCCATCCCTTCCAGTCGGTAGCGCAGGATGCCCTTGCCGCGAGCGAGCAGGGCGAGGACTATCACCGCGCCGACGGCGCTGGCGAGCGAGTAGGCCAGACCCGAGCCCAGGACCCCCAGCGCCGGCGCAAACCAGAACCCGGAGATGAGTACATAGGCGAGGACGATGTTAATGAAATTGACGATCAGCGTAATGAGCATGGGGGTGCGCGTGTCGCCGATGCCGCGCAGGGCGGCGTTGCCGCCGAACATCACCGACTGGAAGAGCATGGCGGCGGCGCCCGCCTCCATGAAGGTGATGCCGAGGGGTAGCACGTCGCTCTCGGCGCCCATCAGGCGGAGGGCCGGCCCGGCCAGTAGCGCGGCGGCCAGGCTGGTCACCACGCCCCAGACCGAGGCGAGGAAGACGATATCGCGCAGGGCCTGGCCCAGGCGCCCCACCTCGCTCGCCCCGGCGTCGCGCGCCACCACCGCCGTCGCCCCAATGGCGACAGCGAGCGAGCCCGCCATGGGTAGCCAGAGGAGGAGCGAGCCCAGGCCCACTCCTGCCAGAGCGTCGGACCCGATGAGCTGGCCGACCAGGATGGTATCGACGATGCCCAGGAGGGTGATCCCGAACTCCTCCACGAGGGCCGGCCAGGCCAGATTCGCCACAGTGCGCGGCAGCCGCGCTTCGCTGAGGTCGACGCCGGCTACGGTGCGCTCCGGAGCCTGGGCTTCAAAGGCCATGGGAAGGTACGGGCAAAATCACCTGAAAAAAAGGAAGGCGGGCGCTTGACGCCCGCCCCGCAGTATAGCACAGGCCGCTGATTCGCCCTAGCGCGGTGCGGTGGCCTCGAAGGCCATCGCCACCCGGTCCTCCTCGGTCACGGCCAGCAGCTTGGAGCGAAGGACCATGACGCGCTCGGTGGCGGCCGCACGCTCCGCCGCCTCCTCGCTCTCCCAGAGAGTGATCCGGCCCACCTCGCGATGCCCCTCGCGGGCGGTGAGACGGTAGCCGCTGAGGAAGCCCTCTTGGGCCGCGTAGTAGGAGAGCAGGTCCTCTTCCAGCCGCCGTACCTCCTCGTCTCTGCCTTCCAACGGTCTCGCCAGCGATAGCCTCAGGTAGTACACGTTCTCTCTTCTCCTCCGCACTCGGCTAGAGTGCCGCATGGGACCGGACAGGCGTGATCGAGAAAAAAAGGGCGCCCCGAAGGACGCCCTGGCGAGGACGTTGCTTTGGGCGGTCTCGGCCTAAAGGCGCAGCTTGCCGTGCGACGGTTGGCGCCGTCGCTGGCGGGTGTGGCCTTCGCGCTCCTCCAGCAGTTCGATGGCTGGCGGCGACACGGCCTCGTGCACGTAGCCGCAGCACAGGCAGGTACTGTACGTGCCGTACCAGTCCCTTTCTGCGATCATCGACCCGCGGCAGCGCGGGCAAGTTCGAGGCAGCGGAGCTTGCATACTTGACCTCCTGGTGGCAAGCAAAGTTTGGCCCTCTGTCTTGCTGGCCAGGCCTTTCAGCTGCCTCCGGGGTTAGCTGTCGGGTTCGGGCCGAAAGGAGGCCCTACTCGGTGGAGTCGAGATTCACCCCTAGATGTGGTCGGTTCCCCCGTTCCCTGGTGGGTTTCGGCAGAAATCTCCTGGTTTCCCCTCCCTCCGAGGGCATACCAGCACGGATTTCTTGTGACGCCATGTACATGTTATACCAGACCGAGAAGGTCGTCAAGACCCCTAATGGAAACCACTACCCTCCCCGTCTGACTCCCTTAGTCCTCGGCTGCTTCTCGCCTCCCTTCTTAGTCGCCCTGGCCCTCTGGTAGCCCGGATTCGTCCCGCAGCACGCCCATGATCAGCGTGTCCCAGTAGCGGCCCTGCGAGTATCGGTCCTGTCGCAGGCGGCCCTCCTCACGAAAGCCGCATTTGCGATAGCAGGCGATGGCGCGCTCATTGAATTCGTGCACGGTAAGCCACACGCGGTTCAAGTTCATCTCTCCAAAGGCGAGGCGCAGGAGAGTGCGGATGGCGTCGGTGCCATAGCCGCGGCCCCAGTACTCCTTCTCGCCGATCATGATGCCGAGGGCTGCCCGGCGGTCCTGGGGGTCGACGTGTCTGAGATCAAGGTTGCCGATGTGGACGCCGTCCTTCGTCTCGATGGCCAGGCGCACGCCCCCGAAGCTGGAGCCGCTGTTCTCCTCCAGCCACTTCTCCTCGGCCGCTAGCGAGATGGGGTAGCGGCTCAAGAGGTACTGGGTTACCTCATGGTCGTTCATCCAGCGGTGGTCTCGCTCCAGATCTGTCTTCTCCAGGGCTCTCAGTCGAACCAGGCTGCCCTCTAGCATCTTGACCTCCCTTCTGGTCCCATGCCGCCACGACGAAAAGGCCCGCCACCTTGGGGCAGCGGGCCTGACGATCCGGGTTCTTCCTCTCGTGTCCTAACTGGGGTGGTGTTTCCCGTCCGTCCTGGAGGCCGCTACCCGCGACGGGTTATCGCCGGTGCGGGGATCGGCGGCTCCCACCAGCACTGCATTCATCGCCGAAGAAGGGCAGGACGCCCGCAACATGACTGGCGGCTCCTCATCGGATAAGCGTGCCGCGATACTAACACGGGCCCCGCCCCCGGTCAAGGCGCCGGCCGCCCCTAGAAGACGGCGCCGGTGGCGCCGCCGTCGACCTGTATCGTGGTGCCCGAGATGTGGCGGGCCGGCTCCGAGGCCAGGAACACCACCAGGGCGGCGAGGTCCTGCGGCTGGGCTAGCCGGCCGACGGGAATGCGTTGCGCCTCCTCCGCCAGCAGCTCGTCGAGTGTACGGCCCTGGGCCTCCGCCCGGCCGCCGTACAACTCGCGCATGCGGTCGGTCAGCGTGAGACCGGGGCAGACGTTGTTGACGGTGATCTGGTCGGGGCCCAGCTCCCGGGAAAGGGTCTTGGCCAGGCCCACGACGCCCAGCCGGGCGGCATTGGAAAGGATCAGGCCCGGTATGGGCTCTTTTACCGCCACAGACGTGATGTTGATGATGCGACCGCCCCCCTGTCGGCGTAAGTGGGGCAGCGCCTCCCGCACCACGCGGGCCACGCTCAAGAAGTTCTGGTCGATGGCCTTCTGCCAAGCCTCATCGGAGTGCTCATCGAAGACGCCGGGGGGCGGGCCGCCGGCGTTGTTGACGATAATGTCCAGCCGCCCGAATCGCTCCACCGTCTGGGCCACGAATCGCTTGATGTCATCGTGGCTGGACATGTCGCAGACCACCGGCAGCACTTCGACGCCGGCGGCGCCGCCGATCTCGTGCGCCGTCGCCTCCAGTGCCTCGCGGCCACGGGCGCAGATCGCCACGCGGCAGCCCTCGCGCGCCAGCCCTTCGGCCACGGCCCTGCCCAGGCCGCGGCTGGCTCCGCCCACCAGGGCGGCCTTCCCCTCCAGGCCCAGTTCCATGGCTCACCTCACGCTACGCAGGTCGGGCGTTGTCTTCGCGACGGTGCGGGTCGTCGTGACATCCACTGCTCGCCATGCTATGGATTCTGTCGCTACTGTCAACTCCTCGTGGATCTCGTTGCCCGCCCGCGACGGGGAACGCCTTCCTCATCGTGCCCCGGGTGGGGCGAGGGAGTGCTCGGGAATCGAGGGGCCGCGCTCCGTGCGCGCCCTCGGGTTGGCCTTTCTTCCGCCGGCTACGTTCAGGAGGCCCGTTTGCTGGCCTTGATACGGTATGCTATATTCGGAGTGTCTACCAGACAAACGTCGGGGCGAGGGCCGGGACGGGACCAGCGCGGTCGGCAGGTTCCGGTTCGGCCCTTCTAGCGCACATATCCTGCGGGAGGCCTTGCCTGCCGGCGCTGAAAGCTGAATTGCTGCGGAGGTAGACGTGTACCAGGACCTGAGCGTCTTCACGGGGAACGCCCATCCAGACCTGGCTCTCTCGATCTGCCGATACCTCGAGATGCCGCTGGGTCAGTGCGAGGTCTTCGAGTTCAGCAATGAGAACATCTTCGTGCGCATCAACGAGAACGTGCGCGAGCGCGACGTGTTCGTGGTGCAGCCCCTGGTGTCGCCGGTGAGCACGCGCATCATGGAGTTGCTCATCATGATCGACGCCTTCAAGCGGGCGTCGGCCGGCCGCGTCACCGCCGTCGTCCCCTACTACGCCTACGGCCGCAGCGATAAGAAGGACCAGCCGAGGGTGCCTATCACGGCACGGCTCATCGCCAACCTTATCGAGACGGCAGGCGCGGACCGCATGCTCACCGTCGACCTGCACGCGGGCCAGATCCAGGGCTTCTTCAACATACCGGTAGACGAGCTGACCGGGCTCTACCTTATCAGCCATTACTTCCAGAGCAAGGGCCTCACCAACGTGGTGGCCGTGGCCGCCGACGAGGGCGCCGCCAAGCGCGCCCGCAACGTCGCCCAGAGCCTCAATGCGGGCCTCGCCATCATCGAGAAGCGGCGCATGGGTAACGACGAGAAGACCGAGGCGCTGAACGTCATCGGCGACGTTGAAGGACGAGAAGCGATCCTTGTCGACGATGAGGTGCTGACGGGAGGGACGCTCGCCGAAGGGGCCAAGCTCCTCATCAAGCGCGGTGCCACGGCGGTGTCCGCCGCCTGCACCCATGCCCTCCTCTCGGGTTCGGCGGTTGCCCGCCTGAGCGAGGGCCCCATCGAGGAGATGGTGGTCACGGACACGGTGCCGATACCGCCCGAGAAGCGTCTGCCGAACCTGACGATCCTTTCGCTGGCGCCGCTCATCGGCGAGGCGATAAGGCGCATCAATTCGGGCCATTCGGTGGGGGCGCTGTTCCGCGAGGTGGAGTGAGAGATGTTCAAGTGGGCCGGCATCCTCCTGGGTGATTCCAACGAGCGGGAGCTGAAAAAGTTCCAGCCGCTGGTGGAGGAGATCAACGCCCTGGAGCCGGAGATACAGTCGCTCAGCGACGACGGGCTTCGGGAGAAGAGCGAGGAGTTTCGTCGCCGCCTCGACGAGGGCGAGACGCTTGACGATATCCTGCCGGAGGCGTTCGCCGTGGCCCGAGAGGCGATCCGCCGGGCGGTGGGCGAGCGCGCCTTCGACGTCCAGCTCCTTGGGGGCATCGTCCTTCACCAGGGCAAGATAGCGGAGATGAAGACGGGCGAGGGCAAGACCCTCGTCGCGACGCTGCCCCTCTACCTCAACGGCCTCGCGGGGCAAGGCGCCCACCTGGTCACGGTCAACGATTACCTGGCCAAGCGGGACGCCCAGTGGTATGGGCGCGCCCTCCACAATCTGGGCCTGACAGTCGGCTGCCTCCAGCACGACAGCACCTATCTCTTCTCTCCAGACAAGGTGAGCGACACGCCCAACATGGAGCATCTCCAGCCGGTACCGCGCCGCGAGGTGTACCTGGCAGACGTTACTTACGGCACCAACAACGAGTTCGGCTTCGACTACCTGCGCGACAACATGGCGGTAGACCTCTCCCAGGTCGTCCAGCGGGATCTCCATTACGCCATCGTCGACGAGGTGGACAACATCCTCATCGACGAGGCGCGCACGCCGCTCATCATCAGCGGCCCCGCCGAGGAGAGCACCCAGGTCTATCCCACCTTCGCCCGCCTGGTACCGCGGCTCCAGATGGAAGTCGACTACACCATCGACGAAAGGTTGAGGGCCGTCAGCCTCACCGAGACCGGCATGGGCAAGCTCGAGCAGTGGCTGGGTGTGCAGAACATCTACGCCCCTGAGAACTACCGCCTAACCCGCTACATGGAGGCGGCCCTCAAGGCGCAGATCCTCTACCGGCGTGACCGCGACTACGTCGTCAAGGACGGCGAAGTCGTCATCGTAGACGACTTCACCGGTCGCTTAATGTTCGGCCGGCGCTGGTCGGACGGCCTCCATCAGGCGGTGGAAGCGAAAGAGGGCGTGAAGATCCAGCAGGAGTCCATCACCTACGCTACCATCACCCTCCAGAACTACTTCCGCATGTATGAGAAGCTGGCGGGCATGACCGGAACGGCAGTCACCGAGGGGGAGGAGTTCGACAAGATCTACAAGCTGGATGTCGTGGTCATTCCCACGAACATGCCCATGATACGAGAGGACCTCACCGACCTGGTCTTTCGCACCGAGGAGGGCAAGTTCAAGTCGGTCGCCGAGGAGATCGAGGAGCTGTACAACGAGCAGCGGCCCGTGCTTGTCGGCACCGTCTCCATCGAGAAGTCTGAGTACCTCTCGGAGATGCTGAAGCGGAAGGGCATACCTCACCAGGTCCTCAACGCCAAGTTCCATGAGAAGGAGGCCGGCATCGTGACCGAGGCTGGCCGCGTCGGTGCGATTACGATCGCTACCAACATGGCCGGTCGTGGCACCGACATCATCCTCGGCGGCAAGCCCGGCAATCGCGCCCGTGAGGAATGGGAGGCGGAGCACGAGAAGGTGGTGGAGCTGGGCGGCCTTCACATCATCGGTACCGAGCGCCACGAGGCGCGGCGCATCGATAACCAGCTCCGCGGCCGCTCCGGTCGCCAGGGCGACCCGGGCAGCTCACGGTTCTACCTCTCCTTCCAGGACGAGGTCATGCGCCGGTTCGGCGGTGAGCGGGCCGAGACTCTCATGAAGTGGGCGGGGATGCCCGAGGACGTGCCCCTGGAGAGCCGGCTCGTCGGCAATATCATTGAGTCGTCCCAGACGAAGGTGGAGGGCCACAACTTCGACATCCGCAAGCACGTTGTCGAGTACGACGACGTGATGAACATGCACCGCGACGTCATATACACGGAGCGGCGGAAGATCCTGGAGGGCGCCGACCTCAAGACGAACATCTCCGATATGGTGCGCGAGGAGCTCACCGCCATCGTCGATGCCCTGCTGCCGGAACGCCAGGAGGAGCAGTGGGACATGGAGGCGCTGGTGAATGAGGCCAACGCTGTAGTCCGCCTGCCGTCTCACCTGGCGCCGGCAGCGCTGCAGCGCATGTCGCGCCAGGAGATCCTGGAGGCCATCCTCTCTCACGCCGAGGAAGCCTACGAGAGGAAGGAACAGGAGATTGGCTCCGACTCGATGCGGGTGCTCGAGCGCCTCGTCATGCTGCGCACCATCGATCGTCTCTGGGTCGAGCACCTCACGGCTATGGACGAGATGCGCCAGGGCATTGGGCTGCATGCCTACGGCCAGGCGGATCCGCTGGTGGTCTACAAGAAGGAAGCCCGCGACATGTGGGAGCAACTCCTGGAGAACATCCGCCACCAGATCACTCACAGCATCTACCACGTGGAGTTCGGCCCGCAGGCGGCCCCAGCGCCCAGGCGGCAGGCGGTTGCAGTTACGGCCGGCCAGCCGGCTTCGGATGCTGATGGCGAGCCAGGCGCGAGCACCGGCAGGCGGCGGCGGGCGCGGGGAGCGCGATCCGGCGGCGGCATGCCGACGCGCAAGATCGGCCGCAACGAGCCCTGCCCCTGCGGCAGCGGCAAGAAGTACAAGAAATGCCACGGCAAGGCCGCCTAGAACCGATGGCCGCCCCTGTGCACGTCTCGGCCGGCATCATTCTCGTCAACCCCAACGGCCAGGTCCTGCTCCAGCAGCGCGATAACGACCCCCGGGTCATGTTTCCGGGGTTCTGGGGCATCACCGGCGGCGGCGGCGAGGACGGCGAGCCCCCCGAGGCGACGGCCAGGCGCGAGGTGCTGGAGGAGACCGGCCTCTCGCTTGGGGACATAACGCTCTTCAAGGTGTATTATCCGTCCGATGGCGCCGACGAAAGGCCGCGAGAGGTCCACATCTACCACGCGCCCGTCGATGAACCTGTCGATGCGCTGTCCGTGGGAGAGGGGCAGGCGCTGCGTTTCTTCTCGCCTGCCGAGCTGGTGGACCTGCCGCTCGCCTATAACCACGGCGAGGTGCTGGCCGATTTTCTCGCCTCACCCGCCTATCGCAGCTACCTGACCGGCAAAGACGATGGCTGAGAAGCGAGTCCGTCGCCGCAAGAGCCCTCAAGTCGCCGACCGGGAGGCGCTGGACCAGTTCGAGAGGGCCCTCTCGGAAGGCCGCCACTGGTTCAAGGCGCTCCTGGAGGCGGTGGCCCTCTGGCGCCCGCCCGAGGAGCAGGTGGGCGACCGCCACTACCGCTACCTTATCGACGGCGAGGCCTTCGACTGGCTCCTCCTGGCCGAGCGACTGATCGACGCTGTCGATGGTGTGGTCTCCCCCGCCGAGAGGGAGGCGCTCCTCTTCTTCGACCGCCCGCCCATCGAGCTCGCTAACGGCGAGTTCAAGCGGCTCATCGGCCCTGCCAAGTACGCTGCCCACCTCAACTATCTCTATGGGGTCGTCGTCGAGGAGGCTCTCCAGCTCGCCGTCGAGGAGGAGGTACACAAGGAGCGCCGGTCGCGCGTGTGGGACAAAGGCGGCGCGGTGGAGGAGAAGGTGTTCGAGCTGGTGTACGGCAAGGGCAGGCAGGAGCTCCTGTCACAGTTCCGGGAGGAGCGCTCCCTTCCCCAGGCCGACAGCATCTTCCTGGACGAGCTCAGGCAGTTCACCTACTGGCTGTTCAAGTATCGAGTCCGACGTTGCGACGGGGCGCGGGTCGCCTCCGACACACGCAAGGCCCTCGCGCAGCTATCGAAGCTGGGCGCGGCCCGCCGCCGCCGCGCCTCGCTTGCCGAGGACGATGCCCATCCCTCCCGGCTCGTCGATCTGTAGGGGCGGCAGGGCAGGGGCGTAGCTTCAGCTGCGCCCTGCCGACCGCAGGTCGGCGCCTTCATCCAGAACAGCGTCGGCACACGCTTCGAGCTGTAAGAGGCCCATCGGCCCTGCACTGAGTGCAAGCCCCATGGCAAGCTGCTGATAGAGGAGGGTCGTACAGTGTCCTTCGTCGCGCTTATCATCAAGAACCTCGTGCGGCAGCGTATCCGCACTGGCCTGACGGTCCTCGGGATCAGCATCGGCATCACGACAGTGGTGGCGTTGGGCGTCGTCACGAACAGCTTCAAGGCGTCCGCGGGCGAGCTTATTCGCCTGGGTGGAGCCGACTTCATGGTCGCGCAGAAGGGCGCAGCCGACCTCTCGTTCAGCGTCGTTCCCCAGGAGGACGTCGCCGCCCTCGCCGCGTATCCGGGTGTGGCACGCGCCGAGGGCATGCTCTTCCACATAACCCGCGTCGGCTCGAATCCCTACTTCATTACGATGGGCCTGACCGCGGAGGACCTGGCGATGAACCCGCCGCCGCTCATCGAGGGTACCCTGTGGGGAGCGGGCGCCACGAATGAGCTAATACTCGGCAAGAGAGCCGCCGCTGACCTCGGCGCCGGCGCGGGCGATGTCGTCACGATTGACGATCGTCCGTTCCGCGTGACGGGCATCTATAAGACGGGGGAGCTTTACCAGGACGGCGGCGCCTATGCGCCTCTGGCGACCATGCAAGATCTTGGGGCGAAGACCGGTGTAGTGACCGCTGTATTCATTACCGCCGAACGCGGTGTGGATGTGCGCACGCTGGCGGACAGCATCGAGAAGAAGTTCCCTAGTCTGGCCACCATCTCCGACGTGAGTGAGTACGGCAAGGTCGACCAGGGCTTGCAGTTCATGGATGCCGCGAACCTGGCAATCTCCGTGCTGGCCGTCGGCATCGGCGCCATCGGCGTCATGAACACGATGGTGATGTCCGTCCTGGAGCGCACACGGGAGATCGGCATCCTGCGGGCGGTCGGCTGGAGCGGGCGCCGCATCCTGCGCATGATCATCGGCGAATCGCTCCTGCTCTGCGTCATCGCGGCCTTCGTGGGCACGGCGCTGGGCGTGCTCGCCACGCGGGCCATCCTTCTAATCGATATTGTCAGGAACCTTCTGGAGCCGCAGTACACGCTCGATGTCTTCATTCGGGCGCTCGTCGTCGCCGTGGTGGTTGCCCTCCTCGGCGCCATCTACCCGGCCTTCCGCGCCGTGCGTCTGACGCCTATGGGGGCGCTGCGCTATGAGTGACTCCACCCCCATCATTGAGATTCGTGGACTGGTCAAGACGTTTGAGAAGGGCATCGTCCGCGCCCTCGACGGCGCCGAGCTTACGGTAGCCGCCGGCGAGTTCGTCGCCGTCGCCGGCCCATCCGGGTGCGGGAAGTCGACGCTCCTGCACCTGATCGCCGCTCTGGACCGGCCGGACGCGGGCACGATTAGGGTGAACGGCCGTGATCTAGCCCAGGAACGAAACCTCAGCCGCTACCGTGCGCGGGAGATCGGCCTCGTCTTCCAGCTCGACAACCTGCTGCCCACCCTCGGCGCCGGCGAGAACGTCCAGGTGCCGATGTTCGAGCTCCGCATCTCGGCGGCCGAGCGCCGCAGGCGAGCGCGTGAGTTGCTCCGGCAGGTCGGGCTCAGCGACAAGGAGAAGAACCTGCCGACGGAGCTATCGGGGGGAGAACGTCAGCGAGTAGCGGTCGCGCGCGCCCTGGCGAACGACCCGCCGATCCTGCTGGCCGACGAACCCACCGGACGCCTGGACTCCAGGTCCGAAGCCAGCGTGCTGGAGCTGCTGGCGGAGCTCAGGCATAGCCGTGGCCTCACGGTAGTCCTGGTATCCCACGACGCCGGCGTGGCCGGGCAAGCCGACCGCATCCTGCGAATGCTCGACGGCCGGATCGTGGGCGAAGAGGTGACGGCCGGCGGGGCTTGAGCCCATCTTGCCGAGAGGAGGATGCCATGAGCGACTATCCGGTCACGTATCGAGTCGACGCGCCAGAGGGGGCCCGCAAACGGTTGACGGTGGCCTTCAGGCCCATTCTTGCCATACCCCACGTCCTGCTGGTCGGCGGGCCCGGCTTTGGATTTGGGGTGGGCAGCGACCGCACGGGGGTGCTCGGTGCCGTGGCGGGAGTGTGCGCCTTCATCAACTGGTTCGCCGTCGTGTTTACGGGGCGGGCGGTCCACGGACTCATGGACCTCGGGCGGTTCTACCTGCGCTGGCGCGCCAACGTACTCACCTATGAGGCGCTGCTGCGAGACGAGTACCCGCCCTTCGGCGACGGCGAGTACCGCGCCGCAACGGAGTTTCCTGCCGTCGCGGAGGGCAGGAGCCGCCTCACAGTGGGGTTCCGTCTGATACTGATCATTCCCCACCTGGTTGTGCTCTTCTTTCTCCTGCTGGCCTGGTTCGTAACCGCGCTCGTCGGCTGGTTCGCCGTTCTCTTCACGGGGCGCTACCCGGGCGGACTGTGGCGGTTCGGCGAGGGTGTCATGCGCTGGCTCCTGCGGGTGGAGGCCTACATGCTGCTCCTCCACGATGAGTATCCGCCGTTCACCCTCCGGGACTCGCCCGCCAGCCCCTAGTGTCTGGAGCTCTGGACATGCGTCAGATTGACGCTGCCTGGCACGGCCTGTAGAATGCGGACTTGACGGCCCCGAACTGTCGGGGCCTATCCGTGCGACTTCCCCAGAGCGATTCATGACGACCCAGGCCCGTCGCAGCAGCGACATCCCGAAGGCTTACGACCCTGCTTCGGTTGAGAGCCGCATCTACCGCATGTGGGAGGACAGCGGCTACTTCACCCCGCAGATCGACCCCCAGCGCGAGCCGTTCACTATCATCATGCCGCCCCCCAACCTGACGGGCGAGCTCCACCTCGGCCACGCGCTGGAGGACGCCATAACCGACATCCTCATCCGCTGGCACCGCATGCGGGGTGAGCCGACATTGTGGCTGCCGGGCGTCGACCACGCCGCCATCGCCGTGCACGTCATGGTCGAGCAGCAGCTCGCGCAGGAAGGCATGACCCGCCATGACGTGGGCCGCGAGCGCTTCCTGGAGCGGGTGTGGGACTTCGTGCGGGCGAGCCGGAGCCGCATCTTCGACCAGCACAAGCGGCTCGGCGCCTCCGCCGACTGGAGCCGCGAGTGCTTCACCATGGACCCGGGGCCGCAGCGGGCAGTGCGCACCACCTTCGCCAACCTGTACAACGACGGCCTCATCTATCGGGGCGAGCGCATCATCAACTGGTGCACCCGCTGCCAGACCGTCCTCTCCGACCTCGAGGTCGAGCACGAGGAGGTGCAGGGGCACCTCTGGTACGTGCGCTACCCGCTGATCGAGGAGGGGCGCGCCGGAAAGAAGGGATCGAGGGCCGGCAGGTCTCCGCAGCACATCACCATCGCCACGACCCGGCCCGAGACGATCGTCGCCGACACGGGCGTGGCGGTGAGCCCGAAGGACAAGCGCTACCGGTCCCTCGTCGGGCGCAAGGCACGCCTGCCGATCATCGGCCGCGAGCTGCCCATCGTCGCGGACGAAGCCATCGACCCGGAGTTCGGTACGGGTGCGCTCAAGGTCACGCCCGGCCACGACCCTGTCGACTTCGAGATCGGCGAGCGCCACGGCCTGCCCATCGTCAACTCCATCGCCCTCGACGCCACCATGGGCGAGGAAGCCGGCCCCTATGCGGGCATGGACCGCCTGCAGTGCCGGGATGCCATCGTGCGCGACCTGGAGGAGCAGGGCCTGCTGGTGAAGACGGAGCCCTACACTCATGCCGTCGGCCACTGCTACCGCTGCGACACCGTTGTCGAGCCAGTGGTCAGCAAGCAGTGGTTCGTGCGCATGGAGCCGCTCGCCCGGCCCGCCATCGAGGCCGCCCGCGACGGCCGCATCCGCTTCGTGCCGGAGCGCTTCACTCATATCTACCTCAACTGGATGGAGAACATCCGCGACTGGTGCATCTCGCGGCAGCTCTGGTGGGGCCATCGCATCCCCGTCTGGTACTGCGGCCGCTGTGACGAAGTGACGGTGTCGATAGAGGATCCGGACCGCTGCTCCGCCTGCGGCTCCACGGAGATCGAGCAGGACCCCGACAGCCTCGACACCTGGTTCTCGTCGGCGCTGTGGCCCCACTCCACCCTCGGCTGGCCAGACGATACCGAGGACCTGCGCTACTTCTACCCCACCACGGTCATGCAAATGGGCTATGAGATCCTCTTCTTCTGGGGCGCCCGCATGATCGTGACGGGGCTCTACAACATGAAGGATGTGCCCTTCTCCATCATCTATCTCCACGGCCTCATCCGCGACGAGAAGGGAAAGAAGATGAGCAAGACGCTGGGGAACGTGGTGGACCCCGTGGCGGTCGTCGAACGTTACGGCACCGACGCCCTGCGCTTCGCCCTGGCCACCGGCACGAGTCCCGGCAACGATATGAAGCTGTCGGAGCAGAAGGTGGAGGCGGGCCGCAACTTCGCCAACAAGCTCTGGAACGCAGCCCGCTATGTCATCAGCCAGATCGAGGGCGAGAAGCTGGCGCCGCCCTCGCCGGCCGTTCGCAAGGGCATGGCCCTGGAGGACCGCTGGATCCTCTCCCGGCTCAACGCGCTCGTCGAGAACGTGGACGCGCTTCTGGCCGACTTCCAGCTCGGCGAGGCGGGCCGCCAGGTCCACGACTTCTTCTGGGGCGAGTACTGCGACTGGTACATCGAGATGGCGAAGGTGCGTTTGCGCCGGGGCGACCGGTCTCCCATGCCCGTCCTGGTGCACGCGCTGGACGTTGCCCTGCGCCTCCTCCACCCCTACATGCCCTACGTGACCGAAGAGATCTGGCAGAGCCTCAAGCGGGCCCTCGCTGACGGCGACGGCGAATATCTGATGGTCTCTAGCTTCCCGACGAGCGTTCGCGAGTGGTCGGACGCCGAGGCGGACCGCGCCCTGGCGGCCGTCCTGGACGTTGTGCGGGCGATCCGCAACATCCGCTCCGAGAGGAAGGTGGAGCCGGCCCGCTTCGTTGAGGCGTATGTCGTAGCCGACGGCTCGCGGCCCGCACTGGAGGCGAGCCGCCAGCACATCGAGGCGCTGGCGCGGGCCCGGCCTCTGCACATAGTCGCCGATGAGGCGGACGCCCCCCGCGACCGGGCGGCGACGGCCGTCCTCGGCTACGCCCGGGTCGTGCTGCCTCTGGCGGGCCTGTTCGACCTGAGCGCCGAGCGCGAGCGTCTGTCGCGCCAGGTGCGCGAGGCCGAAGACACGGTCGCCCGGCTGGAGATGAAGCTGACCAGAGGCCAGTTCCGGGAGAAGGCCCCTGCCGACGTGGTGGCGCGGGAGGAAGAGCGCCTCCAGGCGGCACGGTCGCGGCTGGAGGGCCTTCAGGTCAGCCTTTCGGAGCTGGAGTAGCGTTTCGGCAACATTAAGGGGACATAGAGGAAACAGACAAGGAGTGATTGACTCAATTCGGAGGCCGATGCTAGCATGAAGCTAGGCTTCCTGTAGGAACTAGAAGGGGAGCCCCCTTTTGCAGCCTCTTCTCGACAACTACCTGGCCGTCCTTCTCGGTGCCCTTATGGGGGCGCTTCTCGTGGCCGGAGCGCTGATAGGAGGACGTGTTCTCGCCCCCTTCTCCCGGTCGCGAGGGAAGAGCACTGCCTACGAGTGCGGAATGCTGCCCATCGGCCGGGTGCGCACCCAGGTGCACCTGCGCTACTATCTCTTCGCTATCCTATTCCTCATCTTCGATGTTGAAGCCGTGTTCATCTTTCCCTGGGCTGTGTCCTTCGTCGGCGTCGGCCAGGCGGCCTTCTACGAGATGGTGCTGTTCATCGGCATTCTGGTGGGGGGGTTGGCCTATGCCTGGAGGAAGGGAGTACTCGAATGGAAGTGACCAAAGTTCGCCCGGCCGTCGCCACGACTGAGACGGCGAGCCCGGAGCCTCAGGTGGCGGCGCCGGAGACCGCCCCCGAGCGTGTTCTGACCGGCGTCGAGCGGGAGGCCCTCCGCCTCGTTCCGACAACGCATGAGCCGGGCAAGGCCCTGTACCGCCAGATCCTGCCGGGCATCCTCCAGGTGCCGGCCGACTGGGTAGTAGCGGCGGCGCGCAAGTCTTCCCTCTGGCCCATGACCTTCGGGCTGGCCTGCTGCGCCATCGAGATGATCGCCGCGTATATGTCGCACCATGACCTGGACCGCTTCGGCATCGTGCCCTGGCCTTCGCCGCGCCAGTCCGACGTCATGATCGTGGCGGGTACCGTCACCAAGAAGATGGCCCCGGCCGTCAAGCTGCTCTACGAGCAGATGCCGAACCCCAAGTGGGTCATCGCCATGGGTGCCTGTGCCACCAACGGCGGCCCCTACACGCGCTACGACCGGGTGCTCCAGGGTGTCGACAAGATCATCCCCGTCGATGTCTACGTTCCCGGCTGCCCGCCCCGGCCCGAAGCGCTGATGGACGGCTTCGTCGCCCTGCAGAACAAGATCATGGAGGAGCGTGAGAAGATCGGATGAGCCCAGAGGAGCGCCGCCACGGCGAAGCCCAGGAAGCCCCCGTCATCCCTCCTCCTCCCGGCAGCGTAGCCGACCTCTTTTCGCAAGTCCTTCCCGATATCGAATCCACCGCCAGCCAGGGCGCCCTCGATGTCATCATCACGATTGCCCGGGACGACGTGCCGCGGGTGCTGAGGACGGCCAAGGAGGACCCGAGGCTGGATTTCAAGTACCTCCGCTGCCTCTCGGGCGTCGACCAGATGGAGGAGGGGCTGGAGGTCGTCTATCACCTCTACTCGTTCACGCACAAGCACAACGTTACTATCAAGACGCGCGTGCCCCAGGATGACCCGCGGCTGGCCTCCGTCACGTCGATCTGGAAGGGGGCCGACTGGCACGAGCGCGAGGCGGCGGAGATGTTCGGCCTCGTCTTCGAGGGCCATCCCAATCTGGTTCCCCTTCTCCTGCCCGAGGACATGACCGACCACCATCCCCTCCGCAAGGACAACCCGCTGGCGGAGATCGAGGAGTGGCAGGGGGAGGTCCTGGGCGCCGACGTGAGTCGCGCCGGCCATATCCCCTCCGGGATGGACGCAGGTGCCCAGGCTGAGGAAGCGCAGGAATAGCAGGCGACGATGGTTCAGGAACGCGAGCTAGAGACCGTCGAGCTCAATATCAACATGGGGCCGCAGCATCCCGCGACCCACGGCGTCTTTCGTATGGTTCTGACCGTCGACGGCGAGAAAGTCACGGACGTCGTGCCCCATATTGGCTATTTGCACCGCGGCGCCGAGAAGCTGCACGAGGCAATGGACTACCGCCAGGGCATCGGCTTCCAGGACCGCACCGAGTACCTGGCGGGCTTCAACGCCGAACTCTGTTACGTCATGGCCATCGAGAAAGTGGCGGGCCTGGAGGTGCCGGAGCGGGCCGAGTATGTGCGCGTCATTCTGGCGGAGCTGAACCGTATCACCAGCCACTATATGTTCATGGGCGCCTTCGGCACCGACATCGGCGTCCTCGGTACCGCCTTTACTTACGGCTTCCGCGAGCGGGAGTATATTCAGGACCTCTTCGAGGAGGTCTCCGGCGACCGCATGATGTACAGCTATTTCCGGCCCGGCGGCCTGGCCTGGGACGTACCGGACAACTTCAAGGAGCGTGTGCGCTGGGTCTGCCGCCAGACCCGCGTCGGCATCAATGACATCGATAGACTCCTCACCAACAACGAGGTGTTCGTGTCCCGCTGCCGTGACATCGGCTCCATCTCACCAGAGGAAGCCATCGACTGGGGGCTCTCGGGGCCGGTACTGCGGGGCTGCGGGCTGAGGGTGGACGTGCGCCGGGAGGAGCCCTACTCGATCTATGACCGCCTCGACTTCGATATCCCCGTTGGGACAAATGGCGACAGCTTCGATCGCTACATCGTGCGGCTGGAGGAGATGCGGCAATCGGTCCGCATCGTCGAGCAGGCGGTGGAGCAGATGCCCGAGGGGCCGGTTCTGCCGGAGAAGATGCCGCGCAGGCTGCGCGTGGCGGAGGGCGAGGTCTACATGCGGGCGGAGAACCCCCGCGGCGAGTACGGCATCTACCTTGTCTCCAAGGGGGGCGAGAAGCCATACCGGCTGAAGGTCCGCTCCCCCTGCTACTGCAACCTGATGGCTCTCAAGGCGATGACCGTCGGCCACTACGTCGCCGACGCGGTCGTCATCCTCGGCTCCATCGACATCGTGCTGAGCGAGGTGGATCGATGATCGGTGACAATGCCTGGCTGGATGCTTTCGTGCGCCTGGCGGTGGTCATCGGGTTGGTGACCATAGTGGCGCTGGGGCTCACATACCTCGAGCGCAAGGCCGTCGGGCGCATCCAGATGCGCCTGGGCCCCATGCGCACCGGTCCCTATGGCATCCTTCAGTCAATCGCCGACATGATCAAGCTCCTGACCAAGGAAGACCTCCGGCCTGTCACCGCCGACCGCTGGGTCTATGAGCTGGCGCCGTTCGCCACCTTCGTTCCGGTATTCCTGACCCTGGTCGCGCTGCCCTTCACGGATAGCTGGGGTGTGCGCGTCCTGGAGCTGGGCCTCTTCTATTTCGTCGCCGTCTCCAGCCTCACGATCATCGGCTACATCATGGCCGGCTGGGGCTCGGACAACAAGTACGCGCTCCTGGGCGCCATGCGGGGTGGCGCGCAGCTCATCAGCTATGAGGTGCCGCTGGTGCTGGCGATCCTGGCCGTGGCGATGGTAGCGGGCTCCCTCAATCTGGTCCAGGTCGTCGAGGCGCAGGGCCGGGTGCCGTTCATCGTCTGGCAGCCCCTCGCGTTCTTCCTCTTCGTGGCCGGCGGGCTGGCGGAGATGTACCGGCGTCCGTTCGATATCCCCATCGGCGAGTCTGAGATCGTGGGCGGACCCTGGATTGAGTTCAGCGGCATCCGCTGGGGCATCATGTTCGGCTTCACCGAGTATGCCGCCCTCTTCTCCATCTCCGTCTTCGGCGCGCTCATCTTCCTGGGAGGATGGGACTGGCCCTTGGGCCGGGAGCTGGGCTGGGCGTGGCAGGTGTTCTTGCTGTTCGTCAAGACCAGCCTCCTCATCTTTGCCTTCTTCTGGATGGGCGCTACTTTCCCTCGCCTGCGCATCGATCAGCTCATGTCCTTCTGCTGGAAGATCCTCTTGCCCATGGCCTTCGTTCAGATCTTCCTCAACGGCCTGGTTCTGGTATACGGGTGGCCTGACTGGGTTCTTCTGATTACGTCCGGCGCGGCGCTGGCGGCTACTGCCTACTTGATCTATGCTGCCACGAGGGTGTCCCCCGCGCCTCGGCCCGCGCCATCGGAGGTTGCCTCATGCTAGGTGTATTGAGAGCGATGGCCACCACGTTCTCGACAATGATGCGCAAGCCGGTGACCATCCAGTACCCGACGGTGCACCGCCAGATCCCAGAGCGAAACAAGGGCTTCCCCCTCCTCCTCTGGGATTTCGAGGTCGACGAGCCCTTCTGCACGGGCTGCCACGCCTGCGAGCGGGCCTGCCCGGTGGAGTGCATGACGGTAACCATGAAGGACAATCCCCTCCACGCCGAGGGGAAGAGCAAGCGGCGCAAGATCGTCGACGAGTTCTGGATCGACTACGCCCGCTGCATGCGCTGCGGCATCTGCGTCGAGGTCTGCAACTTCGAGGCCATCGCCATGAACAATTCGTGGGCGGCCCAGGAGCTCTCGGTCTACGAACGAGGCGACCTGGTGCTGGACCTCAACCAGTTGCTCTCGCAGTCCAAAGCCAAGAAGATCGAGCCCTGGATGGCTCCATGACCGTTGCGGAAGCGTTTTTCTACGTAGTCGCCGCTGGCACCGTCGCGGGCGGTTTGGGCGTCGTCCTTTTCAGAAACGTAGTCCACGCCGCCCTTTCCTTGATCCTCACTCTGCTGACGGTGGCGGCGCTCTACATCCTGCTGGCGACGGAATTCCTGGCCCTCGTCCAGATTCTCATCTACGCCGGCGCCGTCACGATCCTGCTGCTCTTCGTGCTGATGCTTACGCGTGTCCGCGACACGCCCCTGACCATGGACGGGCCCCAGAAGCCCATCGCGGCAGTGGCCGGCCTCATGCTTATGGGGACGCTCATCGCCATGGTCGTTAGCACCACCTGGCCCCGTGACCGGGGAGAGGCGGTGGTGGTTCCCTTCCAGACGCTGGGCGACGTCCTCTTCCGCAACTGGGCCGTCCCCTTTGAGGTCGCTTCCCTCGTGCTGCTCGTGGCGCTGGTCGGCGCCGTCGTAATCGCCCGGCCGGAGGACGGCGAATGATACCGCTGGAGCATTTTCTGGCGCTGAGCGCGATCCTGTTCTCCCTGGGCGTGTACGGGGTGCTTGCGCGGCGGAACGCTATCCTCATCCTGATGTCGATTGAGTTGATGCTGAACGCCGTCAGCGTCAACATGGTGGCCTTCGCTGTCTATACCTCCCCCGAGCGATTCGTGGGGATCATCTTCGCCATCTTCATCATCACAGTGGCGGCGGCCGAAGTGGGCCTGGCGCTGGCGATCGTCCTGCGCATCTTCCGAAACCGCGCCACCGCCAACGTCGATGAGGTGGCGGAACTGAAGTGGTGATATCCCAGGGGATGCCCCTGGACAACTCTAGCCCCGAGAGTTCGGAATATCCCCGGAGGTAGTTGACCTTCGCATGATAGGGATGTCGGAGGCCTGGTTAATCCCGGTCCTGCCGTCGACGGCTTTTGTTGTCCTCGTTCTCATCGGCAAGTATCTGCCCCGCAAAGGCGACTGGCTCGCCATCCTCGCCATCTTCGCCTCTTTCGTCCTGTTCTTCCCCATCCTCAAGGACCTGACCGACGCCCTTGCCGCGCCCGGCCGCTTCGAGGGCGTCGCCAACGGAACGACGTGGCTGCGGGTGGGAGACGTCCTCGAGTTGCGTCTCGGCGTCTTCGTCGACCAGCTCTCCATCGTCATGCTGGCAGTGGTCACGTTCGTCGCCCTCATGGTGCAGGTGTACTCCGTCGGCTACATGAAGGGCGACCCGCGTTACGGCTGGTACTTCGCGGCCATGTCGCTGTTCGCGGCCGCCATGCTGACGCTCGTCCTGGCCGACAACTTCCTCCTCCTCTACTTCGCCTGGGAGGTAGTGGGCTTCTGCTCCTACCTGCTCATCGGCCACTACCACGAGAAGCGGTCGGCGGCCGAAGCGGCGAAGAAGGCGTTCGTAACCACGCGCATCGGCGACGTGGGGCTGCTCATCGGCATCATCCTCCTCTGGCGCTCCGTCGGCACCTTCGACATGTCGCAGATCTTCGCGGCGGCTCGCGCCGGAGAGATCCCCCAGGACTACCTGACACTATCGGTGGTGCTGATCTTCCTGGGGGCGATGGGCAAGTCGGCCCAGTTCCCGCTGCACGTATGGCTGCCCGACGCCATGGAGGGCCCCTCGCCCGTGAGCGCCCTCATCCATGCCGCCACGATGGTAGTGGCGGGGGTGTACCTGGTGGCGCGAACGATGCCGCTGTTTGTGGCCGCCGATGGCACGCTGGAGCTGGTGCTGGCCGTGGGCCTCCTCACCACGCTGATGTCCGCCTCTATGGGCCTCGTCATGTCCGACGTCAAGCGGGTCATCGCCTATTCCACCATCAACAGCCTGGGGCTCATGTTCGTGGCTCTGGGCGCGCAGTCGGTGACGGCGGCGATGTTCTACCTGTTCGCGCACGGCTTCTTCAAGGCCCTTCTCTTCCTGGGCGCGGGCTCGATCATGCACAGCACGGAGCAGACCGAGGTGGAGCAGATGGGAGGTTTCGCGCCGAAGATGCCGCTGACGGCGACGACCTTCACCATCGGCGCCTTGTCGATGGCCGGTCTCGTGCCTCTGGCCGGCTTCTGGGCGAAGGATGATATCCTCCTTTCCGTCTTCGATCACCAGAACATCGGCGTCTTCATCCTCCTCGCCATCAGCGTGCCGATAACGGCGCTCTACATGGCCCGACTCGCCATCCTCGTCTTTACGGGCGAGCCCCGGAACCGCGAGGCCTACGACCACGCCCACGACGCGCCGCCCTCGATGGCGGTGCCGCTGGTGCTCCTCGCCGCCCTGACGATGGTCGCCGGGTTCGTGGCCTTCGACGGCGTCGGCAAGCTCCTGGGCTTTCCGGGGGGCATCGGCCAGTTCGTGTTCGCGGAGGAGGGCGAGGTCTTTCGCGTCAACGGCGGGGTAATGGCGATCTCTACCGTGCTGGCGATCCTCGGGCTTGCCGGCGGCTACTACTTCTGGTGGGGCACCGCGGAGCGCGCGCGCCTCGTCGGCGAGAGGTTGCCCCAGGTCTACCGGACCCTGCGCAACAAGTACTACATGGACGATCTCTACCAGGCGATGATCGACCGCGTGGTCCTCGTCTTCTCGAGCCTCGTCTCCTGGTTCGACCGCAACGTCGTCAACGACACGGGCGTGAACGGCACCGCCGAGACGACCCGCTTTGCTGGCTACCTGCTCAAGTTCCAGCAGACGGGCCGTCTGCCGAACTACGCTCTGGCCATCATCATCGGTGTGATAACGTTGGCGCTCATCGCCTTCGGAGTGAAAGGCTAGGGGAGTGGAGTACGTCCTACTGGCGCTGATCGCCGTCCCGCTGGCGTCTCCCTTCGTGCTGGCGGCGATCCCTTCGACCCGGCCCCAGGTGGTGCGGGCATACGCGACGCTCGCCGGGCTGGCGCTCTTCTCCCTCTCCCTGACGGCCTTCTTCCGCTACCACTTCGCCGACGGCGACGCCTTCCGCTTCGAGCTACGCTGGGACTGGGTGGAGAACGTCGCCTTCTTCGGCGAACGGGGCATCACGCTCCACCTGGGGCTGGACGGCATCTCGGCGACGATGGTGCTGTTGACGGGCATCGTCGCCTTCGCCGGCGCGATCGTGTCCTGGAAGATCAGCTACCGCAACAAGGACTTCTTCATACTGTTCTTCACGCTGGTGACGGGCGTCTTCGGGACGTTCCTCTCGCTGGATCTGTTCTTCTTCTTCCTGTTCTACGAGCTTGCGGTGCTGCCGATGTACCTGCTCATCGGCGTCTGGGGCGCGAGCAGCGTCTTCCCCACCTTCGCGCGGACGAAGGAGTATGGGGCGATGAAGCTGACGGTCTACCTGGTGGCGGCCAGCATTCTCATATTCATCGCCAGCCTGGCGGTGTTCGTCAGGGCCGGTCTCGGCACGTTCGACCTGCCGACCCTCTACCAGCACCACTTCGACGAGAACTTCCAGAAGACGGTCTTTCCCCTGTTCATGATCGGCTGCGGCGTGCTGGCGGGCCTCTGGCCCTTCCACACCTGGTCGCCCGACGGCCATGTCGCGGCGCCCACCGCCGTGAGCATGCTCCACGCCGGCGTGCTGATGAAGCTGGGCGCCTTCGGGATCATCCGCCTCGGGATTCAGCTCCTGCCGGAGGGCGCGGCGTTCTGGATGCCGGGCCTGATGGTGCTGGGCACGACCAACGTCCTCTATGGCGCCGTCTCCGCCCTGGCGCAGACCGACTTCAAGTACATGGTGGGCTACTCGAGCGTCAGCCACATGGGCTACGTGCTGGCCGGCCTCGCCACGCTCAACCCGATCGGCATCAACGGAGCCGTCCTCCAGATGTTCTCCCACGGCATCATGACGGCTCTCATGTTCGCCATGGTGGGCGCGATCTACGACCAGGCGCACGTGCGGGAGATGGGTATCTTCGGCGGGCTGGCGAACCGAATGCCCCGCTTCGTGGCCTACTGGTCGATAGCGGGGTTGGCGTCGCTGGGTCTGCCCGGCCTATCGGGCTTCGTCGCGGAGTTCAACGTCTTCGTGGGGATGTTCCGGACTTATCCCGTGTTCGGAGCGCTGGGTATCCTGGGCGCCCTGATCACGGCCGTGTACATCCTGCGTATGCTCTCTCTCGCCTTCTTCGGTCCGTTCAACCCGCGCTGGGAGAAGCTGCGCGAGATGGACCGCACCGAACAGTTTTCGGGCGCGCTCCTCATCGCCTTCATCATCTTCATGGGTGTCTGGCCGGCGCCCTTCGTTGACCGAATCGCCGGCACTGTGCTGAACCTGCCGGGTGTGACGTGACGTTCGACTATTCGCTGCTGATTCCGGAGTACTTCCTCGCCGGGCTCGCGGCCACCGTCGTCGCGCTCGACCTCCTTTGGGGCCGGCGGCTGAGCAACTACCTGGCGTACATAGCGGCGGCCGGCCTGGCCGGCATCCTCGCCTTCTCGCTCCTCTATCTGAACGACACGCCGAGCTCGTTCGCGGGCCTCATCCGGATCGACAACTTCACCACCTTCTTCCGCGTCTTCTTCATCGCCAGCACCTTCTGCATAGTGCTGGCGTCGGCCCACTTCGTGCGCGCCCGGCTGCGTCACGCCGGCGAGTACTACGGCCTCCTCATCCTGTCGACCATCGGTGCCATCTACATGGCGGCGGCGCAGGAGCTTCTTACGGCGTACGTCTCCCTGGAGCTGCTCTCGTTCAGCCTCTACGTCCTCGTCTCGTACGCCAAGTTCGACGCCAGGTCGAACGAGGGCGGGCTGAAGTACATGCTGCTGGGGGCATTCTCCTCCGCTCTGCTGCTCTACGGCCTGAGCATGATCTACGGCGTCGCCGGCACCACGAGCTACAGCGAGATCGCCGAAGCGCTCAGTGCGGGGACCGCGGGCTTCAGCCTGCCGCTGCTCATGGGGCTGGTGCTGATCCTCACCGGGCTGGGGTTCAAGATAGCGGCGGTGCCGTTCCACATGTGGACGCCCGATGCTTACGAAGGGGCACCTCTGCCCATCACCGCCTACCTCTCGGCCACGTCGAAGGCGGCGGGCTTCGCCCTGCTCCTGCGCCTGTTCTCCGGTGCCTTCCTGCCGGTTATCGACGACTGGCAGTGGATGGTCGCGGCGCTGGCGGCGATAACGATGACCGTGGGCAACCTCGTCGCCATCCAGCAGCACAACATCAAGCGACTGCTCGCCTACTCGAGCATCGGCCAGGTCGGCTTCATGCTCATCGGTATCGCCGTCCTGAGCGACGCTATGGCCAGCGCCCTGGTGCTGCACATGGTGGGCTACGTCGTCACGAACCTGGCGGCGTTCATCGCGATCATCGGCTACTACAACATGACGGGGAAGGACGAGATCGCCGACCTGCGGGGGATGGCGGAGCGGGCGCCCTTCCTGTCCGCCGTGCTGGCGATCTCCCTCTTCTCGCTGGCCGGCCTGCCCTTCTTCGCCGGCTTCGCCACCAAGTTCATCCTCTTTCTGGGGGCGGCGGATGCGGGCTTCCTCTGGCTATCGGCGCTGGCCATCGTCAACAGCGTCATCTCCCTCTACTACTATCTGAGCGTGATGAAGCAGATGTACATCGTGGCTCCCGAGGAGCCCGGCCGCTTTCGCATACCGATGGTGATCAACGGCGTGCTGGCGGTACTCGTAGCGGGCGTCATCTTCGTGGGCGTCTACCCCCAGCCCCTCTTCGAAGCCGCGGCTAACGTAACGTCGCTCCTCTTCGCGTGACCCTCACCCCTGCCCCTCT
>CAZMGB010000004.1:38712-185046 GCA_964565775.1 uncultured Dehalococcoidia bacterium
CCCGCAGGCGGGAGAGGGGTGGGCGCAGCTCGGGGTGAGGGCTCAGAACCTCCGCTGGCGGTGCTGGAGGCGGGCGTGATCTTCGTGGGCGTCTTCCCCCAGCCCCTCTTCGAAGCCGCCGCAAACGTAACGTCGCTTCTCTTCGCGTGACCCTCACCCCTGCCCCTCTCCCGCAGGCGGGAGAGGGGTGGGCGCAGCTCGGGGTGAGGGCTCAGAACCTCCGCCGTGGCCTTGCCTCTTCTGTCTTGCTGCCTATCCCATCTTGCCCGTCAAAGGTCTATGATGGATCCGATTGACAGTGACGATACTCACAGCAGGAAGAGATAGCCCACAAGCGGAGACATGCGTGCGATGAACCGCCGCCGGCGCTTGCTTCTTGCTACCGCTGTGGCCGCGGTGATAACGATGGCCACAGCCATCGCCGCCGCATCCGGTAGCTCCGCACCGGCCTCTCCTGACACCGCCAAGATTCTATCCGCATCCACGAGTAACCAGGCGCTCCAGGGGCCTGCCACGCAGGGGGGCGGCGCAAGAACACTCGACGACCTCTTCGAGGAGATAGCGCGCGACGTCCCGGGATTCGGAGGCATGTTCTATGACAAGGGGGGACGCCTGAATGTGTATCTCCTCAACTCAGCGCAGCAGGCGGCCGCTGAGACGGCCATCGCGTCGGCCCTTGGCGGCGGAGCCCTACCTCGAGGCAGCGTTAGAGTTCTCCTGGGGCGGTACGCCTTTTCTGACCTCAGGAATTGGTATGACAGGGTGGTAGAGGTGCTGGGCATCCCGGGCGTGGTTTTCACCGACATCGACGAAAGGGACAACCGCCTCAAGGTGGGCGTGGAGGATGCCGAAACGGCCGACGCGGTCAGGCGGGAGCTAGACAGACTGGCCATTCCCCGTGCAGCGGTCACCGTCGAAGAGAGTGCCCCCATCGAGTTTGCCACCACACTTCAGGAGCGCGTAAGGCCTCTGGAGGGCGGGCTGCAGATCAACTTCCCGGGCTACCTCTGTACCCTTAGTTTCAATGCGACACGCGCCGGTGTCGAGGGCTTTGTCATCCCGTCCCACTGCACGAGCGTGCAGGGCGGCGTCGAAGGCACGGTGTACCATCAGCCGGTAGCGTCAGGCAGCACCAACTACATTGGTGAAGAGACCGCTGATCCGACGTACTTCACCCATGCGCCATGCCCGGCGGGACGCCGTTGCCGATATAGCGACAGCGCCTTCGCTCAGCGTGACGGCGCGGTTAGCGCCGACCTGGGGTCCCTGGCACGAACCACAGGGCTGGGTTCCATCGACATCGCTGGAAGCTACCAGATAGTCGGAACAGTGTCCTCCCCGATGTTCGGACAGGTTCTCAACAAGGTGGGGCGCACCACGGGCTGGTCGCAGGGGATGGTAATCGGCACCTGTTCGGATTTCAACGTTTCGCAAGGCGGGCATGACACAGGCATAACCATGCTCTGTCAAGACGAGGTGGCGGCGAACGTGGGCGCCGGAGACAGCGGATCACCCGTCTTCCGGATTACCAACTCGCCCCTCATCAACGACGTCAGCCTGTACGGGATCCTCTGGGGCGGCAACGGGACCGGAACAGAGTTCGTCTTCAGCAACATGGGCAATATGCAGAGGAGCGACGAGTTGGGGCCGCTCACAGTCGTGCCCCCGGCGGCCACGCCCACACCTGGACCTACCCGTACTGCCACTCCGAGCAGGACGCCGACGCCCGTCGCCACCGCGACGGCCACTCCCTGGTGCTTCCCGGTTCAAGGCGGCATCTTCTGCATCCCCGGCGGCTACATGCCCTACACGCCTACGCCGACACTTACCGACACACCCACACCAACGCCGACAGCCACGGCCACTGACACGGCGATGCCTACTGCAACGCCTACTACAACGCCCACTCCCACGCCGACCGTCACGCCCACACCGACCATCACTCCCACGCCGACTCCATGCGCCGGCCCCGACAGCGACGGCGACGGCATCTGCGATGTCCTGGACAACTGCCCGGTTGACTACAACCCCGACCAGAAGAACACAGACAGCGCCGGCATACCCAACGGCAACGACATCTCGGGGGACTTCCGCGCCAACCCCGACAAGGACGCACAGGGCGACGTCTGCGACACGGACGACGATAACGACGGCCCCGACGCCAACGACGGCCTGTACACCGACGCCGAGGAGGCCACGGGCTGCGGCTTCGGCGCCACAGACCCGCTCAAGAAGGACACGGACGGCGACGGCGCCATCGACGGCTGGGAGTGCAAGATGGGCACCGACCCCAATAACCCCGCCGACAGGGTCATCTGCACCGACCTCACCGACACGGACGGCGACGGCATCAGCGACTGCGTGGAGGAACTGGGCTACGGGACATCGCCCGTGAGCACCGACACGGACGGCGACAGCTCAGGGAACGACGGCTGTCAGGACGACAAGCAGATCGTGGACATCAACGACGACGGCCAGGCGAACTTCCTCGATGTGACGTCTGTGGCCAGGATAGCCTTTGCGCCCGGCCCCTTCGACCCCGTCTCGGTGGCCGTTGCAGACATAGACAAGAACGGCTTCAACAACGTCCTGGACGTGGCGCTGGCCGCGTTGAACTCCACGCTGGTTGAGCCGCACAACCCCTGCTAGGAGACAAGTGCGCCGCGGCGTCGCTGGCCGCCCGGCAGGGCTTGGTTGGCGACTGAAGGGCGCTGGCGTGGCGCGAAATCAGGAGCGGGCGACCAACCGGTCGCCCGCCCAGCGCTATCACGTCGACGAAAGGCTACAGGATGGGCAGGTAGCGCTCCCGCTCGTAGTCCGTCACGTGGATGCGGTAGCCGTCCCACTCGATCTTCTTGTTCTTGATCAGGCTGTCGAAGACGCGGTCGCCCAGGCACCTGCGTAGCATCTCGCTCTCCTCCGCCGCCTGGATGGCCTCCAGGAGACTCCCCGGAAGCGTGCCGATGCCCCGCTCCCGTCGCTCCGCCTCGGACATCTCGAAGACGTTCTCCTCGGTGGGTTCCGGCAGCGGGTACTCTTTCTCGATGCCCTCCAGCCCGGCGGCCAGCATCGCAGCGAAGGCCAGGTAGGGGTTGCAGGCCGGGTCCGGCGCTCTGTACTCGATGCGGGTGGCCATCTCCTTGCCGGGCTTGTACTCCGGCACCCGCAGCAGGTCGGATCGGTTGCGGCGCGCCCAGGTGATGTAGCAGGGCGCCTCGAAGCCGGGTGTCAGGCGCTTGTAGGAGTTCACCCACTGGTTCGTCACCAGGGTGATCTCCTGCGAGTGGCGCAGCAGCCCGGCGATGAAGGCCTTGCTGATCGGCGAGAGGTGGTACTTGTCGTTTGCGTCGAAGAAGGCATTGCGCTCGCCGCGGAAAAGCGACTGGTGAATGTGCATGCCGCTGCCGTTCTCGCCGGGCAGCGGCTTGGGCATGAAGGTGGCGTATACCGACTGGGCAAGGGCCACCTCCTTCACCACCAGGCGGCAGGTCATCGTGTTATCGGCCATGGTGAGGGCGTCCGTATAGCGAAGGTCCACCTCGTGCTGGCTGGGCGCGACCTCGTGGTGGCTGGCCTCCACGCCGATGCCCATGTCCTCCAGGGCGAGGACCGTGTCGCGGCGCAGGTCTCTGGCCATGTCCAGGGGCGTAAGGTCGAAGTAGCCGCCTCTGTCCAGCCCTTCCGTATTCTCGGAGTTCTTGAAGTAGAAGTACTCCAGCTCCGGCCCCACGTAGAACGTGAATCCCAGGTCTGCCGCCCGTTTCAGGTTGCGTTTCAAGACGTAGCGGGGGTCGCCCTCGAAGGGCTGGCCATCGGGCATGAGGATATCGCAGAACATGCGGGCCACGCCCCTTTCGCGGGGGCGCCAGGGGATGAGCTGGAACGTGGCCGTGTCGGGCATCGCCACCATGTCACTCTCGTCGATACGCGCAAAGCCCTCTATGGAGGAGCCGTCGAAGCCCGCGCCCTCGTCAAGGGCTGCCTCCAGCTCCTCGATCGTGATGGCGAAGCTCTTGAGGATACCCAGGATGTCGGTGAACCAGAAGTGTACGAACTTGACGTCGTGCTGCTTGCACATCTGGATGACGTAGTCTTTGTTCTCGTCGCCGCTCATGCGGTCGGCACCTCCTCGGTGGTGTCGCGTTCAGCATAGAGCAAAGGGCCCGGGGAGGAAAGTCCCCGGGCCCCCTCCGCGAACGCTGTCGACTACACGTCGAAGTAGAGGTGGAACTCGTAGGGATGGGGCCGCAGGCGCACCTCGTCGATCTCGTTCGCCCGCTTGTACTCGAGCCAGACCCTGAGGACGTCCTCGGTGAAGACATCGCCCTTGAGCAGGAAGTCATGGTCCTGCTCCATGGCGTCCAGCGCCTCCTCCAGGGAGCCGGGCACCGTTCGGATGCTGGCCGCCTCCTCCGGCTCCAGCTCATAGGTGTTCTTGTCCAGCGGCGGGCCGGGGTCGATCTGGTTCTCCACGCCATCGAGGCCGGCCATGAGCATGGCGGCGAAGGCAAGGTACGGGTTGGCTGCGTTGTCCGGAGGTCGGAACTCCAGGCGTTTCGTGCGCGGGTTATCGGTGTAGACGGGAATGCGCACGGCGGCGCTGCGGTTGCGGGCCGAGTACGCCAGGTTGACGGGTGCCTCGAAGCCGGGCACCAGCCGCTTGTAGGAGTTGGTGGTGGGTGCGCAGAACGCCATCAGGGCGGGCGCGTGCTTGAGAAGGCCGCCCGTGTAGTACCTGGCCGTTTCACTGACAAGGGCGTAGCCCTCCGGGTCGTAGAAGACGTTTTGCCCGTTCTTCCACAGGCTCTGGTGGGTGTGCATGCCGGAGCCGTTGTCGCCGAAGAGGGGCTTCGGCATGAAGGTAGCCACCATGTTGTGCTGGCGGGCGATGTTCTTGACGATGTACTTGTACCACATCATCTTGTCGCTGATGGCGACGAGGGTGTCGAACTTCATGTCGATCTCGCCCTGGCCGGCGGTGGCGACCTCGTGGTGGTGGACCTCGACGGGGATGCCCACCCCGATCATGGTGAGGATTATCTCGCTGCGGATGTCCTGCAGCGAGTCGTGGGGCGGCACCGGGAAGTAGCCCTCCTTGAAACGTGGCTTGTAGCCCAGGTTGGGGTTTTCCTCGCGGCCGCTGTTCCACTCGCCCTCCACGGAGTCGATGTAATAGAAGCCGCAATGCGCCGTCTGGTCGAAGCGGATGTCGTCGAAGATGAAGAACTCGGCCTCGGGGCCCCAGTAACTGGTGTCGGCGATGCCCGTGGACTTCAGGTACTTCTCCGCCTTCTTTCCGATGAAGCGTGGGTCGCGCGTGTAGGGCTGGCGGGTCAACGGGTCATAGATGTCGCAGATGATGCTTACGGTGGGGACAGAGCAGGCGGGGTCCAGGCGCGCGGTGTTGGGATCCGGGATGAGGATCATGTCGCTCTCCTGGATCATCTGGAAGCCCCGGATGCTGGAGCCGTCGAATCCCACCCCCTCCACCCAGATGCTCGTCGTGAGGTCGTCCATCTCCGTCAGCTCAGAGACGGGCATCGAGAAGTGCTGCCACATGCCGGGCAGGTCGTTGAACTTGAGGTCAACTATCTTGACATCGTTGCTTTGGATGAATTTCTGAACGTCCTGTGGGCTCAAAGTGTCTTTCTCCTCTCCGGTTTGACTGACTGAGCGGCCCTGCCGCAGCCTGACATCGTCATCACTTGGTGCTACAGGGCCACGTCGCCCCGCTCGCCTGTCCTAACGCGGACGGCGTCCTCCACCGGCAGAATGAAGATCTTGCCGTCGCCGATGTTACCGGTCCACGCGGCCTTGATGATCGCCTGGACCGCCCGTTCGGCGGCGCCGTCATGTACTACCACCTCTAGCTTGACCTTCGGCAGCATGTCCACCGTGTAGGTTTCGCTGCCCCGGCCGGCATGCACGATCCCCTTCTGGGCGCCGCGACCGGTGACGTATCCGATGTTGAGGCCCAGGAGACCCTGTTCGGCGAGAGCGTCCTTGATCTGGTCGAGCCTCTCGGGCCGTACGATGGCTTCGATCTTCTTCACGCGCGTGCCTCCTACTGGCCGCTCTTGCTGGGCGCTGCCACTGTCGTCGCCTCCCTGCCGAGCCGGGCGATGGCCTCCACCTGCTCCTCCAACGAGGGAGCCGGTGAGACGACCGCTGGCTGGGGGACGGCGAGGCCGCCTGCGTCGATGCCGAAGACGTAGGCTCGCTCCCCGTGCTGGGCGATGTCCAGGCCCAGGATCTCCTCCTCCTCCGAGACGCGCAGGCCCAGCGTCACATCCAGGACCTTGAGGATGAGGAGCGTTACTGCGAAAGAGTAGCCCATGGTCGCTCCGACGGCGATGAGCTGGTTGCTCAGTTGGCCGATGTTGCCGTGGAGGGCGCCGTTAACGCCCCCGACGGCGGCCACGGCGAAGATGCCGGTGGCGATCGTGCCCCAGGCGCCGCCCACGCCGTGGACGCCCACGACGTCGAGCGAGTCGTCGAGGTTGAGTCGGGCTCGCAGGCGAACGGCGAAGTAGCAGAAGGAGCCGGCGCCCACGCCTATGGCGAGGGCTGGCATGGTGTCTACGAAGCCGGAGGCGGGCGTGATCGCTGCCAGGCCGGCTACGGCGCCGGTGGCGGCGCCCACGACGCTGGGCTTCGTGGAGAAGATCCAGTTCAGCGCCATCCAGGTGAGAGCAGCGGAAGCCCCCGCCAGGTGCGTTACGACGAAGGCGTTGCCGGCCTGCCCGTTGGAGGCCACAGCGCTGCCGGCGTTGAAGCCGAACCAGCCGAACCAGAGGAGGGCTGCGCCCAGCACGACCATGGTCACGTCGTGGGGCTCCATGGGCTCCCTGCCGTAGCCGCGCCGCTTCCCGTATAGGAAAGCGGCCACGAGGGCTGCGATGCCGGCGTTGACGTGCACGACGGTGCCGCCTGCGAAGTCCACTGCCCCTCGCTCTGAGAGCCAGCCGCCTGGAGACCAGACCCAGTGAGCGATGGGCGCGTAGACGAACAGCGACCAGACAGCCATGAAGACGAGGAAGGTGCTGAACTTGGCTCTCTCGGCGAAGGCGCCCGTAATGAGGGCCGGCGTGATGATGGCGAACATCATCTGGAAGACCATGAACACCTCGTGGGGGATGGTGGTGGCGTAGGTGTCGCTGGGCTGCTGGCCGACCCCGCGGAGGCCGAACCAGTCGAGGCCGCCGATGAAGTGGCCGTGGTCAGGCCCGAAGGCGAGGCTGTAGCCGGCAATAGCCCACAGGACGCTGATGAGGCCGACGACGATGAAGCTGTGCATGATGGTGCCGAGGACGTTCTTGTTGCGTACCAGCCCTCCGTAGAAGAAGGCCAGCCCCGGCGTCATGAGCATCACCAGCGCCGATGAGATCAGTACCCAGGCGGTGTCACCCGTGTTGATAGCGGGCATCGCTCAATTCCCCCCAATGTATCGTGGCAGTTGCCACAAAGCATAGGGGGTCCCTGTTACGCCGCTGTTTCGTCGATGTTAACGGCTTGTTACGGGGTGCTGCTCTCTGGGGAGGCACGGAAGCGGTAGCCGACGTTGCGCACCGTCTCGATGAATGTCTGGCCGCCCACCTCCAGCTTGCTGCGCAGCCTTCGGACGTGGACGTCTACCGTTCGTGCGCCGCCGTAGAAGTCGTAGCCCCAGACGCGGTTGAGGAGGGTCTCGCGGGTGAAGACCTTGTCAGCGTTGCTCGCTAGGAAGCGCAGCAGTTCGTACTCTTTGAAGGTCAGCTCGACGGGCTTTCCCGAGACGAAGACCTGATAGTTGGCGAGGTCGAGCAACAGATCGCCGCAGCGAAGCATGTTCTGGGAGTCGATGCGCGAGCGCCGCCACAGGGCCTGTCGCAGCCGCGCCCGCAGCTCGTCTACCGGCCCCGGGTAGACCACGAAGTCGTCGACGCCGGGGCTGGGGGCATACTGCTCGATCTGCTCGGCGCGCAGCAGGGCGATCACCGATGTCTGTTCCGGTGTCCTGCTGGTCCGAGTGAACTGAAGCGCCGGCGGGAGGTCCGTTCGATGCGTCAGGTTGAGGATGATGATGTCGGGGCTGGCTTCGGATGCGAGGTGAAGGCCGGCCTCCGAGGCAGGGGAGTTGGAGACGTCATAGCCCGCCGCTTGTAGCTCTTCGACCAGGGGCTGTAAGTCCTCGCTGGCATCCAGCAGGAGAATTCTGTTCACGTCATGAGCCGCCGTTGGAATAACCAACTAAGTATAACAGAAGCCGCACGTTCGTCCTTCGGCGGGGGCCGGATGCTGCCGCCGGGCGCCTCTGATGCTATAATCGGGTCGCTGGGGGCCAGCGTAGCTCAGAGGTAGAGCAGCGGTTTCGTAAACCGCGGGTCAAGGGTTCGACTCCCTTCGCTGGCTCCAGAATTTTGAATACGAAGACGCGACGGCCGCTGTGACCGGTGTTCACGGGCCAGCGGCAGGGGCCGGAGACCGGCCTTCCCCCCCACGACTACGGTGCCCCCTGATCTGAGTGCGGCAGCCAGCCTTGGCAGCACCTGCGCCTCGTGCTACGCTGAATGAGCTGTCTATGCGTCTGCTGTTCCTTCTCTTGTGTTTGCTCGCCGGCGCGGCTGGGGCCATCGTCTGGCTGGTGGTGACCGAGACCGGCCACCAGGCTGCTTTCCGTCAGACCTCCCCTAATCTCAAAGTCGCGTTCATCGGCGACCAGGGCATCGGTAGCAATGCCGAAGCCGTCTTGCAGCTCATCAAGGATGAGCACGCGGACATGGTGCTCCACCAGGGCGACCTGGGCTACGGTGACGAGAGTGACCCGCAGACCGCCATCGACTGGGACGCGCAGATCAACAGTATCCTTGGCGATGACTTTCCGTACTTCGCGTCCGTGGGCAATCACGATGTCGGCACCTGGTCGACGTACCAGAGCCTTCTCGTTGCCCGGCTGGGCCGCGTTCCCGGCGCCTCCTGTACTGGTGAGTACGGAGTGATGGCCGCCTGCACCTATCAGGGGCTCTTCTTCATCCTGTCGGGCGCAGGCACGTTGCCGGAGATCCCGGACGACCCAGCCCAGATCGATTTCATTCGAAGCCAGCTCACCCAGGACAACTCGATATGGCGCATCTGCACCTGGCACAAGAACCAGAACGCGATGCAGCTCGGCACCAAGTCGGACGACGTGGGCTGGGGGCCATACGAGGAGTGCCGCCGGGACGGCGCGATTATCGCGACTGCCCACGAGCACACCTATTCGCGCACCAAGACGTTGAGCAACATCCAGACACAGACCGTCGATCCTCTCTCGCCCAACCCAAGCGACCTGCGGGTGACCGCCGGCTCCACGTTCGTCTTCGTCTCAGGCCTGGGCGGCGAGAGCATCAGGAATCAGGACCGCTGCCTGCCGACGACACCACCGTACGGCTGCAACGGAGAGTGGGCCAGCATCTACACGAGCGATCAAGGCGCCCAATATGGGGCGCTGTTCATCCAGTTCTACGTCGACGGCGATCCAAGGGAGGCGAGGGGATACTTCAAGGACATCAACGGAGACATCGTAGACACCTTCACGATCTTCGCGGAGCGTGCGAAAGCTGGCTCCGCCGATGGTTCCGCTGGACTCCCGGGGGCAGCCGAAACATCGCTGGAAGCCAGAGGGTCACCCGGCGCCAACGCCGGCGTCTGGGTGGCGGCAGCGGTTGCCCTTGCCGAGAGCTCAGTCGCCTTCGGGGGCGGCGCGTGGTGGCTGGCACGGCGGCGCAAGTGGAACAAGGGGCCGGGAATGACGGCGGCCGCCCCGCAGCTCTTCGACGTGCAGGCGGACCCCTGCAAGAGAACGACGTCTCGGAGCGAGTGAAGGGCGTCGTCGCGGAGATGCACCGGCGTGTCCTGGCAGAGGCGGGTGGACCGGCGCCACGACCCGCCGGGGCTCCTCGTTGCCGATCTCTGGTAGCGCCCCGGCCGAGAATGCCGGACCAGCGACCACCGCGGCCGCATGACCCCGCGTTTGACACAGCACGCTTCCTCCCCCCATTATTCGGATATCCCGTCGACGCGTGAGTAGCCTGTGCTACGTCGCCAGCAGTGGCACCGTCGGCGCTGGTTTGGTCATGCCGACCAGCCCGGAGGAGTCCGGAAGCTCTGATATCGCTCACGAAGCCTCCTCTCGCCCCTAGCTGGCGTTTGGGCAGACTCGAGATGGGGGCCCCGCCCACTGAGGGAGGTTACTCATGAAGCCAGACGACAGGCCGTACTCTGAGCTTGGCACCACCTTCTCCCGAGGCGCCGTCGGCGCTCCCGTGACCGACGCGCAGATCGAGATCCTGAGGATGCTCTTCAGCCCCGACGAGGCCCGTGTCGCCGCGTGCCTCGACTACGTGCACGAGCCCGAGGAGGTCATCGCCGAGCGGGCCGGCGTCGCGCCCGAGGTCGCCGCCGACCTCCTCACCCGCATGGCCACTCGTAGCCTTATTCGCGGCGTCAGGCGGCCGGACGGCGTGCGGGTGTTCCGGCAGCTTCTATTCATCCCCGGCCTCTTCGAGATGATCTACATCAACCCCGAGCCCTCGCTCGACCTGGAGAGGCTTGGCGGCCTTTTCGAGAAGTACTTCCACGAAGGCTGGGGCCGGGAGATGCACAGGCATGATGTGCCGTTCGTCCGCGCCCTTCCACCGATCGGTCCCCCCAAGGAGAGCGTTCTTCCCCACGAGGACGCCGTCAAGCTGGTAGAGAAGGCGTCTTTCGCCGCACTCGTCGACTGCTCGTGCCGGGAAGCCGTCCGAAAGTGCGACTGCCCGGTCGATGTCTGCATCGGCATCGGCGAGGGCATAATGGGCGGCCCGATGCCGGGAATGCCGGTGAGCGACCCGAAGTATGCAGTCGGCGCCCCGCGCGCCCGTCTCATGTCGACTGACGAGGCAGTGCATATCCTCAAGCGCGCGGAAGAGGCCGGTCTCGTCCATACGACGCTGAACATCGAGCAGGACTCCTGGTTCATCTGCAACTGCTGCTCGCACGCCTGCTTCCTCCTACGCGGCGCCTCTGAGCTCGACATCCCGCACGCCATCGCCCCGTCGAGCTTCTGGTCGGTGGTCGAGAAGGAGTTCTGCAACGGCTGCGGCGCCTGCGAGCCGGTCTGCCAGATGCTGGCGATCACGCTGAACGATGACCACCTGGCGGAGGTCGACTACGAGCGCTGCCTGGGCTGCGGCGTCTGCGTCCCCTCCTGCCCGACGGAGGCGATCCGCCTCGAGAGGCGAGGCGACGAGATCTACACCCCCTACGTGGACTACAACGAGCTCGTCGCCGCCTTGGGCAAGCCCCAGGCCGTCCACGCCCACTAGCCGAAAGGGCACGCCGAGCGACATGGCCTACGAGACCCTCGCGGTGGAGCGGGACGGCTCGGTCATGACCGTGCGGCTGAACCGGCCCGAGAAGCGAAACGCCATCAACGGCCGGATGCACCTGGACCTCCAGGCACTCTGTTGCGAACTGGGTGAGGACTTCGACACGCGGGTGGTGATCCTTGCAGGTGAGGGTAGCGCCTTCTCATCCGGCGCCGACACCAGCGAGCAGCGCCAGCCGGGGCCCGATAACGAACTGGAGTTGCGTCGCCTGTCCGGTATCGGCAACCGGACATCTGCGGCCCTGGAGGGGCTTGACCAGATCACGATCGCTGCCGTGCACGGCTTTGCCGTCGGCGGCGGCGTAGTCCTGGCACTCTGCTGCGATCTCCGCGTTGCCGGCCGGTCGGCCTGGTTCTCGATCCCGGAGGTTGAGCTGGGGATCCCTTTTACCTGGAACGCCCTCCCCCGGCTGGCGCGGGAGGTGGGGTACGCCCGCGCCCTGGAGCTTACGGTCACATCTGAGCGTTTCACGGCAGAGCAGGCATACGAGTGGGGCTTTGTTACGCACCTGGTTCCGGATGGCGAAGAGTTGAAGGCCGCTCGCGACCTGGCGGCGCGGATCGTCGCCAAGGCTCCACTGCCCGTTGCCCTCACAAAGGCCACCATAAGGGCGATGAAGCGAGCCGGCGAGATGGGCGAGGTCACCTACAGCGATCCCGATCTGCTGCTCTACAGCCGCCTGCTCCAGCAGTGGAGTGGTGGTCGCCGCAAACCACGGAGCGATTGACAGGCAACCGCGTCCTCGGAGACGTGGGCGGACCGTGCTTCGGTCGCGCGCCGTCGCGCGGTTGTAGGCGGGGCGGGCTTCCACCTATACTGGCCACACGCGCCGATGGGCCTTTTCTGGCTCGTCATCCCCCACGAGTACGAGGAGGCGTCCGAGATCCAGCACATCGTCATCGCAAGGGAGCTCCTTCCGGAGCATGACGACCGTCATGGAGTTCGCGCCGATGTCTAGACGAGCAGTAGTGGTGGTGCCGCATGCGTAAAGGGGCCTTCGACGGCGTGCGCGTCGTCGAATACGCGACGATGGTCTCGGGGCCGTACTGCGCCAAGCTGCTGGCGGACATGGGCGCCGACGTCATCAAGGTCGAGGAGCCGCCGCACGGCGACCCGGCACGGCAGCGCGGCCCCTTCCCCGGCGGGCAGCCTCACCCGGAGCGCGGCGGCCTCTTCATGTACCTCAACACCAGCAAGAGGGGCATCACACTCGACCCGGAGCATCGCTTGGGCCACGACGCCCTCGAGCGTCTGATCCGGTGGGCGGACGTTCTCGTGGAGAACCACCGCCCGGAGAGACTCGAATCGCTCGGCCTCGGCTGGGAGGCGGTGCGCGCCATCAACCCGGCGCTCGTCTTGACCTCTATTTCGCCCTACGGCCGCACGGGCCCACGCGCCGGGCAGAAGGGGGGCGAGCTCACCTCCTATCACGCCGGCGGGATGGGCAACCTTCTGCCCACGCGGTCCGTAAACGTGAATCGCGCGCCGGTGAAGGCCGGGGGCTATCCCGCGGGATACCATGCTGGCCTCACGGCGGCCCTGGCCACTGCGGCCGCTCTGCTCGGCCGGCGGGCAACGGGTAGCGGGCGGCTCATCGACGTCTCGGAGCAGGAGGCCATCCTCGCCCTCGTGAGGACCAGCATCGCGGCCACCTTGTATCATCGCCTCGCCTGGAGCCGGGTGCCCGAACGCCCGCCGAGCATGGGCCGTATGCCGTGCAAGGACGGCTACGTGGTCGTGGGGGCTTTCGAAGACCACCATTGGCGGGGGCTCGTGGAGCTGATGGGGAATCCCGAGTGGGCCTCCGATCCGGCGTGGAACTCACGCAAGTACCGGATGCACCACCTGATGGAGATCGCCCCGCTCCTGGATGAGTGGATGAGTCAGCAGGGCAAAGACGACATCCATCACAAGGGCGCGGCCAAGGGCTTCGCCATCGGCCCCGTGAACACGGCGGAGGATGTGATGAAGTACCGGCAGTACGAGGCTCGGGGCTACTTCGTTGAGGTAGACCACCCCGAAGGGGGGCGATTTCGTTACGCGGGCTGGCCCTACCGGATGACAGCCGCGCCGCCGCGAGTGCAGCGGCCTGCTCCCCTCCTGGGCGAGCACAATGAGGAGGTGTACTGCGGCCCGCTCGGCTACTCCAGGGAGGAGTTCGACCGGCTCGGCGAGGCGGCGGCTGTCTAGCGGCGGGGGAAGGACAATGGCAGGGGCTCCGCTTCCGCTGCAAGGGGTTCGTGTGCTGGACTTCACGTGGGTCTGGGCGGGCCCCTATGCCACCATGCTTCTGGCGATGCTCGGTGCCGAGGTGATCAAGGTCGAAGGCCCGGAGTCGCTGGACCTGGGACGCAGGGGCATCGTCTGGCCCATCACCGAGCCGGAGCCGCTGGAGATACCGATCAACCAGGGGATGTCGTTCAACGCCATCAACATGAGCAAGCTGGGGGTGACGATCGACCTCAGAAAGCCCGAGGGCGTCGCACTGGCCAAGCGGCTGGTCGGAATCAGCGACGTCGTAGTCGACAACATGCGGGCGGGCTCCATGGAGCGGCTGGGCCTGGGCTACGAGGCGCTGCGCGCCGTCAACTCCGGCATCATCGTGCTGTCGTCTACCGGGCGCGGCTCGAAGGGGCCGGAGCGCCACTACGCCGGCTACGCCACTATCCACTGCGCCATCGGTGGCTCAGCCCACATCACGGGTTACCCGGACGAGCCACCCAGCACCACCACCGGCGACGTCGACCTGATGAACGCCACGGCCGCGGCCTATGCGGTCGTGGCGGCGCTGTACCACCGCGCCGAAACCGGAGAGGGGCAGTTCATCGACTACTCGCAGTGCGAAGGGGTGACCTCCTTGATCGGCGAGGTCCTCCTCGAGTACGAGATGAACGGGCGCAGCCCCGGTCGCGAGGGAAACCGCGACGAGCTCATGGCGCCGCACAACGTCTACCCCTGCTGGGGAGTGGACCGCTGGGTGGCGCTGGCGGTGGAGACGGACGAGGAGTTCGCGGCCCTGGCCCGGGTGCTGGGCAGGTCGGAGCTGGCGCAGGACCGGCGCTTCGCCGACGCGGCGTCCCGGAAGCGGAACGAGGCCGAGCTGGACTCACTGATTGCGGAGTGGACGCAGGCCCGGGACCGCGACCGGGTCGTCGAGATGCTGTGCGAGGCAGGGCTGGCGGCAGCGCCCTCTCGAAACGCCGAGGACCTGATCAGTGACCCTCATCTTCGTGAGCGTGGCGCCTTCGTAGAGGTCAACCATCCCGAGTTCGGGCGGCGGGAGCTCGTGGGCGTCCCCTGGAGGATGTCGGACTATGAGCCGCCGGTGCGCCACGCGCCTCTCCTCGGCGAGCACAACGACTACGTGTTTGGAGAGTTGCTGGGCGTGAGCAAGCATGACCTGGCGGAGCTTCGCCGCCAGGGCGTCATCACGTAGCGACGGGGCGCGTCCTAGCGAGCGGGTCGCAGCACGACCGTCTCGGTGGTCGCCGGGAGCTTGTCCTTGCTAACGGTGACCTCGCTGCCGTCCAGCCTCTTCACCGACGACCGCATCCCAACGAACTCATCGACGCCGGCCACCGGGAAGTTGGGGCAGCGCTCGTTCCGGAAGTGCATCGGGATGACCATCTTCGGCTTCACCTTCTCGCAGACGCCGTTAGCGACCGTGGCGTCGACGGTGAAGTTGCCGCCCACGGGGATCAGCAGGACGTCTACCGGCCCGGCCTCGGCCACTGCGCTGTCGTCCAGGGGGTGGCCCAGGTCTCCCATGTGACAGACGTTCACGCCATCGACGGCGAAGCAGAACATGGTGTTGGGCCCACGCTGGCTGCCGGTTGAGTCGTCGTGGTAGGTGGCCACCCCCTTGAAACGGATGCCCTTGGTCTCATGGCTGCCCACACCTTGCACGACCTGGGGTTTGCCCTTGACGTCGGCGACGTTGTTGTGATCGGCGTGGTCATGGCTCACCGTCACCACGTCGGCTTCCTCGGCGACGGGGCCGTAGTCCAGGCCGAACGCTCCCGGAGCGTAGGGGTCGGTGATGATGCGGGTTCCGCCTTCCGACGTGATCAGGAAGCAGGCGTGACCCAGCCACTGGATCTTCATGATACGGCACCTCCTTGACGTCTGTTCCGTCCGCGGCGAAGCCGCCGGGACCTAACGCAGCTCAGCGAGCTTCCCATAATAGCGCGCCACGTGCGCCACGGCCCGGACGGCGCGCTCCAGAGTAGGGTAGGAGGGGATCCTCATCTCCAGGTAGGTATCGCGGATCTCCCTTCTCCCTCTCTCGGCATCCAGTTTATCAAGCTCGTCGCCGCCTATGGGCAGCACGATGACCACCGGCTTCCCGGACCTGTCCCTGATCTTCGGCGGCGCCTCGACCAGGCTGCGAACGAAGGCGGCCTTCTGCTCGGGGGAAGGGCCCAGTGTGCCGGCGAGGATGTGGTACATGGCCTGGGTGGCGATGATGGTGTCGATGCCCTGCTCGGACGCCACCGTCTCCAGCACCTTCTCGAAGATGGCGGGAGGTACGATGGGCGCACCGATGTCCACGGGGTTCCGGACGGCGGTGCCGGCGGGAGGAAGAATGCGGCGCAGCCTTTCCTGACCGTCACTGCTGAGGGGCGGCACTTCGAGGCCCGCGCGGTCGCAGGCGTCGGCGGCAGCGATGCTGATGCCGCCGCCACCCCCCACGACCCCCACGCGGCGGCCGGTGGCTGGCGGCAGGTTGAGGAGCGCGACGGTAGCGTCGGCCAACTCCTCCAGGCTGTTGGCGCGCAGGGCGGCGGTCTGGCTGAACAGAGCGTCCCATATGGCTTCCTCGCCGGCGAGGGACGCCGTGTGGGAGAGGACGGCCCTCGTGCCCGTGCGGGTGAGCCCGGCCTTCCAGATGAGCACCGGCTTCTCCCGCGCTATCCTGTCCACGAGCCGCAGGAAGCGCCTCCCCTCGCGGGGGCCCTCCAGGTACATCGTAATGATCCGCGTCTTGGGGTCCCGCTCCAGGTACTCCACGAGGTCCGACTCGTTTACGTCGCAGGAGTTGCCGTAACTGATAACCTTGCTGAAGCGGATGCCCGTGCCCATCGCCAGCCGCGCGAATTCGACGGCGTGGCCGCCGCTCTGGGTGACGAAGGCGACAGGGCCGCTCTCCTGGGGGAAGTTGCCGCCCGGCAGGAGGGTGAGACCGCTTTCCGGGCAGTAGACGCCGAAGCAGTTGGGCCCGATGATGCGGATGCCCCTCTTCGCCAGCGCCGCCAGCTCGTCCTCCAGCAGCCGCCCCTGCTCCTCGCCGGTCTCGCTGAATCCCGATGTGAAGATCTGGGCGCCCCTTACCCCTTTCGCCAGGCAGTCTTCCAGTACCTGCGGCACCAGGTGCGCGGGCACCATGACGTAGGCCATGTCGATGGTCTCCGGGATGTCCCTGACGCTGGCGTGCATCTCAAGGCCGAAGGCTTCGCCGCCCTTTGGGTTGACGGGATAGATCTGCCCCTTGTAGCCGAAGTCGATGAGCGCCTTCAGGAAGCGTCCGCCGAACTTCTCCTCATTGGTGGAGACGCCGACGACGGCTACCGCCCTGGGGTAGAAGAGGGGTTCCAGCTCGTCACGCTTGTCCATCGGGGGCCTTTGCCGTGATGCGGGGCCGGCTACGGCGGTCGGCTCCAGGGTAAAGGTCGGCGGCGGAAGTGGCAACCCTTCGACAGGCCCAGTGCGGCGGCCTCCTTCGACAGGCTCAGGATAGCCGCTGTTTTGTAAAGTTGTTCAGCGGTCTGGTTGGACTCAGACTCTCGCAGGTCGTAGGATAGCTGAGGTTTCGGGGAAGCCCCTTCGACTCCACTGGCCGGGGGCCCGGCCTATCGCCGCAGGGAGGAAGTAACAGTGCCCACCGCGACAGTCAACGGCATACGTCTCTACTACGAGGTGCACGGCGATTCCGGCGAGCCGCTGGTTCTGGTCCACGGCTACACCGGCGACATCAGCGACTGGCGTCACCAGTTCCCGGAGTTCTCCAAGACCCATCGCGTCCTGGCGATGGACCTGCGGGGCCACGGCCGCTCAGAGGCGCCTGCCGATCGCTCGTCTTACACCCTGGAGAAGATGGCCGACGACGTGGAGGCGCTCGTCGACCAGGTCGGCTTCGAGCGCTACCATCTCCTCGGGCATTCCATGGGTGGGGGCATCGTCCAGGAGATCGCCCTCCGCAGCCCGCAGAGGCTCCTCTCGCTCATCCTGCACGACACGTCTCTCAAGTTCGCCATGGGTGGCGACCCGGCGATTAAGGAGTGGCGCGACAAGCGACACGCCCTGGCGGAGAGCGACGGGATGGCCGCCGTCGCCGGGATGCCGCCGCTGATGCCGCCGCCGCCGCACATCCCGCCCGAGCGTCTCGAGGAGGAGAAGGTACGCCTGTCGAAGATGTCGCCCGACGGCTTCATCGGCGCCTGGAAGGGGCTCGAGGACTGGCAGGGGACGAGGAGGCGCGCGCACGCCATCTCGGCGCCAACCCTCATCATCTACGGTAGCCTGGACGCGCCGCTGCTGATCGACGGCTCGACCAGGCTGGCGGAGCTCATCCCCAACTCCCACGTCGAGGTCATACCGGAGACCGCTCACTCGCCGCAGTGGGAGCGGCCGGAGCTGTTCAACCGGGCGCTCCGTAAGCACCTGGAGGCGCACGCCGCCCGGCGCTGAATCCGCCTGATATACTGGGGCAGGGCGTTGGCGCCATGTCTGAGCCTTGCGACGCCGTCGGGCTCGTCCGTCGCGGTGCCGGACAGGCCGGCCCTCGGCGCAGCGTGTCGCCGCTGCTGCTCTTCCCGGTGCCCCTGCTGGCCCTCGCGACGGCGTTGCTGGTCATCGGCGCTGGAAGCGGCGTGATAGAGCGATCATTCATCTACTTCCCCGATAGCGAACTTATCGGCGACCCGGCCGACTTCGGGATGCCCTTCGATGACGTCTCGTTCGCGGCCGACGACGGCGTGCGGCTCCACGGCTGGTTCGTGCCCGGCGAGAGCGATGTCAGCTGGATCTGGTTCCACGGCAACGCCGGGAACATCAGCCACCGGCTTGACAACCTGCGCCTGGTCCACGACGAGGTGGGAATGGGCGTCTTCCTCTTCGACTACCGAGGCTACGGCCGCAGCGAGGGCTCACCTTCCGAGGAGGGCACCTACCGGGACGCCGAGGCCGCCCTGGGATACGTTCTTTCGCGGCCCGACGTGAACCCCCAGCGCATCGTCTACTTCGGCCGGTCGCTCGGCGCCGGCGTGGCCGTGGAGCTGGCGACCCGCCGGCCGCCGTTCGCCCTCATCCTGGAGTCCCCCGTCCCCTCCATAGCCGAGCTGGCGCGCCACCACTACCGTTTCCTGCCCGTCGGCGGCCTGCTGCGCACGAAGTATGACTCCCTGTCGAAGATCGGGAACGTGCGGGCGCCCCTCCTCGTGCTCCACGGCGACGAGGATGAGGTGGTGCCCTTCGAGGGCGGACGCAAGCTATTCGAGGCCGCCAACGAGCCGAAGCGCTTCTACACCATCGAGGGCGCCGGCCACAACGACACGTACGTAGTGGGGGGACGGGAGTACTTCCGAGCCCTGCGGGAGTTCGTGGAGAACCCCCCGCGGTAGGCGGTCCGTTCCTCACCCCCAGCCCCTCTCCCGCCGGCGGGAGAGGGGAGACCGGCAGGCTTCGTCCTGAGGCTCAGCCCGAGGGGTCGGGGTGAGGGTCGTCCAACCTAGTTGTCGTCGCCCCTACTCCCCCATGACCTGCACCACGATCTCGCGCTGGCGGGGGCGGACGTCGAAGTCCATGTGCACTATCTGCTGCCAGGTCCCGAGCATCAGCCGCCTGTCTGCGAAGGGGACGGAGAGGGAGGGCCCGAGGAGGGCGGCGCGGACGTGCGAGTGGCCGTTGCCATCGTGCCAGCGCTCGTTGTGCCGATAGTAGCGGTCCGGCGGCACCACCTCGTCGAAGACCTGCTTGAGGTCGGCCACTGCTCCCGGCTCGAACTCGATGGTCGTCAGGCCGCTGGTGGAGCCGGGGCAGAAGAGGGTCACCGTGCCGGACGTCATGCCCGAGCCGACGACGGCTCTGGCCACGGCGTCGGTGATGTCGTGGGTATCGGCGTTGCCGCGCGTCTGTAGCGAGATCTTGTTCGTGATTACCATGCCTGCCACCTTGTCTCGGGCGTCGGCCCCCGGAGGGGAGCCGCTAATCGTGGATATGCGGCTTGTCAAGCTCGTGAGCCAGCGACCGAAGCGCTCGCGGTCGTCCAGACGTGTAGTCCAGCGCGGGAGGATGCCCGTGGCCGCCCGCAGCCCTCGCCCTACTGCGGCGTTGTCGAGGCCACAGCCGTCGCGGCCGCCTCCTGGCGGAGGAAGCTCCGGAGCAGGTGATCGCTGAGGCGCTTGGCGAAGGAGATGATGGTGAGGACGGTGGGCTGGCCCAGGGCCTCGGGGAAGACGCTGGCGTCGCAGACGTAGAGGTTCTTGACCGCCATCTGAAGGTCGCCGTCCACCATCTCGCCGAGACGGACGCTGGCGCTGGGATGGGTCCCGCGCAGCCGCGACACGAAGATGGACTCCGGATCGCAGCCGGCCTTCACCAGGATGCGGCGGGAGACGACGGTGGCGTGGTGGAGGCGCTCCCGGTCCCGCTCCGTCATGGGAGTGCTGATGCGCCCCTCCACAGAGATGATCCCGGATACCTCGTCAGTCACCTTTATCATGACCCCCATCATCCGGCGGTAGTTGCGCCACGTCAGGAGGTAGCGGGGGCCCTTGAGGGTGGCCATGATGGGATACAGCATCCAGGGGTCGATGAGGGTGCTGAGCATGTAGCCGTGCTCCAGGTCGCTGTAGCCGACGGTCATCGGTGGCTCGAAGGCCGTCCCCTGCTCCTTCGAGACGCCGTAGACCATCACCGTCGGGTCCATGGCCATGCCGCGTCCCGCCTCGGCGAAGCCCGACTTCTGGAGGATGAGGGGCGTGCCTATCCCTCCCGCCGAGAGCACTACCACCCTGGACCGAACCTCGAACGGCTGTCGGCCTCGGAGCTTGCCGCGCACGCCGCCTACCTGTCCGTCCTCGATGATGAGCTCGTCGACGCGGGCGCGCGTGAGCAGTGTGCAGCCCGCCGCGACTGCCTCGTCCACGTACTCGTTGGCGGTCCACTTGGCTCCGCAGCGGCAGGCCAGCATGCACTTGGCCCCGCAGTCGAAGTGACCGGCGCGTGACGGGTCCATGAACTTGGGTAGCGGCTGCCAGTCGTAGCCCAGGTGCTGGGCCGCCTCCATCAGCGTGCGGGAGGCTGCCCCCAGCAGATCATCCGGCAGGCGATCGATGTGCAGCTCGCGGATCGTCTCCTGGGCGTACTTATCGAGGTCAACGCCGTAGCGCTCGCGGAGCCACGCCGGCGGAGTCGCGGCGCAGGCGCAGTACATGTTGGTGGCGCCCCCCGTCATGATCGGGCGGACGATGTTCAGTCCCTCCTCTGAGAAGAGGAAGCAACGCCGATCGCCGTAGATGAGCGCACCCAGGTGGCTGCCGTAGTAGATGTCCTTGCGGTAGTCCCGGCCCATCTCCAGCAGCATCACCCGTTGCCCGGCGCGGGCCAACTGCCGGGCCACCGTGGCACCACCCGGCCCGGAGCCAACTACTACGACATCGGTTTCGTGGGTCGTCATGTCCTGCGCCACGGCTTGCCTCCTCTATAGGTCGCGAACTTCGCTCCTGCCCAGCCCGACCGCCGTCAGGAGGGCTGAACAGACTTCAGATCTCGAAAGGCCCGCGGCAGCCGCCGGATATCCTCCGCCGTCGGCGGGCCGAAGGGGAGAGGCAAAGCATTGAATGTGTGCCAGTAGAGCACGGGCCCCTCCTGTAGCCGGCCGGCCTCCACCAGGTCCACCAGCGCCGCCATCGTCTTCGCCGTATACACGCCTTCCAGCTCCAGGGCTTCCGTCTCCCGCGCCAGCTCCGCCGCCCGCGCCGCTGCCAGCGTCGGGTGGCCGTAGCCGCCGCCGAGCCAGTCGGACAGGAGTGTCACCTCCTCCGGCCCGATGTCTTCCTCGGGCAGCGGCGCCCCCCGTCGGCGCAGCAGCCGCGCGGTGCGATTGGCCAGCCGGGTCACCGTCTCCGGCTTCAGAGGTATGACGTCGCTCACCACGACGGCCATCAACCGACTGCGCAGGCCGGCCAGCCGCAGCCCCAGCAGGAGCCCAGCCGCCGTCCCGCCCGATCCGAGGGCTACGAAGATGTGAGCCGGCTCGGGCAGCTCGCCCGCCGCTACCTGGTCGGCGAGCTCGAAAGCGGCGTTGACGTAGCCCACAGCGCCCAGCGGTGACGAGCCGCCCGTGGGCAGCAGGTACGGCAGGCGGACCCGCCGCCAATGAGCGTAGCGGAGCATCGCCAGGGGCGCCAGGACGGCCGCCCGCGGCACCGTGCGAGGGCGGTGGATCACCGCACCGGTCTGGTGGAGCCGCCACACCTGCGAGCGCACGTGGTCGTCGACAGGCTGGTCCACCAGGAGGAGCACTGTGCGCAGCCCTGCCTCTCGCGCGTACAGGGCGGTGGCGAGGCCGTGGTTGGTGGCGATAGCGCCGAAGGTGATAATCGTCCGGCAGCCTCGTCGAAGCGCATCGGCGATGACGAACTCGAGCTTGCGGGCCTTGTTGCCGCCGTAGACGCTGCCGTAGACGCCGTCGTTCTTCACCCACAACGGCGGCCCACCGAGGCGGCCCGATAGGCGTGCCAGGGGCGTGACCGGGCTGGGCCCCTTCCCAAGAGCCAGGCGAGGAATTGTCGCCTGGAGCTCGGGGTAGCGGGTGTAGAGAGCAAAGGTGCTGGGAGCCACTTCGCTGGTCCGCACGCGGCGTTCCCCCTGTGTCGAATCCTGGCTGTCTGCCGCCTATTATACCCCCTCGGCCGACTTTGGCGGCGGCGCCCACCCGTCTGAACCGTCGAGGGCTCACGGTCGGAACCCGTCCGATGGGCCACGTTGCCCAGACACTCGCGAGAATGGGCCAACTGGCACTAGCCAGACCTAACGACACCTATGCTACATTCGGGCCTGTCGAGTCGTATCCCGTGCGGAGAGGTGCCGCCATGAAAGTGCGTGTCCCGCAGCTCTACTGGTACGAGACGTCGGAGATGGAGCTGGATTTCCCGGACTCGTGGGAAGTCCACTTCTGCCCGCCGAGAGGGCACGACCGCCCTCGCTTGACCGCGGAGGAGATGCAGAGGGCATTCGATAACCCCATCGGGACGCCGCCGCTGCGGGAGCTTGCCCGGGGCCGGAAGGAGGTCGCCATAATCTTCGACGACTTCACCCGCCCCACCCGCGTCTACGAGATCGCCGCCTATGTCCTGAAGGAGCTGGCCGCCGCCGGCATCGCCGACGAGCAGGTCCGCTTCATCGCCGCTGTTGGTACGCACGGCGCCCACGACAACGTGGCCCACCGCCTGAAGCTGGGCCAGGAGATCCTGGAGCGCTTCCCCGTCTACAACCACAACCCGTACGAGAACTGCGTCGACGTAGGCACCACCAGCCGGGGGACGCGCCTGGCCGTGAATCGGGAGGTCATGAACTGCGACCTGAGGATCAGCATCGGCTGCGTCCTGCCGCACCCACAGGTCGGCTACAGCGGCGGTGGCAAAGCCATCCTTCCCGGCGTCTCCCACATGGATAGCATCGCCTATTTCCACACCAAGATCGCCTTCAGCGGCCCCGAAACCCTCGGCTCCGGAAACTACGACCAGAACGTCATGCGCCTGGAGTTCGAGGAGGCCTGCAAGCTGGCCGAGCTCCACTTCACCGCCGACGCCCTGGTGAACTTGAAGGGTGAAATCACGGCCCTCTACGCCGGCGACCCCGTCGAGGAGCACCACGAGGCGGTCAAGCTGGCCAGGGAGGTATACGCCACCGACACCATTCCGGGCCTTGACGCCGTGGTCGCCAACTCTTTCCTCAAGGCCAACGAGGCTTTCATCTCCGTCCCCATGGCGATCAAGTCTCTGGGTATGGGCGGCGGCAGCATGGTGATGATCATCAACTCGCCCACGGGCCAGGTCGTGCACTACTCGATGCGCAGCTTCGGCACGAGCTACGGCGGCCGTCTATTCAGCGCCCGCGCCATGCCGGAGCAGTTCAAGGTCATCGTCCTCAATCCGCAGAAGGACCTGACCTGTGTCGACATGTTTACCAACCCTCGCACCGTCACCTGGACCAGGAACTGGGCCGAGACCCGCTGCGCCCTCGAAAGCCAGCATCCCAACGGCGCCAAGGTGGCTGTCTATCCTGATGCCACCATCCAGTATCTGAGCGCCTGAGCGATCAGCGCCTTCGCAGGCACGCTGAGAGAACGCCGATGACGAGCCGATGAGGGGACAGCAGATGAGCGCTGGGATCGAGATCAAGGGAAGCCAGGCACTACAGGAGGAGGTCTGTGCGCGGCGACTCTGCACTCTCTGTGGAGCCTGCTCCGGGCTGTGTCCCTATTACATCTCCTATCGAGGACGCATGGTGACCCTGGATGAGTGTGACCTGGCCCAGGGGCGCTGCTACGCCTTCTGTCCCCGCACGCCGGTTGACCTGAACCTCGTCAATCAGACGCTGTTTGGCGCCCCCTACCCCGCCAGCGAGTTGGGTACGGTGCGCGACGTGCTCATGTCCCGCGCCACCGACGCCGCGCTGCGCTCTCGCGCCCAGTACGGCGGCACCGTCAGCGCCTTCGTCGCCTTCGCCTTGGGGACGGGGCTTATCGATACCGCCGTCCTCACATCCAGTGACGAGAAGATGCTGCCCGGCGGGAGGGCGGTCCGCGACGAGGCAGGCGTCCTGGATTGCGCCGGCTCCAACTTCGTGGCGTCGCCCACCCTGGAGACCTTCAACCGAGAGGCAGCCGGCGACGCCGAGCGCATCGGCGTCGTGGCGATGCCCTGTCAGGCGCTGGCCCTAGCCAAGATGAAGACCTCGCCCCTGGAGAACCGCAGCAATATCGACAAGCTCAGGCTGGTCATCGGCCTCTTCTGCACCTGGGCCCTCGAGTACAAGGACTTCTTCGCTTTTCTGGGGGAGAGGGTGCCCGTGGGGCAGATCGTCAAGGTCGACGTGCCACCACCGCCGGCCAACGTCTTCGAGGTCTATACTGACTCCGCCCGTCTGACCATCCCGCTCGACCAGGTGCGTGCGTTCATCCGCTCCACCTGCAACGTCTGCATCGACATGACGGCCGAGTTCGCCGACCTGGCCGTCGGCGCCGCCGAAGGCATCGAGGGCTGGAACACCCTCATCGTCAGGAGCGAGGCCGGAGTGGAGCTGGTGGAGGCGGCACGCGCCGCCGGCGCTCTGGAAGTGGCAGCCCTTCCGGATGCGAATCTGGAGCACCTGAAGGATGCCGCCCTCGGCAAGAAGAGGCGCGGGCTCTCGAACATCGCCGATATCACGGGCAGCAAGGACGACCTGGCCTACCTGGAACCGAGCAGAGAAGCCCTCGCGGCACTGCTCTCGCGGGCCTAACGCGCGCCGCAGCCGCGCCGGTCCTAACCGCAGGGAGTGGAAGGATGACGAGTATCGCGACGTACGCGCCGGGCACCGACCAGCTCCTCATGGGCAACGAGGCCATCGCCCGGGGGGCGCTGGAGGCGGGGATCGGGTTCGCGAGCGGCTACCCCGGCACGCCCTCCTCGGAGATCGTCGGCAGCCTGGCGGAGGCCGCCCGGGAGGCCGGCATCTACGCCGAGTGGTCGGTGAACGAGAAGGTGGCCCTGGAAGCGGCCGCCGCCGCCTCCTTCGCCGGGGTGCGGGCCATCGTAGCGATGAAGCAGAACGGCCTCAACGTGGCCTCGGACTTCCTGATGACGCTGAACCTGACGGGGATCAACGCTGGTCTGGTGGTGGTCATCTGTGATGACCCCTCGGCCCACTCCAGCAGCAACGAGCAGGACACCCGCCCCATGGCCAAGTGGGCGGCTCTGCCCCTCCTGGAGCCCGCGACCTTCCAGGAGGCCAAGGAGATGACCCGCTGGGCCTTCGATCTCGCCGAGGAGTTGAAGACGGTCTGCCTGGTGAGGGGAGTCACCCGCGTCTCCCACGCCCGCGGCGACGTCCGCCTGGGGGAGCCCACGCCGCCGAGCCGGGCGAGTCGGTTCGCGCCGACCTCTCCCGTGCAGTTCACCTCCATTCCGGCGCCCCTCAAGCACAATCTGATGCTCCAGAAGCTGAAGAAGGCTGAGGAGCTCTTCGAGTCGTCGCGTTTCAACTGGTACAGAGGCCCGGAGAAGCCGGAGCTTCTGCTGGTCACCTCCGGCAGCGGCTGGTTCTACTCACTGGAGGCGGTCAAGGGCCTGGGGCGAGAGGAGTCGGTGGGCATCCTCAAGCTGGGCACCACCTGGCCCCTGCCCGAGAAGCTTGTGCTGGAGCGCCTGTCGCAGGCTGAGAAAGTGCTGGTGGTGGAGGAGGTCGATGCGTTCCTGGAGAACAACCTGAAGGAGCTCGTGGGCGGGAACGTCGCCACCGTCGGCAGCGTGACGTTCTACGGCAAGGGCAGCGGGCACGTACCGGCCTACGGCGAGCTCAACCCGGACCTGGTGCTCCAAGCCCTCGCCTCTGTCCTGGGCATCGAGAAGCCGGCCCGGCCGAAGGACTACGCCGAGAAGGCACAGGCGCTCATCGGGCCGGTCAGCCACGCCAGGATCGTGGGCTTCTGTGCCGGCTGTCCGCACCGGGCCACCTTCTGGTCCGTGAAGAACGCCCTTAAGCTGGATGGGCGGGGCGGCTTCGTGACCGGAGACATCGGCTGCTACACCATGGCTATCGGTCCCGCAGGCTACTCGCAGCTCAAGACCGTGCAAGCCATGGGGTCGGGCACCGGGCTCGCCTCCGGCTTCGGCCGGCTGGGAGAGATGGGCTTCAAGCAGCCCGTGCTGGCCGTCTGCGGCGACTCGACTTTCTTCCACGCCGCCATCCCGGCCCTCATCAACGGCGTCTATAACCGCTCCAACTTCACCATGATCATCCTCGATAACAGCGCTACCGCCATGACCGGCTTCCAGCCTCACCCGGGAACGGGGAGCGACGCCCTCGGCGAGCCCACGGCCGCCGTGGACATCGAGGCCGTCTGTCGCGCCCTCGGGGTGCGGGTGGAGGTCACGGACCCCTTCGACCTTCCGGATACGACGGGCAAGCTCCTGGACCTGATGGCGGACGAAGGCGGCGTGCGGGTGCTGATAGCGAGGAGAAAGTGCGCCCTGGTCCGCGCCCGCGAGGAGAAGCCGGCTTACCGGATGCGGGTTGATAGCGAAAGGTGCCTGGGTGCGAGCTGCGGCTGCAACCGCTTCTGTACACGCGTCTTCCAGTGCCCCGGACTGGCCTGGGACAGCGCTGGCGGCGTAGCCAGGATCGACGAGGTGGTGTGTAGCGGCTGCGGCGTCTGCGCCGACATCTGTCCCGCATCAGCCATCATCCGGGAGGCGACGTGACATGGAAGCGAAGGACCCGCTGAACGTCATCGTCACGGGCGTCGGCGGCCAGGGCAACGTGCTCATCGCCCAGCTCATCGGCCGCGCCCTGGTGAGGGCAGGCTACCATGTGACGGTGGGGGAGACCTACGGCGCCTCGCAGAGGGGAGGCGCCGTCATGAGCCATCTGCGCGTCTCGCGCAGCGCCCAGTTCGGCCCCCTCATTCCCGAGGGCGGTGCGGACGTCATACTGGGCCTGGAGCCGCTGGAGACGTTGCGCGTCCTTTCACAGTACGGAAACTCAGAGGTCGTCGTCATCGCCAACTCCCGGCCTATCCACCCGCTGGCCGTGAGCACGGGCGCCGCCGAGTACCCCCGTCGAGAGCGGGTGGTCAGCACGATGGAGCAGCTATCGAGCCGGAGTTGGCTCATCGACGCCACCGACATGGCCCTCGAACTGGGGGCCGGCATTCTCACAAACATCGTCATGCTGGGGGCCCTCGTGGGCAGCGGCGCGCTGCCAGCGGGCCCTGAGGACTTCGAGCGCGAACTCCGGGAGGGCCTACCACCAGACAAGCTGGATCTGAACCTCCAGGCCTTCCGAAGGGGCATCCTCGAGGTGACCGCTGCCGCCGAGCCGACGTGAGTCGGGCCTCCTCCGTCCGTGCCTCGGCCTGAGCCTCTGCAAGATGCGTTGGCGCGATTCAGCGCTCGCGGGAGGATGCGTGCTGTTCGGAAGCTATCTAGCCAGCGAGGGCTGACCTGGGCCCTTGCGTTACAGTTCTATCGTAGGAGGCCGCAAACCGAGCGGGTGACAAGGGATGCGCAGCAAGCGAACCACTCCAGAGCACAGAGCGAGCGACGACCTCGAGCCCCTTTTCCGTCCGCGAAGCGTCGCAATTGTGGGCGCCTCGGCGAACAAGCAAAGCGCCGGCTACGAATACGTGCAGGGGTTCGTTGAGATCGGTTTCGATGGTCCCATTTACCCGGTGAACCCGAAGCTGGACGAACTCCTCGGACTGAAGGCCTATCCGCGGCTCGAGGCGATACCGGGGAGTGTTGATTTCGTCATCTCGGCCGTTCCCGCGAGTGCCGTCCTGGACGTGGTGGAAGGGGCCAAGGCCAAGGGCACCAAGCTCATCCACTTCTTCACCGCCCGCTTCAGCGAGACCGGCCGCCAGGATGCCGCGGATCTCGAGCGCGAGCTGGCCAGACGCACCAAGGAGGCAGGCATCCGCGTGATCGGCCCCAACTGCATGGGGTTCTACTACCCCAAGCAGAAGATCACCTTCGATCCGGTTCTCCCGCACGAGCCGGGCAACATCGGCTTCCTCTCTCAGAGCGGCAGCCATGCCTTCCGGGTGATACAGCGAGGGAGAGATCGGGGGCTGCGATTCAGTAAGGTCATCAGCTACGGAAACGCCCTCGACCTCGACGACGCCGACTTCCTGGAGCACTTCGCGGAGGACCCGGACACGGATGTGATCGCCGCCTACATCGAAGGCCTGCGTAACGGTAGGCGCTTCTTCGAGGCCCTGAAAGCCGCCTCGGCGAGGAAGCCCGTCGTCGTCCTCAAGGGCGGCCGCACGGCCGCGGGCCACGCTGCCGCCGCCTCCCACACCGCTGCCCTGGCCAGCCAGCAGGCTGTCTGGCGGACCGCCGTCCGGCAGGCGGGAGCCCTTGAGGTGGGCAGCATCAACGAGCTTATCGACATGCTGGTGGCGTTCAGACACGCGGGGCCGGCGAGGGGGCCGAGGGTGGCCGTCCTGGGAGGGGCAGGCGGGGGAATGGTCGAGGCCGCCGACCTCTGTCAGGAAGCCGGCCTCGAGCTTGCTCCCCTTCCCCAGGAGATGCGCGAGGGGCTCAGGGAGAAGGTGCCTCACGCCTGGGACTGGGTCGGCAATCCCGTCGACGGCTCGATAATCGGGTGGGGCGCTACCGGCGCACTGGATGTCATCGAGTCGATGGCGGCCAGCCCGGCCTACGATGCCGTCATCGCCAATACCCATCTGGACCACGCTATCGCTCGCGGCCGCAAGATGTTCCGCGGCATGTTCGAGCGGCTGAAGAGACTGGGGACGAACGGCGATAAAGCTACTATGCTCGTGATAAGTGACCCTGAGAGCCGCGAGGCTCGGCTCTGGAAGGCGGTCCTGGAGGCGCGCTGGGAGCTGGCGGCGGCAGGGGTTGCTCTGTATCCCGACATCGAGAGGGCCGCCCAGGCCATGGGCCGCTATGTCCGCTACATGGCTCAGCGGCGGGACATGGATCGTCGGGAGAGCGGCCACGACCGATAGCCTTTGAGCTCGGTCGATGAAGGACAGCGATGCTGGAGGAGAATACCCCCGTAATCGTAGGTGTAGGGCAGTACACCAACCGCTCCGACGACCTGGCGGACGCGCGCGAGCCCGTCGACATGATGGCGCTGGTGGCGCGCCGGGCGGAGGAGGACGCGGAGGCGAAGGGCCTGCTCGACCGGCTCGACTCCCTCCGCGTCGTCAACGTCCTCTCCTGGCGCTACGCCGACGCCCCCGGCCTCCTCGCCGACCGGCTTGGCGTACATCCGGCCGACAGGCTCTACACGACGGTGGGTGGCAACTCGCCTCAGTGGCTGGCCACCGGTGCGGCGCAGCAGATCGCCGAAGGGCGTATGCAGGCGGCCCTGCTCGTCGGGGCCGAGGCGGTGCATTCGGTGGTAAGAGCGCGGCGACAGGGGTTCACGCTGCCGTGGACGCCACGCGCGAACATCCCGTCGGCAAGAGACGAGTCCAGCAGCGGCGTACGGGAGATCGAGGTCCGGCACCGGGCGTTCATACCGGTCCAGCTCTATCCCCTCTACGAGAACGCTCTGCGCGCCCACAGGAGAAGGAGCGTCGCCGAGCACCGGGAGCGCCTGGGCGATCTCTGCGCCCGTATGGCGGCGGTGGCGCGCGACAACCCCTACGCCTGGTTTCGGGACGGCAAGGCCAAGGACGAGATCGTCCGCGAAGGGCCCTCCAACCGGTTCATCGGGTTCCCGTACACGAAGTACATGAACGCCATCATGGACGTCGACCAGGCGGCGGCGGTCATCATGACCAGCGTCGGCCGCGCCCGAGAGCTGGGCATTCCCGAACGCAAGTGGGTCTACCCCTGGGCCGGCGCCGACGCCAACGACCTCTGGTTCGTTACCGAGCGCGTGAACTACTGGAGCTCGCCCGCCATCGAGCGGGCCGGCCGGCGTGTCCTCGCTGCCGCCGGCCTCTCGATCTCTGACATCGACCGCTTCGACCTGTATAGCTGTTTTCCCTGCGCGGTCCAGATCGCGCGGGACATGCTCGGCGTGGCGGAGGACGACCCCCGTCCCCCGACGGTGACCGGCGGCCTTCCCTATGCCGGCGGCCCGGGAAATAACTACAGCATGCACGCCATCGCCACCATGGTCGAGCTCCTGCGCCGCGAACCGGAGAAGAAGGCCCTCGTGGGGGCGATGGGCTACTATTTCACGAAGCACTCGCTCGGCATCTACAGCGGCGTCCCCAAAGACGGAGGCTGGCAGGGCCCTGACATGTCGCGGGAACAGGCTGAGATCGACTCTATGCCCCATCCGGAGCTGGCGGAGGCGCCGGAAGGCGCCGCAACGGTCGAGACGTACACCGTGATGTATGACCGCGACGGTCGGCCGGAGTACGGCATCGTCATCGGCCGGCTGGAGGATGGGCGCCGCTTCATCTCGAATGCTGAGCCGGACCCTTCGCTGTTGCGTCGGATGACAGAGGAGGAGGTTATCGGCCTTCGCGGCCGCGTCCACCACGACGCCTCGTCGGGCGAGAACACGTTCTCGCTATAGACTGGCCGGATCAGGTCCCCCTGCCGCTTGCGGCGCTTCCCGTCCCAATGAAACTGGCCCGATCGTATGACCGGGAACGGCGACAATCTTGTGACTGGGACGCCCCCTGAACGGTTTGACAATTTTCGTGAGACGGTGTACAACGGCCGTGCTGGTGGCATGGATTCCCCGTCACGAATCCCCGCGGCGGAGCTAGTGCGCCATGTTGCGTCGAGGCCGTCTTTGTCTACTGGTCGTCGCGGCACTAGCCGTGACCGCGCCTGTCGTGGCCGTGGCCCTGCTGAGCGTGAGCACAGGGTCGGCGGCTCCCGGCTTCCGCGTGTTCATCGATGCCGACATCAGCGACGGCATCTGCGACAATCCCGCTTCCCCTGACTCGTCGCTGACCGTGACAGACCCGGACGGCTTCGACGTGGCGATCTGCGTGGAGGACCCGCCGGCCCCCCCGGCCATATTCGACATGAGCGTGCTGTACGATGACACCATCATCCTGGCGCCGGAAGTGGCCGATGTCGGCTTCGCTTTGGACGACAACCCGGACCTTAACCAGGCCGCCCTGGGAGGCGGGTGGAACTGCTCGCTGAGCCCGTCCGACACGCCCAGGGGTGACGACGACCCCGCCACCGGTCCAGGTCACGGCCGCGCCAGGATTGCCTGCAAAAGCGATAGCGGGCCCTATACCTTCACCTCCACCGGCCATATCGCGCTCATTCACTTCAACACGCGGGGCATCTCAGGCAGCACCACCGTCGCCCTCAGTGATCTTGTGCTGGGCGACTCCAACGACAACGAGCTGGGAAGCTGCAATCCCGCCTTGAGCTTCTCCATACCCTGCGTCGACGGGGACGTGACGGTAACGGGCGCTCCCACGCCCACGATAACGCCCACGCCGACACTGACCCCGACGCCTACCCCCTGTCCGGGCGGCGTCTGCCCCACGCCCACCCCCACGTCGACGCCTATGCCTACCAACACGCCGTCGCCTGCGTTCCGCGTATTCGTCGACGCCGACACCAGCGACGGCATCTGCGACCTCCCGCCTGATTCCTCGCTCACCGTGGCGCACCCGGCCAGCTTCGATGTGGCGGTCTGTGTGGAGGAGCCGCAGTCCGCCGTCGGCGTATTCGAGTTAGATCTCGTCTACGACGATACCATCATCGTCGCGCCCGAGTTGGCCGATGTTCCGCCAGGCATTGATGACAACCCGGACGCCAATCAGGCGGCCCTGGGGGGTGGATGGGAGTGCTCCGGGTTTGGCTTTCAATTCCCGACGGGCGACGTTGACGCGGCCAGCGGCCCCGGCCACGGACGGGCTGTGGTGAGCTGCGGCAGCCTGACTGGCCCCTTTACGTTCACTTCCACTGACTATCTCGCTCTCATCCATTTCGACACGCTCGGCGTCGTCGGCAGCACCACCTTTGAGCTGGAGGACGTGGTTCTCGGCGACCGCTACGCCTCTGAGCTTGGCACCTGCAATCCCACCATTGCCATTTCTATGCCCTGCGTCGGTGCCGGTGTGACGGTGACGCTTGCACCTACGCCCACGCCGACGGCCACGGCGACGCCCACTGAGACACCGCAGGTGCCAATCGTTCGGATGGAGAAGGACGCAAGTGACGACCCGTTGGACATCGTGGGAGAGGCTAACCTCTGGCTGTGCGAGGACTGCCCGCCTCCGGGGGACCCCGGGTTCGTCCAGGGTGAGGGGGCGCTGGTGATCTCCGAACGCGTATTTGGTGTGGGCGGTGATCCGGAGGGCGCGGGCACCTACGAGTTTCAGGTCAAGTACGATCACAAGATCTTCGACGTCGAGGTGGCGGACACGAGTTGGCTCAGCCACGGCGGCACGCGCGATGTCGAGTGCGAGATGAGCGTGCTGACTGAGAACTGGATCCTGTGGGGCTGTGTGTCGAGTGACCCGACGCCTGGTGACGGCAACATCCCGCCGGGCCAGGACGAGGACGGCGTTGCCGCCGAGATCATCGTTCTGCCTGAGGCCGACCTTGTGAGCCGGCTGACGCCGGGCCAGGAGAACGGTCTGCTCCGCACCATCCTCGACGAGAACTGCGAGGTGGCCGACATCTTCGGCGACCCGCTGGCTGACGCGGGGGGCACGCCCCTTCCCGGGATATCGCCGGGTGGGCAGGTCGCTACCTGCGGCGACATCACCATCACGATCCGCATCCTGGAGGGCGACCTCAACCTCGACTGCGTGGTCGACGTCCTCGACGACCAGATGATCGCGTTCCGCTATGGCGCGTCCTTCGGGAACCTGCTGTACGACCCGTGGTTCGACCTGGAGCCCGCTCTGAAGGATTTCGATGTCGACATCAAGGACCTTCAGAAGGTCTTCGGTCGCAACGGCAGCACCTGCCAGGGCCCCATCCCGCCCCAGCCGCCCCGGCTCCCCTAGCGGGCCGTCCAGCCGCCGTCGACGATGAGGGGGGCGCCCGTGACGTAGGACGAGTCGTCGGAGGCGAGGAAGAGGGCCGCCTTCGCGATCTCCTCGGGCCGGGCGAGGCGCCCCACCGGCGTCTGGCGCTCGATGGAACGTACCAGTTCCGGGCTGCCGGTCACTATGCCGATCATCTCGGTCTCGACGAAGCCCGGGCAGATGCAGTTGACGCGGATGTTTCGGGCGGCGTTGGCCAGGGCGAACTCGCGTGTGATGCCGATCACACCGTGCTTGGTGACGGTGTAGGGTGCCATGCCCAGACCGAGGCCCACCAGTCCCAGGATGGACGCCAGGTTGATAATCACCCCGCCTCCCGACTTCGCCATCGCCGCGGTGGCGTGCAGGCAGCCGTAGTACACGCCGCTGAGATTGACATCGAGGGTAGCCTGCCAGTCCGGCGTCAGGACGCCGGCATTGTTGACCATGATGTCGAGGCGGCCGTAGGTGTCCACGGTCGCCTCGATCGCCGCCTGGATCTGCTCTTCCCTGGACACGTCCGTCCTCAGGAAGCGGGCGCTGCCGCCGGACCCCGCTATCTCCCGCTCGATGGCTTGCCCGGCCTCTTCGTCCACGTCCGCCGCCACCACACTCGCCCCCTCCTGGGCGAACAGGAGGGCGATGGCCCTGCCGATGCCCTTGCCTGGGCCCGTAACCAGCGCCGTCTTTCCCTCCAGCTTCATTTCTCGCTCTCCTTGCTGACAAGCTGCTGCGGCTTTCGCTTCTTGCGCCCAGTATAGGAAGCGCGCGGCCTGTGTCAAAGAAGCTCGCTCCGGTGGTGGCCGCTCCCGCCGGAGGGGGTTCCGTCTGGGGCGTCGCGGGCGGACGGCGCCGCGCGGAGCGTCTACCTGGTGGCCTGCCGGGTCGCCGCTCGTTACCTTGACGCTTTCGAGAGGGCGTTGATACAATGATTGCGCCGTCCCGAAGCGTCGGGACGCATTTTAATGGCGGCGACGTGATCACTATCGGCATCACCGGCGGCATCGGCAGCGGCAAGTCAGCCGTCGCCGAGATGCTGGCTGCCCGCGGCGCGGCCCTGGTCAATGCCGACCAGGTCGGCCACGAGACCTACCGGCGGGGGACGGAGAGCTACCTGCGGATCGTGTCCGCCTTCGGGCCCGAGATCGTGGGTGAAGACGGCGAGATCGACCGGCGCAAGCTCGGCCGGCTGGTGTTCGAGGACTCTGGCGCGCGCCGGCGACTGCAAAGCATCGTCTGGCCCGCCATGCGCCGGATGATGAAGGACCGCCTCGATGAGCTGCGCGCCGAGGACGCAGGCGTGGCCGTGCTGGAGGCCGCCGTCCTCATCGAGGCGGACTGGCTGCCGCTTGTCGACGAGGTATGGCTGGTGAGCGCGTCGAAGGCGGCCGTCCGCCAGCGGCTGGTGGAGATCAAGGGCCTCACGCCCGAGGAAGCTGAGTCGCGCATCAACGCCCAGATCTCCGACGATGAGCGGCGGCGCCACGCCGACGTTGTCATCGAGAACAGCGGTACTCTAGAGCAGCTTGAGAGCGAGGTGGCCCGGCTCTGGTCGGACCTGGAGAGACGTGTCGAGGGCACCCTCTCGCGCAGGGGTGCAAACCGTGAGTGATGTAGTCTTGGAAGAGCACGAACAGCACGGAGAAGGCGAGTATCGCCAGTACGCGATCGAAGAGTACTACGCGGTGGAGGAGCCCTTCTATCTCCCCGTCGGCGAAGAGGTGCCGCTATTCGAGGCGGCCTTTCACGAGCAGGTCCCGGTACTTCTGAAGGGCCCCACCGGCTCCGGCAAGACGCGCTTCATCGAGTACATGGCGTGGAAGCTGGGCCGGCCCCTGACCATCGTCAAGGACGTGAGCGGTAGCGGGGCCGACTACAAGTCCCACGGTCTTCCCCTGGTGACGGTCGCCTGCCACGAGGACCTAACCGCCAGCGACCTGGTCGGCCGGTACCTGCTGGAGGGCGAGACCACCCGCTGGATCGACGGGCCGCTGACGCGGGCGGTGAAGGCCGGTGCCATCTGCTATCTGGACGAGGTGGTGGAGGCCCGCAAGGACACCACGGTCCTCATCCACCCCCTCACTGACCATCGCCGCATCCTCCCCATCGAGAAGCGGGGCCAGATCCTGGAGGCGCGGGAGGGCTTCCTGCTCGTAATCTCCTACAACCCCGGCTACCAGAGCGCCCTCAAGGACCTGAAGCACAGCACGCGCCAGCGGTTCATCGCGCTCGAGTTCGGCTACCCGCCGCGCGAGATCGAGGCGAGGATCATCGCCCACGAGAGCGGGGTGGCGGAGCCGGTGGCGGTGGAGCTGGCGAAGCTGGGCGAGAAGGTGCGCAATCTGAAGGAGCACGGCTTGAGCGAGGGCGCCAGCACCCGCCTGCTCATCTACGCCGGTAGGCTCATACAGAGAGGGATCCCGCCGCGACAGGCTTGTCAGGTATCGGTGGTGTGGTCCCTCACCGACGACTCGGACGTCCAGCGCAGCATCGAGGAAGTGGTCTCGTCCATCTTCGAGTGACAGCATCCTGAGCCTGTCGAAGGATGAGCCTGTCGAAGGATGAGCCTGTCGAAGGATGCCACACGCGGAGACAGGGCTTCAGTCCTGTCCGGACCGACTGTAGATGACTAGGTTACGTTCTCTCGGCGCTCTCCTGGTCTTTGGCTTGGCTGGGCTGGCCATCGCCTTCGTTGCCTGCGGGGGAGGCGACGAGGCTGGCAAGGAGGCCCAGGCGCCGGCCGCCGGCGACTTCGCGGCGCAATGCCGGAAGACCGGCGAGAAGACGTTCGACGCGCCGCCGCCCACTATCATCGACCCCGAGCGCACCTACGTCGCTACCATCCAGACCGAAAAGGGCAACATCGTCCTGGAGCTCTTCGCCAAGGAGGCGCCCATCACGGTCAACAACTTCGTCTTCCTCAGTTGTCGCGGCTTCTACGACGGCCTGACCTTTCACCGTGTGATCCCCGGCTTCGTGGCCCAGGGCGGTGACCCGACCGGCACGGGCGCGGGCGGCCCCGGCTACTTCCCGCCGGACGAGCAGAACGACCTGACCCACGAGACTGGCGTAATCGCTATGGCGCGCGATAGCTTGCAGCGTGTAAGCGGCAGCCAGTTTTACATAACGTATGCACCCCAGCCCAACCTGGACGACCTCGGCTTCACGGTTTTCGGGCGTGTCACCTCTGGCATGGACGTGCTGGAGCAGCTTACGCCCCGGGACCCGGCGCAGACGCCGAACGCGCCGCCGGGCGATGAGATCATTACCATAACGGTAGAAGAGAGGTAGCGTGAGGATCGGTATTGTCGCCGACATCCACTGCAATCACGAGGCGCTGCTCATCGCCCTGGAGCGCATGGGCCCCGTCGACGAGCTCCTGTGCGCCGGCGACGCTGTCTACCAGTTCCGCTTCTCCAACGAAGTGATGGAGATCCTGCGCGAGCGGCAGGCCCGCTACATCCTGGGCAACCACGAGGAGGTCCTGCTCGGACGCTGGGGCGAACGCGCCCGCAGCGTGCCCTCGGTGCGCAGGGAGAATGTGGAGTACATGAGCGGCCAGCCCTTCGGGGTGGACGCGCGTCTGAACGGCAGGCGCCTCTACATGGTGCACGGCAGTCCCTGGGAGCCTCACAACGAGTATCTCTACCCCAACAGCCCCGGCCTATCGCGTCTGGCTGAGATCGGCGCCGACTTCATCGTCCTGGGGCACACGCACTACTACATGGCGAACCGTGTCGGCAGGAGCCTGGTCATCAACCCCGGCTCCTGCGGCGAGGCGCGTGACCACCGCAACAACTTCCGCCTCTCCTATGCTATCCTGGATACGGAGACGGAGGAGGTGACGCTCGATCACTTCGACGACCCGACCCGCATCCCCGTCGATCCCCGGATCGTCCCGCGATGACACCCTCTGAGCGCCCGTTCGCCGCCTACGAGCGGCAGCTTGCCACCTTCGCTCCCTCGCTCCCGGAGGATTTCCGGCGGGCGGCCCGCGAGCTGGCATCGACTCTGTCGCCGGAGGAGTTCAGGGCCTGGGTCGAGGAGGGCATCGCCCTGGCCGGCCACTCCCTCCGCTCCTGGGAGGCAGCCGTCGAGTACTTTCGGGCAAGCCCCCAGGTTCTGGGCGTCCTCGGCTTCCCGGCGTTCGAGGAGTGGGCAGGCGGGGGGCGGGAGCTGGCGGCGGGATCGTCGCTGGTGGCGGCGGCCTACTTCCGCGCCAGTCCCGCCAGCGTCCCCTATCTTGCGGTGTCGCAGCTCCGGGATTGGGCCGGCCTGGGACAGGACCTCTACAAGGGCAACTGGCGCTCCATCTCGCTGGCGACAGTCTTTTTCGCAGCGAGCCCGGCCCTGTTGAAAGCGCTGCCGCTGACCGACCTGCGTCGGCTGGTGATCGTCGTCGAGACGGTGGCCCAGCGCTCCTACGAGCTGGCGGCCGCCTGCCTCGACGCCGCTCCCCCTCTGTTCGCCGCCCTCGACAAGAAGGACCACGCGCCCTTCCTGGACTTCGCAACCGTCCTGGCGGAGGCGAGCTGGGCCGACACGCGCCTCTACTTCGAGAGAGGCCAGACGCTGGTACAGGGCGTCTCCGCGGATTGCCGGGCCCGATTCCTGGCCCTCTCGGCCGGCGTCATCCGCGCCGTCGGGCGCCAGGGCTATTCTCTCTTCACCGAAGGGGCGGCGTCGCTGGGCCAGGTCGACGCGAACGCCCACTCCCACCTGCTTGCCCTCGCCGAGGAGCTGGCGGTGGGCTCGCCCGCCGCCGCCATGGAGTTCATCAAGAGCGCGCCCGACGTGCTGCGGCGGGTGCGCTTGGATGACCTGGCCCACTGGCACGCGGCGGGCCATCGTATCCTTGAGAGCAGTCAGGAGGGCGGCGAGGCCTACTTCCGCCTGGAGTCCGGCAAAGGCGAGGAGGTGCTGGAGGCGCTCTCATCCCAACTGGACCTCTCCCGCGTGACTGAGGTGCTCCGTCTCTACTGCAAGGCCCTCACCGGCGCCAACGTTCTCATCCATCCGGCGAGCGCCCTGGCGGAGAAGGGCATCGGCTGGGTCTCGGAGCAGCGCCCCTCCACCGAAGGCAGCGCCGTCTACCTTCCCGAGAGGGTGACGGACTACTCGGACAAGGCGGAGAACTTTGCCGTCTATAAGGTCTATGCCACTCACCAGGCGGCGCACCTGGAGTTCGGCAGCTTCCTATTCAAGTTCGGCCGCCGGGGTCGCGTCTTCTCCAGGAAACGCCATCGAGTCGAAAAAGAGCGCCGCCAGGCCGAAGCTTCGGGTCGAAAGCGTGGCCGCAAGAAGGCCAAGCGGCCCCTTACCGACATGGAGCGCTTCTTCGATCTCTTTGCCGAGCGCCAACTGGCGCTAGACCTCTTCACCGTCGTCGAGGATGCCCGCACAGACTACCTGGTGACGCAGGAGTACGCCGGCATCCGGGGCGCCTGGCGGCGGACCCAGCGACGGGAGCTGGAGCGGCGGCCGGACATCCGGCGTCTGCCCCTGCGACAGGGCTTTCTCGAAAACCTGGTGCGGGCAAGCCTGGACGGAGACGACACTCTGGTCTGGCCCGCACAATTGCGCAAGGTGCTGGAGGCGGCGCTCGGAGTTCTGCGCGCGATCCAGCAGGTGCGGGCGACGGTGGAGGACTCGGCCGAGGCGACCCTGATCCTCTACGGGCTTGCCACTCGCCTGCCCAACCTGCCGCCGGAGCTCCTGGATTCGCTGGACTGGGAGGCGCTATCGGGCGACACCCTCGACATTTCGCTCTTGAGCGACCTCAGCTCGCCCAGTCTCGCCGATGCCGGCTCCGAGCTGGCGGCGCTGCCCCAGGGCGAGGAGATGACGTACCAGAGCCCGGAGGACGTGCAGTTTCGGGGCGACTTCAAGCCGGAGCTCGTGCAGCTCCTGATGCGGCTGCGCCTGAAGGAGGGGGAAGAGATTCCCGGCGCGCTTTCGCCCCTGACGGCCGAGCAGCTACGTGAGCTGCTGGAGAAAAGCGTCGAGGTGAGCATCGGTGCCATGGCCGAGGGCGACCTGGCCTCCACCATCGGCCTCTTCCTCTCGAACCTGGAGAAGGAGGCGGGCACGCCAATCCCCGACCAGCAGTTGCCGCTCCAGGACGGGCAGCCCGTCCTCGAGGCGGGCGCCGAGGAGGAAGAGTTGCCCGTGGAGGTGAAGTCCTTCTACTACGATGAGTGGGACTTCCGGGCCGCCGACTACAAGCCCCGCTGGTGTTGCGTGCGCGAGATGCCGCTGGAGCAGGGGGAGGGCGACTTCTTCGAGGAGACGCTGCGCCAGCACGCCAGCCTCGCCTCCGAGACGCGCAAGCAGTTCGAGCTGCTGCGGCCGGAGCTCTTCCGCAAGATCAAGCGCCTCCACGACGGCGAGGAGTACGACCTGGACCTGGTGATCGACTATCTGATCGAGAAGCGGGCCGGCCACCCCTATACCGACAAGGTTTACTGGCGCCGCAACAAGGTGGAGCGGGACGTGGCCGTCGCCTTCCTGCTCGACATGAGCGCCTCCACCGACGAGGAGATCGAGAAGCGCAAGCAGAAGTACCGCGACGACGACTTCGACGATGACCCGCGGCGCTACTTCCAGTGGCTGGCCCAGCGCCGCGCCCAGGCCATGATCGAGCCGCCCAAGCGCATCATCGACCTCGAGAAGGAGAGCACGGCCCTCCTCATTTGCGCCCTGGAGGCCATCGGCGATACCTACGGCATCTACGGCTTCTCCGGCTACGGCCGCGACAACGTCGAGTTCTACGTCCTCAAAGACCTGGACGAGTCCTTCAACGACGCGGTGGAGCGTCGCATCGACAAGGTGACGCCGATCCGCAGCACCCGCATGGGCCCGGCCATCCGCCACGCCACAGCAAAGCTGGAGGCCCACGACGCCAAGGTGCGCATCCTCTTCCTCGTCTCCGACGGCCGGCCCCAGGACCACGGCTACGGTCGCGACCGCACGGAGAAGGAGTACGCCATCCACGACACGCACCAGGCGCTGATGGAGGCCAAGCACAAGGGCATCGTCCCCTTCTGTCTGACGGTGGACAAGGAGGGGCACGATTACCTGGGGGAGATGTGCGAGGACATGGGCTACGAGGTGCTGGGCCACATCGAGGCGCTGCCCAGCCGCATCCCCACCCTCTACCGCCGCCTCACGGAGTAACGCCTACCCCGACGCCGTAGGCCCTCTCAAACGTAGGTCGGGGTCTTCAGACCCCGACGCAGTGGCTTCGCTTCATGGGCGGAGAACCGGCCAGGCGTCCGACTCGGTCTCCACTCGGAATGCTCTTATTGCGCGTTCGGCAGTCTTCAGGTTCTCCTCAGCGGCGTCGAGATCCTCGGTGCTGAGACCCGTGAAGTGCAGAGTTCTGGCGTCCTTTCCCGCCTTGCCGGCCAGTCTCTCAACTGAGTCAGCCTTCCCTTTAACCAGACCCTTGACTGCCCCATCCAAATCGGGTCCCCTGTCGCTTTCTATCAGGTCTTGCACCGCGTCAAAGTCGAGCGTCTTGCCCTGAAAGGCGTCGATACGGCAGTGGGCGATTCGATTTCGGTACTGAAACAGCCCGGCGATGTCCTTCAGCAAATCGGCGTCCATCTCGGTCGCTGCCTCTAGGAACTCTAGCTTCTTTGGAATAGTGCGCAGCGCGGCACAATGCTGCAGAGCAAGTCGCCGATGCGGTTCGGGAGTCTGAAAGAAGCACCTCACCCAAATGAGCTCCGTCAATGCGTGCTCAACCGCGAAGGCAGAAAACGCGCTGCAAATCAGGGCGTGCGCAAAGTGCTTGGAATAGCCGCTAGCCCCCGTCGTAATCGGCCCGCGGCAAGCCTTCAATCTCTTCATGTGGTCGTGAGCTATTTCCGCAAACAAGTCAGCGTTTCTCATGTCGTCACCGCTTCTCGGCTCTGCCCGATTGAGTCACCCTCCCGTCACCCGCGAGATGTCCCCCAGGTGAACTCGTGCATTGCTCGCATACCTTCACTCAGCGACAGGGTAATCGCCATCGGTTCGAATGTGAGCAGCGGGCGGGGCAGCTCCCCAAGCTGCTGAGCCAGCGTGCGAACATCGGCGACAGGAAACGTCAGCTTGCCCCAGTCTAGTTGCGGGGGATAGCCACATGCGTTGAGGGCTTTCCACAGCACTAGGACAGCCTCCACCATCGGGGTGCCTCGCTCGGCTTCGCGCTCCGTTCGCTCTCGTTCGTAGTTAAACTGAATGTCCATGCCCAGGAACTGCTGCACAAGTTCATCAGAACAATGACTGAAGACACTTAGGATATTGGACGCCGCAATTCGACGACCGAGTTCCTTCTGTTCGGGCGCGACCTGGATTTGGCGGTCAGCGATCCAGTACCAGCGGGAAACCGTGGGCAGTGTGAACACTTCCACAAGCGCAAGCGCCTTCTGCTCATCGCCCTTGGCCCAGGCTTTCCTCAATACTGCGCCTGGCAGATCCCCTTGCGGCTGAAGAGCGGCTTGCGCTGCGACGGCACCTCCGAAAAGCCACGCGGAATGAGTCAGGTAGTCCACATCGCGGTCGACAACCTCTTCTAGCTTGTCCAACACTGTCTTCCAAGCGTGTTCAAGAAGACGTTTGTTTCTCGACTGTTGCGACTCGAACAGGGGCATGGCATACCTCCGTTCCCCGGTGTAGTCATAGACATGCTATCCCCCGTCATTATCGGCCCCATTATAGTGCTCCCACACGAGGCGCGAGAGCTCCGTGATCAGGACGTCTGCGTCGTCGCCGAAGCCCTTGTCGGACAGCACGGCCATGACGTAGGTGACGCCGGGCTCCCCTGAGCCTGCCGAAGGGGGTGAGTAGACGATGCCCACGTCATGGGTGGCGTTGAGCCAGTTGCCCGTCTTGTGCGCCACCAGCGTCCCCTCGGGAACGCCCGCCCGCAGCCCGTTGTCGACCTCCTCGCTGGCCAGCAGGTCGACCATCGCCTGGCTGGCGTCGGCGTCGACGGCCTTGCCCGAGGCGATCATCTCCATCAGTCGCGCCATGTCGCTGGCGGTGGTCGGCAGGTCGTTTTCGAGGAGGCGGGTCGTCGGCAGGCCGAGCGCCTCCATCGCCTCGTTTATGTGGCGCGAGCCCAGCTTGTCCTGGAGCATGACGGCGCTTGCGTTGTCGCTCACCGACATCATGGCCGCGAGGAGCTGCCCGACGGTAGCGGTGCTGCACACGGGGAAGGCGTGGGTGCCGAGGTCGAAGCCGGCGTAGTAAGGGGTCTCCAGCAGCTCCTCGTCGAAGGACAGCAGGCCCAGCGAGCGCTGGTGGAAGGCCTCGTACATGACGGCAACCTTGAACAGGCTGGCGGCGTAGAACTGGCGGTCGGGGTTGACGCTGGCGCCGCTGCCGTCGGCCAGGTTCTTGACCACGATCGAATACGACGCGACGTCCGCACCGAGGGCGTCCCGCAGGCGCGATTCCAGCTCGGCGTCGCGGGTGAACCGCATGGGGACGAAGGGCTCTGGGGTCGCGACATCGGCCGGGGCCTCGATGCGGGCCTGCCCGTCCGGCAGGCGGGCCTCGGGGGTGGAGCTACCGCACTCGGCGAGCGCATCGGGAGGGGGCGAGGGCGCCTCTGCAGGGGCGGACGGCGTGCCTGCGACGGAGTCGGCGACGGGCGAAGCCTGCGGCGTTTCCGTCAGCTCCTCCTCGTCGATGGCCATGGGGCAGGCGACGGTAACGGTGGCGAGCACCAGCAGAGCGAATGCTGCGAGGCCGTGCCTGAGGCTCATCTGGGCCCGCCTTGTTGAGCCGCTTCCCCGCCAACAGAGAATGATAGCGGCTAAGCCGACTGTGTGCCAGAGATGGCGGCAACCTAAGCTAGGGCTCCCGGCCAAGAAGCGACCTTCGCAGGAGGGCCAGGGCGGTGGTGACGGCGCGACGCTTCACGGCCTCCCGCCCCTGGGCGAAGGTGTAGCTGATCGCCTGGGGCCTGCGCCGGCCGTCATCGACGGCGATGTGAATGGTGCCCACGGGCTTGTCCTCCTGCGGGTCGGGGCCGGCAACGCCCGTAACGCTGATGCCGACGTCGGCCGAAAGGCGCTCGCGGGCCGCCCGCGCCATCTCCCGGGCGCACTCGGCGCTGATCACCCCGTCCTCGGCGATTACCGCCGGGTCGACACCCCAGGCGACCTTCATCTCGGTGGCGTAGGACACCAGGCCCCCCTTGAAGTAGTCCGAGCTGCCGGGCACGTCGGTGATGGTGCTGGCGAGGAGGCCGCCCGTGCATGACTCCATGGTGGCGAGGGTGAGGCGTCGTTCCCTGAGCATCTCGCCGACGACGCCGGCCAGGGTGTCGTCGTCGGCGCCCCAGACGGCAGTGCCGAGGATGCGCCGCGCCTCCTCCTCGACCGGGCTGATGAGGCGTCGGGCCTCCTCCGCCGTGGCAGCCTTGGCGGCGATGCGCAGTTGGACGCCGTCGGTGCGGGCGTAGACGCCGAGGCTCGGGTTGGCCGACTTCAGGAGGTCGCTCACCATCTCGTCGACGCTGCCCTCGCCGATGCCCACGGTCTTGAGGGTGCGCGTGACGAGCACTGCGCCCGGGCGGTGGCCCGGCTCGGCGTCTCGACTGCACTCACTGGGTTCAGGCCGAAGCCGGCGCTCGAGCTCCGGCGCCACCTCCTCCTCCCACATGCGGTGCAGTTCCGTGGGCGGGCCGGGCATCGCCACGATGATGCGGCCGTCGCGCTCCACCCACCAGCCAGGGGCGGTGCCATGCGGATTGGTGATCGCCCGCGCCGAGGGGATGAGGGCGGCCTGCTTGACGTTGCGCTCGGGCATCTTTATGCCCCGGCCGGCGAAGAAGTCGCGCAGCGCTTGCGCTATGTCTGGGTCGACGGTCATCTCCTCGCCGAGCACGCGGGCGATGGCCTCGCGCGTGATGTCATCCTCGGTGGGGCCGAGTCCGCCGCTGGTGAGGATGAGGTCGGAGCGGCCCCAGGCCCGCTCCAGCACCTCAGCCAGCCGTTCCAGGTTGTCGCCCACCTGCGAGGCCCAGAACAGGTCGATGCCGAGCGCGGGCAGGCGGGCGGCGATATACTGGGTGTTGGTGTCGGTGATCTCGCCCAGCAGGATCTCGGTGCCGATGGAGACAATCTCGGCCTTCATCTCGAAGGGCAGCATAGGGCGCGGCGGAGGAGCGAGTCAAGGAGAAGAGGCCGCAGGCTCACGGGATGCTAATCGCAGGAGGTGGTCACAGATGGCGACAACAGACAGCCGGAAGTCGAGCGTCTTCCTCGTCGGCGCGGGGGCGACGAGCCTGGTGGCGTTCGCGATACCTCTCTTTCTCTCGCCGCTGCGCTGGGCGCGGGCCCTCCGTTGGCGTGTCCCCGAGGACACGGATCTGACCGTCTACCTGGGGCGCTCTCTGGGCGCCGTGGCGGTGGCCCTCAGCCTGGGCGTGCTGCGGGCGGCCCGCCGACCCTCGGATCAGCGCATCATGTTCGAGGTGGGGTTCCTAACGGCGGCTCTGCTGGCGGTCGTCCATGTTTGGGGGGCGCTCCTGCGCCGCCAGCCCTGGACGGAGACGGCTGAGATCGCCTTCTGGTCGGCGACGGCCGCGGGCGCTGCCCTGATGTACCCGCGGGAGGGGACCGGCGACTCCTAGCTTGCACGTCTAGCCGGGCACGACGCGCAGGAGGCCGTCCTCGCTGCGTCGGAGGCGGGGCACCGTCGTTGAGACGTCGGTGCGGGCGCAGAAGTCCAGGTCGTGCCCCAGCCCTAGGTCCATAAGGGAGCGGCCGTGGTCGGCCTGGCGGAAGCAGACCAGGGCGCGTCCGCGATACGAGTGGTAGAGGCGCAACGCGGCGAGAGCGTCGTTCCAGAGGCGGACCCGCCGGCAGCTGGCGCTGGCCTGCGCCAGTATCGAATCGACCAGCGCCCCTGCCACGTAAGTGTCCTCCAGACTGAAGTAGCGACCTCCACCGCGGCCGGCGCAGACGATGGCGATGTCGCGGTCGTCGGCGGCTTCCGCCAGGGCGGCGCTCGCGACCGCTCGCCGGTTGAGGAGCGCCCCTACCAGGATGGCGTGGGCGTGGGCCACGTGCCGCAGGGCGCGGGTGCCGTTGGTGGTGTAGAGGACGGCGCTTCGCCCGCCGAGGTCGAGAGCCGCGAACTCCGTGGGCGAGTTGCCGTGGTCGAAATCGGGCGGCGGCAGGCTATTCACTTCGCCGCAGAGGAGATGGCCTGTATTCCGGGCGATGCGGCGGGCCTCGGCCAGGGTGCCGCAGACGACCACTTCTTCCACGCCCCCCTCGATGAGCACCACCAGGGTCGACGTCGCCCGCAGGGCGTCGATGACAACGCAGACCTTAGCCTCCATGTCGGAGGCCAGGCGGGGAACGAGTGTGACCTCAACCCGCATGATGATCGTGCTGGGCCGCGGCCGTAGAAGCAGCCTGACGCGCCGCTCCTGGCTTGACGGCCTGCCGTGGCAAAGATACCATCTGCCTGACGCTAGTGACAGGTCGCGGATGACGACGGTTGCCGGGGCGGCCATGGTAGCCGCCCCTTGTTGGGGTTTGGAGGGAGCCGGCGCGTGAAGGGCCAAGGGAGAGCCGCAGGTTTCTTCGACAGACTTGAGGCGGCAGCGAGGCAGAACAAGAGTTTGCTCTGCGTCGGCCTCGACCCGGACCCGGAGCGGATGCCTGCCCGGCCGGGTGGGCTGCCGGACGTCGCCGCCTTCAACCGGGCGATCATTGAGGCCACCGCCGACCTGGTGTGCGCCTACAAGCCGAACCTGGCGTTCTACGAGGCCCTGGGCGAGGCGGGAATGGCCGCCCTGGCGGACACCCTGGCCGCCGTGCCGCCGCACATCCCGACCATCGGTGACGCCAAGAGGGGCGACGTAGGTCATACGGCCCGCGCCTACGCCCAGGCGATGTTCGACGGGTGGGGCTTCGACGCCGTGACCGTGAACCCCTACCTGGGCGGCGATGCCCTGGCACCCTTCCTGGAGCGAGAAGACCGGGGCGTCTTCGTGCTTTGCCGCACCTCGAATCCCGGTGCGGCCGAGTTCCAGGACCTCATGCTGAGGTCGGGGGAGGGCGAGGCGGGCGCACGACCCCTCTTCGAGGTGGTGGCCGAGCGGGCGCGGGCCTGGAACAGCCGCGGCAACGTCGGCCTCGTCGTCGGCGCCACCTACCCCGAGGAGCTCGGGCGCGTCCGCGAGCTTTGCCCGCAGATGACGTTCCTCGTCCCCGGCGTCGGTGCCCAGGGCGGCGATCTGGAGGCCAGCCTCCGATGCGGTCTGGACGAACGGGGCGGCGGCCTCATCATCTCCGTCTCTCGTCAGGTGGCGTACGCCTCCCGCGAGAAGGACTTTGCCCGGGCCGCCCGTCGCGCGGCCCAGGGCCTGCGCGACCAGATCAACCGCGAGCGGGACATGGCCGTCGCTCCTTCGGGCTCCTGAGCTATGGTGGTGGAGTTCCGCATCGGGGATGTCCTGCGTCTGCGCAAGGCGCACCCCTGCGGCGGCTTCGAGTGGCGGGTGGAGCGGCTGGGTGCGGACATCGGCATCCGCTGCCTTACCTGCCGGCGTCGCGTCCTCCTCGAGAGGCGCGTCCTGGAGAAGCGTCTCAAGGCCTTCGTGGCCCGCGGCGAGGAGCCGGACCCGCGGCTGGAACGATTGATCTTCGAGCGGAAGGAATAAGGCTGGGATCGAGGCGCCCCGTTCAATGGCCCAAGCCAGGGTCTCCAGACTGAACCTCTTGGCTCTCACCGGCGGCCGCGTCCTTCTCCAGGATATGGCCTTCCGCCGCTACTGGCTCGCCCGCCTCCTATCTCAGACCGGCCAGAACGCCCTCTACTACGCGCTCCTCATCCTCGTCGTCGAGAAGACGGGCACCAGCATCCACAGCAGTCTGCTGGTGCTCTCCTTCATTCTGCCGTCGGCGCTCCTGGGCACCGTATCGGGGGTGGTGACGGACCGCCTGCCGCGGGGGCTCCTTATCTCCGTCGGCCACGTCGTGAGGGCGCTCCTCATCCTGGTGCTGGCGGCCTCCAACGAGAGCGTTTGGGTCATCTATGTCATCGGACTCGGTCTGGCAGCGGTGGCCCAGCTTGCCTCGCCGGCCGAGAGCGCCGTACTCCCCCAGATTGTGTCCAGGGACCACCTGACGATGGCGAATTCGATGTTCAACCTGTGTCAGGTGCTGGGTCAGGTGCTGGGCGCCGTGCTCATGGCGCCCCTCTTTCTCATGACCGTGGGAGCCGACTCCCTGTTCCTGGTAACGGCTATCCTCTACGTGACCGCTGCGATCGTTCTGGTGACGGTCCCCAGCCTCAAGTTCCTTGCGCTCAGCGCCGAGCAGAGGGCTGCCCAGACATCGTTCAGGGGCGTGAGGACAGATTTCGCCGAGGGCTGGCAGGCCCTCAAGAAAGACCGCCCTGCCTATCTGAGCGTCTCCGTAATCGTGCTCTCCAACACCTCGCTGCTGGTGATGGTGGCGCTGGCGCCCCGATTTGCCCACGACGTGCTGGGCGTCTCCACCGAGAACGCTATCTACGTGTTCGCGCCGGCGGCGGTGGGTGTCTTCATCGGCTTGCGGGTCGTGGACTGGCTCACCCATCAGGTAAGCAAGTCATGGGTGGTCACCTGGGGTTTCATCCTTGTCGTCGTCTCTCTCGTGGCGCTGGCGCTCGTGCGGCAGGCGGCGGGGCTTCTTGAGAGCCAGAACCCCTTCGGCGTCTTCGAGCCGGGTCCGCTGGGGGCCAAGGCGGCGCGCCTCATCGTAGCTCTGTTCTTCGCCAGCGTGGCGGGCCTCGCCTTCTCGGTTGTGAACGTCGCCGCCCGCTCTCTTCTCCACGAGCGCATTCCCATACGCATGCAGGGAAGAGTGTTTGCCGCCCAGACCGTTCTCTCGAACCTCGCCTCGATCGTTCCCTTGCTCCTGGCGGGCGCGCTCGCCGACCTGGTGGGCGTGTCGCCGGTCTTGATCATAGTCGCCGCGGCCATCTTGGGACTGGCGGCGTGGAACGGCCTTCAGAGCATGCAGCCGCCGGCCGGCCAGGCTGGTTCGCCGGCGCCAGGGGGACTGAGGCCGTGATCGAAGGCGTAGGAAGGCCCGGGGAGGTACAGGCGGCGGCGGAGCCGGGGCCCGTTCTGGGCAATCGTCAGTTCTCCCTCCTCTGGCTCGCCCAGCTCCTCTCGCAGACGGCCCAGAACGCCATCCTGTTCACGCTCCTCGTGCTCGTGGTGGACATCACTGGCTCCACAACGTATGGGAGCCTTCTCGTGCTCTCTTACGTGGTTCCCTCCGCCCTATTCGGGCTGATGGCGGGGCTGCTGGTGGACCGCTGGCGCAAGCGCAGCGTGCTCATCGCCACCAATGCCTTCCGGACGCTGGCCGCGGTGGCTTTCCTCTTCGTGAACGGCCACGTCTGGCTGATCTACGCGGTCATGCTGGGATTCTCGACGATGAGTCAGTTGTTCGTGACCGCGGAGACCGCTTCCATCCCATTCCTGGTCCCGCGACGCCAGCTCATGGCGGCGAACACCCTCTTCAACCTGGCGCTGACGGGCTCCCAGTTCGTGGGCATGGTGGTTCTCGCACCGCTCTTCATCAAGACCTACGGCCCGGACGCCCTCTTCATCACGGGGGCCGTCGCCTTCCTGGCGGCGAGCGCCCTCGCCCGCTCCCTGCCGCAGATCGAAGAGGAGACGGGCGAAGCTTACAACTCGGGCGCTGAGGGTCGAAAGCAGAGCGCCGCAACTGAGCTCGCCGAGGCGCTGCGTCTCATCCGCGCCGACAGGGCGTCGTACATGGCCATGCTCCAGCTCACCATGAGCAGCTCCCTCGTCCTGCTGTTTGCGGTGCTTGTGCCTCGCTACATGCAGCAGGTGCTCCAGGTGCCGGCCGACAACGCCGCCTTCGTCTTCGCGCCCGTGGGCATCGGCGCCATCCTGGGCCTGCGCCTCCTTCCCTACCTGGTCGGGCGACTGGGGAAGACGCACGTGGTTGTGCTGGGCCTGGCCGGTCTGTTCCTCTGCCTGGTAGCGCTGGGCCTGGTGGAGAGGATCGGCGACGCCATGAAAGGGACGGAGGATCTGAACCCGTTCGGCACTGAGCGGCTGGGCGGCCTGTCGATACTGGTCACCCTTACGATGGCCTTCGCGGGGCCACTCGGCCTCTTCTACGCGCTGGTCAACGCCCCTGCCCAGACGGTTCTGCACGAGCGCGCCCCCGCTGAGATGCGGGGTCGCGTATTCGCCTCCCAGTTGGTGCTGGCGAACCTGGTGTCGATCCTGCCGCTGCTCCTGGTGGGCGGCGTCGCCGACCTCTACGGCGTGAGCCCCATTTTGCTGACCATCGCGGCGGCGGTGCTTCTGCTAGCGGCGGTCAGCCTCTTTCTGTCAGGGGAGGAGTCGCCACCGGCGGCGACCGCAGAGGCGCTCGGAGGCCTGGATGTTCCTGCCGGCGAGGGTGTCGCAGGGGGCGGGAGCCCTGGCGCCAAATCCGTTGACAGCGGCTAGAGCGTCAGCTAGACTAGAATCTGCCTGCCGAAAGGTGGGCTCGCCTGTCGCGGGGCAGGCGCGTTTTTCCTGGGCCGTGGAGGAGGTACCTCCGTGATTGAGATGACGATCGAGAGTATCCGGGTAAGCCTGATGAACTATCAGCGGGTGGTGATCCTGAAGGAGAAGGCTGCCGACCGATACCTCCCGATCTGGATCGGCCCCGCCGAAGCCGATGCCATCGCTGTGCGCCTCCAGGAGGTATCGGTGGCGCGTCCCCTGACCCACGATCTGCTCCGCTCAGTCATCGATACCCTCGGCGCCCAGGTCAACTGCATAATCGTGAACGACCTGTCGAATGACACGTTCTACGCCCGCATCATCCTCGACGTGAACGGCCGGTCGATGGAGATCGACTCCCGCCCCAGCGACGCCATCGCTCTGGCAGTGCGGGTGCAGGTCCCTATCTACGCGGAGGAAGCCGTCCTCGACAAGGCGGGGGTCCTTCTCGACAAGGAGGCGGAGGCGGCCGCTTCCGCTGAATCCGCGAGCGAGCCGTTGAGCAAGGCCGATGCCGAGGAGCTGGAGAGGCTCTCGCCCTTCCGCGACTTCATCGAGAGCCTGGACATGGATGACTTCGAGAAGCGGAAGTCGTAGCAACGCGCCAGATCATGTAGTCAACCGAGAGGGCATCGCGAGATGCCCTTCTGTGCGTGTGGGAAATGCCGCCCTTGTTCTTTCCTTGATCCTAGAGAATGTCTGTGATACAGTTCCCAAAGTCGGGAGCCGTGTCCATCAGCGAGGTGGCGAATGGGTAGGCTCCCACCCGCCCTGAGGCTAATTGGCATCGGCTGGTACTTCGCCATATGCATCGTGGGCGGCGTTGTTGGTGGCGTATTGCTGGACAATCGATTCGACCTTGCCCCCCTATTGACGTTCCTGGGACTCTTCCTGGGTCTGGCGGCGGCTTTCGTAGGGGGTTACCGCCTCTTGATGGAAGTCCTCTCTGAAGGGAAACAGGCAGGGAAGGGGAATACCTAGTGCGGAACCCCAGGGCGATTGTCATCACCCTAGGCCTCGTTGCTCTTCTCCTGGCTGGTTTTCTCTTTCTTCGCTCCCCCAAACCAATAATCGAGCTCAAGGCCGAGACGATCTTCTCCCTTGGGCCGTTCGACGTAACCAACACGATCTTCACCTCCTGGATCGTCATTATCTTCCTTGCGGTCCTCACCTATGTGGGCACCCGGCGCATGACTCTTGTCCCCAGCGGCCTCCAGAACTTCTTCGAAGCCGCCCTGGAGTGGCTCTACAGTCTGGTAGTGTCGACAGCGGGCGAGAAGCAGGGCCGGCGCTTCTTCCCCGTAGTGGCGACGATCCTGATCTACGTGACGGTCGCCAACTGGTTCGGTCTGCTGCCTTGCTTTGCCACGGTGGGCAAGGTGGAGGTAGTGACGCCCGAGGACTACCATGAGGAAGCCATCGCCGTCAGCGAGATCGGCGACCTCAATGTCATCATGCCCAACGCCAAGGACTTCCAGTTCACGGCCGATAAGGACGCTTCCCTTGCCGAGAAAGAGGCCGCGATCCGCGACGCAACCGCGGGCGAGTTGGGCAAGGACGAGAAGCCGGGGGTGCTCGTTCCCTTCCTGCGCAGCGTCAATACCGACCTGAACGCGCCGCTGGCCCTCGCCATCATGTCCGCCATTTTCGTCGAGTTCTGGGGGATCAGCACGCACGGCTTCTTCAGCTACGGCAAGCGCTTCTTCAACATCGGACGTTTAATCCGGGGGAAAGTGCTGGACGGCTTCATCGATATCTTCGTTGGCGTTCTGGAGTTCATAGCGGAGGTCGCGCGCCTCATCAGCTTCACCTTCCGACTTTTCGGCAACATATTCGCGGGGGAGATCCTCTTCCTCGTAGTAATATTCTTGCTCCCGCTGGTGGCTCTACAGGCAGTCTATTTCCTGGAGCTGTTTGTTGGGCTGATCCAGGCCTTCATCTTCGCCGTGCTCACCCTCGTCTTCGGCGTCATCGCCGTAACGGCGCACGGGGGTGAGGGCGAAGAGCCCGGATAGAGACTAGCTGGTTCGGGCCCACCAGGGGCGTCCCGAACGCTAAGTACAGTGCAAGGAGAGGAAACATGGAGCTGGTTGGCCTATTCTCGCTACTGGAGTTCACCGATAACGCCCTGAGGTATATCGGCGCCGGGATGGCCATCGGCCTTGGTGCCTTGGGGCCCGGGCTCGGCATCGGCTTGCTCGTGGGCAGGGCGATGGAGGCGCTGGGCCGTAACCCGGAAGCCCAGCCCGCCATCCAGACGAACATGATCCTGGGCATCGCCTTCGCCGAGGCCATTGCGATCTATGCCCTCGTCGTCGGTGTGATGATCGGCTTCGTTTTCTAGGCTGCTCGGCTCAGTCGTGATCGCAGAGAACCTCGGGAGATAACCGTGGACGCGTTAGGAATCAACCTGCCGGGCCTCCTGGCCCAGCTCATCAACTTCACCATCCTGCTCATCATCCTGCGCCTGCTGCTCTACAAGCCGATCATGCGCATGCTGGACGAGCGAAAGAGGCGCGTCCAGGAGGGGATGGAGACGGCGGAGCGAATCAAGGAGCGGGATGCCCAGACCGAGCAGGAAGTGGCGAAGCGCCTCGAGGATGCCCGCCGCGAGGGCCAGGAGCTCATCGGCCAGGCACAGCAGATCGCCCAGCGCATCCAGGCGGAGGGACGGGAGCAGGCCCAGGCTGACGCTGAGGCGCTGCTGGCCCGCGCCCGCAGCGAGATCCAACTGGAGCGGGACGGCGCCATCGCCGACCTGCGCCGCGAGTTCGCTGCCCTGACCATCTACGCCGCCGAGAAGGTGATCGGCCAGTCCCTGGACCGGAGGGCCCACCAGCGCCTCATCGACGAGGTGTTGGCGGAGTCCACCTTCAAGGAGGGCTAGGGGCTGCGTTGGGGGGATGTGGCAGGCCGGGCGTCGAGCGGCCGCCGCCGGCGCCTCGCTTCCCGCGATAGGCCAACATGAGAGGAGAACTGGCGGCAAAGCGCTACGCTCAGGCCGCCTTCGAGATCGCCCTGGAGCATAACGAGATCGACCGCTGGCTGGCCGACCTCCAGAGTCTGGCGGAGCTGGCAGCGCAGCCGGGCGTCCTCGAAATGCTGGAGAGCACCCGCGTCGGCACCGCCGAGAAGGAGCAGCTCCTGGAGGCGGGCTTGACGGAGGTGGGGCCCCTGGCCCTAAACCTGGCGCGGCTCATGGTGGCCAAGGGGCGCTTCGGCATCGCCGACCAGGTGCGCGAGGAGTTCGCCGCTTTGGCCGACGACCACCGGGGCGTGGCGCACGGCACCGTCGTCACGGCGGTGGAACTGTCCAGCGCGGAGAGGGACCAGGTTGCCGCCAGGCTGGGTGAGTCGCTGGGCAAGAATGTGCTTCTTGAGTCGGAGGTGGAGCCCGCTATTCTAGGCGGCGTGGTGGCACGGATAGGTGACCGGCTCATCGACGGCAGCACCCGCAGCAAACTGCTGGCCCTGAAGAGGGAGCTGGAGGCGGGGCGACGATAGCGGCCGGATACGAGCGTAGCTGCAGACCTTATGGCGATAAAGGAATCATCTTTGCATTGTGCTGCATAGCACCTCGTGGCTGCAGGGCTTCAGCCCTGCCGACAGAGCGGTCCCAAAGGGCAGACCCGAAGCCTGCCTGCCGCAGGCAGGGTCTGCAGCTACGTGAGCATAATCACGACATAGTGGGGAGGCGGCCATGGCCGTAAGACCGGAAGAGATAGCGTCCATTCTCAAGCAGCAGATAGAGCAGTTCGGCGCGGCCGTGACGGCTGTCAGCGTCGGCACTGTCGTCGAGGCCGGCGACGGCATCGCCCGCGTCCACGGCCTCTCGGACTGCATGGCGAGCGAGCTGGTAGAGTTCTCCAACGGCGCCATGGGTCTCGCCCTCAACCTGGAGGAGGAGACCGTCGGCGTCATGATCTTGGGGGAGTACACCGATATCAAGGAGGGCGACGAGGTGCGCTCCACCGGCCGCATCGTTGAGGTGCCGGTGGGCGAATCCCTCCTCGGCCGCGTCGTGGACCCCCTGGGCAACCCCATCGACGGCAAGGGGCCCATCACCGCCGAGAAGACGCGGCCTGTCGAGATCATCGCCCCCAACGTGGTGATGCGCGAGAGCGTCAACACGCCCGTCCAGACCGGGATCAAGGCCATCGATTCGATCATTCCCATCGGTCGGGGGCAGCGAGAGCTTATTATCGGCGACCGCTCGACCGGCAAGAGCGCCATCGCCATCGATACCATCATCAACCAGAAGGGCGGCGACCTGCTCTGCATCTACGTGGCCATCGGCCAGAAGACCTCGAAGGTGGCTCAGACTGTGGGGATATTCGAGCAGTACGGCGCCATGGAACACACGATCGTCGTCTGCGCCAGCGCCTCCGACCCGGCGCCCCTCCAGTACCTGGCGCCCTACTCCGGCTGTGCCATGGGCGAGGAGTTCATGTCGCAGGGAAGGGACGCCCTCATAATCTACGATGACCTATCGAAGCACGCATGGGCTTACCGACAGGTCTCGCTCCTCCTGAGGCGGCCGCCCGGTCGCGAGGCCTATCCCGGCGATGTCTTCTACCTGCACAGCCGCCTTCTCGAGCGCGCCGCCAAGATGGCGCCCGAGCACGGCGGCGGCTCCCTGACGGCCCTGCCGATCATCGAGACGCAGGCGGCCGACCTCTCCGCCTACATTCCCACCAACGTCATCTCGATCACGGACGGGCAGATCTATCTGGAAGCGGACCTGTTCAACGCCGGCATCCGCCCGGCCATGAATGCCGGCCTTTCGGTCTCCCGCGTCGGCGGCTCCGCCCAGAGGCGGTGCATGCGCCAGGTAGCGGGACGTCTGCGCCTGGACCTGGCGCAGTACCGCGAGCTACAGGCGTTCGCCCAGTTCGGTACCGCCGAGCTGGACGTGGCCACCCGGCGCCAGTTGGACCGCGGCCAGCGCATCACGGAGATCCTGAAGCAGCTCCAGTACGAGCCCATGCCCCTGGAGCAGCAGGTGCTGAGCCTGTACGCGGTGGTCAACGGCTACCTCGACGATGTGGAAGTGGCCAAGGCGCAGGCGTTCGAGAAGGCGTATCTCGGTTTCATGGAGAGCAGCCATCCCGAGATCGGACGCGACATCACCGAGAAGCAGGAGATCAAGCCCGAGACCGAGGATGCCTTGAAGGCTGCGATCGAAGAGTTCAAGAAGAACGTTCCCTACTAGGAGGAGGCGGGGTCGACCGCTGAAGCAGGCTCACCTAAGCGGTCGAATGACTCATGGCTACCCTACGGCAGATCCGCCGTCGCATCCGGTCGATAACCAGCACGGCCAAGATCACGAGGGCGATGGAGCTGGTGGCGGCCTCGAAGATGCGCCGCGCCCAGCAGCGCGCCCTGGCTGCTCGCCCCTACGCCGAGAAGATGCAGACGGTGCTGGCCGGCCTGGCGGCGAGCGCCCAGACGATGGGCGCGGACGCCATGCACCCTCTCCTGGAGCGCCGGGAGGGTGGGCGCGTGCTCCTGGTCCACTTCACGCCGGACCGTGGCCTCTGCGGCGGTCTCGTCGCAAACCTGAACCGGCGCGCCGCCGCCTTTGCCCTGGAGCAGGAGGGGCTGCGGCTGGTGGGAGTCGGGCGTAAGGGAGTCGATTTCTTCGTCCGCGCCCGCCATTCTCTCGCTGGCGAGTTCGTTCGGCTCGGTGACTACCCTTCATACGAGGACACCCTGCCCATCGCCCGCCTGGTGATACAGGACTACATGGCGGGCGAGGCCGACCACGTCTACCTGCTCTATCCCCTCTTCGTCAACACCGTGACACAGCGGCCCGAGCTGCGGGAGCTGCTGCCCATCGAGCCCCCCAAAGGCGAGGCGGCGGGAGCGACGGACTACATCTATGAGCCCACAGCGCTCGAGGTGCTTGCGCAGCTCTTGCCCCGCTACGTGGAGATGCAGGTCTATCACGCGGCGCTGGAGCTCGCCGCCAGCGAACAGTCGGCGCGAATGGTGGCTATGCGAAACGCGACGGACGCCGCCAACGACATGATCGAGGAGCTGACTCTGGTCTACAACAAGGCCCGACAGGAGAGCATTACCAAGGAGCTGCTGGACATCACCGGCGGCGCCGAGGCGATGGGTGCAGCGTGAGAGGGCTCCGCACCCTCTGAGCCGCGCCCCGAATGTGGAAGCAGGAGATGGCCTTATGGCAAAAGGGACTGTCGCGCAGATAATCGGCACGGTGGTGGACGTGGAGTTCCCGCCAGAGGAGCTGCCCGCTATCTACAACGCCGTCGAGATCCAGAGGGATGGAGAAGTCGTGGTGGCGGAAGTGCAGCAGCACCTGGGCAACAACTGGGTGCGCTGTCTGGCTATGACCAGCACCGACGGCATCCGCAGGGGAGCCGAGGCCGTCGACACGGGAGATGCCATTAGGGTGGCCGTGGGCCCGAGCACCCTGGGCCGCCTCTTCAACATCCTCGGCGAGCCTCTGGATGAGCTGGGCGAGGTGAAGGCGGAGCAGCACTGGCCCATTCACCGTCCGGCGCCCACCTTCGAGCAGCAGGAGACGCAGGCCCAGGTCCTGGAGACGGGCCTCAAGGTCGTGGACCTTGTAGCCCCGTTCACGCGCGGAGGAAAGGTGGGGGCGTACGGCGGCGCCGGCGTCGGCAAGACCGTCATCATCATGGAGCTCATCCGCAACATCGCCACCGAGCACGGCGGCTATTCCGTCTTCGCCGGCGTGGGCGAGCGCTCCCGAGAGGGGAATGACCTCTGGAACGAGATGAAAGAGTCGGGGGTCATCGACAAGACGGTGCTGGTGTTCGGCCAGATGAACGAGCCTCCGGGCGTCCGCGTCCGCATCGGCATGACCGGCGTCACCATGGCCGAGTACTTCCGGGACGAGGAAGGACAGGACGTCCTCCTGTTCATCGACAACATCTACCGCTACATCCTGGCCGGCATGGAGGTCTCCGCCCTCCTCGGGCGCATGCCCTCGGCCGTGGGCTACCAGCCCACCCTCTCGACGGACATGGGGGAGCTGGAGGAGCGCATCACCACCACCAAGAAGGGCTCCATCACCTCCTTCCAGGCCATCTACGTGCCCGCCGACGACTATACTGACCCGGGCATCGTCACCACCTTCGGCCACCTGGACGCCGTCATCGCCCTCGACCGGTCCCTCACTGAGCAGGGGCTGTACCCGGCCATGGACCCTCTCGTCTCCTTCTCTCGTATCCTCGACCCCCGCATCGTGGGCGATGAGCACTACCAGGTGGCGAGGGGCGTGCAGTCGGTGCTCCAGCGCTACAAGGACCTTCAGGACATCATCGCCATCCTGGGCATCGAGGAGCTATCGGAGGAAGACAAGCTGACGGTGTCGCGGGCGCGCAAGATCCAGCGCTTCCTCTCCCAGCCGATGCACGTAGCCGAGGCGTTCACGGGCCGGGAGGGCCGCTATGTGCCGATCAATGAGACGGTGCGGGGCTTCGGTGAGATCCTGGAGGGCAAGCACGACGCCCTGCCGGAGCAGGCTTTCTACATGATGGGGACCATCGACGAGGCGGTGGAGGAGGCGAAGAAGCTGGAGGCGGAGGCAACCGGTTAAGGCTGGGCTTGACAGCGAGGCGGGCGATATGGGAGTATTAGAACAAACGTGCGTAGAAGCTGCTCATGCCCATTTGCTATCGCGTTCTTGAGCATCAGGCCGGGGCGAGCGCGGCCGGGCCCGTACTTCAGGTGAAATGCACGACCCACCCATATGGGACCAGTCTTGACCGCCTACTGGCCGCTTCGTTTCCTGGGCTGTCGCTGCGCAAGAGGGAGGAGGATACTGGAGGGCTTCTGTGGCTAAGTACAAGCGCCGCATTCGATTTGTGTGGTGAAGTGCCGACCCAGCAAGACATTGACTCACTGCTTGTCCTGCTTCGGGACTGCATGACGGTGTGTGATGACTGTGACATCAGTCACTGTCTCGACCTGTACCGCACTCCAAGGGAGACAGCTGAGCGGCCAGAGGAGTGGCCGTACACTACCACCGGGCGGCTGGTGTACAGGGCTAAGTATCGCGGGGACGAACAGGCCGCTGCCGAACTGGGCGAGCTTATGGAGGGTTTTGTCCGGCAGCATGTGGGGCTACAGAGAGCCGCAGCCGTTTGCGCTGTTCCTCGTTCCTCGGAGCGAGTGACGGGGCCGGACCTGCCTCCGCAGTGGGCTCGGCACCTTTCGCGGTGGTTGGGAGTCCCGGTGCTTCCGTTGGTCCGAGCCAGATATGTCAGGACTCAGAAAGCTTTCGAAGACCTGGATCAACGACGCCAGAACCAAGCGGGTTCGATGAGAGCAGGCCCCCAGGCCCGAGGGCTGTCGGTGATGGCCATTGACGACTTCTACACCGAAGGAGATACCATGAGGGAGGCGGGCCGCGCTCTTAGGGAGAGCGGCGCGACGGCGGTTTACGGGCTGTGTGCTGTGAAAACGGCCAAAGGCACCAGGGGCTTCCCATTCTAGTGTCATGGCGGGTTATCAAGTGGTCCATGCGAGCGACGCCAACTACCCTCAGCGGCTGCTCAGTTTGCCTCGGCCGCCGAGACTATACGCCATAGGCAATCTCTCTCTCCTGGAGGAGCCGTGCGTCGGCATCTGCGGCTCCAGATCAGCTAGTCCCGGCGGGCTGCAGCACTCCGGGAAATTCGGTAAAGCGGCTGCACGGTATGGTTTCGTAGTGGTCAGCGGCTACGCGGCAGGCGTGGATAGCCAGGCGCACCGCGCTGCGATTGAAGCTGGGGGCGCGACTATCGCCGTTCTTGCCGAGGGGGTCGAGCACTTTCGCGTACGCAGGGAGTTCCGCCCGGTAGCCGATCTTTACGTCAAGATGTTGGTTCTATCTCCATATGAGCCCGAAGCCATCTGGGCATCGTATCGTGCCATGGACAGAAACAGGGTCATTGTTGGACTTTCCTCAGGCCTATTCGTCATAGAGGCCAGGGCCAAAGGGGGTACCTACAGCGCGGGACTGGAATGTCTTGTTCAGAGAAAGCCCCTTTGGGTCATCGATTATGAGCGTAAGGGGCCGCATCGGGAGGGGAACGACAAACTGATTTCGGCTGGCGGCATTCCAATCAGAACCGCGCGAGATCTTGAGACGGTCTTGGAGCAGCATGTGGCAAGGGTAAAGTGCAATCATGCCGCTCAGTGTCGGCTAGCATTGACCTAGCGGAGTGGGTTCCATGGTCAAACTGAGTCTGGACATCGTCACCGCCGAGCGCATCGTCTACTCCGAGCCGGAGGTGGACGAGATCGTCGCGCCGGGCGCCGAGGGCGAGTTCGCCGTCCTGCCCCGACACGCCGCCTTCATGAGCATGCTCGTCCCGGGCGTCCTCCTCATCAAGAAGGGCGACGAAGAGGTCGAGATGGCGATAACCGGCGGCTTTGTGGAGGTGCGCGACAACCGCGTGGTCGTCCTGGCCGACGCCGCCGAGCGGGCGGAGGATATCGACGAGGCCCGGGCGACGGCGGCCCGTCGCCGTGCCGAGGAACGCCTCGCCTCGCGCGAGGCCGCCGTAGATGAGGCGCGCGACCGCGCCGCCCTGCTCCGCTCCCTGGCCCGGCTCAAGGTCGTCGAGCGGAGACGGCGACGGCGTGGTGGCTCGCCCCCCGCCTGAGCCGCCGGCCCGCCGCGCTGAGCGTCACGGGCTGAGATGCGCCGGGAGACGGTCTGGCTCGGTTGAGGGCCGGGCCGTACGAGCCGCCGAGGCGGGCCCGTTGGGAAGCCCCTGGCTTTGCGGATTCCGCGCGGCAGGCTGCGCGATTCATCGCGCGGTATTGACTGACGTATCCACCGCGTCCCGGCCAGTGGCCGCTCGTTATCTCTCTTGCGCAAGCTTTCCCCTGCCTGTATTCTTCACCTGGCTGGAAAGGACATAACGAGTGCCTCGCGAACGGTTTCTCGTCGAGGGTGGGCACCGGCTCGAGGGTAGCGTGCGGGTCAGCGGCAGCAAGAACGCCGCCGTCCACGCACTCGCGGCCACGCTCCTGACGGCAGAGGACTGCTGCCTCGAAAACCTGCCCGCCATCGATGACGTTCGCTCGATGTCGGAGATCCTCGGGGAGCTGGGCGTCCAGATCGAAAAGCTTTCCCCCTCCTCGGTGCGGGTGAACGCCGCCGACATCCGCACGTTCGCTGCCCCCAGCCAGCTGGCCGTGAGCCTGCGGGCCAGCTTCCTCGTGATGGGCCCGCTGCTGGCCCGGTTCGGACAGGCGGCCTGCTGCCCACCGGGGGGCGACGTCATCGGGCTGAGGCCGCTGGACGTCCACCTGTCGGGTTTCGCCGCCCTCGGCGCCGATGTCGAGCGCGAGGGCGACAAGTTCGTGGCCCGGGCGCCGAGGCTGCACGGCGGCCGCATCTTCATGGACTATCCGAGCGTCCTCGGCACCCAGAACCTGATGCTGGCGGCGTCGCTGGCCCAGGGCACCACAGTCATAGTCAATGCCGCCGCCGAGCCGGAGATAGCGACTCTTGGCGAGATGCTCAATCGCATGGGGGCGCGCATCTGCGGCGCCGGCAGCCACACTGTCGAGATCGAGGGCGTGGACGAGCTCCACGGCACGAGTCATCGCATCCTGCCCGACCGCATCGAGGCGGGTACCTTCGTCATCGCTGCCGCCATAACCGAGGGCGAGGTGGAGATTCGGGAGGGTATCGCCCGCCACCTGGATGCGCTCATCTGGAAGCTGGCGCAGGCGGGCGTGGAGGTTGATGAGGCGGAGGGAGGCGTCCTGGTGAGGCGCCGCGGCCCCCTGCGAGCTGTGAACGCCCAGGCCGTGCCCTATCCCGGCCTCGCCACCGATCTGCAAGCCCCTCTGGCCGTTCTCCTCACCCAGGCCCACGGCGTCAGCTTCATCTACGAGCGCGTCTTCGACAACCGATTGCTCTACGTGGGCGAACTGCGCAAGATGGGGGCTGAGATGGTGACTTCCGGCACCACGGCCGTTATAAGCGGGCCCGCCCCCCTGCGGGGAACGAGCGTGCGCGCTTTGGACGTGCGGGCGGGCGCGGCGCTGGTGCTGGCGGCCCTGGCGGCGGAGGGGCGGACCGAGATCAGCGACATCTACCACCTGGATAGGGGCTACGAGGACTTGGACGGAAAGCTGCGGGCCCTGGGCGCAGTCATCGAGCGGGCTTAGCCGGGCTTGGACGGCCGCTTCCTGCGCGGGGGGCTTCCGATGAGTTGGGAGGAGCCATGCTGGGGAAGAAGATAGGCATAGACCTGGGAACAGCCAACGTGCTGGTGTATATCAAAGGGGCCGGCATAGTCATCAACGAGCCGGCAGTCGTGGCGCTGGCCAATCGCGACAACACTGTTGTGGCGGTTGGCAACGAGGCCCGCAACATGCTCGGCCGCACGCCGGGCAGCATATCGGTCATCCGGCCGATGCGCGACGGCGTCATCGCCGACTACCTCATCACCGAGGCGATGCTGCGCTACTTTATCCGCAAGGCGGTGGGCCGGCTCAACCTGATTCCGCCGGAAGTGATGGTGTGCATCCCCGCCGGCGTCACCAGCGTCGAGCAGCGGGCGGTGCGCGACGCCGCCGAGCAGGCGGGCGCGCGCCGACAGGCCCACCTGGTGCCGGAGCCGCTGGCCGCCGCTATCGGGGCGCGAATCCCTGTCTCCTCCCCTAATGGGAACATGATCGTCGACATCGGCGGCGGCCGGACCGAAGCCGCCGTCATCTCCATGTACGGGATCGTCGTCAGCGAGTCGGTGCGAATAGCTGGCGACCGCATGGACGATGCGATTGGTGGCTACATCAAGCGCCGGCACAATCTGGTTGTCGGCGACAGGACAGCCGAGGAGGTCAAGATTGCCATCGGCAGCGCTCTGCCGCTGGACGAAGAGCTCTCGATGGAGGTGCGAGGCAGGGATCAGATAAGTGGCCTGCCGAAGTCCGTCGTCGTTACTTCGCAGGAGGTGATGCAGGCCGTCCAGGACTGTTTGGCGAGCGTCGTGCAGGCGGTCCGCTCCGTGCTGGAGCGGACGCCGCCGGAGCTCGCGTCGGACGTCATCGACCGGGGTATCGTGCTGACGGGTGGCGGTGCCCTGCTGCGTCACATCGACCTGCTGCTCACGCAGGAGACAGGCGTACCATGTCAGGTCGCCGAGAATCCGCTCGACTGCGTGGCCATCGGCGCCGGGCTGGCCCTGGATCACCTGGATGTCATCAAGCGAAGCCTGCCGACAGAGGAGGAGACGCTGGTCGGGAGCTCTTGAAGGCCGACGATAGGGGGCGGCCAGGCGAATCTGCAACTCGCCGGGGGCGCCGGGCTCTTGCCGTTCTGGACGAATGAGGCGGGCAAATGAGGACTTGCCCGCCGCCTGTTTCCGTGGGAGAGGTTGGGGTCCGGTCTGGCGTCCCTGCGCTCAGTCGGATCCGCTCCGGCGAGGTTCCTACTTCGCTGCGGTGGGCTGATCTTTGAGGTAGAAGGTCATGCTCTGGAGCGAGAGGACGGGATCCACCCGCTGAATCAGCACGCCGGCAGGGAGGCGGGGCGACATCGGCGCGTAGTTGAGGATCCCCTTCACGCCGCAGCCCGCGAGAGCATCGATCGCCTCTTGCGCCGAATCGGCGGGCACGGCGACGATGCCGATGTCCACCGGGACCTGGTTCAGGGTCTCACGAAGCTGACTGATGTCCTTGATGACGACGTCGCCTATCTTCATCCCGATAGTCGAGGAGTCGGAATCGAAGGCTTCAACGATGCGGAACCCTTGCGGCATGAACCCGCCGTAGGAGAGGATGGCCCGCCCCAGGTTCCCGACTCCCACCAGAGCCATCGTCCACTCGCGGTCTATGCCCAGGATCTGGCGCAGCTCCTCCGCCAACCGTCGCACGTTGTAGCCGCGGCCCTGCTTGCCAAACCGTCCGAAGTAACTGAGGTCCTTACGGATCTGCGCCGGCGTCACGCTGAGCTGTTCCCCAAGCTCCTGAGAGCTCACCACCTCCCGCCCTTGCTGTTGCAGCGCGGCCAGCCCCCGTGCGTATATGGGCAGTCTGCCTACGACCACCTCTGGGACCTCTAGAGGCATAGTCCCTCCTCCGGATGACTTTTGCCCACCGAGACCCGTGGGCGCTGTCACGGTATGCCCTGGACCACCGCTAGGACGCTGTCCCTAGCTCCTGGGGCCGACCGCCAACGGTTGCGCTTTGGCTCACAATTTACACATCCTCGGGCGCGTCGTCAACAGGCCGCCGCGCTAGTGTCTGGTTCAGAGTTGGTGGGTGAATTGGCTGTGTATCTGCAGAGCACCGCCGACTGAAGTCGGCGGCATGGCTGGCGAATCTGGAAGCCGCGGACTTCCAGTCCGCGGGGTCTGTTCCAAACCCAACCCACCAATGCCGAGCCAGTCACCCGCGCCACCATCCTGGTCCAACCGGCAGACGAGCGTCGACGCCGCCGTCATGGTGCGTATGATACGCCTGCCCGCCTTTGCGGCAACCCCTTGGGCTATTCCCAGACTCCTGGGATGAGAGCCGAGCAGGAGGGGCAGCAGCCTCCAGGCTCCAGCCTGTAGCGGGCGATGTGGTAGCCGTGGCGCTCGATGAGCAGTTCGTGGCAGTTGTGGCAGTAGGTGTTCTCGAGACGGCCGACGCCGCCCGGGAGGTTGCCGGCATACACGTAGTGAAGCCCCGCCTCGCGACCTACCTCTGCGGCCCGCAACAGGGTCTCCGCCGAGGTGTTGTCCGGGCCCGTCATCTTGTAGTCCTTGTGGAAGGCGGTGACGTGCCAGGGGATGTCAGGTGAGATGGAAGTAAGAAACCGGGCCGCTTCGCGCAGCTCCTGGTCGGAGTCGTTCCAGCCAGGCACGACGAGGGTAACCACCTCGACCCAGAATCCCATCTCCGCTACCATGCCGATAGTATCGAGGACGTTCTTCAGCGTGCCGCCGAGGTAGCGATAGCTCTTCTGCGACATCGACTTGAGGTCGACCTTGTAGCAGTCCGTCCAGAGGCGCAAGTAGTCCAGCACCTCGCGGGTGGCGTTGCCGTTTGAGACGAAGGCGGTGCGGAATCCCGCCTCCTTCGCCGGGCGAAAGATCTCGACTGCCCACTCGGCGGTGATCAGAGGTTCGTTGTAGGAGCTGGCGATGAGACGGGCGCCCGTGCGCCGGGCCGCGGCCACCATCTCCTCGGCGGTTATGGCCGTCGCGCCGCTGCCGGCGGCCGGGTCGCGCAGGGTCTGGGAGCTGAGCCAGTTCTGGCAGTAGGGGCAGTGGAAGTCGCAGCCGAGCATGCCGAAGGTGAGGGCGATGGAGCCCGGCATCACATGGAAGAGTGGCTTCTTCTCGGTGGGGTCAGCCTGGAGGCCACATACGTAGCCCGTTGGCACGTACAGGGTGCCGCCTCGGTTGTATCGGACCTGGCAGATGCCGCGGAGGCCATCGAGGATGACGCAGCGATGGCCGCAGGCGTAGCAGCGCATCCGATTGTCAGGGAGCTTTTCGTAGAGCTCGCCCTCCTTCGTGTGGGCGTCGAGGACCTCGGCCAGGGGGCTGGTTACTTTGGTGGGCACCGTTCCCTCCTAGACAATTATAGCATCGGCGACGGGATGAAGCCTGAGAAAGGTCTGTGATGCCTCGCGGAAGAGTTGCGCTGCTGTGCCTCGTGGCACTCGTTCTCTTGGTTCCGGCCGCTCCCGGCTGCGGCGGCTCGTCGTCCTCGCCACAGGCCCCGTCGCCGGGCATGGCGCTGGTGCGCATCGGCGATCTTGCGGTGGAGGCGGAGGTGCCCCAGACGCCGGAAGAATTCACTCGGGGCCTTTCCGGCCGAGCGCATATGGATGAGGACCGGGGAATGCTCTTCATCTTCACCCTGGACGCGCAGCACGGCATCTGGATGAAAGGCATGCAGTTCCCTCTTGACCTCATCTGGATCTCCGCCGACCTGCGCGTCGCCGATATCAGCGCTAACGTGCAGCCACAGCCCGGCGTACCGGACAGCGAGCTCATCATCTACAGGCCGCAGACGCCGGTCCTCTACGTTCTGGAGGCGGTCGCGGGCGTCGCGGAGAAGTATGGCGTCGAGGTCGGCGACACCGTCGAACTCATCCTGCCCGAGGAGGGGCCGCAGGCCGGCGCCGACTAGCCCCAAGCTCCGGCCCCACGTCCCCCTACTGCGCCACGGCTTGTGTCTCTCGTTCGACCGTCGTATCCTTGATGGCGCCCAGGCGGGCAGGTTGCCGGCGTCCGCCGTCGGCCGGCAAGGGGGCTTCGCGAGGGAGATGCCTCCGGCGTGCCCTTGCGGTCGAGGCGGCTGTTTCGAGGCGATTGGCGGCCACATGACCGGGGCGGAAGAAGGGGATAATGGACTTCGATAGGGCGGAGCTGAAACGGCTGTCGGAACAACGCTCGGAGTGGGAGGAGAAGGTGGCGAAAGATGGGCTGGAGCGTCCGGCCCTGTTCACCACCGCCTCCGGCCGGCCCATCCGGCGACTGTACGACCCAACTGACGTCGCCGGCCTCGACTACGAGCGCGACTTGGGCCTGCCCGGAGAGTATCCCTACACCCGCGGCATCCACCCCACAGGCTACCGGGGCCGGCTGTGGACCATCCGCATGTTCGCCGGCTTCGGTAGCGTCGAGGAGACGAACGAGCGCTACCGTTACCTCCTCGATCACGGCGACACGGGCCTATCGGTGGCCTTTGACCTGCCCACCCTCATGGGCTACGACGCCGACGCCCCCCAGGCGGCGGGCGAGTTCGGCAGGTGTGGAGTTTGCGTCTCCTCCCTGGCCGACATGGAGATCCTCTTCCGGGACATCCCCCTCGGCCAGATCACCACCTCGATGACGATCAACTCACCGGCGGCCGTCATTTGGGCCATGTATGTCGCTGCTGCCGAGAAGCAGGGCGCCCGTCGCGATCAGCTCCGCGGCACTCTCCAGAACGACATCCTCAAGGAGTACATCGCTCAGAACGAGTTCATCTTCCCGCCGGAGCCGGCGATGCGCCTGGTGGTGGACACCATAGAGTTCGGCACCAGCGAGCTGCCCGAGTGGAACACCATCAGCATCTCCGGCTACCATATCCGTGAGGCCGGCTCGACGGCGGCGCAGGAGCTGGCCTTCACCCTCGCCGACGGCCTCGCCTACGTCGAGCACAGCCTTGAGCGAGGACTCGCTCTCGACGACTTCGCGCCCCGCCTTTCGTTCTTCTTCAACTGCCACAACGATTTCTTCGAGGAGATCGCCAAGTTCCGCGCTGCCCGGCGCATCTGGGCGCGCGAGATGCGCGAGCGTCTTGGCGCGAAGAACCCCCGCTCCTGGTGGATGCGCTTCCATACTCAGACCGCCGGCTGTAGCCTCTACCCCCAGCAGCCGGAGGTGAACGTCATCCGCACCGCGCTTCAGGCGCTGGCGGCGACGTTGGGCGGCACCCAGTCCCTCCACACTAACTCTCTCGACGAGGCCATTGCGCTGCCCAGCGAGAAGGCGGCCCTCCTGGCCCTGCGCACTCAGCAGATCATCGCCTATGAGTCCGGCGTCGCCGACACCGTCGACCCCCTGGGGGGAAGCTACTTCGTGGAGCACCTGACCAACGCCCTCGAGAAGGATTGCTACGACTACTTCGACAAGATCAGGGCGCTGAGAGGGGTGATTCCCGCCCTCGAGGCCGGCTTCTTCCAGCGCGAGATCGCCGAGGCGAGCTACCGCTACCATCGCGAGATCGAGGCCAAGGAGCGGACTATCGTGGGGGTGAACGAGTACGTGGTGGAGAGGCCCCTGGACATAGCGATCCTGGAGATGGACCCGGAGGGCGAATCACGCCACCTCGACCGGCTGCGACGGGTGCGCGCCGAGCGGGACCCGGCTCAGGCGGAAGCAAGCCTGCGACGTCTGGAGGAGGCGTGCCGCGGCTCCGAGAACCTCATGCACCCCATCCTGGAGGCAGTCGAGGCCTACTGCACTCTGGGCGAGATCTGCGGCGTCATGCGTCGCGTCTTCGGCGAGTACGCCGCCTCCACCCTCACGTAGCCCCCGGCGTCGCCAACTCGCAACAGAGTCCCAACGACACTAGTGTCCCGCGCGAAGGGAAGGGCGACATCGTCACGACGCCGCATCGATCATCAGCCGCAGATATCCGGCGAATGTCTCCCCGTCAAGTCGCGGCCCAGCCGTCACGCCGGGCAACTGGTGCTGCCAGTAGAGGGGTGCGGGCGGCTCCTTCCCCCACGTCACGCCGGGCGGGTAGGCCAGGTAGACGTCCCACGCCGCATAGCCCGCCGGAAGTTGCAGGACGCTGCTGAACAGTCCCGGCAGCGAGCCCTCGGCGTCCCAGAAGTGGGCGGCCCGCTCATCGGGCACAAGAGAGCGTGTCTCGTCGTCCGGCGCGTCCTGGTCGGTCGGCAGGACGCGAGCCCAGGCTACGTAGACCCTTAGAGACGGGTCTTTGACGGTGTTGAGGACTGCGGTCTGGATGAGGGAGGCCCCCTGTCGGCACGTCGGGTGGGTTGGCGACAGGAGTAGTAGGAGGCGCGTCTTGTCGGTATCCCGATTGAACGCCGCTCTGAGCGGTCCCGCGTCGGCGGAGAGGGTCACCAGCGGAATTGGCTGCCAGGCATCCTTGCTCATTTGCTCGGCTCCTCGCACGCTGGGTCTCGTCGAAGCCGATGGGAGACCGCCAGGGCCGGCTACCGCTCCGGCTGAGCGTGGCCGTTGGAGCGGGGGCACACGTGCCCGTCGGCCTCGATAGGTTGCCCGCAGAGGTAGCAACGCGGCCGGCCCGCCGCCACGATCCGCTCGATCTCGTCGCTGAGAGCGCGGGCCTGGGCCGCCATAGCTTCGCAGGTGAAGGTGGGAGGGCCTTCAGGGTCCATCTCCAGCTCGTGGGCGAAGAGCGTGAAGACCTCCTCCGACTCGTCGTATCCGAGGGCCAGGCGGCCGACCTTGAAGTCAACAGTGGGCTGGTCGGCGTAGTCGGCCGGAGCCGGCGGCTGCTCTTCGCGACCGGGGCGCCCGCCCGCTCGACGCTGGATCAGGATCTGACGGACGGCCAGGGACAGCGCCTGAAGCTGCTCCTTCTCTACCCAGAGCGAGGCGCTGCCCGACGGCGCGGCGATGCGGAGTCGGAAGGTCCTCTCGCCCGGCTTGCCGAAGGTCTCCGCCTCCAGGAGTGTCACGCGGCCGAAGTCGTGAGTGCTTTCGGGCAACGAATCATCCATGGGCACCAGACCGCCTCAGTCAGGGCAACGTTATGCGCCAGCGGACCCTCCCCCGGCCATTCTAGCCCACTTTCGAGGCCGGATCACCTATGCGCCGGAAGTCACAAGATGGGCAAAAGGGGCCGAATATCGCCGTAACGGGGCGAACGCCCGTGGCCATGATGCTGTTTCCTTCCTCTGCGACTTCCGAGGTTGAAATCAGGAAAGATTTGACATGCGTGGCGCAGCCGTCTAAACTATTAAGTTGAGAACAACTTCATAGGCAAGGCCGAATCCGTTCATAGCGGAACGGGGGAACCGTTTCTTCCGGGGTGTGTCCTGCCTCGGCAGGAGGGGCAGTCTCTTTCAGCCCTAACCCGACAGCTAACCCCGTAGGTCACTGAAAGAGGACTGCTCCGTTGAGGTGGCCGGAGGTAAGTCCTCCGGCTAGTTTTTGTGTCCGGAATGGGCGCTGTCTGCAATCGAGGGAGCAAGCACTAAGACGCGAAGGGATGCGAGTCTTGAGGGCCAGCAGCGTCGCGCGAATTCGGTCCCCGGAAACGATCCCCGGTTCCTTCGGGCCCGCGCCCGCAGCGCACAGGCTCTTCGGACGAGGCCGGGAGGGCTCATCACCGACATCGACGGAACGCTCAGCCCCCGTGGCGCCTTCGCCTGGAGAGGCGCTGCCCCTTCCAGGCTGCCGAGAGGCGCTGGGCTGGCTCGCGCGCAAGCCGGGTCCGGTGGTTATCGTCTCCGCCAGGCGCCTGGAGAGCGCCCGGGCCATCGCTGGAGTGGAGATAGCCGTCCTTGGTGCCGAGACTCTAAATGGCTTCGCTACGGCGGTGGACGTGGCCCTTCAGGGCCCGGAGGAAATGGAGACTTCGCTGGCCCAGTCGGTCGATGAGTTCCCAGAGGAGGAGGCTTCTTAGGGTATGACCGCGGCAAGAGTTGAGATAAAGAGCCGACGTAGCAGCCTATCGGACAAGGTCAGCAGGGAGGTCCGGGAGACGGTAGTCCTACAGGATGGCAGGGAAGTAGCCGTACTATCGGAGGGGGACCCCCTCTGCTACACGCTACAGCTTTCGGCCGATGAGCTCGGCTCCCTCAAGCAAGGGTTGGGCAACGTGTTGAGCGCCCGCCCTCAGCTAAAGGTGCTCCTAGAAGCACTCATCGAGTACAAGCGGACGGCTCGAACGGAGGCCTAGCCCCTCATTGGGGCTCGGGCCACCCGCAAGGAAGGGGGGTGTCTTTGGTGCGTTCTGGCAACGGCACCAATACTGAGGCAGATATCGCGGACCGTGGCCTTCCCCGCCACCTGATCCTGGTTAGCAACCGGGGGCCTGTCCAGTACCGCGTCACCCCGGATGGCGGGCTCGAGATATGCCGTGGCGAAGGCGGCGTTGCGACTGCGCTCTCGGGTCTAGCCTGCACGCGCAATGTCACGTGGATTGCGAGCAGCATGTCGGAGGGCGACCGGCGCGTCGCCCGCGAAACCTACGGTCAGCCCTTCACACCGTTGAGGGACCGGCCGCACTGCCATCTGCGTTTCCTCGCTCACCCGAGACGTGCCTACAATTTCTACTACAACGTACTCAGCAATCCCATTCTCTGGCTCATTCAGCACGATCTGACGCACCACCTGGAGCGGCCCAACCTTCACTTCGAGGCCATGGAGGCGTGGAGGAAAGGCTATGAGCCCGCAAACCGGGCCTTTGCCGATGCCGTCATCGAAGAGATGGACCGGCTTGGGGATGATTCATACGTAATGCTCCACGATTATCACCTCTACCTGGCGCCGCTCTACATTCGCAGTGCGCGTCCACGGGCCCTCCTCCATCACTTCGTACATGTCCCCTGGCCTTCTCCCGCCGCCTGGAGCCAGCTCCCGTGGGAGATCGTCGAATCGATCTGCCGGGGCCTGCTGGCCAACAGCATCGTCGGTTTCCAGACCGGCGCCTCGGCTCACAACTTCGTGCTCACCTGCCAGACCTTCCTCAGGGACATCGTGGTCGGCCCCGACGAGTCTGTGATCCGCCACAGCGGCGGCGAAACGCGCGTCCGCGCCTACCCTATCTCGGTCGACGCCGAGGGCCTGCGACGCCAGAGCGAGTCGGCGGAAATCCTCGCCTACAAGACGCGCCTTTCGCGACTCACGCGCGAGCGCACGATCCTGCGCGTGGACCGGCTTGAGCCAAGCAAGAACATCATCACCGGGTTTCGCGCCTTCGACCTTCTGCTGCGGCGGCACCCTGCGCTGGCGGGGCGGGTGCGGTTCCTGGCTCTCCTCGTACCCTCCCGCACGGCCATCCCTGAATATCAGCGGCTGAGCGAGGAGGTGAGGCAGACAGTAGCGGAGATCAACGCGCGGCACCGGCGGCCGGGCTGGCGGCCCATCGTAACGCTCTACGGCAACAACTACGCCCGCGCGCTCGCTGCCATGAGCCTGTACGATGTGCTCTTGGTGAACCCTCTCGCCGACGGCATGAATCTCGTGTCGAAGGAGGGGCCCATCGTGAACGAACGCGATGGCGTTCTCGTCCTTTCGACTAAGGCCGGTTCCTATGAGGAGCTCGGTCCGGGAGCGATCCCGGTGTGGCCGGAGGACGTGGCGGGTACCGCGGATGCCCTCTGGCAGGCCCTGATGCTGCCCCTGGAGGAGCGAAAGGTGATGGCCCGCTATCTGCGCTCGGCCATCGAGCGGCACGACCTCAGGTTCTGGTTGAGCAGCCAGTTCGAGGACCTTGGGTCGCCTGCTTCGGTGCAGCCGGTCGCTGTTCCTTCTCTCGTCGAAAGCAAGATCGCCTGATCGAACGGCGGCGTCTCGCCTCGAGCCGCCGCGAAGCAGGGTGAGGCGAGGATCAGGAACCGGGGACCCAGAGTTGAAGGGTCCCCGGTTCTTCGCGTCCATAGCCCGCTGTCCGAACGACGGCGGGCAGGAAGGCCCCCGCCCGCCTCAGGCGGGCGACCCGTGCCGCCGCCAGAATCGCGGGAAAATGTGACCTTTGTCCGCGACCGAAAGGGCGAATGGCACTTTCACCGCCCTGGACGCCACAGCCATAATGCCCTATCGCAGCTTTGGGCAGTATCTGCTGGAAATAGCCACGAATCGACCTCGTCTTCAGCAGGCGGGAAGAGGGGACCGTTATGTTCGCGTTGTCCCTGGGCACTCTGAAGCCCGGCGAGCTCAAGAAGTCCGAAGGCCAAGAGGCGGACACAGGTGGAGATCGGAAGGCCTACACCAACTGGGAGGATCTCTATCGGGAGCGTTGGAAGTGGGACAAGGTGGCCTGGGGTAGCCACTGCGTCGACTGCTACCCCGGCAACTGCCCCTTCCGGGTCTACGTCAAGGACGGCATCGTCTGCCGCGAGGAGCAGGCCGGCGTCTTTCCCGTCATCGAGCCGGGTGTCCCTGACCGCAACCCCATGGGCTGCCAGAAGGGGGCCGGCTGGAGCCAGATGCTCTACGCCAAGGAGCGCGTGCTCCACCCTCTGAAGCGGGCCGGCGAGCGCGGCGAGGGCAAGTGGAAGCGCGTCTCCTGGGACGAGGCGCTCGGCGACGTGGCCGATGCCATGCTCGACGCCATCGAGGAGGTGGGTCCCGAGTCCATCATCCATGAGAGCACCCCCTCCCAAGGCGGCTTGATGGGGGGCCTGATGCTCGGCCGCATCATGGACATGATTGGCGGCATCACCACCGACGTTCAGGCCAATATCAACGATTTCGCGCCCGGCCTGTATCTCACCTTCGGGAAGTTCGACCCGGCCAGCAGCGTCGACGATTGGTTTCATGCCGAGCTGAGCCTCATCTGGCATCGAAACCCGATCTACACCGCCATCCCCTTCTATCACTTCATAGCTGAGTCACGCTACGCCGGTGGCGAGGTGGTGACCGTCGCCCCCGACTACAGCCCCTCCGCTATGCATGCCGACTACTACGTCCCCGTGCGGCCCGGCTCGGATGCTGCCCTTGCCCTGGGCATGTGCAAGGTGATCGTCGACGAGAAGATCTACGACGCCACCTTCGTGCGGGAGCAGACGGACCTGCCGCTCCTGGTGCGCAGCGACAATCAGCGCTTCCTCCGGGGCTGCGACGTGCAGGCGGGAGGCCGCGAGGACCAGTTCTACTTCTTCGACCAGAAGAGCGGCCAGGTGGTGGAGGCGCCGCGCGGCACCCTCGCCTTGGGCGACGTCGAGCCGGCGCTGGAGGGAAGGTACTCCGCCAGGCTTGCCGACGGCCCTGAGGTGGAGGTGGCGCCCCTCTTCCAGCTTCTGATGGAGCGGCTAGATGACTACGAGCCGGAGAAGGCATCGAAGCTCTGCGGCACGAACGCGGAGGTCATCCGCACCCTGGCCCGCAAGGTCGCCCGCATGAAGACCAATATCCAGATGGGCTGGAACTCCGGCAAGTACTATCACGGCGACTTGATGGAGCGTTCCATGTGCCTGCTCATGGGCCTGACGGGCAACTGGGGCAAGAAGGGCACGGGCGTCCGCTCCTGGTCCTTCATGGGCGACGCCTCCTTCATCGTCACCGCCAAGGCTCGGCCCGGCGTCGAAGAGACCAAGAACGTCGTGGCCATGAACAACGCGATGCTCGAGGCCATCAAGGCGGAGGACCCCACCAGGACCGACGAGCTTGCTTCGGTCGAGCTGTTTGCGCGCATGGGAGCGTCCGGCATGGTGCCCTCGGCGTTCTTCTGGTACTTCCACTGCGGCCATCGCGAGAGGTGGAACCGGCGTGAGTGGAACGACCCGTCAATGGCTCGCGAGTTCGATGAGTACGTGAAGGAGGCCCTCGACAAGGGCTGGTGGGGTGGTGCCGCCCGCCCGGGAGAGGATACACCGCCCCGCGTCTTCATTGAGGTGGGCGGCAATTTCCTGCGTCGCACACGCGGTGGTCAGGAGCTCCTTCTCAAGAACCTCTGGCCCAAGCTCAAGATGATCGTCCACGTCGACTGGCGGCTCAACACGACGGGCCTCTATTCGGACATCTTTCTGCCGGTGGCACACCACTACGAGAAGGTGACCTTCCACATCCCGACACCGCATATGCTCCAGCTTACCCTCTCCGATCAGGCCGCCGCTCCTCCGGGCGAGGCGAAGCCCGAGTGGGAGATCTATACGCTTCTCGCCAAGAAGCTGGAGGAGCGGGCCAGGGCGCGCAATACGCCGGCGTATACCGTCCGCGGGTTTCCGTGCGACCTCAAGAATATGTACGATACCTTCACCGCCGGTGGCGCCTTCGAGAAGCCAGAAGCCGTCGCCCGGGAGATGGTCAGCGACAACGCTGCCGTCGGGATGCTTCCGGAAGGCACGACTCTCGACACCCTGCGCGAAAAGGGGTTCGTGCGCTTCATCGATTGGGGCCTCTCCGCCTACGCCCTGGGCCAGGCCTCCGAGCTGAAGCAGGACGAGACCCACAACCCCTTCCGGCTGCACACGGAGAAGAAGACGCCGTACGCTACCCTCACCCGCCGCGCCCAGTTCTACATCGACCACCCCTGGTTCCTCGAGGCGGACGAGGCGCTGCCCGTCCACAAGGAGACGCCAGCGCAGGGTGGCGACTATCCTTTCGTCCTGACAAGCGGCCACCCGCGCTGGAGCATCCACTCGATGAACATCACGAACAGAATCATCCAGCAGACCCATCGCGGGAAGCCTCACATGGTCATGAATACGGACGACGCCCGGAGGCTTGGCATCGGCGACGATGAGGAGGTGCGCGTGTTCAACGACGTCGCCTCGATAAGCGTGCCCGTAAAGCTCTCGCCGTCCGTCATGCCGGGCCAGGTGATCATCTACAACGGCTGGGAGCCCTACCAGTTCCGCGGCTGGAAGGACCAGGCCAACGTGGAGCCGGGGATGGTGAAATGGCTCCACTTCGCGGGGGGCTACGGCCACCTGCGCTACTGGCCTATCCAGTGGCAGCCGGTGCCAATCGACAGGGCGATCCGCGTGGACGTGGCGAGACTCGACGGGGCCCGCTAGTAGCCCATTACGTCCCGGGCACGAGGGCCGTTGAACTATCGGAGACTGTCCTAAGGAGCGACCGTGATGCAAGCAATGAAGCTCGATGTCGACGCTAAGGTGCTTCTCGATCCTGCCGCCGCCGAGTGGGCCAAGGTGCCCGCCGAGACGATGGCGATGGCTGGAACCCCCGTGAACCTTCAGCCCTCGCGCTACATCCGGACGAAGTGGAGCGACAAGCCCATCGGCTCCGTTCGCAGCCTGGACGTGAGGTCTACCCACAACGGGAAGGAGGTCTTCTTCCTCCTCGAGTGGCAGGACGCCACGAAGAACGTGGACTATAGCGGCGTCGATTTCCCCGATGGCGTCGGCGTCCTCTTTCCTCTCAACAGTGATGCCCCCTTGACTCGGATGGGGAGTCAGAAGCAGCCGGTCAACGCCTGGTTCTGGCGCGCCGACTTCGAGGACGGTGCCCAGAACATCACAGCCCGCGGTCTGGGCTCTGTGGTGGAGACGGAGAAGAGCTCGGTCTCCGCCCGCGGCCTCTGGCAAGACGGCCGCTGGCGCGTCGTTCTTGCTCGACCATTGGCCGTCAAGGAGCAGGAGGGCGAGGCGGTGCAATTGGCGGTGGGGAAGACCTACAAGGTCGCCTTCGCTGCCTGGGAGGGAAGCAGCGGCGAGCGCGCCGGCCTCAAGTCGTTCTCCAAGGCGTGGCGCGAGCTGACCCTGGAGAGCTAGAACGGCGCAGCAGAACTGGACGGCGAGAGCGGAAGACGCTTCGAACTGGAGGAAGTCATGGCCAAGAAAGCAGAAGCAAAGCCGCGACAGGTGGCGATGGTCTTCGACCTCAATAAGTGCATCGGCTGCCAGACGTGCTCCGTGGCCTGCAAGGTCCTCTGGACGCGCGACGACGGCACCGACTACCAGTGGTGGTGCACGGTCAACACTCAGCCCGGCCGCGGCGCCCCCAAGGACTACGAGCTCATGGGGGGCGGCTATAGGGACGGCGTGCCCCAGCCCGGCCAGCGGCCGACGCGCGAGGAGTTCGGCGGCGGCTGGGACTTCAACTACGATGAGGTCTTCTACTCGGGCAAAGGTAGCTCCGTCCATCTTCACCCTGTCGGAGAGAAGCCGACCTGGGGACCCAACTGGGACGAGGACCAGGGGGGCGGCGAGTACCCCAACAGCTTCTACTTCTATCTGCCCCGTATCTGTAACCAGTGCACACACCCGTCCTGCGTCGAGGCCTGCCCCCGCGGCGCCATGTACAAGCGACCTGAGGACGGCATCGTCCTCCGCGATGAGAACGAGTGTCGGGGCTACATGTTCTGCCTGGAGGCCTGCCCCTACAAGAAGATCTACTTCAACTACGTCCGCAAGATCAGCCAGCACTGTATCTTCTGCTTCCCACGGCTGGAGAACGGCGTCGCCCCGGCTTGCGCCCGCCAGTGCCCGGGACGGCTGGTATTCGTTGGCTACGTTGACGACAGTAGTGGCCCCATCCACCGGCTGGTGAACGAGTGGAAGGTGGCGCTGCCCCTGCACGAGGAGTACGGGACCGGCCCCAACGTCTTCTACATCCCGCCCCTCGCGCCCTACCGCCTCGACGAGGACGGCAGCATCGACGAAAGCACGCCTCGCATCCCTATTGAGTATCTGGAGCGCCTCTTCGGCCCAAACGTCGGCCGGGCGCTGGATACGCTGAAGGGCGAAATGGCGAAGACGCGCAACGGCGAGAAGTCAGAGCTTATGGATACGCTCATCGTCTATCAGTGGAAGGAGCTCCTGGGTCCCTTCGGACGTGACCCCGTGGAGTTGGAGTGGAAGTAGGGTGGTGACCGGCTCGCCATCGGTGGGAGGCATGCCTGAAGCCGGACGCGAGACCAGGAGGGGAGCCACGTCCACCGACTCGAATGCGGAGGCGGCGCGGGCCGGCGCCCGGAGCCAGGTCTATCAGTCCCTGGCGCGCGCCTTCGTCTACCCCGACGCTCCCCTCTACGACGACCTGGTGAAAGGGCGCTGGCGAGACGAGGTTGAAGGGGCGCTGCCCCGGCTTCCTTTCGATCTCTCTTCCCCCGGCGGCGTGCCGGGGGAGTTTGCGATGAGCTGCGATGACCTGCAAACGGAGTACGTCCGCCTCTTCGAGGTGGGAGCCATCGGAGGCGCTCCCTGCTCCCTCTTCGCCGGCCACCACGAGGCGGACAGGATGCGGGTCATGGAGGAGCTCATCCGGTTCTACAACTTCTTCGACCTGCGGCTCGCGGAGGGGCAGCTTCCCGACCACATAACGGTCGAGCTTGAGTTCATGCACTATCTGGCTTCGATGGAGGCGGAATCTCTTTCCAATCAGGGCGACCACGAATCGTACCGGCGCGCCCAGAGCGACTTCCTGGAGAGGCATCTGGCCCACTGGCTGCCCGTCCTGCGGGAGAAGCTCCAGCGTCAGCGCCCTCTGCCGTTCTTCGAGGAGCTGGTGGCCCTTGCCGGTGAGTTCGTCCGCCGAGATCGGGACTACCTGAAGCAGCGGCTGCGGGGCGCTGCGCCGTAGCGTACGCTTTCGGATCTCTCAGGTGCAGGCGATGCAAAAGGTGTCGAGGCGACAGTTTCTGAAGGGGGCGGGGGCGGCCGTGCTCACCCTCTCCCTGATCCAGCTCGGCTGCTGGCCGGAAGGCGCCACCCCTCCTCTCGCCACGGAGGACGTGGTGTACCACACCTGGGAAGACGTCTACCGGCGCAAGTGGACCTGGGACAAGATCACCTGGGCAAGCCATCATGTCGACTGCTATCCCGGCAACTGCTCCTGGCGGGTCTATTCCAAGAACGGCATCGTCTTCCGCGAAGAGCAGTCGGCCGTCTATCCACAGATCGAGCCCGGCGTGCCCGACATGAACCCGCGCGGCTGCCAGAAGGGGGGCTGCTTTAGCGAGGTCATGTACGGCGCCGAGCGCCTCCAGTACCCCCTGAAGCGCCTCGGCGAGAGGGGGGAGGGCAGGTGGGTGCGGGTGAGCTGGGATGAGGCGCTGACTGAGGTCGCCGACGCCATGCTCGATGCCATCGAGGAGGTGGGGCCCGAGTCGATCGTCTACGAGTACGGCCCCGGCAACGGCGGCACCGTCAACGGCACCATCCCCGGCTGGCGCCTGAGCCGCCTCGTGGGAGGCACGGTCCTCGACGTCGACGGCATGACGTCCGACTTCAACGTGGGCCTCTACCAGACCTTCGGCAAGTTTCAGTTCGTCAGCTCCGTCGATGACTGGTTCCACGCCGACCTCATCATTATCTGGCACATGAACCCTGTCTACACGCGCATTCCCTCCGCCCACTACCTGACGGAGGCGCGTTATAAGGGCACCGACGTGATCTCCATTGCCCCCGACTACAACGCCTCGAGCGTGCATTCCGACCTCTGGGTGCCGGTCGAGCCGGGCACGGACGCCGCCCTTGCCCTCGCCATGTGCAAGGTCATCGTCGACGAGGGGCGCTACAACGAAGCGTTTGTGAAGGAGCAGACTGACCTGCCCCTCCTTGTGCGCCTGGATACGAGGCGGTTCTTGCGCGCCACCGACCTGCCGGACGGCGAGAACGCCCGCGACGACCAGTTCTACTTCTTCGACACGGCACGGCAAGAGATCGTGGAGGCGCCCCGCGGCACCCTGCGCCTGAGCAGCGATCCCGCCCTCGAGGGCACCTTCGAGGTGACGCTGGCGGACGGCAGCAAGGTCGAGGTGACGCCCGCCTTTGAGCTTATGAAGGAGAAGCTGAAGGACTACACGCCGGAGAAGGCAGCCGAGATTACGAAGGTCACCGCCAGGACAATAAGGAACCTTGCTGATAGGGTTGCCTCGGCGGGGAAGGTACACGTCCTCCAGGGCTGGAGCGTCAACAAGTACTACCACGGCGACCTGATGGAGCGGGCGATGGCCCTCCTGGTCGCCCTCACCGGCAACTTCGGCCGCCAGGGGACGGGCATGCGGGGCTGGAATACATCCCAGCTCTGGGTGCCGGCGGCGATCCAGGACCGGGTGGGCCTGGAGGGGTTCATGGGCCTTGCCCGGCGCGCCGCCAAACTCGAGGAGGAGCTTAAGGCCAAAGACCCGACCGTGACCGAGGAGATGGTCGCCATCAACCTGGAGAAGGAGGAGTCGAAGCGGAGCGCCGTCGCGCCGCTGTCCATGAGCGCTCTGACCGTCCCGGCCGCTTTCTACTGGTACTGGCACGGCGGCTACAAGGAGGTCTGGAACCGGCGTGAGTGGTCTGACCGCGGCATGGCGCACAGCTTCGATGACTACTTCCAGGAGGCCGTTGACCGCGGCTGGTGGGAGGGGGTGATGAACCCCGGCCCCGACAGGCCGCCCCGCGTTCTCTTCCAGGTGGGGGCGTCAACCCTGCGCAGGACCCGCGGCGGCTTCAAGCAGCTACGCAAACATCTCTGGCCCATCCTCAAGAAGATTGTCGCGGTGGACGTGCGCATGAGCACCACTGCCCTCTTCTCGGACATCGTCCTGCCCGCCGCTGGCCACTACGAGAAAGTGGACTTCCGCTTTACGACCGCCCATGTGCCCTTCCTCACCTTCGTCGACCGCGCAGTGGAGCCCGTCGGCGAGTCGAAGCCCGAGTGGGAGACCTTTGCCCTGCTGGCGAAGAAGATCGAGGAGAGGGCGCGGCAGCGCGAGTTCGGGGAGTACAAGGATGTCAAGGGTAAGACCTATCGGGTCGACAACCTGTACGACGTGTTCACTTTCTACGGCGCGGTGAAGGAGGACGAGCACGAGAAGCTGGCCGCGGACATGATCCTCGACTCGGTGAGAACGGGGGCCCTGCCCGAGCGCACGACCCTGGACACGATGCGGGAGAAGGGCATCGTCAAGTTCGTCGGGCTCGGCGCCGACGCGCCCGGCCTCAATTTGGCCACCGACATCAAGCCGAACGAGACGCTCTCCCCCCTCAAGTGGCACGTGCAGAGAAAGATCCCCTATCCCACCCTCACCCGGCGCATCCAGTTCTACATTGACCACGACTGGTTCCTGGAGGCCGGCGAGGAGCTGCCGGTTCACAAGCCCAACCCCAGTGTCGGCGGCGACTACCCGATGGTCATGGCCGGCGGTCACCTCCGCTGGAGCATCCACTCCACCTGGGTGGCGAACAGCGTCCTCCTGCGCACCCATCGCGGCGGGCCGTTCCTGTTCATAAACCCGAAGGATGCCCTCCGCAAGGGCATCGTGGACGACGACGAGGTGCGCGTGTATAACGACTTCGACTCGTTCCACGTGCGGGCGAAGATAGCACCCTCTGTTCGGCCGGGCGAGGTGATCATGTATCACGCCTGGGAACCCTACCAGTACCGGAACTGGAAGCCCATGGACATCGCCACACCGGGAATGATCAAGTGGCTGCACCTGGCCGGAGGCTACGGCCACCTGGCCTTCTGGCGCAACAACTGGCAGCCCCAGCAGGTCGATAGGGCAGTCGCCGTAGAGATAGAGAAGGTGTAAGGGGCCGTGGCCGTCCTGACCCGCGTGCGCTGGGCCGGCACCAGCGCTGCCCCTGATTGGGGCATCGAACCCATTCCCCCGAAGTCTCGCACGCTGGGGCTCTTCGACAACGCCTCGCTCTGGGCCAACCTGGGCTTCAGTATCGTGTTCATGGTCACGGGCGCCCTTCTCGTGCCGGCGCTGAGCCTGGGCCAGGCCTTCCTGGCGATCCTCATTGGCGCCGCCCTGGGAAACCTTCTCCTCGCCCTGGCCGCCCTCATCGGCGCTGACACCGGTGCCCCGGCCATGGTCCTCTATCGAGCACCTTTGGGAATGCGCGGCTCCTACCTCGCCAGCGGCCTGACGGTGGCGCGCAACGTAGTGTGGGGCACCCTTCAGCTCGTGATCATTTCCCAGGCGGCCGCGACTGTTAGTGATCGCGCCCTCGGCTTCGGGGCGCGTCCCCTCTGGGTGCTCGTCTTCGGGGCCGTGATCGTTCTCCTGGCCATGGGCGGGCCGATGGTCATGATACGGCAATGGTTCCGCAAGTTTGCGCTCTGGGTAACGCTCCTTTTCGCGGTGGGCTTTGCCCTCATGGCCTACAACCAGACGGGCATTCCCGACCTCGCGCGGCGACCGGCGGAAGGTGGCTGGCCCTCCTTCTGGCAGGGGATCGACCTCATCGTGGCCCTTCCCATCGCCTGGCTTCCCCTGGCCGCCGACTACTCACGCTTCGCCCGGGGCCCCCGGGCCGCCTTCCTGGGAGCGTTCGGCGGGTTCTTCGTGGCGACCGTTTGGTTCGCCATGCTGGGCGTCCTCTACTTCCCCGCCGTGGGCACGAACGACGTCACCGGCTTCGTGATGGCGCTTGGGGTTGGGATCTTCGCCCTCCTGGTGCTGCTCGCCCTGGAGACAGACGAGGCGTTCGCCAACATCTATTCGGCGTCCGTGAGCATCCAGAACCTGTCGCCTGGAGCTGGCCGGCGTGGCCTGTCGCTGGCCGCTGGAGTTATCTGCGTCGTTCTGGCGCTGGCGCTGGACTCTCTCGGGTTCCAGAACTTTCTGCTGCTCCTGGGCTCCCTCTTCGTTCCCCTGTTCGGGATACTGGCGGCCGACTACTTCGTCCTGCGACGGCGCCGCCTCGACGTGGCCGACCTCTACCGCAACCCGAGCCCGTTCTGGTACCGGCGCGGCGTCAATCTGTGGGCGCTCGGCGTCTGGCTGGTCGGGTTCCTCGTCTACAACTGGATCTCGCCGGGAACCCTCGACTGGTGGGTGTGGGCCATGAAGGGGCTGTTCAGCGGGCTGCTCCACCTCCCCTTCCCCCTCGGCGACCACGTAGCGTGGCTGGGCGCCTCCATTCCCGCCTTCGTCGTCGCCTTCGTGCTCTATGCGTTCTTCGGGAGGCGCTTCGCCCCCGCGGAGGTGACGCCGGCGCCGGAAGCGGAAGGCGAGTAGGCGGGGGAAGCCCCCGTTGCCTCGTTACCTGGCCCGCCTCAGCCGCGGGTCCAGCGCGTCGCGCAGACCGTCCCCCAGGAAGTTGAACGCCAGCAGAGTGAGCGCCAGCGCGGCGCTGGGGAAGAGGACGAGGTGCGGATTGGAGCGCATCGACGCCATGCCCTCGTCGATCATGGCACCCCAGCTCGGCATGGGCGGGTTCACCCCCAGGCCGATGAAGCTGAGGAACGCCTCGTAGAGGATGTAGGTGGGGATGTTGAGGGTCTCCGCCACGATGACCGGCCCCAGGAAGTTGGGTGTGAGGTGTCGCCAGATGATCCCCAGGCCGGACGCGCCAGTCGCTCGCGCCGCCGTCACGTAGTCGCTCTCTTTGAGCGACAGCACCATGCCCCGGACGAGGCGCGCCATCGTCATCCATGAGGTGATGGCGATTCCAATGAATATGAACAGCGTGCCGCCGACGGCGCTGTCCAGAGAGCGGAGCCCGTCGCGGATGAAGCCGGCCCCGCCGGCCGATTCGCCAGACGCCCGGAAGTAGACCATGATCAGGATTATGAGGAGGAGGGTCGGGAAGCCGTACATGAGGTCGACGAAGCGCATCATGAGGCTGTCCACGAGCCCACCGCGATAGCCGGCAATGGCGCCCCAGATGACGCCTATGAGGGTGGCCATCGTCGCTCCCGCTATGCCTACCGTCAGGGAGACACGGGCGCCGTAGATGAGCCGGCTCAGAACGTCTCGCCCCAGAAAGTCGGCGCCCAGAAGGTAGCGCGAGCCGGGGCCGGCGAAGTTGTCCTCCAGGTGGTCCTCGGCGAAGTGATAGGGGGCGACCAGGGGCGCGGCCGCGGCCAGCACCGCCAGGGTCAATATGAACGCGAGGCCCGCCAGGGCCGCCCGGTTCTCGGCCAGCCGCCGCAGGGCGTCCTCCCAAGGGCCACGCTGGCGCGGGACGGCGCCTTCCAGCTCCGTTCCGGCGATTTCCGCGTTACCTCTCCACATCCTCGTGGCCGTATCTACGCCTCCCTCACGTGTACTTGATCCTCGGGTCCGCGAAAGCGTAGGCGATATCGACAACCAGGTTGGCGACGATGATGACGACGGCGAAGAGAAGAACGGTGCCCATGATCACCGGGTAGTCGCGGGCGGCGACGCTATCGACGAACTGGCGGCCGAGGCCCGGTACGGCAAAGATCTTCTCGACTACGAGCGTTCCGGTTATGAGGTTCGCGAACAGGGGTCCGCTGATCGTGACGACGGGAATGAGGGCGTTCTTGAGGGCGTGGCGAAGCACTACCCGGTACTCTGCCAGACCCTTGGCGCGGGCAGTGCGAATGTAGTCCTCGTGGATGACCTCTAGGAGACTGGCCCGGGTCAGGCGGGCGATGAGAGCGGTGCTGGCTGCCCCCAGGGTGAGCGTGGGCAGGACCCAGTGACTGGGCCCACCCCAGGTGGCGACCGGCAGGACGCCCAGCTTGAGCCCGAAGAGCCACATCAGGAACGGGCCGAGAGCGAGGCTGGGTATGGAGACTCCCAGCACCGCTACGAACATGGACGAATAGTCCACCATCGTGTTGTGTCTGAGGGCGGAGATGATTCCCAGCGGCACGCCGACGGCCAGGGCCAGAGCCAGGGCCATGCCGCCGAGCTGGGCCGAGACCGGCAGACGGTCGCGGATGATGTCATTGACGCTGACGGTCGTCGAGCGGAACGAAGGGCCGAGGTCGAAGCGGCTCACCAGGCCCCACATGTAGTCCGTGTACTGCTTCCACAGCGGGTCGTCGAGGTTGTACTTCTCGTTGACGTTCTGGAGGATGCGAGGCGGCAACTGCTTCTCGCGGTCGAACGGCCCGCCGGGGATGGAGTGCATGAGCGCGAACGTGATCAGCGATATCGTGATCAGCAGGGGGATCGCCCAGAGGACTCGACCGAGGATATAGCGGATCATCGTCGGGCGGGCCTTTCATCCCGCGGGGCCCCGGCGTCAGTGCCGGAGACCGAAGAGCGCGGAGGGCCGACGTTCGCCGGGAGCCCTCCGCGCCCAGAAACTCCTCTGCTAAATGGCCAAGCCCTAGCTCTGCTGAAGCTTCCAGTTGAAGAACTGCTGGCCGCCCAGGGGCGCCTTGGTGCGGACGAGATACGGCTTCGTGAGCTGAGGATCGGTCGAGTGGAACAGCGGTATCAGCGCCGCCTCGTCCTCGACCAGGATCTTCTCGGCTTCGTGGTACATCGCGATCCGCTCCTCCGGGTCGGTGGAGGCCGCCGCCTTCGTCACCAGCTCGTCGAAGCGGGCGTTCGCGAAGTGGCCGAAGTTGTTCCCCGACTGGGAGTTGAACACGTCGTTGAGCCAGTTGTTGGCGTCCGGGTAGTCGGAGCCGAAGCCGAGCCGCCACACCTGGGGGGCGTCGCTCATCAGTGTATCCAGGTAGACGCCGAACTCCTGACTGGACAGCTTCACGTCGACGCCCAGGTATCTCTTCCACATGGCCTGCACGGCCTGGGCGATCTTCTCGTTCTCCTCCGATGAGTTGAACCAGAGCGTGACCGCTGGAAGCCCCTTGCCGTTGGGATACCCCGCCTCGGCAAGCCAGGCCGCCGCCTGCTCCGGGTCGAACGTTATTCCGACACCGTTTCCGGGGCCTACGGCGCCGAAAGTGCCAGGAGCAGTGAAGACGGTGGTTGGGAGCTCCCCGCCCTTGGTGATCTCGTTGACCAGCGCATCGCGGTCAACGGCCGCGGAGAAGGCCTTGCGCACCAGGACGTTATCGAAGGGCGGCTTCTCCAGGTTGAAACCGTAGAAGTAGGTGGAGAGCTCAGGGTAGATGGTGAACTCCTTGCTCAGCGTGGGGTCGGCCTTCACCCTGTCTATGTCCTCCCTCGGCACCCTGGTGCCGTAGAGTGCGTCCAGGTCGCCTGCCTCGTACATCGCCATCGCCGTCGACTCCTCGTCGATCATCACGAAGTCGAGCTCGCTTATCTCGACGTTGTCGGCGTTGAAGAAGTCCGCGTTCTTCTTGAGGCTGAGGCTGGTGCCGTGGTTCCAGCTTGCCAGGAGGTAAGGGCCGCAGGTGACGATGTTCCCGGGTTCCGTCCAGGTGTCGCCGTGCTGCTCAATGGCCTGCTGGGGCTGGGGCATCATGAGCCACATGGCGGCGATGGCCGGGAAGTATGCGGCCGGACTTGTCAGTTTCACCTCGAGTGTCACGTCGTCCAGGGCTTCTACTCCCACGGAGAGCGGGTCCTTTGAGTCGCCCATGTTGTAGGGCGCCGCTCCGTCGATGACATAGAGCACGTAGGCGTATTGGGAGGCCGTCTCCGGGTTGAGAGTTCGCTTGATGCCGTACTCGATGTCGTGCGCCGTCACGGGCGTGCCGTCGGTCCACGTCACGTCATCACGCAAATGGAAGGTGTAGACCGTGCCGTCATCGGAGATGTCCCAGCTTGTGGCCAGGTAGGGGACGATGCGTGATGTCGCCTCGTCCACCCTGGTGAGCGGCACGAAGAGGTTCTCGATCAGGTCGATGGAGGCTTGGTCGGTAGCCAGAGCAGGATCGAGGGTGGGCGGCTCCATCCCCAGGTTGAGTTTGATGGGACGGGCGGCCTCGGCGGCTCCTCCGTCGTCCCCGCCGCCGCAGGCGACCAGCGGGATGGCCGCGGCCAGTACCAGGGCCGGCAGGAGCAGACCCCACTTGATTCTAAGAAAGGTTCTGTTTCGTTTCATGCCTGCCTCCTCAAGCTGGGCCGGGCTTTGGCGCTGGCACGGCGCCTCTGCCCCTGTGAGAGTGCACCCGACCTCTTCTTTGGACTGCCCGCTCCTTACGCGCGCGGGCACCCTAGGAAATTATCGTCAAGCCGCGGCTTCGTCTTGAGGGGTTACAGTTCGGTTAAGGATAGGTTGGTTACCGGATGTTTACTGTTCGGCAGTGTTGCCGATACTTTCAGCGAGAGCTGATTCCTGCCCTGGGAGTGGTGAGTGGTGAGAAGGCCTGACGCCCTCGTGATCTCCGGCAGCGACTTCGAAAGGCGCCGCCTCGTCGATGCCCTGGAAGGCGCTGGCCTGGAGGGCGAGGCGTGCGCTACCGGCCCGGACTGTCTCCTCAGGCTGGAAGCGAGGGAGTCCGCTCTCGTCGTGGTAGACCTCGACGGTCTGGAGAGCGATGCGCTCCCACTCCTTCGCCGGTTCATACATCAGCCGTGGCGGCCGGCGGTCATCGCCCTGACGACGTCCGAGCGCGAGAGCATCGAGGCGCTGCTGGAGGGCGTCGACGTCTGCCTGGACCGCCACGCGGGCAGCGGGCTCATCGCCGCTCAGGCGCACGCCCTGCTGCGCCGCCGCCAGCGCGACGGTGATGTCGGCGCCGTCGTCGTCTGCGCGGGCGGACTCAAGATCGACCTGGCGCGGTGCGAGGCCAGCGCCGACGACCGCCCCATCCCCCTCACTCCCACCGAGTTCAGGCTTCTCGCTGCCCTGGCCGGGAGGCCCGGCGAGGTGGTAGGTTCCCTGAAGCTCCTCTCGGAATGCGCAATCACTCCGCTCTCAGAGGCGGAGGCGAGGGCGACAGCGAAGGTGCACATCCACCGCATCCGTCAGAAGATTGCGGCCTGCGGTGGCGATCCGGCCGTGGTTCGCAACGTGCGGTCATTTGGCTACATGCTGGAGCGACGGACGACCGGGCGAACGTACCGGGCCACGAGCGCCCCGGGGCAACCGTCGCGGGCGCAGCGCAGCGCCTGAGCATCCCCCCTTAACCTTATCGCCACCAAGCCTCGACCGCGCCGCGACTCAGGAAACGCGCCAGCGGGCGATTCTAGCAGTGGTACGGTCGTCCCCGTTGCGAGAGGCAACGGACGTGGCTTTCCCCGCCGCCGTACCCAGTGGGAAGCGCTCCGATAAAGGCAAGGCCCCGAGGGTTGGGGTCGCGCAAAGCTACGGGTCTCGGTAGTCGCTTGCGACGAGACAGCCGGGCTGCCGAAGGGCGATCAGTCGTCGGAGCGTTCTTGGCCCCCGCCTCCAACCCGGCGCTGGAGGCGGGGGCTTCAGTTTGGGTCATCGTGGCGAGGCGGGGGCGGCCTCCTCTACCCCCCTTGATGCCGCGCTTCCTACGGGCTATATAGGACTTGGCTACATCATTGTGGTCGCCAAGGGCGGCCCCGAACGAAGATGCCCCGGCAGATCGCCGAGGCGAACGCTGTCGCGGGACGGTTGCTGGAGGAGAACCTGTGAACGGGAGCGGCGTCGAGAGACGTCCGGCGGAGTCCGCAAGCGAGGGTGCTGCTGCCAGCGGCGGCCTCCGCTTCAGCGAGACTATGCGGGGCTACATGGGCCCCGGAGAGGAGCATCGCGCCGGCTACGAGGCGGGTAGGTCGGCCGGCCGTCGGGTCGAGTTCAGAGTGGCCATCGTCATCGATGACATGGATCGCTTCCTCGATGACCCGGAGCACGAGGCGACGGTCAGCGGCGAGATAGACATAGCCGGAATCGGCACCCGTATGCCCATCGAGGCGGGGCGCTTTCACCTGATGTGCCGCAGGGAGGGACGCCGGCGCATGCTCTATCATCTGCCGTTCTCGCGCGGAGGGCGGCACTACCTTCTCTCCGGCGAGAAGCGCATCGAGGACGACCCGGGTTTCGACGTCTGGAAGGACAGCACCACCCTGTTCGCGGAGATGACGGAGGTGGGGGCGGACTATGTTGCCGTCGGCCCGCCCCTTCTGATTGGCGTCTTGACGATATCACCCCTCGCGGTGCTCCGGCAGTTGACGACGTTTCGCACGCTCGGCGCCGGCGGGCCACTGGCCGCCCTCTCAACGCACGCGCGGTTCATGCGCTTCTTCTCGCGGGAGATGTGCGCTACCTACGGCCGTTTCCCCTGGTAGCGCCGGAGAAGGAACCCGGGTGCGCCCGGTACGACGCCTATCGGCCCCCTCGCGCCTAGCGGCTCCTAGGCGACTTCCCTCGCGCGCAGTCGCCGCGACTCCTACGTGGCATGGCCGCTGAAGATGAGTTGTCCTCCGCATGGCTTCCGTGCGGTGGTCGGCAGAGAATGGAACTGCCGGGGCGGTTCGAGACGCTGCCCCGCCTCCCCGGCGAAAGCTGGCGAGCGGGGTCTCGCGTGGAGGCTGTCCCGGCACTGGACGCCTCGGGCCGGGGGCCGCGGAGATCCGATGCCCCCGCGACGCCGCTAGTAGGCGCCCGCCTCGCGTAGCATCTTCTCGCTCATGCCAAAGTGGTGGCCGATCTCGTGCAGGACCACCTTGCGCACCTTCTCCCGGACCTCCTCGTCGTTGCGGCAGAGCCTCTCGATGGGCCTCTGATAGATGAAGATGCGGTCGGGCAGCACCATGCCGTAGCTCTGACTGCGCTTCGTCTGAGGGACGCCGTGGTACACGCCGAGGAGGGTGGCGCCGGGGGGAACGCGGGCGGCGCGCAGCTCGGCCGGGGTGGCGAGGTCGCGCACCTCGATGTCGACGTTGGACAGCTTCTCGAGGAAAGGTTCCGGCAACCCTTCCACGGCCTCGATGACGAGTTGGTTGAATCGTTCCTGTTCCATCGGGCGCGCTCGGGTAGATGTGAACCAGGCCCTGTAATCATACCAGATGGCAGTGCGACATGGCGGCCGTCTTGCCTGCGACCTGTCTGGCGCGCGTCAGGTTCGGGTCGACATCCACGCCCAGCCCCGGGCCTGCGGGCACGATGGAACGGGAGAGTTCGACCTCCTCGAGGATGTGCGCGTTGAGGTCGGTGATCTTCACTGAGGTTACTCCTTGGATGACAGCCCGACACGGTGTATACTCACATGCGCCATACTACCGCGATCCCTGGAACTCGCCCATGAAGATGACCTTGGCTCTGCTGGCGGACTACGCGAACGTTTCCCAAGAGGGCAAACTGAATATAATGGGCGTCTTTGACAGGATCTTCTTGCAGGCGTTCCCCACTCTTCATCCAGAGATGCGCCTTGTCATGAGCTTCGAGTTTAGCGCTGCCGAGCTTGGCAGGGAACGGCGCCTTGAAGTCAAGACGCTGGACGCCGACGGAGCCGTGATCGGCGAGTGGTCAAGGATGCTTCCCGTCCCGGAGAGGCCGGGGGAGCATACAACAGTCGTCAACCAGATTCTCAACATTCAGGGCATGCCCTTCGAGCGGCCGGGCGATTACGTGTTTTCGATTCTCGTCGATGGAGACGAAAAGGGCAGCGTGCCCTTCAAAGTCGAGCTTGTCTCTAGTCAATGACACGTCGCGCGGCCGAAAGGCTGCTCCAGAGGATGAGACGCTCACCCAAAGGGTGGCGCTTCCACGATCTTGATAGCCTGTACCAGGGATTCGGCTTTGATGTCAGGCAGGGAGGGAAGCACACACTTTACATCCATCCCGTCTATCCAGAGTTGCGTGCGACGGTGGCACGACATGGATCTCTGGCGACGGGATATGTTGCTTACGCTATCCAGGTTGTCGACCGGCTAATGACACTGGAGAAAGGCGCTCAAGGTGGCAAAGCGGAAAGAACTTGAGGTTCTGGTGAACCTTCCATACGCTATCGAAATAATCCCCGATGAGACCACGGATGGCGGGCGGTGCTACCTCGTGATGCACCCTGAGCTGCCGGGCTGCATGTCGCACGGAGACACTGAAGCGGAGGCACTTCAGAACCTGGCTGAAGCACGGAGACTGTACATCGAGTCGCTGTTGGAGAGGGGGATTGAGGTCCCTCACCCGCGAGCTGTCACTGCAGGGACCGGTATCGCCCCAGTTGCCACCTGGGAAGTGGCCGTCGCTATTCACCCCAAGGCGTTGGACGAGGAAGTCTTCGCCACAACGAAGTTCTAGGTGCGCATGACGAACGAGACCGCGCACCGTTGCCCGCCCCTCTAACACTGCTAACCTGACTGCCCGGTCGCTAGCCGTCGAGCTTCGCGATATCGACGCGGACGGCGCGGTCGATGGGGGAGGGCTGCCACTGGAGCGCCCAGTAGCGCAGGTGGCCGTAGCCCCCCGCCAGGTGCAGATACTTCACCATCCCCGGCTCCAGGTTGGCGCTATCCTTCCACTCTCGGAACTGTAGAGGCTCCCAACCGTTGTAGATGATCACCTGCCCCGGCATCACTGAGGGCGATAGCTTGACGGGGACGATGCAGGTGCCCATGTCGTTGAAGACGCGCACCTCCTCCTCGTCCTCGATGCCGCGGGCGGCGGCGTCGTCGGTGTTCATGACCGCGTGCGGCCGGCCGCGGTGGGTGTTCTGCATGATGCGGTTGGTGATGTTCATGGAGTGGATGGACCAGCGGTTGTGGCCGGAGGTCATGAAGAAGGGGTAGTCGCCGCCCATCTTGGGGTTCTCCTTGTGGACGGGCAGCTCCTCTCCCGCCTCGAGGAACCAGTCGTGGTCGATGTAGAACTGGGCACGACGGGTGAGCGTTGGGTAGGGGATCTTGTTCTCCGTGTGCCAGCGGAATGCGGCGTGGGTCTCGTCGGGCTTGAGGTCGGCGGCCTGGTTGAGCCCGAGCGGCGAGAGGCCCCAGTCCGTGAAGCGCATGTATCCCTTTTCGCGCAGCGTATCGAGGCCGGTGCCCTTCGGCAGCGTGCCGGCGGCAACGCTGTCCTGCACCCACTCCGCGGCCACCTTTTCCGGCTCCTCGAAGTCCCGCCCCAGCGTGAAGGTGTCGTAGAGGGTATCCAGCCTGCGCTGACTGCCGGCGTTGTCCTGGTACTGCGTGAAGCCGCGGGCCTGCGCTCGCTCGGCGATCTTCTCACTCAGGCGGCGGGCGATCTCGAATTCGGGCAGCGTGTCGGCGGGCGGATGCACCGCCTCGTCCGAAAAGGTGAGGTTCAGCAAGTGGGGCGTCGGGATATGGAAGGTGACCTTCTCGTAGTGATGGGCGACGGGCAGGAAGAGGTCCGAGTGAAGGCCCGTGACGTTCATGCGCCAGTCGATGGTGACGATCTTCTTGAGCTTGGGCCAGAGGTTGGGGAGGAGCTGCGCCTGGCCGCCGCGCGTGCGACGGAGCGAGTTGCCCCCGCACTCGATGTAGATCTGGGGCGTCGTGTTCTCCGCCGGGCGTGCCACCCCCTGCCACCAGCCCTTGCTTAGCGCCTCTCGCATGAACTCGTCGAAGGGGCGGGTCATCGTCGGGTCGTTCCACTCGGGGCGGTTCCAGTTGGCCTGGTAGCCGCAGTGGTAGTACCAGAAGAAGGCCGGCGGCACCATGGCCTGGTTGGGCATCGCCCGCACCATCATCTCGATCGCGGCTATCTCATCGCTGCGGGTGGGGTCTTCCTCCTTGATCAGCCGGATCATCTCCTCGCGGGCGCGGAGGACGTTCTCCGTCTCCTCCAGGCCGCCGCGGCTCTTGGCGGCGAAGAGGAAGGGCCCGTCGAACATGCCGGCCGACCACTCGATGGCGCCGGTGCCCTTCTTGCCCCAGTTGCCGGTGAGTCCCATGACCAGCAGATACGACCGCACCATCAGGTCGGAGTGGTAGTACTTGAACGACGTGCCGCCGCACATGATGGTCGTGATCTTGGTCGCCACCTTTCGCGCCAGCAGCCGTATGACGTCCGGGTGGACGCCGCAGTGCTTGGAGGCTTTCTCCGGGGTGTAGTCCCGGAGCTTCTCCTTCAGGATCTCGAAGGCGGGCGTCACATCCACCTCGGTGCCATCGGCGAGGCGGGCGCTGTAGCGTCCCTCCAGGGCCGGCTCCAGGTCGCCGAGGTCAAGGCTGCCACGAGGCGCCTCCGCAACCCGGCCGGAGCGCGGATCGAAGAAGAAGAACTGGTCCTCGCGGCCGTCATCCTTTACGTCCGACCCGCGCAGGAACTTGCGGTTGTCCAGGCGAACGAGGAGCGGCAGGTCGGTCTGCTCCCGGACGAAGTCGGCCTTGTACAGCTTCTCTTCGATGATGACCTGCGCCATGCCCAGACCGAGGGCGGCGTCGGTGCCGGCACGGATCGGCACGTAGTAGTCGGCGTGCATGTGAGACGGCGAGCAGTCGGGCGCCACCAGAGCTACCTCGCCGCCGTTGTATCGGGCCTCCGATATGAAGTGATTGGACGGGATCATTGTGTAGATGGGGTTCATGTGGGTGAACATCATGAACTGGGAGTGGAAGACGTCGTCGTTGCTGCTGGCGGGGTTGAACTTGCCGAACGTGAGATAGATGCCGGGACTGAAGTCGTTGATGACGGCGTTGACGTCGGTGGAGACGGCGCCGATGTAGTTGATGATGCGGTTGACGTGCATGCCGGCCATCATGCCGCCCTGGCCGGCCGATCCCTCGTAGACGATGGACTCGGGGCCGGCCTCCTGGATGGCGTCGATGAAGGCGTCTGCGAGCTCGGTGAGGGCTTCGTCCCAGGAGATGCGTTGCCACTTGCCCTCGCCCCGTTCGCCGGCCCGCCTGAGGGGGTGCAGCACCCGCTCAGGCGCGTAGAGGAGCTGGCTCCAGGCGACGCCCTTGTTGCATCCCATAGGGTTCATGTCGGGGACGCCGGGCTCGATGACAGGGAAGGTGCCGGCCTGCTCCTCGCGGACGACGATGCCCTCCTTCACGTAGACGCGGAAGGGGCAGTTGCCGGGATAGCAGTCGACGCAGTGGCTGCCCCAGAATACGCCGTCCCAGGTCCACTTCTGGCGATAGAGGTCCTGCCAGCTCCCGTAGGGGCGCTCCGGGGATGTGGTCTTCGTCTCGTCACGCTTCAAGGTAGGCATGAACACACCTCCTCCGCGGGCAAAGGCAATGGGGGTAAGCTGCTGCGATTATGAAAGCCGGCCGCTGGGGCCAGCAAGAGCCATTCGGCTCATTTGCCGCACGCCTCGTTCGGGCCGCAGGGACAGAGCGCCGGCTCTGTCCTCTCTGTGTGAATCTGTGGCCGATGCTGTGGTTTGTCCGTGATGCTATCATGGAGCATCGAGCAGCCGGGGGCGGCGTCGTGGGAAGGGAGAAGACGATGGCAGAGGGCTCCGTCCCGAAAGACTGGCCTACGGGCCTCATCGAGCTGGCCGAGAACGCGTTCGCCTACGTCCAGGCGACGGGCGGCCTCTGCATCGTGAACGCCGGCGTCATCGTGGGCGAGGAGACGGTCGTCGCCATCGACTCTCTGTTCACGCCCAGCATGACGCGCGCCTTCCAGTCGGAGATCAGGCGTGTCACCGACAAGCCCGTGAGCACGCTGATCAACACCCACCACCACGTCGACCACACGCTGGGGAACGCCCACTTCGCGCCCGCCCGAATCGTAAGCCACGCCCGCGCCCGCGACGAGATGGAGCGCGTCGGCCTGCCCCTCGACATGCTGCGCCAGGTCGTGCCGCACTTCGCCGACGAGATCGCCGACGCGCGGGTGGTGCTGCCGGACGTCACGTTCGAGGGGGAGATGACGTTCCACCTGGGCAACCGGACGGCGCGGCTCCTCCACTTCGGCACGGCCCACACGCTGGGCGACGCCCTGGTCTACCTGCCGGAGAGCCGCCTCCTCTTCGCCGGCGACGTCGCCTTTCACTACGTGACGCCCCTCGCCTTCGAGGGGCATATCGGCAAGTGGATCGACGTGGCGGACCGGGTGCTGGCGATGGACGTGGACACGATCGTGCCCGGCCACGGGCCGATCGGCGGCAAGGCGGACCTGCGGCGGATGCGCGACTACCTGTCGCTGGTGCGGTCGGAGGCGCGGCGGGCGTTCGACGCGGGGGTGGAGGCGCAGGAGGCGGCGTCCGCCCTAGGCGGGCTGCCTTTGGGGGAGTACGCGGACTGGGGGGAGCCGGAGCGCGTCGTCCTCAACGTGCGGCGCCTCTACCAGGAGTTCCGCGGCGAGATCTAGCCCTCCCACGGGCTTCCGCTTGACGCCGACTCCGACGCGGGCGCGCGTTGACCGTTTCGCTGTCCGGCGATTCCTTCAGTGCACTTGGGAGCCGTGGCGGTGTGGGGCGCCAACCCTGCAAGACAGCGGCGTCGTAGGCTTTCGCCGCGTTGATTCGCTTCAGGCATGAGGACGCGCAGTCCCTTGGCACCGGGGAGGTGGTTCCATAGATGAACCGTGTGGCATCGTTTGTGACCACGTGTCTGGCGAAGGACGTCTCCCAAGGCGAGAAGTCCATGCGTTCACGCGGCCCCTTGGGCTCGACTTCCGTCTCATAGCCCATAGGATCGATTCTCATAAGCACGTGCGGAGACAGCGGGAAGACGTACAGGTGCTCCCACAGCGCTCCACCTGACCACCAGGGACGCACTGGCGGCAGGTAGCTGGACACCGGATTGTCGGATGTGTAGAGGCGTGCGCTGGGATGGGCTAGGCCCACGCGCCAGGCCATGGCCTCTAGGAGGTTCGCCCAACCTTGAACCTCACTGAGCATGTAAGTTGTCGTCTCTGCATCTTGAATGGGCGCGTCTTCGCTAAGCCACCACTCGTCCGGTTTCTTCTCCCACTCGCGCCAGACCTCCTCCACCTGTGCCGGTGGAAGTGTGTTTTCCAGGTATGCCCGCGCCATGGGCTTCATCTGGTCGATGAGATGCTGTCTGACCGCGCGGTGCCAACCTCTGAAGGCGGGAACACGGAATCTCTGGGCCGCGACATATCGGGCCACGTGGTTCTCCTCCTCGTCTGTCAACGCGAGAAGAGTGTCCGGATCCGCGACAAGGCGGGTGAGGATTGGGGCGGCGGCGCCTTCAGCCTCTCCCAGCCAATCTTCGGTAGACTGAGTCTGCTGGCCGCTCCGCAAGTCGTAGAAGCGTCTCTCGACAGCTGCATTCTTGAGAGATGTTTCGAAATGCTTTCCCTCCTGGAAGTCATACACGGCAATGCGGCCGTCGCTGGCAAATCTGGCGAGGTATGTCTGGGGTACGTAGTGCTGTTTCACCGCGCCCGTGGGCGCGAGGATCGGCTCATTGAAGTGCCGGAAGTCACCGTCGGCAACTATGGGTGGATAGTCTTCGGCCTCGTCAGTCATACTAGAACAAGTGTACATGATCGTCGTTTGCAAGGAAAGAAGATGACCCCCGGATCATGGCCGCCAGGGGCACGCTGGCTGCGGGCTGGGCCTCTCGCGGAGGCGTCTCACTCCGCGTCGCGCAGAAGAGCGCTGTAGCGGCGGCGGCAGAGGGCCACGTCCAGCTCCACCGCCGACAGGACATAGCACCGCAACCCGTCGGCGACGCGACTACTTCGAGGCGTGCCCCTGTTCGCCGGGCTGCCGTCGCTGGTACACGGCGAATGCCACCGCCGGCTGGAGGAGGCCCGCGTCCGATATCGCGCGGTCCAGCCACAGAAGCTCCGGCCCCACCTTCGCGATGACATCCGCGATGGTGGCGGGCGGACCGAGCCCAAGGGCGTGCTTCGCCCCGGCGACGAAGGGATGGAGCCGCCGTCGCCAGGCCGGAATCGACGCACGCGCCGGCGGCAGGACCGGCCTGAGCCACAGCAGGAGCGTAAGGATCGCTCCCGCTTCCTGGCGCTCGACCTCGGTCAGGTACCGGCTGAATATCGAGAGCGACTCGCCCGACCGCACCGCCTCAGAGGGGCTGTGTTTCCAGGGGGAGAGCTCGGGCCATGCGATCCGCCAGGAACGCAGGTCGTGATGCCGCGCCCTCGCCTCCTCGAAGGCGGCTTCGAAGAGTCGCTTCTTCTCCGGCGCGAACTGAAAACGCGACTCGCCGACGTAGTCCTCGAGGAAGAAGAACCCCCGCGGCGTGAGGCTCCTGGCGATCTGATAGGCGACGTGTTCCAGGTTGAGGAGATGGTGCATCGAGCCGGCTGAGATGATGAGGTCGTAGGCGTCCTTCGGAAGCTCGACGAAATTGAGGTCGACTTCCTGTGTCGCTACGCGACCGGGGAACTTCGCCGCGAGCTCCCGCTCTCGCTTGGCGAGCGACTCTCGGCTGATGTCGTACACGGTTAGATGAAGCGAGGGGTTCTGCTCCAGGATGCGGGTTTCGTGCTTGAGGCCGCCGGCGCCCAGCGCGCACCCGCGCCGGAACGTTCCGTACGCGCGTATCGTCTCGAACCAGGCGACGCTTCGCTTGCCGGCGAAGCGCTCATTGAAATACTCCTCGAAGAGCGGCGGCTGCGTGTCGTGGCTGAAGAAATGAGGCCGGTCCCAGTACTCGGCTTCCTCCTGTAGTCGCCGCAGGTACTCCTCGTCGCGGGTCACGCGGTAGACGTCACCGGGGGTCTGGTCCATCTGCGTCCTGGCGGTCGCGGGCCTCTCCGCACCGGATCGACAGCGGGCGGGCGCCGTGCGAGAAGCCCGGTTAGCTCAACGGCGGCACTATCCTACACCATGCGGTGCTTGGCGAGAACGCTGGGTCCAGCCGCATGCTTCGCCGACGGCGCAGGAGGAACCGGTCAGCGGGCGTCGTCGCGGCGGCGCCAGACGGCCACGTCCAGGTCAGCGGCCGACGGCACGAAATAGGCCAGCCGGTCGGCGACGCGCCAGGCGGCCGTCCCCACCCGCTCCGGCAGCCGGTTCAGCAGGAAGCGCCAGCCGTCCATGAACTGGAAGAGGGAGACGCCGTACATCCCCTCCAGCTCCAGCCCGTCGCCGCCCATGGCCCGCAGGAGGGCGCAGGTGCCCTTGAAGGTGTGGTCGGGCGGGATCTGCCAGTAGAGGCGGTCGTTGGACACCGGCAGCCTCAGCCTCTGCCGCAGCGCGTAGAGGTTGCGCGCGAAGCGACACGAGAGGCTGTCGTAGTTCGCCAGGGCGACGATGAGCCGGCCGCCTGGTCGCAGGAGGCGCGCCGCCTCGGCGAAGAAGCGCTGCGGACTGGCGAAGTGGTCCATCGAGCCCTGGCAGAGCACCGCGTCGAACGTGGCGTCAGCGAAGGGCAGCGACTCGGCGATGGCGCGGACGCGACGGACGACGCGCGGCACCTCCTCCGAGATGTAGGCGCCCAGTCCGAGCATCGACTCGGAGGCGTCGACGCCGACGGCGTCCCAGCCCTGGTGGTGCAGCCGGGCGGCCTGCTGGCCAGTGCCGCACGCCACGTCAAGGAGCAGCGGCCGCCGCCCCGCTGCGGGCTCGGCCCAGCCGACCGTCTGACGTACGGAGTCCTCGATGCGGCGCAGGAAGAGGACGGTGTCCCGCTCTCCGTCCATCGCGAACTGGTCGATGCTGTAGTGCAGGTCGGGCTTGGAGTCTTCCATGGCGGCAGAGGGTCGGTGCTTCCACGAGCCCGGGCGGCGCGCTCAGGCAGTATATTGTATGCTGGCGGACGAAGACGCAAGCCCGAAGGGGGTGCCACATGCTGCTCGGCTCATCTCTGGGGGACCTGGCCCGCCTGCGAGACGGACGCCGCCGACGGGCGTCGAGCTGGGACAGGGAGGGCGGCAATCGCGACTTTCTCGTTATCCGGCCGGGCGAGACTGCCGTCCTCTGCGAGATCGAGGGGGCGGGCATCGTCCGCCACATCTGGTGCACGATGGCTACGGGCGATAACCCGTTCTATGCGCGCACGACGCTCCTTCGCATGCACTGGGACGGCTCGCCCACGCCCTGCGTCGAGGCGCCCATCGGTGACTTCTTCGGCATCGGCCACGCCATCGTCAAGGACTTCGCGTCGCTGCCCCTGACTATGAGCCCCCAGGACGGCCGCGGCTTCAACTGTTTCTTCCCCATGCCCTTCGCCGCTGGCGCCCGCATCGAGGTGACGAACGAGGCCGAGGCCGGCATGATCTTCTACTACTATGTCGACTACGAGGAGCACGACGGGCTGGAGGATGACCTGGGCCGCTTCCACGCTCAGTGGCGTCGCGAGAACCCGACCGAGGGCTGGGGCGAGGGACGCTTCGGGGGTGACGCCGAGGGCGCCGAGCTGCGTCGGAAGGTCTGGACGACTCCCAACCTGGACGGCCGCGGCAACTACGTCATCCTCGACGCGCGGGGCCGCGGCCACTACGTGGGCTGCAACCTCAACATCGACTGCTTTTCGCGCCAGAAGAACGACTGGTACGGTGAGGGCGACGATATGATCTTCATCGACGGCGACGACTGGCCGCCGACGCTCCACGGCACCGGCACCGAGGACTATTTCAATACCGCCTTCTCACCCCGCCGCGAGTTCAACGCGCCTTACCACGGCGTCACCGTCTACAGCGGCACGGACGACTGGCCCTGGAAGGGCAAGAACTCCATGTACCGCTTCCACGTCGAGGACCCGATCATGTTCGAAAGGTCGATTCGCGTGACCATCGAGCATGGCCACGCCAACAATCTCAGCAACGACTACTCGAGCACCGCCTACTGGTACCAGACGGAGCCCCACGCCCCCTTCCCGCCGATGCGGCCCCTGGAGGAGCGGCTGCCGCGCCCGGACTGAGGTGCGCTCGGCTCCGGCTCACGTCCTCAGCCAACGACATCGCTGCGCGCGTAGCTAGAGGCCGTCCAGACCAGGAAAAAGGGCCGAACGGCAGCGATAGATGACTACATTTGGCAGTTAAGCTCCGATTGGCTTTTGGCTATAGGGTAGGTACGAACATCCGGCTGGCTCGCGCTGTACGTGGTCGCCGCTGGCGATCACGTTGTTGTCGTGGGAATAACCCGTGATCGCTCGAAGCATCAACGTGCCCTCGCGGACGCTGCGCGACCCCGGCGCCGTCGAATGGTTGCGGTTGCCGCAGGAGCGGCTCGCGATGGTGGCTACGCCCGTCGAGCAGCAGCCCACTGAGTACCTGAGAACGGTGTGGCAGGATCAGGTGTTCGGTGCCGTGACGGAGCTGCGCGTCAGGGTCGGACACAACGGTGTGCGCCTGTTCTTCCGGCTGGAGTGGGACGACCCCACCCAGGACACGGAGATCAGCGACATCAACGTTTTCACCGACGGCGCCGGCATCCTCTTTCCGCTCCGGGGCGACGCGGACATCGCAACCATGGGTTCGCTGGATCAGCCGGTGAACGCCTGGTACTGGCGGGCCGACTTCGGCGACGAACCGAAGAACGTGACGTCCAGCGGAGTGGGCACGGCCGTCCGTCTCGAGGCGGGGTCCCTGCAGGTGACGTCCCGCTGGTCCGACGCCATGTGGACGGTCGTATTTGACCGTCCGTTCGACACCGAGGAGTCGCCCGATGTCGCCGTGCCCCTGGCGCCGGGCATGACGACGAAAGTAGGCTTCGCCATCTGGGAGGGCAGCAGCGGCGAGCGGGGCGGCATCAAGGCCTTCTCTGAGGTGTGGCAGGATCTGGAGATCCAAGCTTAGGGCACGTATCGAGGACGTCCCGATGGCGATTACCACCGAACGCATCGTCAGGACGCTGACAGGGAACCGGGTCTGGAAGTCGATGTTCCGGTTCGCCTATCCCGCGACGGACAAGGCGCGGGCGCAGATCATCCACGGCGTCTTCTTCACCCACATCCATTCCATACGGTCCGACGTCCGCTCTCTGCGCATCAGCTACACCTGGGGTCTGGGCCTCTTCAGCTTCTTCCTCTTCGTCATCCTTACCGTCACGGGCATCATGCTCATGTTCTTCTACGTACCCTCGACGGACCGGGCGTACCTCGACATGCAGGGGTTACGGGTGTCGGTGAGCTTCGGCGCCCTCTTGCGGAACATGCACCGCTGGGGGGCGCACCTGATGGTGCTCACCGTCTTCCTGCACATGATGCGGGTGTTCTACACGGGCGCCTACAAGCGGCCCCGCGAGTTCAACTGGTTCATCGGGGTGACGCTGCTTGTGCTCACCCTCCTCCTGAGCTTCACCGGCTACCTTCTCCCCTGGGACCAGCTCTCGTTCTGGGCGATCACGGTCAGCACCAACATCGTCGGCTACGCGCCGCTCCTGGGCGAGAAGCTGCGAGTGCTGCTGCTGGGAGCGGATGAGGTGGGCCAGAACGCGCTGCTCCGCTTCTACACTCTGCACATCATCCTCCTTCCGCTGGTCCTGACCGTCCTCATGTCTCTGCACTTCTGGCGCATCCGGAAGGACGGGGGCCTCGCGGCGTCGACGGGGCCCGGTGAGGAGGCCGAAGCTCCGCCGCCGGGCGTGGGTGCGGAGCAACCCGCTAAAGCGGCCGCTGCCAGCGCCGCCGCGAATCCGGGCCCGGAGGTTGCCCTCAAGCCCATCGCGGGCGGCGCGCAGGCCATCGCCCGGCCAGCCCGTGCGGCAGGCGGGAAGGAGACCGTCTTCTCCTGGCCCAACCTGATGGTTCTGGAGGTGCTGGCCGGTCTCAGCATTACCGTCGTTCTCCTTCTCATGTCGATGCTGGTCGAGGCGCCCCTGCGCGATCTGGCCAACCCCGACGTGACCGAGAACCCGTCCAAGGCGCCCTGGTACTTCATGAACCTCCAGGAGCTGCTCCTGCATATGCATCCCACACTGGCCGGGGTCATAATCCCTACAATCTTCCTGGCGGTCCTGGTCGCCATCCCCTACATCGACCAGGATCGGCGGGGTGCCGGAGTCTGGTTCGCGTCGTCGAAGGGCTGGCAGATCGCTCTCTGGACCGCCATCTACACAACCTCCTGGATGTGTCTGCTCGTGTATTTCGATGAGAGAGTGGGAGTTCGCTCCATCATCTCCCGGCCGGAGTTCCTCGTCGGCTGGATCATCCCTATCGGCGTCAGTGCCGTGCTCACGCTGGGGTTACACCTTAGCCTGCGATGGTGGCGCCCGGACCTGCGACACTACCTCATCGCCTACTTCACGGCCATAATGGTCGGCTACATCGTTCTTACCGTGGTGGGGACCCTGTTCCGGGGTACGGGCATGCATCTCACGGTTCCGTGGGACCTGCCTCCCGGCGCATTGAGCTTCTGACAGGGGGGGCCGAGGTATGGAGACAAACGAGGAAGCAAGAGTTCGAGCTCTCTTGAAGAGGCTCAGCAGGCGGGGGTTCATGAGCTACCTGTGGTGGGCGGCGGGCGCTGCTACGCTCATCGAGGGCGGCATCATCACGGTCGACTCTCTGCGCCCGGAGGGCAAGGGCGAGGCATTTGGGGGGCTGGTCGACGCCGGTAGCGAGGAGGACTTCGAGGTGGGGAGCGTCACCTACTTCCTGAACGGTCGGTTCTACGTCGTCCGTCTTCCCAGCGGCTTCATCGCTCTCTACCGCAAGTGCACACATCTGGGGTGCGTTGTGCCCTGGCAGGCCAACGAACGGTCGGAGGACGACCTTGCCAGCACCGGCCGCTTCAACTGTCCCTGCCACGGCTCCATCTTCAACCGCTACGGCGAGGTGAAGGGCGGGCCCGCCCCACGTCCCCTGGACCTCTTCCCCGTCGAAATCAAGGACGGTGAAGTCATCGTCGACACGGGGAAGGCTATCACGAGGGACGCCTTTGACGAGTCGCAGGTGACAGAGGCCTGACGCGTGGACCGCAGAATCCTCATAGGCGCTGTGCTCACCCTGATCATTGCCGTGTCCGTGCCGGTCTACTGGACTCACGAGTCGACGCGGCAGAGAGGGGTAGAGGCGGAGCTGGAGATGAAGTCTCTGGAGGAAGGCGCTACGTTGTACATCGCCAACTGTGCCAGTTGCCACGGCGACTTCGGGGAGGGGACCGTCGATGGGCTGCCGCTGCGGGGCACGGTGCTCGAGATCGCGGACATAGAGAAGGCCACCGCCGAGGGCACCGAAGCCTTCCCATCGACCACGCACGTGTATGCTCGGGAGGCCGGTGGCCCCCTGAGCTCCACCGAGATCAGCAACATCGCCTTCTTCATCAAGAACTGGGACTCACAGGTGTTGGCGGACGTCCGCGCCGAGCCGAGACAAATCGACATTGAGGTCTATGAGTTCGGGTACGATCCCGCGCAGATCACGGTGGAGGTTGGGAAACCGGTGCGCCTGACGCTGGTGAACGAGGGCGAATTCCGACACACCTGGCTGCTGGAGCGCGCCGAAGTCGAGATCCCTGACGAGGGCAAGACCGACTCCATCTCTCTCGATCTGAAGCAGGGTGTCCCCGCGACCGTCGAGTTCACTCCGTTGGAGAAGGGGACAATGTCCTTCCACTGCACTGTCCCCGGCCACGCCGAGGAGGGCGAGGTGGGCACCCTGGTCGTGGTGGACTAGGGCCATCACGTAACTCGGGGGACGGATGTCCTGAGGGCGCCGCTACGCCAGGGGGCCAGGCCCAAAGCCCGGCCTCCTTTGCTTTGTCGCGCTGGTGCCTACCGCTACGCCCGAGCCCAAAGGACTCCCGCACCATCGCGGTTGAATGGGCTGCACGTGGACGGGATGCCGCCGAGGCCACTCGGCGGCATCCCGGCGGGCTCCGGGCTGTGCTAGGGGTTGGGTGAGGACTCGGCTGGGCGGGTGACGGGCGGGCTACGGTATGCGGCGCACGTAGATATGCTGAGCGATCTCAGCGTCGATAGCCACCTGAGTAAGGCCCACCTCCAGCACAGGCGCCGGGTGTCGCTGGCGCAGCCTGATGACGGCGCTGGGGACGATGCCCAGGGCGCTCAGCCGTTCCAGCCGCCGCGCTCGGCCGGGCCTTATTTCGACGATTTCGAGGTCCTCGCCCGGTTCGGCGCGGCTTATCGGTATCGCTCCGGGGGCGCCGTGCCGATGGCGCCTCCTTCTCCCCATCCAGCGGCCCATTCTGCCCACGAAGCTCCGGGACTCGTCGACCGTCTGATAGCCGCACTGGGGACAGCAGATGATGGAGCAGTTCGCCGCCAGGGGGCAGTTGACGTGGCAGCGCTCGTCGCTGCGGTCGAATCTAAAGCCACACAGCGGACACTTCATGCACGGCCCCTAGAAGGTGATGCCCCCCACTCGAATCACCAGGTGGAGCAGGCCCCCCACCAGGAACGCCACCGGGAAGATGAACGCCGCTACCGCGAGCGCCGTGCGTGTGCCGAACTCCTTGACCATCATGAGGAAGTTGGCAATGCAAGGCACGAAGAGCGTGATCACAACCAGACTCACCACCGTCTGCGCCAGCGTAAGCTGCCCGCTCCGGGTCAGGTCGAAGAGGCCTGCGGCGCCGTAGTCGCGGCGGAGGAATCCCATCATGAACGCCTGCGTCGTCTCCCGCGGCAACCCCAGCACCCCCTGAACGAGCGGCGAGGCGGCTCGTTCGATGCCTCCGAGCAGCCCGATGAGGTTGAATACGAACAGGATCGCCGTGCCCAGGATGAAGAGGGGCAGGACCTCCTTCAGGTACCACTCGATGCGGGCCATGGTCTTGACGAGGACGTTGGAGAGATGCGGCACGCGGATGGGCGGCAGCTCCTGAATGAAATCGGATCGCTGGCCCGACAGGACGCGCGCGGACAGGAACCCGACGACGAACATCGTGAGCAGCACAACGCTCGCCCAGACAGCGACGGCGCGAGTGCCGAGGTCAGCCATGATCCCCAGTATGACGCCCAGTTGCGCCGAACAGGGCACCGCCAGGGCGAGCAGCAGCGTCGCCTGGATGCGCTCGCGTCGCGTCTCGAGAATGCGGGTCGTCATCGTCGCCATCGTGTCGCAGCCCAGGCCGAGGATCATCGGCAGCACGGCGCGTCCGTTCAGGCCCAGGAGCTTGAATGGCCGGTTGGCCATCACGGCCAGTCGCGCCAGGTAGCCCGAGTCCTCCAGCAGGCTGAACGCGAGGAAGAACGTGCCGACTACGGGCAGGATGATGGCGACGCCGTAGGAGAGCGCCATCGTCACCTGTCCGTATTCGCCCACGAAAAAGTCGCGGAGCACGGCTGCCGGCAGCAGGACGCCGGCCAGCCATTCAGCGGCCGGGTCGATGTAGTCTTTGAAGACGACGCCCTCCATGAAGTCGACGAGGATGCCGGCGCCGAGGACGCCCACGAACTTATAGACAGCGTAGAGGACCGCCAGGAGGATAGGGATGCCGGCGATGGGATGGATCGCCCACTGTCCGATGAGCACCGACCATGGCCGCCGCCTGCGAGCGGAAATGGAGTAGACCTCGCCCATGATCTGGCGGACGGTGCCGAGGCGCTGCCTGGCGATCACGTAGCCCATCGGCTCTTGGTAGCCCGACTGGAGCCGTTCGCCTATGGTCGCGATCCTGGCCCTTGCGCCCGGGCTGAGACCAAGGGCGTCAGCAAGGCTCTCGTCGCCGGCCAGGAGCATCAGCGCCAGGCCGCGCCGCCCCGCCGTCTCCGGCGGCAGCTCGTTCTCGGCCTCTGCGGCGGCCCTTTCGATGGCGTCGTCGTACCGGACAGCGCACCTGGCGCGGGCCGGCCGCTCCAGGCTCTCGACCAGCTCCTCGATTCCCTGGCGGCGCGTGGCTACCGTCTCGACGGCGTCCACGCCGAAAAGCTCGCGGAGCCGCTGGCGGGCGACGGCGACGCCCTGCTCCTCAGCCTCGTCGACCATGTTCAGGCAGAGGACGAACGGGAGCTCCAGTTCAGCGACCTGAAGCGCCAGGAGGAGAGATCGCGCCAGGTTCTTGGTGTCGGCGATGAGGACGACGCAGTGCGGGCGCTCCGTCAGGAGGATGTTTCGCGCTACGCGCTCATCTTCCGAGAGGGGAGTGAGGCTGTTCACCCCCGGGGTGTCGATGACCGTCCGCTTCCGGCCGTTGAAGTTCGCCGCGCCGCGGGTCACCTCGACGGTGGTGCCGGGGTAGTTAGCCACCACCACGTAGTGACCGGTGAGGTGGCCGAAGATGACGGACTTGCCCACGTTGGGGTTGCCCAGCAGGACGACGGGTGCCCCGTCGCCGGCTGCCGCATCCTCTGTCTTAGAGCCGTGGCACTGCATAGTAAGCCGCCAAGGGCTCGAATAAGCAAGCCCTCACTCTATCTTTTAGCTATTACTAATACTCTAGGATAGGGCCGTATTGCCTGTACGGGAAGGGCCAATTGGCCCTACCTGTTGTCTCCAGCGTGGAGGGTGGAGACTCAGCGCGTCGGGGAATCTGCCGAGGCGGGGTGCGGCTGCATTGCCCGCACGGTGGCGCGCGGGGCTCGACGACGGGCTGGCGATAGCACGGGCCGTCGTCCGCGGCATCTACACCGTTAGCCGATTAGCCGATATGATGACGGTGACGTGCCTGGGCGCGTTGAAGCGCTGCTCCGGACCGCCCATGCTGGATCGGCGCTCCGCCTACGTAGGCCGGATCGCGCAACTGCTGGTGTGAAAAGCCGGGAGCGCCGGCTCAGAGCGGCCGCTGAGTTTGACAGGAGGAGGCGATGTACGACCTGAAAGGAAAAGTAGCCATCGTCACGGGGGCCGGCCGCGAGCTGGGCATCGGCCGGGCGACAGCGCTCCGGCTGGCTCGCGACGGCGCCGACGTGGTCGTCGCGGACATCTGTAAGGAGTTCGAGGAGTTCCCCGGCTACGGCCTGGGCAACTGGGAGGGGCTGGAGAAGAGGGCGGAGGAGATCCGCGCTCTCGGCGCTCGCGCCCTGCCGGTCCGCGTCGACGTCACCGACGTCGCCCTCGTCGACGAGATGGTGGCCCAGACCCTGAAGACGTTCGGCCGCCTCGACATAATCGTGAACAACGCCGGCGGCGCGCCCGGCCCCGGCCCCGTGGCGTGGATGGAGGAGGCGGCCTGGAACAAGACCATCGCCATCAACCTGACGGGGACCTTCCTCTGCTCGCGCGCGGCGTCGCGGGTGATGGCGGAGCAGGGGCAGGGAGGGAAGATCATCAATGTGTCGTCGGCCGCGGGCAAGCGAGGCTCGGCGTTCCTGTCGGCGTACTCGGCGGCGAAGGGGGGTGTGATCCTCTTCACCCAGGCGCTGGCGCTGGAGCTGGCTGGCAACAACATCCAGGTGAACGCCGTCTGCCCCGGCCAGGTCGATACGGAGCTCCAGCGCTGGGGCTGGGGGCTGCAGGCGTGGGCGCAGAGCATCTCCTATGAAGAAGTCGTGAGCAAGGCGACGGAAGAGATCCCCTTGGGCCGCTTGGAGACACCCGAGGACGTGGCGAATCTGGTCGCTTTCCTCGCCTCCAGCGAGTCGGACTACATGACGGGCCAGGCGATCAACGTCACCGGCGGCCAGGTCATGCACTGACCCCCGCGGCCCTCACCCCGACCTGCGGGTCTCCCCTCTCCCGCGAGCGGGAGAGGGGTCGCGGGTGAGGCCGGTGGATCCTGATTCGCCCGCCGGCGCGGACGTTCGCCTGCCGGGCCGCCCCCGCCGGTTGCCTGGGCGCTGTTGTGCCATTTTGCGCACGGATTGCGATGCGGTTCGCCCTGCGGGGATTTCGAAGGGGCGCTGTATTGACCATATTCGACTGTGGTAATATTGTAAATAGGGGGTGCGGCGTGGATCCGGCCCTTGTGCGCGGGCTGCATCCCGTGCCTGGCCGGTTCTGTCGCTGTTTCGCCGGGCAAAAGCTCCGCCTCATCATGACGTCGCCCGCCCGTGGCGAGCGGCGCGTCGGCGATATCGTCCGCGGGCTCGAACTGAGATTGGCTCACGTCCTCCAGCGTCCGACGTCGCTGGGGACGTGCTAGGCGGCCCTCTACCTTCGTGAGGGCCGGGCTTTGGCGGACACGGCTGCACTCGTGATAGACTGGAACGATGGAGTCTGCGGCAGTCAAGAGGAGCTTTCGTTAGAGGCCAGAGGAGAGAGCGAGACTTGGAGGGTTCTGCATGACTAGGGAGAAGAGTGCCGTCGCCACGCTGCCTCGAACCAACGAGGCGGGGTTCTACGAGATCCGGTTCGAGTCGATAGGCGGCCTGGGCGCGCACCTGGCAGGCCAGACGCTGGCCGAGGCGGGCGTCCTGAGCATGGGACTGGAGGGTTCCCACTTCTCCTCCTACGGGTCGGAGAAAAAGGGTTCCCCCATCAAGTCGTTCATCCGCTTCGGCGAGCCCGGCCAACTGCTGCGCACCAGCAGCCCCGTGCTGGAGCCTCACCTGGTGGCCATCTTCCACGAGGCGCTGGCCCGCGTGCTCCCCGTCCTCAGCGGCCTTCAGCCCGACGGCATCGTCCTCGTCAACACACACCGGAGCGCCAAAGAGGCGGCGGAGCTTCTGGGGCTCACCTTCGGCACTATGGCTGTCGTTGACGCGCTGCAAATCGCCATAGAGGAGAAGACGCGAATAAACACCGCGATGCTGGGGGCGCTCACGCGCGTCGCGGGATTCCTCGACCGGGAGATGGTGCGGGAGGCCGTCGCCCGGACGTTCGAGAAGAAGCGCTACTTCCATCTCATCGACGCCAACCTCCGCACCTTCGACCGGGCGTTTGAGGAGGTGGAGATCCTCGACCTGGGCGGCCCGGGCGAGGGGATACCGGTGGGGAACGCCTTGCCGGACCTGGGCTACGCCAACGCGCCCATCGGTGGGGCCATCATCAACGTCGGCAACGCCATCAACAAGAATCTGAGCACCTCGCGGCAGGGGGTGCTGCCGGAGTTCATTCGCGAGCCCTGCATCGACTGCGGCATCTGTGACATGGTCTGCCCCGACCTCTGCTTCGTCTGGGAGGAGGGCGTCGACGCCAAGGGCCGGCCGGCGATGGTGCTGAAGGGCATCGACTATCAGTACTGTAAGGGCTGTCTCAAGTGTGTGGAGGCCTGTCCGTCGACACCCCGCGCCCTCGTGGAGCGGCGTGAGACTGAGGGATGGGCGGCCGAGCACCGGGTGGACCACTTCGCGTATCTTCGTGATGGGTAGCTCTTCTTCTCCGGCTCAGCCTGGGTTCCCCGGCGGGGCACCTGTGGCGGCCACCCTGAGCACTAACGATATCTCCTTGAGCGACCGAGTCGAGGGAGGACAAGAGAAATGACTATGACCGAAGTGAGAGAAAGCAAGGCGCCGGCGGGCGGGCGGGTCGAGCAGGTGAAGTCCTTCCGGACGGGCAACGAGATGGCTGCCCTCGCCGCATGCCATATCAACTTCCACGTGATGGGCTACTACCCGATCACGCCCTCCACTGAGATCGCCGAGTTCCTGGATGAGATGAAGGCCGACGGGGAGCATGACATACTGATGATCCCCGGCGACGGCGAGCACGGCGCCGCTGGCATCTGCTACGGCGCCAGCGTCGGCGGCGGACGCGTCTTCAACGCGACGAGCTCCCAGGGACTCCTTTACTCGCTCGAGCAGCTTCCCGTCCAGTCGAGCACCCGCTTCCCTATGTTGCTGCAACTGGTGATGCGTGCGGTGAGCGGGCCCCTGGACATCCGCGGCGACCACACGGACCTCAACTTCGGCCTGCACGCCGGCTGGATCGTTCTGCTGGCCCGCGAGCCGCAGGCCGTGTACGACCTGGACATCATCGCCGTACGGCTGGGAGAGCATCCGGAGGTGCGCCTGCCGGTCATGGTAGCCTACGACGGCTTCTTCACCAGCCACCAGAAGCGGAGCGTCCGCCACTTCGCCGACCGGGAGCCCGTGCAGCAGTTCATCGGCAAGCCGCAGTGGCCCCTCCATGCCCTCGACCCGCGCCACCCTGCGACCATCGGCCCCTACATGAATGACCCGGACCTCATCAACAACAAGTACCAGCACAAGCTGGCGATGGACGCCGCCTACCGGGTGCTGCCGGACATCCTGGCGGAGTACGGCCAGATCAGCGGTCGCCACTACCCGCTGGTTGACGGCTATCGCATGGAGGACGCCGAGGTCGCGCTGTGCCTCATCAACTCGGCTGCCGAGACGGCCAAGGACGTGGCCGACGTGCTACGCGAGAAGGGCGTGCGCGCCGGCGTCGTCAGCCCCAACGTCCTCCGTCCCTTCCCGGCCGGGGAGCTGCGGGAGATGCTGAGGGGCGTGAAGGCCATCGTTATCGGCGAGCGCGCCGACTCCTTCGGCGCCCACGGCGCGAGCGTGACCCATGAGATAAAGGCTGCCCTCAAGGACGACCCGGAGAACCGCACGCTCTGCATGTCTCGCATCTACGGTCTCGGCGGCAAGGACTTCTACGCCGGCGACGCCGAGGCGTTCTTCCAGTTGGCCCTGAAGGCCGTCGATAGCGGCTACGTCGAGACGCCATACGACTACTACGGGCACAACCCCGGCAACGCAGACTACGTGCCGGAGCTGCATACGCCTGCGCTCACCAAAGAGGAGACCAACCTGGGTCTGGTGCATGCGGAGCCCGATGAGGCGACCGGTCACCTGAAGGTGAAGGTCGCCAACCCCCGCGAGCTCACGCGCCGGCCCAAGCGCTTCGTGCCCGGCCACGGCGCCTGCCCCGGCTGCGGCATCTTCCCTGCCGTCGACCAGTTCCTGAAGGGGATCGAAGGCGACGTGGTCGTGCTCTACCAGACAGGCTGCGCGATGGTGGTGACCACGGGCTATCCTTTCACCGCCCATCGCGTGACGTATGTGCACAACCTGTTCCAGAACGGCGCCGCTACCCTGTCCGGCCTGGTGGAGATGTTCCACCAGCGCCAGGCTCGCGGTGAGCTGCCCGCCGACGAAGACATCACGTTCATCATGGTCAGCGGCGACGGCGGCATGGACATCGGCACCGGGCCGGTGCTGGGGACGGCGGTGCGCAACCACAAGCTGATCATCGTCGAGTACGATAACCAGGGTTACATGAACACGGGCGCCCAGCTCAGCTACTCGACGCCGATGGGCCACATGACGAGCACCAGCCACGTCGGCGAGAAGCAGAGCGGCAAGGCGTTCCACCACCGGGACACGCCCCAGATCATGGCGGCCACCAACATCCCCTACGTGTTCACGGGTGTCGAGGGCCCCGGCACGGACCTGGTGAAGAAGGCGGCCAAGGCCCAGTGGTACGCCAAGAACGAGGGCCTGGCCTACGGCAAGCTGCTCATCACCTGCCCGCTGAACTGGCGGAGCGAGGAGCGCGAGGGGCAGGCCATCGTCCAGAAGGCCGTCGACTCCTGCTTCTTCCCCCTGTACGAGGTGGAGCGCGGGATCACGAGCATCACTTACGACCCTGAGGCCCGCGGCAAGCGTATCCCCATCGCCGACTGGCTATCGACGATGGGCAAGACGCGGCACCTGCTGCGGCCCGAAAACGCGGGTCTGCTGCGCGAGATCGAGGAGGAAGTGGACCGGCGGTGGCAGAGGCTCAAGGCCAGGAACGACCACCCGCTGCTCTAGCGTTCCGCGCGATGTAGCTTCGATACTTCCCACCGGGGGGGCCGCCCGCAATGGCGGCCCCTTTTTTGTGTCAGGCGCCGCGAAGCGGTAATATGGCGGGGGCCAACGACCTTTGTGGAGGTGATGCCGATGGCCGTCGACAAGGTGGTAGGAAGCTTCGATGAGGCGGTGGCCGACGTCGCTGACGATGCCGTCTTGCTCATCGGCGGCTTCGGCGGGCCGGGCGAGTGCCCCAGCTACCTCATCGCCGCCGTGGGCCGCCGGGGAGTGCGCGGCCTGACCATCGTGGGCAACTCGGGCGGCTGGGGCATGGAGCTCATCGAGCTCATCCGCACCCGCATGGCAAGCATCCTCAGGTTCCCGGCCGACTTCGTCGACCCGGGCCTCCTCGTGGAGAACGGGCAGGTGAAGAAGGGCATCCTCGCCTTTCCGGCGGCGCCCTCGCCCCTGGTGCTCACGCCTTTCGAGAAGAAGGTCGCCAGCGACGAGGTCGAGCTGGAGCTCGTGCCCCAAGGGACCCTGGCGGAGCGGATCAGGGCGGGCCGGGCCGGCACACCGGCCTTCTACACGCCGACAGGCCCGGGAACCATCGCCGCGGAGGGGAAGGAAGTGCGGGAGTTCGGCGGCCGGCGCTGCCTCCTGGAGCACGCCATCCACGGCGACTTCTCCCTCATCCGGGCCCACAAGGCCGACCGCTACGGGAACCTCGTCTACCGGGGGACGTCCCGGACGTTCAACGCCACCATGGCCGGCGCCTCGAAGGTGACCGTCGCGGAGGTGGACGAGGTGGTAGAGGTAGGCGCCCTCGACCCGGAGTCCATTGTCACACCCGGCGCCTACGTGCAGCGGGTGGTCGTTCGGCCCTCGGCTTGAGCTCGGGCCGAAGGCCGCCGGACGCAGCCTGAGCGTCCCGTGTGGCGCAGCCTGAGCCTGTCGAAGGCCCCCAAGGAGTGAGCGATGGAGAAGGAGAGACTCGACGACCAGACGGTAGCGTTGCGTGCCGCCAAAGAGTTCCAGGACGGCATGATCGTCAACCTGGGCGTGGGCATACCGACCCTCTGCAGCAACTTCGTCCCCCCGGAGAGAGAGATCCTGTTTCAGTCCGAGAACGGCGTGCTCGGCTTCGGCGCCATCATCACCGACCCGGACGAGGCCGATGTCAATCTCATCAACGCCGGCGTGCAGCCGGTGTCACCCAAGGCGGGAATGTCAATCTTCGACCACGCCGAGAGCTTCGCCATGATCCGGGGCGGCCACGTCGACATCGCCGTCCTTGGCGCCATCCAGGTGTCGGAGAAGGGCGATCTCGCCAACTGGCTGCTGCCGGGAAAGCAGGTGGGCAGCCTGGGCGGCGGCATGGACCTCGCCTTCTGCGCGAAGAAGGTGATCGCCGTAACCACCCACACGACGAAGGAGGGAAAGCCCAAGATCGTGGGCCGCTGCACGGAGCCTCTCACTGCGCCCGAATGCGTCGACCTCATCGTCAGCGATGTTGCCGTCATCGAGGTGACGCCCTCCGGCCTCGTGCTTCGGGAGGTGGCGCCCGGCTGGTCCGCCGACGACGTGCAGGCGCTCACGGAGCCGCGTCTCGCCGTCCCCCCGGACCTCAAGGATATCGACCTGGCGTAGCGGAGGTCGCGGGCCGGGCGCGCCGGGCGGTATGATACTGGGGGGCGGTGGTGCTGGGGCGAGGTACCGCTGAGGTGCAGGGCCGATGGCTGAAGCGCCTGTCATCGAGACGTTTGGCCTGAGCAAACGGTATGGCCCGGTGCAGGCCCTCAACGACCTGAACCTGACCGTCCGCCCCGGTGACATCTTCGGCTTCCTGGGCCCGAACGGCGCCGGTAAGACCACCACCATCCGGCTCCTCCTCGACTTGATCCGGCCTAGCCGCGGCTACGCCCGTGTCCTGGGCCTCGACACCCGCAGCCAGTCTCTGGAGATGCGACGGCGCGTCGGCTACATGGCCGGCGAGGTCGCCCTCTACGAGCAGATGACCGGCGGGGAGCTTCTCTCGCTCCTGAGCGACCTGCGGGGCGGTGGCCACATGCCCCGTGCGCACCAGCTCGCGGAACGCCTCGACCTGGACCTGAGGCGGCGCATCGGCGACTACTCGTCGGGCATGAAGCAGAAGCTGGCCCTCATCGCCGCCCTCAGTTCCGCGCCCGAGCTGCTGATCCTCGACGAGCCAACGAAGGGGCTCGACCCCCTTGCGCAGCTAGAGGTCTACGCTATCCTCGCCGAGGAGCGCGGCCGCGGCTGCACCGTCTTCTTCTCCTCGCACATCCTTCCCGAGGTCGAGCGCGTCTGCAATCGGGTCGGCATCGTGCGGGAGGGCCGTCTCGTGGCGGTCGAAGACGTCGACTCCATCCGGCATAAGCGGGTGCGGCGCCTCACCGTAACGTTCGCCGGCCCCGTCGCCGCCGATGCCCTGCGCATGGAGGGTGTGGAGGTTGTGAGTATGGACGGCGACCGCGCCGAGCTGGCCGTCCACGGCCACGTCCCCGACCTGCTCCAGCGACTGGCGGCGCTGCCGGTGGTGGACTTCGTCTTTCCGGAGGCGACGCTGGAGGACACCTTCATGAAGTTCTACGGCGGGGAGGCGAGAGAGTGAGCGCGTCCCTGCTCCGGGCAAACCTGCGCTTTCATCGGACGACAGCGCTCCTGTGGGTCCTTGGTGCGGCGGGCTACGCCTTTCTCATCGCTGCGCTCTACCGGAGCATCGGGAACGTTGACTTCTCGGGATACATCGAGGCGCTGCCGCCGGCGCTCATAGCAGCGGTGGGGCTGGACCCCAACAACCCCCTGGGCCCTGGCGGCCGCTTCCGCGTGGAGGACTGGCTCTCCACCGAGTTCCTGACCTATTGGGTGATCATCGGCGCGGTCTACGGAGTCGTGTACGGCGCCGGCTCGGTGGCGCGGGAGGCGGAGGCCGGGACCCTTGACCTTATCCTCTCCCATCCTCTACCGCGCCCCAACCTGGTCGTATCCAAGAGCCTCGTCTTTCTCGCTTCGGTGGCGCTCATCTCAGTCGTCACCGGCGTCTGCATAGTGCTGGGGCTGGCCACGGCGGGCGTCGGAGTCAGCGCCGGCAACCTCGCCCTAACGCTTCTACAGGGCTGGCTGGTGATACTGGCGATAGGAGGCCTGGCGGTGGCCTTCTCCTGCGTCTTTCTTTCGACAGGGAAGGCGGCCGCTGTCGCGGGCCTGCTGACGGTGGTCTTCTACGCCACGGACATCGTTTCCCGCACCGTGGACGGGGCCGATTGGCTGGGCAACCTGTCGCTCTTCCACTTCTACCGCCCGGAGCACGTCCTCTCCAGCGGCGACCTCTCGTGGACGGGGATCGTGGTGTGCGCCGCCGTCGCTGCGGGGGCCGTCGCCGTCGGGGCGGCTGTGTTCGAGCGGCGGGACATCCTCGTCTAAGGGCTCGCCGGTCTGGAGGCGAAGCGAGGCCAGGCTGGGAAGCCCGGCCTGCGCCGTTTTGTCCCGTAGTAGTGTCTTCTACCGCTTCGCTCTTCTCGCCTGCGGCCTGGGTCGCGTCGCCCTCGCCTTCTTCTCCTCCGGATAGCCGAGGATGGTGACGGAGCAGACGGAGGCCGGCCCGCCCAAGTTGTGGGCGAGTCCGAGCGTCGGGTTCTTGACCTGAGCACCGTCGGCGCGGCCCTGGAGCTGCTTCGTCACCTCGTAGAGCATGCGGCAGCCCGTCGCGCCGATGGGGTGGCCGAAGCACTTGAGGCCGCCGCTCGCGTTTACGGGCAGGTCGCCGTCCGCCTCCGCATGCCCCTCCCGCACGAAGGCGGCGCCCCGGCCGGGCTTGCAGAAGCCGAGGTCCTGGTAGTTCAGGATTTCGGTGATCGTGAAGCAGTCATGCACCTCGGCGAAGCTGATCTCCTTCGCCGGGTCCTTGATGCCCGCCTCCTCGTACGCCAGCCTGGCGGCGGCCTGCGTGGCCGGGAAGCCCAGGTAGTCGAAGGACGAGCGGAACATGGGCTGCACGGTGTTCACGGCGAGGGCGTTTGCCTTGGCGACGACGTAGTCGTTCTTGTGCTTGCTCTTCCTGGCGATCTCGGGCCGGGTCACGATCAGGGCGGCGGCGCCGTCCGACATGGCGCAGCAGTCGAAGCGGCCGAGGGGCGCGGCTATCATGGGGGCGTTCATAACGTCCTCGACAGTGATCGGCCGCCGGAAGTGGGCCTTGGGGTGCAGGGCGCCGTTCTTGTGGTTCTTCACGGCCACGTAGGCCAGGTCTTCCTTGGTCCACCCGTGCTCGTGGAAGCAGCGGGTGGCGGCGAGGGCGAACATGCCGGGCGCGCTGATGTTGCCCATGATCGGGTGGCCGAAGTCGCCCGTGGGCAGCCCGGAGCCACCGGTGTCCATCAGCTTCTCGACGCCGCAGGCGAGGACGATGTCGTACACTCCCGAGGCGACTGCATAGCAGGCGTTTCGGAAGGCGTCCATGCCGGAGGCGCAGAAGTTCTCGACGCGTGTGGCGGGCTTGTTGAAGAGCTTCATGGGCTCCGTCGCGGTGCTGCCGCTCAGGCCCGTGAAGGGATAGAGCACTCCGACCCACGTGGCCTCGATGTCGTCTGGCGTGATGCCCGCGTCCTCGATAGCCTCGTACGCCGCTTCGACCAGGAGGTCCTCCGTGTCCTTCTCCCACAGCTCGCCGAACTTGGTGCAGCCGACGCCTATGATGGCTGCTTTGTCCTTGATGCTTCCCATGAGAATTCCTCCTCGCCCTCGAGAGGCGTCCACTCCGAAAGCTATGCCGCCGACAGGGGCCGGCACTTCCAGTAGTAGTTGTGAAAGTCAGAGCCATCGTGCAGGCGGCGGAAGACGACCTCCACCGGCATGCCTACATTCACCTCCTGGGGGTCGCCGTCCGTCATCTCGAGGAAGACGCGGCCGCCGCCCTCCAGGTCGATCACCAGTCTGGGCACGGGCACGTTCACGTACTGGCCGCCCACCAGGTGATCGAGGGTGAAGGTGTAGACACTGCCCGCCCGCCCCAGCTTGACCTCATCGAACTGGTCCTTGGTACCGCACTCCCCGCAGACCCGCGGGATCGGATACTGGACGAGGCCACAGCTCTTGCAGCGGGCGCCGTGGAAGTTGAGCTCCTGGCGGGCGTCTCGCCAGTACGTGACGGCGGACGACCGGAGGGGTACCTTGTTCCGCTCCATGAGGCTCCGGAAGTGGGCGTAGGCGGTGTAGTTGGGCAACTCTCGCTTCTGGAACAGGTGGCCGGTGAGCCCCTTGCGGCCCGCCACCGGCCTGAACCGCCGCGTAACCTCCACCAGGAAGGCGTCGGCGCCGTCGCCGTGGTTCGCGACGAGAATGCGGTCTCCCGCCTTTGCCTGCTCCAGGGTTCCCGCCAGCATCATGAGCACCTGGGCCGCGCCCGGGTTGCCGACGGAGAAGAAGAGAATGTCCTGGAGCTGCTCGGCCTGGAGACCCAGGTTGCGGGCCACCGTCCCGTGGGCGCGGGGGTCGGCGCCGCTGATGACCGCCTTGGCGATGTCACCCGGGGCTACCTTTTCCTTCTCCAGCAGAGTCTTGGCCGCCTGGGTCACCGCCCTGACGTAGCCGTACTGAGTCTCCACCTTGGCCTCGAACGAGCGGACGTAGCGGTCCTCGGGGCGACGCCAGGCGCCGAGCTGCTCGCCGGCGATGGACTGGAAGCCCCGGATGGTGGCGTTGCCTTTCTTGGCCACCAGCACGGCGGCCGCGCCGTCGCCCAGAAGCTGCTCCCACATCGACTCGGGCTCGCCGAGGCGGAAGTCGGCCGCGACGACGAGTATGCTGCTCGCCGAGCCGCCCTCTATCGCGTCCACCGCCGAGTGCAGGGCAGTGGTCGCCGACCGGACGGAGCCCGCGAAGTCGGCGGTGAGGATCTCCTTGCGCAGGTCGAGAGCGGCGGCGATGACGCCGGCGGCCTGCTTCTCGCTGTATGGAGAGGTGGTGGTGGCGAAGAAGAGGCCGTCGACGCTTGACGGCTCCACGCCCTCCAGGCAATCCAGGCCGGCGGCCACGGCCATGGTTACGCTGTCCTCATCGGCGTTGGCCACCGCCCGTTCTCCCGGCACCGCCGGGACCCCCCAGGCCTCGCCCATCTCCTTACGCGCGAGTCTATGGAGGGGGACGTAGGCACCAAACGATGCTATCTTTGCCATTGCAGCCTCCTTTCCGCGGCTCCGGGAGGCACCGCGGCCGCCCGGGTCAGGTCTTATATGCGACAGCAGGTCCCGAGGGTCGGGTCATAGTAGGAGCCGAAGGCATCGTCCCAGTACGGGTCGTCGAAGAGAAAGCCGTGCTCGTCGCGGTCTGTGGGGCGCTCCTTGCGCTTTTCGGCGCCGCTGCGCACCCGGCGACGACGACGGCGCTCCGGCTCGTCGCGGCCCCGTGCCTCTCGCTTCGTGGTGGAAGAACGTTGTGTCTGGCTCATGGGAGAAGCATGGCGCCGTCGCGGTAGAATGACGGTATTCGCAGTCACTGAGTGCTCCGGCGCGATGGGGCTGGGCAATTACATATTATTCCCTGTCGGCCGCCGACGCAATAGACTTTCCCGGCCGGAGGCGTCGGGTGGGACAGGCCCTTGACGGGTGTGGTAGCTTTGATGCTGGCGCATTATTGGTGGAGCCGTCGGCCATGCGATTCGGACGCGACCCCAGCCTCAAGGCTGGGGCATCGGCAGGCGGTCCATGCCCCCGCCTTCAGGCGGGGGTGGAGGAATCCTCCACCAGCCTTTCCCCTGACAAAGGAGATGGCCGATGGACATCGATACCGTCGCTCGACTCATCGAGGAGAGGCGCGTCGAGACCGTGAAGCTGGGCGGCGCGGACATGGACGGCGTGTACCGCGGCAAGCGCGTCCTCGCCGACCACTTCCTGCGCCACATGGACGGTGACGGCTTTCCCCAGTGCGACGTCATCTTCGGCTGGGACATCGGGGAGCAGGTTATCGGCGACCTGCCGTTCACGAGCTGGCACACGGGCTTCCCCGACATCCTCATGCGGCCCGACCTGTCGACGTTCGCAGTCGTGCCCTGGGAGGAGGGAACGGCCAGCGTCGTCTGTGACTTCTACACGGAGCACGGTGACCCCGTCGAGGTGGCGCCGCGATACGTCCTGCGGCGCGTCGTTGACAAGGCGAAGGCGGCGGGCCTGCGCGCCTACTCCGCCGCTGAGATCGAGGTGCGTTTCTTCCGCGAGGACCAGGAGAGCATCCGCAGCAAGGGGCACTCGGGCCTGCAGCCGCTCAGCCCCGGCCTCAACTGCTACAGCCTCCAGCACGCCAGCCTCGACGACCCCGTCATCGGCCGCATCCGCCGCCAGATGATCGAGTACGGCGTGCCCGTAGAGGCGTACAATCGTGAGCACGGCGAGGGAATGTACGAGATCAACCTCAAGTATGCCGATAGCCTGGCCGCCGCCGACCAGACGATGCTCTACAAGAGCGGCTCCAAGGAGATCGCGGCCCAGATGGGGCTCATTCCCACCTTCATGGCGAAGCTCTCGGAGGATGTCGACGGCTGCAGCGGGCACGTCCACCAGAGCCTCTGGGACGGGGGTGGAGAGCGGAACCTCTTCTGGGACGCCGAGGCGGAGGACCATCTGTCCGACACGATGCGGCGCTACGTCGGCGGGCTGATGGCCACGCTACCCGAGTTCATGCCCATGTACGCGGGCAATATCAACTCCTACAAACGCTTTGTCGAGGGGACGTGGGCTCCCACCAACGTCACCTGGGGCATCGACAAGCGGACGGCGGCCCTGCGCGTCGTCAACGCCGACGCGACCTCGATGCGCGTCGAGAACCGGGTCCCGGGCGCCGACCTCAACGCCTATCTGGCGTTCGCGGCGACGCTGGCGGGAGGCCTCCACGGCATCGAGAGCGGCCTGCCGCCGCCGCCGCCGACGGAGGGCGACGCCTACGCCGAAAAGGATGCGCCGCCTCTGCCGACGACGCTGGCGCAGGCCGTCGAGCGCTTCGAGGGGAGCGCCCTGGCGCGCGCCTACTTCGGTGACGCCTTCGTCGACCACTTCTCAGCCATGCGTCGCTGGGAAATCAAGCGGTATGACCGGGCGGTGACGGACTGGGAGCGCCGCCGCTACTTCGAGATGGTGTAGAAGGGAAGGAAAGGAAGATGCGACTTGAGGGCAAGGTAGCTCTGATCACGGGTGCCGCCAGCGGCATGGGGCGGGTCGCCGCGAAGATGTTCGCCGCCGAGGGGGCCAGCGTCACGGCGACGGACGTGACGGCGGACGCCCTGGAGGAGACGGTGCGGGAGGTGCGCGACGCTGGCGGCGCCATCGTCGGCGTCCGCGGCGACGTCTCGGTGGCCGCCGACGTGCGGCGCGCCGTCGAGGAGGCTGTCTCCGCCTTCGGGCGCCTCGACGTCCTCTACAACAACGCCGGCATCTTCCCCGGCGACGACGAGTCGGTCGTCGACATGAACGAGGCGACCTTCCAGAAGGTGATGGACGTCAACGTCAAGGGGGTCTTCCTCTGCTGTCAGTACGGCGTTCCCGAGCTGATCAAGGCCGGCGGCGGCTCCATCATCAACGTGGCGTCCTTCGTCGCCCTCATGGGATGCACCAATCCCCAGGACGCCTACACGGCGAGCAAGGGGGCGGTGCTCTCGCTCACGCGCTCGCTGGCGGTGCAGTACGGGCGGAAGGGCATCCGTGCCAATGCCATCTGCCCTGGCCCCATCGAAACGCCCCTCCTGAGGGAGCTGCTGAGCACGCCGGAGGCCCGCAACCTGCGGCTCAACCGAATCCCCCTGGGCCGCTTCGGCAAGGCGGAGGACATCGTCTACGCTGCCCTCTTCCTGGCCTCCGACGAATCGTCCTGGATGACGGGCTCGACCTTCGTGGTGGACGGGGGCATCACGGTGAACTACTTCTAGCCCCGGCTGCGATTCGCCTGCGGGCGCTGCCGTCGGGCGCGAAGAAGTAGCGCCGCGCCCACAACGCCACGTAGACGAGGCCGATCAGCACCGGCACCTCGATCAGCGGACCCACCACCGCCGCCAGTGCCTGCCTCGATTCGATGCCGAAGACGCCGATGGCGACGGCGATCGCCAGCTCGAAGTTGTTGCTGGCCGCCGTGAAGGAGAGCGTCGCCGTCTCCGGGTAACGGAAGCGCAGCCGCCAGGAGATGAAGAACGAGACGGTGAACATGATGAGGAAGTACAGCACCAGGGGCACGGCGATGCGCGCCACATCCAGGGGCACGTCCACAATGTACTCGCCTTTCAGAGCAAACATCACCACGATGGTGAAGAGCAGCCCGATGATGGCTGTCGGGCCGAGGCGGGGCATCAGGACGCCCTCATACCAGTCGCGCCCCTTGCGGCGGATGCCCACGTAGCGCGTGATCATCCCCGCCACGAGCGGAATGCCGAGGAAGATGAGGACGCTCTTCGCCACCTCCCAGAAGCTGACGTGCACCTCCTCGCCGCCGCCGAACCAGGAGCTGGCGACGCTGATGAAGAAGTAGGCGTAGAGCGAGTAGAACAGCACCTGGAAGATCGAGTTCAGCGCCACGAGGACGGCCGCGTACTCGTTGTCACCCTCGGCGAGCATGTTCCAGATGAGGACCATGGCGATGCAGCGGGCCAGCCCGACGATGATTAGCCCCGTACGGTACTCGGGCTGGTCGGGCAGGAGTAGCCAGGCGAGGGCGAACATGAGCACCGGGCCCACGAGCCAGTTCTGCACCAGCGAGACGCTGAACATCTTCCCGGCCCTCGCCACCTTGCCCAGCTCCTCGTACCTCACTTTGGCCAGGACGGGGTACATCATCCAGAGGAGGCCGATGGCGATGGGGATGGAGGTGGTGCCGATGCTGGCGGAGTTGATGGCGTCGGCCACGTCCGGGAACAGCTTGCCGAGCCCGACGCCGAAGGCCATCGTGAGGATGATCCAGAATGCGAGAAAGCGGTCGAGGAGCGAGAGACGTTCGGCGACGCGCGGTCGCGCGCCGGCGGCGACAGCGGTCACGGTAAACGGCCTCCTTCATGGACGGTCGATGCCATGAACCGCTCGACGCGTGCTCTGATCGCGTCGCGCACGGAGCGGAACACGGCGAGGCGCTCCTCAGGCGTTCCTTCCGCCCGCGACGGGTCTGGGAAGCCCCAGTGGAGGAGGTGGCGGGCGTTGGGGAAGACGGGGCAGGCCTCATTCGCGTCATCGCAGACGGTGACGACATAGTCGAAGGGCTCTTCAACGAACGCGTCGATGGACTTGGCCCGTTGCCCGCTGATATCGATCCCTTCCTCTGCCATGACCTGAACAGCCAGGGGGTGCAGCGCGCCGGGCTCTGTGCCGGCGCTCCTGGCCTGGAACGACTCTCCCTCAAGATGGTTCAGAAAGCCCTCCGCCATCTGGCTCCGGGCGGAGTTGTGCGTGCAGATGAACAGGACCCTGGCTCTCTTGCTCATGCTCCTGGACGGTCGAGTCACGCCTTCGGCGCCCATCGACTACAGGCCAGCGCGCTGCCGGCGCAGTTGCATGAGGAGCATGTTGAGATCTCGCATGCCCATGAACTGGATGGCCTTCTGCGGGCAAATCGAGCGGCAGCGGGAGCAGCCCACCGGGCAATCGAGCGAGCGGGCTACCTCCAGCTTACCGTCCACCGCCTCGTAGACGTGACAAGGACAGAACTCCAGGCACTTCAGGCAGTGGTCACAGCGCTCGGGGTCGATCATGGGGAACCAGGGGATCTCCGCCCGCGGTATGCCCTGGTACATCTGGCTCATGTCGTCGACTCCTCAGTTTCCCTTCCGTCGAGGGCTCAGTCCGCACTCCGCCGCGCAGCCCGCTCGCCAAGGTGCTGAGGACGGAGCCACGAAAGCTGCATGGTCAGGTGAAGAGCGCGTAGCTCACCCTCACCCCTGCCTGACGGCTACCCGTTCGGCTGAGCTCACGACGAAGCCCTCTCCCTCGCCGAGGGAGAGGGGCCGGGGGTGAGGGTGCGTGAACCCTGGGTCAGGCGTCCTCGTCGTCTCGGGAGCATCCGGTGGGCCGTCAGGACCTTTTGCCTTCCTCCGCCAGCCAGGGCCAACTCTACTGTCGGCCCAAGCCTCGGCCGTCCCTGCCCTATGGCCTCCAGCCACGGCGTAGCGCAGCGCTCTTCGCCGCCAGCTATATCATCTCCAGGTGATATAATCTCCCGAAAAAAGACCATCTCCTACTGCCCCCGCAGGCGGCAGACCTCCTCGGCTCGCCGACGGTCGATGGGCCGTGTCTGCACATCGAGCAGCGCTCCCAGCCGCTCTCTCAGTGCGCCTGCCGCGGCTGCGCTGGCCCGATAGAAGACCCAGCGCGCGTCCTCGGCGTCGCGCCGGCTTTCGACGAGGCCGTTGCGCCGCAGGACCGCAAGGTGGTTCGAGACGAGGCTCTGGGGAAGGTCCAGGATGTCCTCGATCTCGCAGACGCAGAGCTCCTGCTGGGTGAGGAGGCGGAAGATCCTGAGGCGGGTCTCGTCAGCCAGCGCCTTGAAGATGTCGACGAGGCTGTGTGCCGTCGGCGTCGCCCTGGCGGTCGGGTTCACGGGTTGCGGCGGAGCTGTTCGGGCGGGCATATATCATCTCCTGAAAATATAATAGCGCATGAGTCCGCCTTGTCAAGCGGTGCCGTCGCCGGTGGGCGGGAGGTGGGGCGCGCCCTTCGACAGGCTCAGGGTGCGGAAGGAGGCCACCGACGGCAAGGGCAAAGCATTATGGCATGCTGAGCCTGTCGAAGCACCTACGGCGAGAACGACTGCATCTTGGAGATAATGACCGACCGAAGGCAGGGCAATCGCCGTCGCGGAGCAGGTATGCGCTCAGCCTGCTATCGCGCGCAGGACGCGGCCCGCCGGCGCGCCCGTGTGACGGCCTCCGTCGACCACCACCTGCCCGTTGACGATGACGTAGGGGATCCCCTCGGGGTAGCGCCTGGGGTCCTGGTAGGTGGCTGTGTCGGCCACCCGCGCGGGGTCGAAGATGGTGAGGTCGGCGAAGTAGCCGGGCGTGATGCGGCCGCGGTCGCGCAGCCGGTGCTTTCGGGCGGGGAGGTCCGTCATCTTGCGGACTGCATCCTCGAGGCCCAGCACCCTCTCGTCCCGCACGTAGCGGCCGAGCACGCGGGGGAAGGTGCCGTAGAGGCGGGGGTGCGGCTTTCCGCCCGAGGGGAGGCCGTCGGAGCCGAACATGCAGTACGGGTGGTGCATCACGCGCCGCACGTCATCCTCGCACATGCTGAAGATGACGGCGACGACCGAGTTCTCCTCCTCCGCCAGGAGACGCTCGACCGCCTCAGGCGCGGGCAGGCCCATGAGCTGGGCGATCTCCTGGAGCGTCTTCCCCTCGTACCGCTTCTGGTGCTTGACCGACGCCACCAGCACCTCGTCGGGCGACACTTCGGCCGACTCCCCGATCTGCACTACCACGGCCAGCGACGTGCTGCCGGCGGTGTATGGGTAGACGTCCGTGGTGACGTCGACGCCTCGCTCTCTCGCGCGGTCGATCAGCGCCAGGGACTCCTCCACCCTTCCCCAGTGGGGCCGCCCCGACGCCTTGTGGTGCGAGATCTCGACGGGTACGCCGGCCTCCTCACCGATGCGGATGGCCTCCTCTACGGCCGCCAGCAGGCCCGCGCTCTCGTCGCGGATATGGCTGGCGTAGATGCCGCCGTGGCCGGCGACGACGCGGCAGAGCTCGATGAGCTCCTCGGTCTCTGTGAAGGAGCCCGGTGGGTAGATCAGCCCTGTCGAGAGGCCGAGGGCGCCGGCCATCAGGCCTTCGTCGAGAGACTCTTTCATGCGGGCCATCTCGCCGACCGTGGGCGGGCGGTTCTCGAGGCCCATGGCGGCGAAGCGCAGGACGCCTTGGGGGACGAAGGAGGCGACGTTGATGGAGAGACCCGCCTGCTCCAGCTTCGCGTAGTACTCGCCGGTCGTCCTCCAGTCAAAGCTTTCGACGGGGCCGAGGATGCTGCCGACGAAGGCGTCGTAGAAGCCGGGGTAGCTTTCGGAGACGGGCGCGACGCCGGCGCCGCAGTTGCCCAGCACGTCCGTAGTGACGCCCTGCATCACCTTGAAGTCGGCGTGCGGCGAACGGAGAAGGGCGGCGTCGTCGTGGGTGTGGACGTCGATGAAGCCGGGCGCAACCACGAGGCCTGCGGCATCGATGGTGCGGTTCGCCTCGCCGGCGATCTCACCGACGGCGACGATACGGTCGCCATGGATGCCCACGTCGGCGGCGAAAGCGGCCGTCCCGCTGCCGTCGACGACGCTGCCGCCGCGAATCGCCAGGTCCAGGCCGCCAGTTGTGTCGGGCATGTTGGCTCGATCATAGTCGCGGGACTGGCGGCGTCAAGAGGGCGGCGGTTATGTTGAGCGCAGTCAGTGCGTTCTCTACAATGATTGGCGTGTCTTGACAGGCGGGGGCAAGCAAGGCGTGTCGTTCTTCGGCTCAAGGCGTCGGCTGCTACGCTCGGGCGCTCTCATAGGCTTGGCGGTCGCTGGCGGCTGGCTCGCGGCCAGGCGCTGGCAGGGGCGGCCGGGCGCCCCCACCACGGAAGAGGCGGACACCGCAGCAGCCGGCCCGGAGACACACGTCCCGGTGCCGGCAGCAGGGCAGGGCGTGGTTGCACGGCCACGCCAGGGCCGCCGTAGCCCGCTTCCGCGGCTGGCCGTCGGCGTCGGCCTGCTGGCGGTTGGGGCGGCAGTGGTGCTCTTCCTGACCGCGCCCGGCTCCAGCACCTCCGGCACACCGCATCGGGCCGAGGGCGCCGCCGTCGTCTCGCCCAGCGCGACGCCTGTCCCGGCCGTGGTGCCCACGCGGGCGGCGCCCGAGACGCCGGACCTGCCACCAGCGACGCCCGTGCCGGAGCCAACCGTTGTCGAGCTCCCTGTCGCCGCGGCGTGGCCCCCTGCCGGGACGCCTGAGACGGCGCCGCCGGCGGTCGCCGCCCAGCGCTGCAGCACGGCGCAGCCGGGGACGGTGGCGGTTACATTCACCTGGCGGCAGCCCGACGAGGGCGCTTCGCAGGTCTGGCTGGACCTGAGCCTGATCAACAATGGCTTCTCGCCCGGCACCTTCGTCGCCGCCGGGCCGTTCCCACCGGACACCACCGCCTACACATGGGATCGCATCGCTTCCGGACGCCTCCATTTCTATCGTGTCAACGTGCGCTATGCAGACGGGTGGCGGGCCAGTCTGGTGGGCGCGGTGCGTACGGTGCCGTGCGGGCCGGACGACGGCTCCATTGCCCTCGCCGCCCCTGCGGACGCGCCCGCCAGCGAAGACTTCCTCGGCTTGAGGGACAGGCTGTCCGAGAGGATAGAGGCCTCGGGGTTGAACGCGGCGGTCGCCGTCACCGACCTCCAGACGGGCGAGTCCATCGATGTGGGCGGAGACGGCGAGCGGACGCCGGGCTGTAGCATCAACTTCTTCGTGCTCCTGGCGGCCGTCATGGAGCTGCAGGCGGGCTCCCTCGACGAGCCTGAGGTCGGCGAGCTCATCGCCAGCACGGTATGGAGCAGCAACCCGATTCCGGCCAGGGCGCTCCTGAAGATGATGGGAGACGATGACCTGGGCGCAGGCGTAAAGAAGATCAACTCCCTCTTCTCCCAGCTCGGGATGGAGAAGTCCCTCTACGATCACGCTCCCGCCTACGAGGACGAGTACTCGCTACAGGGGGCGGAGAACATTCTCACCGCCAACGAGATGAATCGTGCGCTGGCGTCCTTCTACTGGGGGCGTGTCGTGCGGCCGGAGTGGCGGGACTATCTGCTACAGCCCATGAACAGGGTCAAGCCGGGCCTCAACTACCTCATCCCGGCCGGAGTGGGCAACGGCTTCGTCGCCCACAAGAACGGCTTTCTGCCCACGCCTCAGGGCTGGGTGGACAACGACATAGGCATCGTCATCTTCGAGCGGAGCGGTGTGCGCTACGCCTACGCCATCTCCTTCTTCACTCAGGAGGTGGCCTCGAAGTATGCCGACATCCCTCTCGGCCAGACCGTGTCGAGCCTCGTCTGGCAGTACTTCCAGGCGAAGTACCCCTGACCTGCTCCGCGCCGTTGCTTCCGCCCAATCGGGCCCCGTGCTAGACTCGCTCAAGTAGAGACGGTCAACCTAGCTTCGAGGAGGACGACGTGCCACGAATCACCGGCGGCCCTGTTGTCGAGCTGGCGGGCGACAGCATCCCTATCTTCGCCGACAGGCGGCGTGACTATTCCCACGTTGCCCGCTGCCTTTCCTACCGTCGCATTGCGGGGGGCGCCCGCTTCCGGGTCGCGACGGCGGAGGAGGCGGAGCTCGTCGTGGAGCTGCGCTTCGTGACGCCGGAGGTCCTGCGCGTCCGTCTCTATCGGCCCGGCGAGGAGCCGCCGCTACGCTCCGAGATGCTCGTCGAAGGCCCGGGTGCGGTGCCCGGCGTGAGCGTTCAGGGCGGCAAGGAGGCGGTGACGCTGACCAGCGCCGCGCTCGAGGTGCGCGTCCAGCGCGATCCCTGGCGTTTGTCGGTTCACACGAGGGACGGCCGTCGGGTCTTCGCCGAGCAGAGGCTCGACTACGCCGTCGCGGACCCCGTCGCCCTGCCGATGGGCTATTCGACGGGCGAGGAGGGCACGCCCGCCTTTCACGAGAGCTTCGCCCTGGAGCTCGACGAGCACCTCTACGGCCTGGGCGAGCGCTTCGGCCCGATCGATCTGAGAGGACAGCGGGTCGTCTTCTGGTCGCGCGACACCCGCTGCACCAACACGACGGGTGCCGCCTACGTCAATGTCCCCTTCTTCATGAGCAGCCGCGGCTACGGCGTCTTCGTCCATCACAGCAGCAAGCTCATCTTCGAGCTGGGTTTCCCTTCGGCGCTAACGGGCTCCTTTCGGGTGGACGACCCCTACCTCGACTACTTTCTGATCTATGGGCCCCATCCCAAGCAGGTGCTGGCCCGTTACCACCGGCTCACGGGCCGGAGCCCGGTGCCTCCGCTGTGGTCGTTCGGCGTCTGGATGTCGCGCTGCATGTACATGGACAGGCCGCAGGTCGAGGCGGTCGTGGAGCGAATGCGGGAGCTGGGCATCCCGATGGACGTGCTTCACCTGGACCCGCGCTGGCTCAAGGCACGCCAGGATCACAGTCGCGACGGCTGCGACTTCGTCTGGGGCGAGCAAGCATTCCCCGACCCGGAGGGCTTCGTGCGCTGGCTGGCGGAGCGCGGGGTCAAGCTCTCGCTCTGGGAGAACCCCTATATCTGGCGCGACACTGCGATGTACCGCGAGGGCCTGGAGAAGGGCTACCTCGTGCGCATGCCCGACGGCACGCCGGCCCCTTCGCTCGACAACGTGGCGGAGGCCGGCATCGTCGATTTCACCAATCCGGCAGCGGCGCGCTGGTGGCAAAACAAACACCGCCCCTACCTGCGCATGGGCGTCCCCACGTTCAAGAGCGACTACGGCGAGGGCGTGCCACGGGACGCTGTCCTCTTCGACGGCCGGACCGGCGCCCAGGCGCACAACATCTACCCTCTCCTCTACAACCGGGCCGTCTTCGAGGTCATCCAGCAGGAGCGCGGGGAGGCGGTGGTCTTCGGTCGCTCCGGCTACGCGGGCTCTCAGCGCTATCCGATCAACTGGACGGGCGATGCTCAGGTGAGCTTTGGGGGAATGGCCGGCGCCCTGAGGGGCGGCCTCGGCTTCAGCCTCTCCGGCATCCCCTTCTGGAGCCACGACATCGGGGGCTTCTTCAACCCGGACCGCTTGAAGCCGCCGTCGCCCGCCCTGTACATCCGCTGGGCCCAGTTCGGGCTGCTGTCGTCGCACGCCCGCTTCCACGGCGTCGGCGAGCGCGAGCCCTGGCGCTACGGCGAGCGCGCCGTCGAGATCGTGCGCGATTTCGCCCGCCTGCGCTATCGAATGCTCCCGTACCTCTGGGCCCATGCCCAGGAGGCCGCCCGATCGGCCGTGCCCCTGGTGCGCCCGATGTGGCTCGAATTCCCGGAGGACCCCGCGACGTATCACCTGGACCAGCAGTACATGCTCGGCCCCGACCTGCTGGTGGCGCCGGTCCTCAACGAGGAGGGACGCTGCCAGGTCTATCTGCCGCCGGGCCGCTGGTACGACTTCTGGGGCGGCGCGCCCGTCGACGGCCCGCGCTACCTCAGTCTGACCGTGCCCCTGGAACGGTTGCCCCTCTACGTGCGCGACGACTCGATCCTGCCCTTCGCACCCGACCAAGACTTCGTCGGCCAGCGGGCGTGGAACCCGCTCGACATCGACCTGCGCGTGCGCTCTCGCGCACGCTTATCGCTGCCGGCGCCCGAGGGCCGTGTGGAGGTGAGGGCACGCCGGCGGGGCGACCGCCTGAGGCTCGACCTGCGCGCCTCCGGTCAGCGGCTGCGCATCCGTCTGCTGGAGCCGTCGCGAGTGCGGGACGTGGCGTTCTCGGGGGCGTTCGAGGGCGCGCGCTGGCGGCAGGGGCAGAGGCAAGTCCGCATCGACCTGCGGCCGCGCGGTCGCGCGGCCGTCGGCATCCTCCTTCAGGGACCCGTCTAACCCGGGGAGCGGTCTGGCCGCCCGGGCCGGAGACGGAAGCGGCGCTGGACCGTGAGGACGATGAAGCCGCTGATCATCCGCCCCTACTTCCAGGGGACGCAACCCTTGGCCTTTGCCCATCGGGGCGGCTCGCTGCTCTGGCCCGAGAACACGATGCCCGCCTTCCGGAGCGCGGTGGAGATGGGCTACGAGTATCTGGAGACGGATGTACACGCCACCCGCGACGGCGTCATCGTCACTATCCACGACGGTACCCTGGAGCGCACGACCGACGGCTCCGGGCCCGTCTTGGCCCATACGCTGGCCGAGCTCAAGCGCTTCGACGCGGGCTATCGCTTCTCGCCGGACGGCGGCGAGACGTACCCCTTTCGCGGGCAGGGCGTGACGGTGCCCACTCTGGCGGAGGTCGTAGAGGCGTTTCCCGCCGTGCGGCTCAACGTCGAGATCAAGCAGAGAGAGCCGCCCCTGGTCGACGCCGTCATCGCCTTCATCGACGAACACCGTCTTCACGACCGAATTCTCGTCGCCTCGTTCAGCGATGAGCCGATCGCGGCGTTTCGCGAGCGGGCGGGCGGGAGGGTCGCCACCTCTGCCGCCCTGGGGGAGGCCCGCCGCTTCTGGCTGGCCAGCCGGGTCGGCCTCGCGGGTCTCGTGCGCGCTCCCTACGATGCGCTCCAGGTCTCCCCCGGCTACGGACGCGTGACGGTGGTGGATCGCCGCTTCGTCCGTGCCGCCCACCGACGGGGGTTGCAGGTCCACGTTTGGACCGTCGACGAGCCCGAGGAGATGCGGCGGCTGCTCGCGCTGGGTGTTGATGGGCTCATGTCGGACCGGCCCGACGTGCTCCTTCAAGTGCTGGGACGGAGTGCGCCGAGCAAGGGGTAGGGCAATCGCAGCGGCGCGTCACATGGTCGATACGTGCAGCGGCTCGATCTTCATGATGAGCCGCTTCTCGCCCGGCTGACGGAAGGGATACTTGTCCTGGCCCAGATACTTCTTGGCCAGCCGGTCGATCCCTTCGTCCGCGCCCTCGGTCGATATGTCTACCACCTTGCCCCGAATAGTCGCTGCGGTGTAGGGGTTGCCCTGGTCGACGACGGACAGGGCGACGCGCGGGTCACGGCGGATGTTTCGCGGCTTCTGCCTTCCTTCCGCCGTGTTCACTACGATGTGGGTGCCGTCGTAGTCGACCCATACGGGCGTCACCTGCGGCGAGCCGTCGGGCATCAGGGTTGCCAGGTGGACGAAATTAGGGCTCTCAAGCAACTGCTTCACTTTGTCGGTTATGTTGGCGGCCATCTCTTCTCCTCCCGCATGACGTGAGTTCGTCTCCCATCCTATCTATGATACATCCGGCGTGACCCTGGGACGAGCGCCGTGCCGGTTACGTCGCGCTCGCACGCCGCAAGGCGCGTGCCACGATCAGGGCAAGTAGAGCCGTGGCCGATGCCGTGGCGGCGACGCGCGGCCAGAACGAGGGCTGGATGATCGCCGGGTCGGAGGCGATGCTCCGCACCTCCTCCGGGCGGCGTCGTCCCGAGACCACCGCCTCCACAAGCTCCAGGCAGTCCTCGGCCATCACCTCCCTGAAGGCGTTCCCCACCTCCGCGGAGGCCGCGGAAGGATCGCCGTTGTAGGTCACTTGGCGGCCGCCGTACCCGTGCTCGGCGTTGAGTATCCAGCCCACGCCTCCGGCCAGCCGGTCGAGGGTCTCGCTGCGGTTCGCCTTCGCCTCGGCGTCTCCCGGCAGCAGGCGGACGAGGGCCGTGCCGATTACCTGGAGCGGCCGGAACGTGGGCGGGTCGTCCTGGCCCAGCTCACGGTAACCGCTGTCGACCAGGTCGGCGTTTTCGGCCAGCATGAACGAGGTCTCCCAGGTGCCGGCGTGCTCGCCCGACAGCAGGCCCTTGCGCTCCTTGGGCGACAGGCTCCTCCCGATGAGCTCCTCGATGCGATCAAACCGCCTGCCCGTAGTGATCTCGTAGAGGGCGGCGACCGACGGGGAGAACATGGCGATGCCGTGGCGCTGGCTCACCCGGCGGCACGCCGCCTCGATGCCGGAGGCGTGCCGGGCGCCGCCGTGACCGTTGGTGACGACGGCATAGCCGTAGCCCGCACGCGCCAGCGAAGCGCCGTGCTGAAGGAGGGCGTTGTACACAAGGCGCTGAGTGACGCTCATGGAGCCGGGCAGCGGCAGCTCGTCGGTGCCGAGGGTCAGCGGCGGGTAGACGACCACAGACCAGTCGGGATGAGCCGCAGCGAAGCGGCGCGCCGTCTCCTCCGCCATCCAGCGGGCCATGAACATATCCATCCCCAGGGGCAGGTGCGGCCCGTGCACCTCCAGCGCGCTCATGGGGAGGAAGCAGATCGACTTTGCGCGCTCGAAGTTGCGCACTTTCCGATACGTGAGCCGTTCGGCGCGGGTGAAACCTTCGTTCCGCATGTTCTTCTCCTTGAGTTGCGTCCGAGTGCTTTCGATTCAGTGTAGCCGTTTCGGCCGCGAGCGACACCCCCGCGTGCCGGCACCCGCAGGCCATCGGATGTGGGTGAAGAAGCTCCCGTAGGTCCGGAGCGGATCGCCGTTTCTTCCGTAGGGCCTAACCCGGGTCTTTTCCGGTGAAGGCCCAGTGCTTGAGGAGGAGGGTGTCGCGGGCTTTGGGAAGGCTGTAGGGGCAGACGGCCATGCAGATGCTGCAACCGAGGTGCGTGGCGAACTGGGGGAAACAGGCCTCCGAGTCAAGCTTCCACCTGTGGACCCCTCTCACCCTGCTCTTCCTGGCGGGGACGGCGCCCGTGGGGCAGGCCCGGAGGCATGCCGTGCACAGCTCGCAGAACTGAGCGATGCCGTAGCCCAGGAGCGGCGGCTTGTCCACGGCGAGAGGCAGGTCGGTGGTGACGGCGGCGAGGCGGAACACCGGCCCAAGCTTCGGGCTGATGGCGAGGCCGCAGCGCCCCAGCTCGGCCAGGCCCGCGTCGACGGCCATGGGCACGTACTGGAGCAGCCTGCTGCCCTGGGCCTCGCTCAGCGGGTGGTGGCCGATGGCCTGCCATCCCAGCGAGCGGATCTTCTCGGCCAGGCGGGTGACCGTCTTCCCCAGCTCATAGTACACCCGCATCGTCTCCACGCCCGCGGGGAGAGCCGGGGCCTGACGGATCGCCTCCCACGACATAGCCATGCCCAGGACGACTGCGACGGGCAAGGGCTCGTCGTAGCCCTCGACCTGGTGGTAGGGTTGAACAGGGGTGATGCCGGCGATGTCGGCCCCTGCCTGCCGGGAGGCATCCTTGACGTAGGCGGCGGCCTCTTCGGGTGAGGAGAAGTGCCTGCGCTCCCCCACAGGCCGCCCCTCGAGCAGGGGCAGCCCATCCCTGATGAGCTGCCCATAGTGGGCCACCGCCTGCCACCCGTCGAGTTTGCCCAGTTCCGCGAGGCGGGCGCCGATCCAGAAGGGACGGGGCCGCAGGATGTCGCCTGGCCGCACGCCGAAGGTCGCCATTGTGCCTCGAATCCACTATACAGTAGGGGTGCATACGGGTACACAGGCCGCGAAGAGCGTGCGCCGCCTCGCTTCCGCTGCGACGGCCTGCGCCGACGCATGGCCCCTGTTCCTCCCGCCTCGCTCGGCGGGACGACGTCTTTCACAACAGGCCGTTTGGCTCTTGGCTTGCCGTGTTACGATGCATACTATCGTAGGACAGACTCGCCGCCGGACGAGAGCAAGCGCGGGAAAGCCGGGGGCGCCCGCGGAAGGCTGCGCCGCCCGAGCACGGAAGACGGCCGACGAGCCAGGTCGACAAGGGAGCCGCTCCAGCGGCTGCGCGGCCCAGGGGGAGAAAGCAGATGTTACACCGATCAGACTCACGAAGCCTGATTCTCCGGGGGATAGCCATCGCCGTCATAGCGATCCTGGGATGGCTTCTCGTGGCTTGCGGCGGCGGCTCCACGACGGCGGGCAACGTCGGCCAGGAGACGGTCGGAACGCGGGTCGACGTTGATGGCGGCTCGTACGTTAGCATCACGCCCAACGTGCTCCACTCGTGGCTCGAAAACAAGGACTTCTTGCTGGTCAACGTGTACGTTCCCTACGTGGGCGAGATCGACCTTACGGACGAGCTTGTCCCGTATAACGAGATCGAACAGAACCTCGACAAGTTTCCGGACCGCGACGCGAAGATCGTCGTCTACTGCGGTAGTGGTGTGAAGAGTGCAGCGGTGGCGGAGACGCTTATACGCCTCGGCTACACCAACGTCTGGAACCTCGAAGGCGGCATGAAAGCCTGGCAGGCGGCGGGCTATCCCCTCGTCCAGCGATTGAGATAGCGCGGGGCGTTAGCCGTCCAGATTAGTGTCCCTTTGAAGCAGCGCTGTAACGCCTGACGGCAGGCCCTGTCGTCTCTTTCGGTCGCGCCGTGGGCGATCCGTATTGACCGTCAACACGGCGCGGTGCTAAATTCGCCTTGGTGAATCTTATTCATCTGCCGGGGCGTTCTTCCGGCCGGTTAGGCGGGCTTCGTGGTTAGGCTTATGCCTCGTTTCCCCTTCCTCCCCAAGAACGAAGCCTTCTATGATCTTCTTCACGGCGCCGCCAAGAACCTCGTCGACGCGGGCGAGGTGCTCCAGGACCTGATGGAGCACTACGAGAACGTCGAGATGAAGACGGAACGCCTGCGGGAGCTGGAGCATACCGGCGACAGCATTACCCATGACATCTCGGCGCTCCTCCACAGGACCTTCGTCACGCCCATCGAACGCGAGGACATTGCGCTCCTGGCCGAGCGCATGGACGACGTCGTCGACCACGTGGAAGAAGCCAGCATGACGATGCGCATCTACCAGGTCGCCGGCCCGACCGCGAGGAGCAGGGAGCTCGCCGACGTGGTGCGGCTGATGACGTTGAAGGTGGAGCAGGCTATCGCCAAGCTGCGCGAGCACCGCCATCTCCGCGACATTCTTCCCATCGCCGTCGAGCTGAACCGGCTGGAGAACGTCGCTGACGATCTGTTTCGCAAGGCGATGGCGGAGCTCTTTCGGGACGAGGTAAACGCCACCGAGATCATTAAGTGGCGGGAGATCTATGACCAGTTGGAGCAGGCGACGGACCGCTGCGAGGACGTAGCGAACGTGCTGGAGGGAATAGTTCTCAGACATGCCTAGCCGCCCGGCGGGGACAATTGCGCGACAAGAGAAGGGGCTACCAGCCCCTTCTCTTCCGTTCGAGACGGGGAGGGCGGCCGCTTGGACTCTGAGCTAGCGACTGTTGTCCTCCTGGTGGCCGTGGCCCTCGCCTTCGACTTCCTCAACGGGATGAACGATGCCGCCAACTCCATCGCAACCATTGTCTCCACGCGCGTCCTCACCCCCCTCCAGGCGGTAGCCTGGGCCGCCTTCTTCAACTTCGTCGCCGCCTTCGTCTTCGGCGTCAGCGTCGCCAACACGATCGGCAAGGGCATCGTCGACACCAGCGTCGTCAATGAGCAACTGGTCTTCGCTGCCCTGGCGGGCGCGATCGCCTGGGTGGCTCTGGCCACCTACCGGGGCCTGCCCGTGAGCGTCTCCCACGCCCTCATCGGCGGTCTGGTGGGGGCCGCCATGGCCAAGGCCGGGACCGACCCCATAATCATCGGCGGCGTCCGCAAGGTCGCCATCTTCATCGCCCTGGCGCCGATCATCGGCTTCCTCGTCGCGGCGCCGATCATGGTCTTCGTGATGTGGGTGATGCGCAACGCCTCGCCCTCCACTGTCAACCGATGGTTCCGCCGTTTGCAGCTTGCATCGGCGGCGGCCTTCAGCCTCGGGCACGGCACGAACGACGCCCAGAAGACGATGGGGATAATCGCCGTGCTCCTCTTTTCGACGGGCCATCTCGGTGGTGAGTTCTTCGTCCCGGTCTGGGTGATCCTTTCCGCCCACGCCGCCATAGCCTTGGGGACGCTGGCCGGCGGCTGGCGAGTGATACGCACTCTGGGGATGCGGGTCACCCAACTGCAGCCCCACGGCGGCTTCTCGGCCGAGACCGCCGCGGCGGCGACCCTCTTCTTCACGGCGCACGCCGGAATCCCGGCGAGCACCACGCACACGATCACAGGCGCGATCATGGGCGTGGGCGCCACGCGTCGGCTTTCGGCGGTGCGCTGGGGAATCGCCAAAGACATAGTGGTGGCGTGGGTGCTGACCATCCCCGCCGCAGCCCTGGTGGCGGCCCTCGCGTTCCGGCTCACGGAGCTGCGGTAAGGCGCGGGGAGAGGCCGGGCGGGGATTCAGTCGTGGATCTCCACCCGCGTCCCCGCTTCGGCGAAGAGCCAGAAGTACTGGGCGTCGTGGAGCTGCATGCCCACGCAGCCGTGACTCGTCGGCTCGGCACCGAACACGGAGTCGGGCCGCCAGTAGTTGAGGTGGAGGGCGTCGCCCTCACGGTCGAAGTACTGGGTGAACAGGACGCGCTCCACATCGTATTGGGCCTGTTCGGGGGAGTAGCCCGCCTGCGACGCCGTCATCGTCTCGATGACGATGCGTCCGTCCGGCTCGATGTAGTGGGTGCCCTTGGGGGTGTCGAATCCCGGCAGTCCCGTCGTCACCGGCGCCACGTGGACGGCCTGGTCTCCCACCATCGCCGTCGCCGTCTGCTGCGACAGGCTCACGTCCACCCACTTCTCCTGGTCGCCCGGGTCGACAAAGGGCGACGTCTCGCCGGGCTGGAGGGTGAACACGAAGGCGCCGTACACGTAGCCACCGCCCTCGATCTGGAGCCACTCGCTCGCCCAGGCGGGCGTCGACGACACCCAGGTCTGCTTGCCGACGAGCCAGTTCTCCCCCTGGACGACCCCCACCACCTCGACGGGGTCGCCGTCGGGTAGCCTGCCGATCTGTATGTTCATCGTGCTCGGCTCCGGCCGCACGAAGACCTCGCCCCCGACGACGATGCCGCTCCCCGGCGTCAGCTCGGGCGGGGGTAGGGGTGGCGGCGTAGGCTCCGGAGGCGGAATGGCGGTCGCGGTCGGCATGAGCTGCGGCGGCGGCTCAACGGTGGGCTCGGCGGCAGGCGCGAGCGTATTGGCCGTGCAGGCCGAAGCCGTGAGAAGGTACACGGTGGTCGTGAGCAGGAAGAGGGCGGGGTGGCGGAGCAGTCTGCGCATGACTTCAGTAGAGTATACCGCGCCAAGCGCTGTGCGCCACGTCTGACATTTGAAGCAAGACGCCGTCAGTTATCAGTTGTGGCAATAGGGCCGCAAGGGTCTTCGGGATAGGCAGCGAGAAGGTCCCCCGCTAGTCGGGCGTTTTCATCCGAGCCGGCCGCGAGGATCTCCCGGTCCAGCCCGCAAAGTAGCCCACCATGATGAGGGCGAACAGCAAAGCTACCCTTTCGTAATCTCTCTCCACTTCCGGTGCCCTCATCGCAGCGAACGTAGCCAGTGTGAATAGGGTAGCATTCTCGTGGGCGGTCACCGGGACATTTTGACGCTGAAGTCTCCTCAATAGATCAGCTGCACCTCTCCGAGCGTCCTCAGGCCTGTCCTCCGAACTGGCCACCTCTGAAAGTTTGTTAGTTAGCTCGCGGTAATGGCCGTGGAATCCTTCGCGCAATTCGCTGAAGCTGACATTCCTCCAGGCATCCTTCGCAACCCTCTCCCACTCTTCACTGAGATCCATAATCCTCTCCCGCTGTGCTATCCTCTCCCGGCTGCCAGCCTGCTCCCGCTGCGGCGGCTTCCTCGCCTGTCTAGCAACATCTTCCTCGCGTCGGGGCGGGTCCCAAGCACTCAGGCTATCCTGCTTTCGGTGTCAGCCTATCCACAGCCTGAGTAGGAGCCACAGCAACACGCCGGTCACTACCAGCGAACCTAGAAGGCGTCTGGCCTCGTTTCCCCTCACATCACCCTGGAGGGCATCCAGTAGCAGGCCGACCACGACGCGAATATACCTTGGAAACAGCAGCGCAGTCTCCACAAACCGCCGGCGAGGCGCGCTATCCTCCATGTACGCGTAGAGCCGAAGATGACCAGTCATCTTGTAGATAACCGCGACAAGGTGTTCGAGTTGGTGATCGCCCGGTGTGACAGGCCCAAAGAGCTTTCTCCACGCAAACCGACCTGTGTTCCCGCAGAGAGCATACTCTCTGCCTGCGGCGTAGAGCTGCAGTCGGGCGGTATCATGCGCCCTCGCGTACGCATCGGTGATCGGGTTGCGTGAGAGTGGCGCGACAATCCATAGGCCCTTTTGTATTGCTTCGCCTATGAGGACCCTGTTGTCTTCTATGTATTTCGCATAGCTTCCAGGTCTTACAAGGCGAGACACTGCAATGCCCACAGCCTTTAGAAAGACGAAGGGATTCCGAATGAGAACCAGCACGAGAAACATGGAACGCACCTCCTAGCGGCCGAACAGGCCCCGCAGGACGAGCCGCCGCCTCCCCCGCCCCATGGGAACGGCTGTCCGAGTGCCCTCCAGGCGGCTAAGGCCGCTCCATAGGACAAGAGTATAGTCGGTACGGTGGCTGTTTCACACCCTCGTCCGGGGTGACTTCTTCAGTGGTGCTGGTGTATCATGCGGCAACACCCGGTTCCCCCTGCGGAGAAGCCCTACCCTGGCCACGGAGGTAACGGACATGTCGGAGCTCTGCTTCACCCCTGCATACGAGCTCGCCGAGCGCATCCGGTCGCGGGACCTCTCGCCCGTCGAGCTCATGGAGGCCTGCCTCGCCCGCATCGAGGAGACGAATCCGGTGCTCAACGCCTTCATCGCGATGCGCCCGGAGGAGGCGCTGCGGGAGGCGCGGGAGGCCGCCGACCGCATCGCGCGGGGCGACGATGTGGGGCCCCTGGCCGGCCTGCCTTTCGGGGTGAAGGAGCTCGAGGACGCCGAGGGCTTCCCCTCGACGCACGCCTCCGTCCCTTTCAAGGACAACTGGCCTGAGCGCGACTCGGTGCAGGTCGAGCGGCTAAAGCGGGCGGGCGCCATCGTGCTGGGCAAGACCAACGCGCCCGAGTTCGGCTACACCGCCTTCACGAAGAACCTGCTCTTCGGTGTGACGCGCAACCCGTGGGACCCCAGCCGCACTCCCGGCGGCTCCAGCGGCGGCTCCTCGGCTGCCATCGCCTCGGGCATGGTGCCGCTGGCGACGGGCTCAGACGGGGGCGGCTCTGTCCGCATCCCCGCCTGCTACACGGGCTGCTTCGGGATGAAGCCCAACTTCGGACGGGTTCCGCGCGGGCCCTTCCAGATGCTTGCCTGGAGCGACACTGTGGCCTTCGGGCCGATCACGCGCACCGTGCGCGACGGCGCCCTCTATCTGGACGCCGTCGTCGGCGCCCATGAGAGCGACCCCGACTCCCTGCCGCACCCCGGGTACTCGTACGTCGACGTGCTCGAGCGGCTGCCCAGGCGCCTGCACATCGCCTGGAGCCCGACGCTGGGCTACGCGCACGTCCAGAGCGACGTGATGCGCGAGGTGAAGGAGGCGGTATGCGTCTTCGAGAAGCTCGGGCACGATGTGGAGGAGATGAAGGAGGGGATACCCGATCCCGGCTTCCAGTGGGCGGCGGTGGCGGGCGGCGAGGTCTACGCCCAGATCGTCGACCTGATAGGGGAGCACCGTTCGGAGTTCGGCCGCGGGTTCCTTCAAGGGACGGAGCGGGTGTGCGACCTCACTCCTGACCAGTACGGAGCCGCCCAGCGGTCGCGCGCCAGCCTCGTGAACTTCCTCTGGCACCTCTTCGAGCGCTACGATCTCCTCCTGACGCCGACCCTGCCGACGGAGGCGTTCGACGCCCGCGGCAAGATGCCGCCCGAGATCGACGGCGAGCCGGTGGCTAACCCCCTGGCGGTGATAGCCTTCACCTACCCGTTCAACCTCTCGGGCCACCCGGCCGCGACCGTGCGCGCCGGGCTCACGGACGCCGGCCTGCCCGCGGGCCTCCAGATCGTCGGGCCGCGCCACCGCGAGGACCTCGTTCTTCAGGCGTGCTACGCGTACGAGCAGGAGCGTCCCTGGAACGACAAGTGGCCGCGCGACGTGCCGACCCTCGCGGAGGAGTAGCTGCGTTGTCGCGCTAGCGGTCCGTCGCTTCGCCGCGCTATCGGTGTCTCCTTTAGCCGCCCAGCTTCTCGAAGAGCTTCAGCAGTACCGGCTCCTTCGCCTCCCGGCCTTCGTCGTCGGCCTTCTGGAGGGTGCGCACCTGCATCCGTACCAGCGGGTCGCGGATGAAGTGCGGCCCCATGTTGACCGGCTTCAGGTTGACGAGGGGAAGCCGCGTCTTATCTGTGTCGCGGTCGAGGAGCATGTCGCGCAGGCACATGGCGGCGACGTTGGTGATGGCGACACCGTGGCCGTTGTAGCCGAACCCGTACGCAATACGGTTGCCCTTCAGCCAGCCGATGCACGGCAGGAAGCGCGCCGTGATGCCGATGGGGCCGCCCCACGAGTACTCGATCTTCACGTCCTTCAACTGGGGGAATGTCCAGCGGAACGTCTCCTCCGCCCGCCGGAAGACGTGCTCGTCGCGGTCGTAGACAGGCTTGGGGCCGTCGGCTCGGAAGGGAGCGTCGCGGCCGCCCCAGAGGATGCGATCGTCCACCGTGGGGCGGAAGTAGTGGAGGAACGTGCGACGGTCCTCTATGCCCTCGCGTCCCTGCCAGCCGACGCTCTGCCACTGGTCGTCGGTGAGGGGCTCCGTGAGCAGGATGTAGGAGTAGAAAGTCATCAGGTACTTGCTGATCTCGGGCATTTGGGTGCCGTAGCCGTTGGCGGCCAGCACAGCCCTATCGGCGCGGACGCGGCCCTTGGGCGTGCGGGCCACCACCTTCGTCCCCTCCTGGGACAACTGGCTCAGCGGCGTCCCCTCGAAGACCTGGGCGCCCAGGCGGACCGCCGCGCCCTTCAAGCCGCGCACCAGTCGGGCCGGGTTGATCAGGGTGCAGTCGGGCTCCCGGATGGCGCAGCGAAAGGTGGGCGAATGGACGACGGCCTGCACCTCGTTGCCTTCCAGGAAAGCGACGTCCTTCAGGCCCAGGCGAGCGGCTGTCTCCGCTTCACGGCGGATGAGATCGTCCTGGGGCGGCGAGTTGGAGACGGTGATAGCGCCGTTCGGCATGAGCTGTGCGTCGATGCCTTCTTCGGCGCAGACGCTCTCAAGGGAGCGAATGGCCTCGACGGCCGCGCCGTGGAGGGCGCGAGCGCCGTCGTCACCGACGGCTTCGGTCATGGCGGCTAGACTGCGGTGGATGAGAGTCATGGCGAAGCCGCCGTTGCGCCCAGAGGCCCCGTAGCCGACGGCACTGGCCTCCAGGACTACGACGCGGCTGCTGGGGCTGGCCTTCAGCAGGTGGTAGGCTGTCCAGAGGCCGGTGAAGCCCGCACCGATTATGACCACGTCCGCCTCCAGGTCTCCCTCCAGAGGGGGACCCGGCTCATAAGAATCCAGGCCCAGCCAGTAGCTGCGGGTCGCCAGGTCTTCCATGATCCAACCTCCTCACGGCGCGCCGCCAATCGAGCGGCGGCGGCAGACGCATCATAGGACGGCGACCGAGTCAGGCGCAAGGAGTCTTCTCGCCCTGCCTGCGGCCTCCTGGCCCGGGCTAGTACTCCAGACGATTAGCGGCGATAAGGTCACGGTACCAGTAGCCGCTCTTCTTGATGATGCGGCGCTGAGTGGGATAGTCCACGTACACCAGCCCGAAGCGCTCGCCGTAGCCCAGGCTCCACTCGAAGTTGTCCATCAGGCTCCAGGCGAAGTAGCCGCGCACGTCGGCGCCGTCCTGGATGGCCCGTCCCACCTGGGAGATGTACCGCTGGTAGAAGCTCACCCGCCGGTCGTCGTTCACGACGCCGTTCTCGTCGGGGCCGTCGTCGTAGGAGCAGCCGTTCTCGGTGATGTAGATCGGGCAGCGGTAGTCGTTCCAGAACCGCATTATGAGCTGGTGAATGCCCTCCGGGTACACCTCCGATCCGAAGTGCGTACGTTCGACGTCGGGCACCTGTATGGGCCGAATGCCGAGGTTGGGGTCCCGGGGGCCGTTGGCGATAACGGTGCGGGTGTAGTTGTTGATGCCGATGAAGTCGAGCGGCGCCTTCACGGTCTCCATGTCGCCGGGCTGCGCGCCCAGGCGCTCCGGGTCTATGCCGCCGACGTAGGCGTCGGGGTAGCGGCCGTTCTGCACCGTCTCCACGAACCACACATTGTTGAACCCGTGCATGCGCTCGGCGGCGGCGCGGTCCTCCTCGCTCTCGCTGGCGGGATAGACGGCGGTCGCGCTGAAGGCGGTGCCCACCGCCTCGACCTTGCTGGTGGCGCGGATGGCGCGGGCGGCCAGCCCCTGGGCCAGATTGACGATGTGAGTCGTCCGTAGCGCCAGCTCGGAGTCGCGGATGCCGGGGGGATGGATGCCGCCCATGTAGCCCAGCACGGTGAAGACCCAGGGCTCGTTGAAGATCATCCAGCTCTTGACGCGGTCGCCCAGATGGTCGACGACGGCGGCACAGTAGTCGGCGAAGTGCTGGGCGATGTCGCGGTTCGCCCACCCTCCCTCGTCCTGCAGGGCCTGGGGCAGATCCCAGTGGTAGAGCGTCGGGAAGGGGGTGATACCCACCGCCAGCAACTCGTCGACCAGTCGGCTGTAGAAGTCGAGGCCCTTGCGGTTGATCTCTCCCTTGCCTTGGGGGAAGATGCGGGGCCAGGAGATGCTGAAGCGGTAGCCCTGGAGACCCAGCTCCTTCATCAGGGCCACGTCTTCTCGATAGCGATGGTAGTGGTCGCAGGCGACGTCGCCCGTCTCGCCGTTCCTGACGTGGTCCGGCGTGTGGCAGAAGCGGTCCCAGATCGACTCGCCCTTGCCGTCCTCGTCCCAGGCGCCTTCGATCTGGTATGAGGCGGTGGCGCAACCCCAGACGAACCCCTTGGGAAAGTCTACCGCCGGCATATTCATTCCTCCCTTGTCGTGGCGAAGCTTCGAGCAGGCGAGGCCTATGATACCGCCGCCGGGGCTGAGGCGGAACAGGGTGCGGCCGGGCGCGCGTGCCCTCAGCGCCGGGCCGGGGCCTACTTCCGGCGGACAGCGGCGGCCCAGGGGCGCTCCGTCTTGGCCCCGCTGCTTTCGGTGTACGGTGACACGGCGGTGGGGTCGGTCATCACGTTCACGCAGGCGGGCCGGCCGCTGGCGAAGGCCCGCTCGATGGCCGGGACGATCTCAGACGCCTCCTCCACGTACTCGGCGTGGACACCGAACGCCTCCGCCGCCTTCTCGTAGTGCGTCGGCCCCAGTTCCGTGCCGACCACGCGGTCATCGCCGTACTCCGCCTCCTGTCCGTGCTTGCACATCCCCCAGGCCTTGTCGTTATTGATGACGACGACGATGGGGAGGTTGTGGCGGATCGCCGTGTTGAACTCTGTGAAGTTGAGGCCCACGGAGCCGTCGCCGCTGATCACGAGCACCCGCTCGTCGGGATGGGCGAGCTTGGCGGCGAGGCCGAAGGGTAGGCCGGTCCCCAGGCAGCCCAGGTAGCCGTGGCTGAGGTAGTGGCCGGGGCGCCGCACGGTCAGGGCCAGCTCTGTCCATACAACCGTATCCCCGCCGTCGGCGACGAGGACGCCGTCGTCGGCCATGAGGGCGTTGACCTCGTGCGTCAGGCGGTAGGGGTGGATGGACCGGCGGTCCGGGTCGAGGGCGTTTGCGTAGATGCCGCGCACCGTGGGGCGGACTTGCGCGAGCTTCTCTACCCACTCGCGCCGGTCGGGCAGGGAGCGACCGCGCGCGGCCTGGATGAGCGCCCGCAGCGTCTCGCGGCAGTCGGCGACGATGCCGAGCTGGACATCGCGCATGCGCCCGATCTCCTCCCCCTCGATGTCGACCTGAATTAGGGTGGCGTCCGCTGGTATGGCGGACTGGCGGACGCCCGTGAACATGCCGAGCCGGCCGCCGAGCAGGAGCACCACGTCTGGCTGGCCGGCCAGCCCCGCCATGACGCTCGCGAACTGAAAGCCGAACATGCCCAGCGGGTGCGCTTCCTCCGGAACGGCGCCGCGGGTCATGCCGTTGGCGAGGACGGGTATGCCCGTGAGCTCGGCGAACTCCCGCACCTCCTCCGTCGCGCCGGCGAACCAGACGCCTCTGCCGGCCATGATCACCGGGCGCTCGGCCTGCGTGAGAAGCGAAAGCGCCTCCTCGACGGCCTCGGGCGATGGCGCGGGCGGCCGGTCGGGCTGGTGCGGCTCCGGGAAGCGCACGCTCTCCTCCTCTACCAGGACGCGGACGACATCCATCGGAATCTCGAGGAAGACGGGGCCCGGCCGGCCCTGCGTGGCGTGCCGAAACGCCATGGCGACGTACTCGGGAATGCGTCTCGGGTCGCGGATCAGGCGGCGCCACTTGGTGATCGGCTCCATGAGGGGCAGGCCGTGCAGCTCCTGGAGGGGCAGCATCTCCTCCTCCGCGAGCGCGTGCCGGCCGCCGATGACAACCATCGGCACGCAGTCGACGTAGGCGTTGGTCACGGCCGTTACGATATCGGTGACGCCGGGGCCCGCCGTCACGAGGGCGACGCCGGGACGGCCGGTGAGCCGCGCCCAGGCGTCGGCCATGTGGCCCGCGGCCTGCTCGTGGCGCGTGTACACGATACGGATGCCGTGGTCCCAGCAGGCCTGGAAGATGGGGTCGATATGGCCGCCGTGGAGGGCGAAGATGTGCTCTACCCCTTCTTTCTCGAATGCCCTGGCGAATAGCTCCCCACCGTCGGTCTTCATGGTCGACTCCTTCCTGGGCTCGTCTTTCTCTCACGCGCTCCGACTCTAGGTTTCCTCGGCGGATGGCCTCCGGGCCCGACGTGCCGCCCGCGGTTCTGTCGGCGGGAGCGGCACCACCACGGCTGCGGCGGCAGTCCGAATGCTATTGTAGGCGAAGGCTGCGATTGCCACTATACCCCACGACCGCGCGGCTCGCTGCTTGCTGGCGACGGCGTCTGCATCCCTGCGAACCGCTCGCCTGGCGGGTGACGGACCACTGGCGCCCCAAGGGACTGCCTGCTCTCCGGCGGCACCCCGCGAGAGCCCTGAACTCCCTGCTCTCGGGTCGGTCACCGTTTTCTCGGGATTTGGCCTATAATACCGGTGGATCGCCCTCAACCGCCTCTTGGCCGGACTGCGCGCGGCCGATAATCTCTAAGGCTGGAGGTCTGGGAAGCGATGCCACGGAGCGGCCGCAATCACCCCGGAGGACACCACAAAGGTAATGGAGGATCGAGAGAGGGCCGCTCGAGAGGCGGCGTCGATTCTGGCGCAGGCCCTTTCCGAGGCTCACGCTCTGCTGGCCAGGGCGGCCGAGGAGGAGGCCGTGCAGGCCCGCCGTCGGCGCGAGGAGCCGGCGCGGCCTCAGGAGGAGCCCACCCCGCTTCAGACCGAGGCGGACACGCGTATTCTCGCCGACCAGCTTGTCCGCGCCATCGACCTCATAAGCGTGGAGCGCACGTTACTGGCGGACCAGGTGAGCATCCTCGGCCAGGAAGTGCAGCGGCTGGAGGAGCGCCTCGGTGACTTGGACCGGCTGATGCACGCGTCGCGGGCCCTCGCAGTCGGCGAGGAACGTCCCGGCCGGCGCGCACCGGAGGCGGAAGAAGCGCAGGAGGTCTTCGCCGGGGGCGGCGAGGGCGTCCAGCTTGTCGTCTCCGCGGTCCCCGGCTTCCAGGAGCTCATGGAGCTCCAGCGGGCGCTCATGCGCCTGAGGGCCGTTGAGCGCGCTTCCGTCGAGAGATACTTCGACGGCGAGGCGCGCGTCATCATCCTGCTTCGCGAGCCCCTCACGGCCGGTGATGTCGTCGATGCGATTAGAGAGGCCACCGGCCATCAGCTAGCCGTGGACGAGGCGCGGCCGTCGGCGCTGCGCCTGCGCCTGCGCTTCCTCGAGAGCGAAGGCTAGCGCGAACTCTCACCCCAGCTACCCACCGTCGCCCCCAGTGCGTTCAGCGCTGCGTTGTGGCCATCCGCAGGTCGGCCCCGGGCGGAGCTTGCGCCAGAGGCGCATCCGCCTCCGGCGGAAAAGCTTCGCCCATACGGCTGGAACGTGAGGCTATTCTCTGATGGCCATCACTGCGCCAGATCGATTACCGCACGCTCCGGCCGCGAGGCCATTCGGGCACTCCTGCTAGGCGGTCGTATCCCTTCGCCTGGGGTATAATGGTTCACCGGCTCGTCCCGCGCCGGCGCCTGCTTGCACAGGGCGCCACGCACTCCTCAGCCGGCGACTATTCATGCGCGTACGGTCTCTCAGCCTGACCAATTTCCGCAACTATCGACACCTCGAGCTCTCACTGCCCGGAGGGGCCCTCCTCTTCGTCGGCGAGAACGCCCAGGGCAAGAGCAACCTGCTGGAGGCGCTGTACCTCCTGGCGACGACTCGGTCCGTGCGGGCGACCAGCGATGGTGAGCTCATCCACCAGGGGGCGGTTGAGGGAGAAGCGCCGGTGGCGCGGCTGGCAGCCTCCGTCGAGCGGCGCTCCGGAACCGTGGAGCTGGAGATCGCCATCGTGGGGCAAACGCGCGGCGTCGCGGCCGCGTCGGCGGGCGGGCAGGGCGCTTCCGCTCGAGCCCCTGCGGCCCTCAAGCGGCTGCGGGTGAACAAAGCGGTGCGCCGGGCGTCCGACATGGTCGGGCAGCTCGCGGCCGTCATCTTCACGTCGCAGGACATAGAGGTGGTGGGCGGACCGCCAGTTCTTCGCCGCCGCTTTCTCGACATAACGCTATCACAGATCGATAGGGAGTACCTGAGGGCGCTGCAGCGCTACCAGAGGACGATGACACAGCGGAACGCTCTGCTGCGGCGGCTGCAGGAAGGCGCTGCCCACCCCGACGAGCTGGCGTTCTGGGACGGGGAGCAGGCGAAGGAGGGCGGCCGCATAGTCGCCGGGCGAGCGTCCGCCGTCGTCGAGCTGGCGTCCCTGGCGGCCGAGGCCCATCGGGCGTTGACCGACGGCCGCGAGGAGCTGGCGCTCACCTACCAGCCCCAGTTGGGAAGCGGCTGGGACGGCGCCAGGGCCGCCTCCGCCGGCGCCGATGAGCTCTCCGCCGCCCTTGTCGAGGCGCTGGCGGCGAACCGAAGAAGGGACGTGGCCGCCGGCGTATCGCTCCTCGGCCCGCACCGGGACGACCTCCTCTTTCTGCTCGACGGCCAGCCGGCGGCGGCTTTCGCGTCGCGCGGCCAGCAGCGCACCGCCGCCCTGGCGCTGCGTCTGGCCGAGGCGCGCTTCCTGCTGGCCCGCTCCGGGGAGCGCCCCGTGCTCCTCCTCGATGACGTCCTTTCGGAGCTGGACGAGAAGCGGCGCCGCTGCGTCGAAGGGGCGGCGGACGGCTTTGACCAGGTGCTGATCACCTCGACCGAGGCAGACTCGCTCGACCGCCAGTCCTGGTCGCAGGCCCCGGTCTACCGCGTGCAGGATGGACGCATCGAGGCCCTCGACGCGCCGCCCGGCGGGCGTCGGGCGTGAGTCCGTCTCCCGTCACCTGCTGCCCTCGTGGTCCGATAGCGCCGTGGGCGCACGAACCAGGGACCCAGAGATTCCCATCGGGGCGGAGGTTTCGTGACTGGTCCATCTTTGGTGGGTCATTCTGAGCCCGCCTCAGGCGGACGAAGAATCTTGGACCCTTTGCTTCGCCTGCCAGCAGGCAGGCTCATGGAGACAGCAAAGGTGTTCAGAGCTGCCCGGCATCCTCGTTCACCGACGCTGAGCCAGTCACCAGGTCCCGTGAGTGACGTGTCGTTGGTGGGGCGCTCGGCCACTTGATTCGGGCACGACCCCAGCCTTAAGGCTGGGGCATCGGAAGGCGAACACATGCCCCCGCCTTCAGGCGGGGGTCGAGACTTTCCCTACCGGTCAGGGACCGGTCACGGTCTCCGCGTGGTTGACGTGACGTAGCCATACTGATTACGGTGGTGGCATGGCGATACGGGCGATACGGATGGACGCGCGCGATAACGTGGCCGTGGTGACGGCCGACGTGAAAGCGGGCGACGTGGTTGAGCTCGGTGACGGCACTGAGGTGCGGGCGGCTGAAGCGATCGCGCGCGGCGGCAAGGTGGCACTAGCCCCGATCGCTGCCGGCGAGGCGGTTGTCCGCTACGGCGAGAAGATCGGCCTGGCGACGGCGGACATCGCGACCGGACAGCACGTGCATACCCACAACCTGGGCGGCAGGGAATGAGCGAGGACTTCGCTTTCGAGGGCTGGCGGCGACCGGACGGGCGCATAGGCATCCGAAATCACTGCCTGGTGCTGGCAACGGTGGCCTGCGCGGCGGGCGTCGTGCGCGACGTAGGTCGCCGCTTGGCGGATGTGGTGGTCGTAGAGCACCCGCACGGTTGCGGTCGCCCTCCACCCGACCTGGTCCTCCAGATCAAGACTCTGGCCGGCCTGGTGGAGAACCCGAACGTAGGCGGGGCTGTCCTGGTGGGGCTTGGCTGCGAGCCCTTGTCTGTGGGCCTCCTGCAAGCCTCCCTGGCCGCGAACGGAAAACCTCTGAGGAGTCTGGTCGTCCAGGAGGTCGGGGGGTCGAGGAAGGCCGCCGACAAGGCTGAGGCGATGGCCCGAGAGATCCTGGGTGAGCTGGAGAGGATGCCGCGTCAGAGGGGCACGGCGGCCGACTTGACGGTAGCCCTGGAATGCGGGGGCTCGGATACGTTCTCCGGCATTACGGCGAACCCGGCGGTGGGGAAGGCCGTGGACCGGTTGGTGGCGATGGGCGGCACGGCAATCCTCTCGGAAACGACGGAGATGATCGGCGCGCTGGCCCCGCTGCTGCGCCGAGCGGCGAACGACGAAGTGGCCACCCGTCTCCGGGAGATGGTGGAGCATCAGGAGGCCCTTACGCGGGAGATGCTCGGCCCCCTGGCCCATCGAGTGCTGGCGCCCGGCAACGTCGAATCAGGCCTCTCGACGATCGCTGAGAAGAGCCTGGGCTGCATCGCCAAGGCCGGCAGCTCACCGATCCGTGAGGTGCTGGAGTATGCGCAGCGACCGAGCGAGCGAGGCCTGGTGGTCATGAACACACCCGGCTACGATGTCGAGAGCGTGACGGGGATGGCGGCGGCAGGGGCGCAGGCGGTCATCTTCACGACCGGCAGAGGTACGCCGGTCGGGTTTCCGGTGGCGCCGGTGATCAAGGTCTCCTCCACCTCCGAACTGTATCGCAGGATGTTGGACGACATCGATGTTGACGCCGGCACCGTCCTCGAGGGGAAGACAGTGGCCGAGGTGGGCGAGGAGATACTGAGCTTCCTTCTGCGGGTCGCGCGCGGCGAGAGGACGAAGGCCGAGATCAACGAGCAGGGCGTGTTCGCCATCGCCCAGACGCATCAAGCGTTCTGAGACCTGAGGGAGCGCTCGGCGCCCCTGCCCTGCGGCGGAATCGAAGGCCGGAACAACGAGATGCAGCCGGACCGGGAGCCGGTGCTTGTCGTCGAGTACGACCCCGAGTGGCCCCGTCGCTACGAGGAGGAGCGGGGCCGCATCGTCGCCGCCCTCGGCGGGCTGATTGCGGGGATCGAGCACGTCGGGAGTACGGCGGTCCCTGGACTCGGGGGGAAGCCCATCATCGACATCATGATCGGCGTGGCGCGGCTCGAGGACGGCGAGCGGTGCGTCGGGCCGATGGAGGGCCTCGGCTACGAGTACCGGGGTGAAGCCGGCATTCCCGGCCGCCTCTTCTTCGGCAAGGGGCTGCCACGGACGCACCACGCCCATTTGGTCGAGCACGGGGGCGACTTCTGGGGAAGGCTTCTGCTGTTCCGCGACTTCCTCCGCGCCCATCCGAAGACGGCAGCCGAGTACTACCGGCTGAAGAAGGACCTGGCGCTGAGGTTCCGGACCGACCGAGAGGCGTACACCGAGGCGAAAACGGCGTTCATCCGGTCGGTGGAGGACCGAGCCCGTTCGGCGCGGGCACCCTAGCGTGAGATGTCCGAGGTGGCGCGGGGTGGGGCGTAGGGGAAGGCTTCAGCCTTCCAGGGGCGGGTGTGCGACGCTAGGGGTTGGCCTGGCTGAACAGGGGACTCTTCAGGTGGGAGTGGGTGGTGAGAGATGAGAGGTGGGCGGGGCGCGTAGGGGAAGGCTTCAGCCTTCCAGGGGCGGGTGTGCGACGCTAGGGGTTGGC
>CAZMGB010000005.1:0-122235 GCA_964565775.1 uncultured Dehalococcoidia bacterium
GAGGAGTGGGATGCCGTCATCGCGGTCCATCTCAAGGGCACGTTCGCCTGCACCAAGCCGGCCACCGTGCTTATGCGCCAGCAGCGCTACGGACGCATCGTCAACATGTCGTCCACATCGGGCCTGGTTGGCAACCCGGGCCAGGCCAACTACGGCGCCGCCAAGGCCGGCATCGCCGGCTTCACGCGGGTCGTCGCGCGCGACCTGGGGCGCTACGGAGTCACGTGCAACGCCATCGCCCCCGGCGCCGCCACGCGCATGACGGGCAGCGTCCCCCAGCAGGCGCGAGAGATGCGCGCGAGGGCCGGTATCAGCGGCGCGGGCGGCCAGGCGCCCGGCGCACCGGCACCGGCACAGGCGCCGTCGCTGCCCCAGCCCGAAGACATAGCGCCCATGGTGGCATACCTTTGCACGGACCAGGCCTGGAGCATCAACGGCCAGATCTTCCGCGTCGCCGGAGGCTCTGTTTCCCTCTCTATCACCCGACGCCCATGCGCACCATCTTCAAGCCCGGCTCCTGGTCTGTGGACGAGCTGGGCCGGCTGGTGCCGCAGCAGCTCATGGCGGGCATCGTCAATCCGGCGCCGCCGCCGGACGAGCTGGAGATCCCCGGTCGCCCCGGCAAGTAGCCGGTCGGAGGCTTGCCGTCTCATTCGATTTCGGGGCTTCGGGCAGACGAAGGGTTCTTCATTAGTCGCGTGCAGGAAGGCCATCACGGCCTGGGGGTCCAACTGAGTGCCGGCGTGGCGACGGATCTCTTCCGCCGCCTCGGCGGCTGGGCGCAAGAAGGGGTCAGGTCTGCTCCAAGGAGGTGAACCGCTCTTTCCGGATCTCCATCAGCACAAAGGTCTGACCGCTGCGGCGCATGGCTCCGTAGCGCGCAAAGCCGGCCTTCTCGAAGCAGCGTAGTGCCCTGTGGTTCCACTCCAGCGTCTTCAGATAGACCCGCTTTAGCGTCAGGTCGGCGAAGACGTAGCGCAGCGCAGCGTGCACCGCATCGCTGCCGAAGCCCTGAGACCAGTGACTGTCGACACCAATCGTGATGCCGAGCTCCGCCTCGCCCTTGAGACGGTCGATGCCGTAGAACATGATGTTGCCGATGTGTTGCCCCGCGGCGTCTTCCATAGCGAGGCTACGCCTGGAAGGGCTGGGGTAGTCCAGCTCCTCAGAATAGAGGGAGAGATAGTCGGAGAACGATGCCGTCAACGGTTTCGCGGCGTCGTAACGGGCCAGTTCGGGGTCAGAGCGCCATGCGTAATCGTCGGAGGCATCGCTGAGGCGCTTCTCACGAAGCACCACCTTCTCGCCGCGAATCACTTCGTCGGGAACGACCGCCGTCACGCGCCTACCCTCCGCCTGCGCTCGCGCTGCGGCCACGCACGATCTCCACAGCCTTGCGTACGACATCGGCGTCATTCTTGTAGCTGAGGAGACGGCATGCCTCCTCGACGGGAACCCATTCCACCCGGTCATACTCCAGGTCATGGTCATCCACGGTGCCGCCGGACGCCGTCATGAGATAGTGGTGCACCGTCTTGTGATAGCGAACCCCCGGCCTCGCGAACCAGTAAACGATGCTGCCGATCTTGTCCTCGATGCTCGCCCGTAGCCCCGTCTCCTCGCCGACCTCCCGCACCGCCGCGGCCTCCAGCCCTTCCCCGGGCTCGGGCGCTCCCTTCGGCAACCCCCAGATGCCGTCCTCCGTGCGACCACAGATGACGACCTCCATTCCCCGCTGCCCGTGTCGATACACCACGCCTCCCGCCGAGACCAACTCCTCGACCGGCACTCTACGGGAATGCGCGTTCGCCAAGATTCCAACCTCAGTCGCGGAGCCTGAACCCCAAGGGGTCGTCACCAAATTCCAGCTCGGCCAGGGCAGCCTCCACCACCTCTCGCACCCGCGGCTCAGGATGCGTGCGATGGCCCTCGAGCGCCTCCCGGGCCTCGTCCCCCCCGGTCTGACCGAGAGCCTCGATCGCCGCTTCCTGCACCTCGGCGTCCTCGTCCTCCAGCAGGGGAATGAGATAGGGCACGGCCGACTCCTCGGCGATGGCCTCGCAGGCGCCAGCAGCCTCATAGCGCATCTCGGCATCGGGGCTGGACAGCTCGTCGATAAGCCGGGGCAGCCAGCGCGGGTCGCAGCTACGGCCCATGGCGTGGACGGCGCTGATGCGAAGCCGATGGTCGGCGCTGCCGTAGGCGTCCTCGATGATGGCGCGGGCCCAGTCGCTGCTGCGGGCACCCAGCGCCTCCACGGCGCGGGCCCGCACACTGACCGCCTCCTCCTCGCGCGCGAGCACCTGTCGCAGAGCATCCTCGACCGCTTCAGCATCAGTCGCTCGCAGCTCATCGAACTCGGCTCGCAGCACGAAGCGGCCCAGACTGAGGGCCGCTTCCGCTCGTACCTCAGGGTCAGCGTCGGCCTGGAGAATATCGAGGAGGCGCGGTATCAGGTCCCTTTCCTCGTACTCCCAGAGGCCCCGCACCGCCAGCCGCCGCACATCCGCATCGGGGTCCTCAAGGCACGCCAGTAACACCGCGTCGAAATTGAGCTCTACGTTGTCCTCCGCCAGCTCGACGAGCTCAGCGACTACCTGCCGCCGTCGCTCTGTCTCCGACTCTCCCCACAGCCCCCGGAAGTACGACAGCTCTTCCGGCCTGAGGTTGCAGAGGTTGACTAGCTTGGCCGATACCACCGGCCTCGCCGCGTCTGCCAGCTCCTGCAGGTACTCCTCTATCATGTCGCTTCCGACGGGCGGCGGTCTTGAGCGAGGCCCTAGAGAAAGTGTAGCCAAGGGCCGAAAGCGTTGTCAATTTCGCAGGGGGGCAGGGATGCTAGGGGCTTCCCGGCGCCTCGCCGGTGCGTCGGCGCACGCCGCCGCGGCCGATCTTTGGTTCGCGCCCGGCCAGCAGCCGGCCCATGTTCTCACGGTGAAGGGCGACGATGAGGCCGGCGGCCGCCACGGCGAAGGCCGCATAGGCCCACAGCTCCAGCCCCAACACAGCCAGCACCACGAATGTCACGGCGGTTATGAGCGAGCCGCCGATGGACATCACCGACATGTAGCGGGTAACCGCCCCGATGGCAATGCCGACGGGTACCAGGACCAGGGCCACGAGTGGACTCATGGCCAGCAGCGCGCCGAAGGAGGTGGAAACGCCCCGGCCGCCTCGAAAGCCCGCGAAGAGTGGCCAGTCGTGGCCGACGAGGGCTGCCATGCCTGCCACCGTCTGCCCGTAGGCGTCATCGATAAGTATCCTGGCTATCACTACCGGTATCGCCCCTTTGGCGATGTCGGCCACGCCCACGAGCACGGAGATGCGTAGGCCGAGCGTTCGCAAGACATTGGTGACGCCCGTCTTGCCGCTGCCATAGTCTCGCACGTCAATGCGGCGGGCGATCCTGCCAGCGATCAGCCCCGCCGGGATGGAGCCGAGCAGGTATCCGATGACGGCGGCGACGATGAAGGCCCACCACATGCTAGCGACCTTCCCTGCCCTTGAAGATGAGCTTTATGGGCACACCCGTGAAACCGAACGCCTTGCGAAGGCTGTTCTCCAGATACCTCCGGTACGAGAAGTGCCACCCGGAGGCAGCGCTCGCGAAGAAGACGAAGGTCGGCGGCGATGAGGCGGCCTGGGTGGCGTAGAGGATCTTCAGCCTCCTGCCCCGCACGGACGGGGGACTGTGCGCCGCTGTCGCCCGCTGTACGAGCGTATTGAGTTCGGCGGTGCTGACGCGGTGCTTTCGCTCCTCGCCCACCTGGAGCGCCAGCTTCAGCATCGGGCGCAGTCCCGTTCTCTCCTTCGCCGAAACGAAGCATAGCGGAACCCATGGGGCAAAGCGAAGGCGCTGCCGTAGGCCCAGCTCGAACTGCGTGCGGGCCGCCTTCCCCTCTCCCATAAGGTCCCACTTGTTCACCGCCAGGACAAGCCCCCGCAGGGCATCGATGGCGTAGCCCGCGATGTGCGCGTCCTGAGCGGCGAAGCCCTCGCTGGCATCGATAACCAGGAGCGCCACATCGCTGCGCTCCATTGCGCTGCGGGCCCTGAGGACAGCGTGCTTCTCCAGGCCCCGCTGGACATGTCCCCGCCGGCGCACCCCGGCCGTATCGACGAGGATGAGATGGCGCCCGTCGTACTCGAACGCCGTGTCGATACTGTCGCGGGTAGTGCCGGGGAGGTCGCTGACGACGACACGCTCCTCGCCCAGGATGGCGTTCAGAAGCATCGACTTGCCGACGTTCGGCCGGCCGACGATGGCGACCCGCAGCGCCTCCACCGCCTCTGCCGCCTCCGCCGGCGGCAGGATCTCGGCCGCCAGGTCCAGGACATCGGCGATGCCCGTGCCGTGCTGGGCGCTCACTGCGATCGCCTCACCCAGCCCCAGCTCGAAGAACTCGACGGCGCACTCCCGCCGTGACTCACTCTCGGCCTTGTTGGCGAGGAGGAGTACGGGCTTCGAGGCCCTGCGAAGGACATCCGCGACCTCCAGGTCTCCCGATGTCATCCCGTCCTTGGCATCGACGACGAACAGGATGAGCTGTGACTCGTCCACCGCCGTCTGCACCTGCTCCCGCACGAGGGCCGGGTAGGTGGCTTTCGCCGCCGGCTCCAGGCCTCCCGTGTCCACTATGCGGAACTTCTTCCCCTGCCACTCGATGTCGGCGTAGAGGCGGTCCCGTGTCGTGCCGGGGAGGTCCTCAACCAATGCCACGCGGTTGCCTACCATGCGGTTGAAGAGGGCGGACTTGCCCACATTCGGTCGGCCGACGATGGCCACCACGGGCTTCTCGCCCCTGCCTGCGGCCTGCGCCTCCTTGCCGCTCGTGCGAAGGGAGGAAGACGAGGGCATGATCAGCTCAGGGTTACCTTCACCGTGGGAGGGTCTATGGTAACCACCTCCACGCCGGGCGGTGCCTGCGCCTTCACCTCGACGTCATGGACGCCGGCCGCCAATCCTGAGACATCAAGCGTGAGCCGGATGCTGCCGGAGGAGAGCGCGTCCAGTATCGGCAGGCTGGCGGCGACCGTTATCTCCACTTCCTTGGGCGAAAGGCTGGCGCTCAGCTCCGAGGCCAGACCGTCCACCTGCGGCGTCAGACTGAATGTCGCCTCCCCCCGTGTCGACGTCACCGGAGACACTTGCACCTGCACGGTGACGCTCTCCTGCCCGCCGACGTTCGCGCCTGCGGGAAGACGCAGGCCGACGATGCGGATGACCTCTGAGGTGGCACCGTCGATGTCCACCGCCTCCGTTGTCAGGGTGCTGATGGACTGCAGCACCTCGATGGGCGCCGTGACCGTGACAAACGAGGGGTTCACCTTCACATCGGTGACGGAGAAGCCCTCGGCCGGCACCCCGCGGAAGGACGGGTTCACCACGTAGACGGAGCTGAACTCCTGCTGGACGATGGGCAGGTCTATCTGGACCGTGCTCGGGTCCAGGTTCACGCCCTCGATATCGCCGCCGTGGCTGTCGCGGGCGGTGACGGTGAAGACCTGCCGCAGGCTTACTCGGACACCCGTCAGGTTCACGTCCGCGACCGCCTCCTGGACGAGGTTCACCAGGCTCTCCGGCCCGGAAACCGTCACCTGCTCCGGAGAAGCAGTCGCGGGAGAAGGATCGAAGCCCAGGGGTGGCGCCCCCACCAGCTTCACCCGCACCGGCACGGATTTCGAGGTGACGGTCTCCAGGGTGACGGTCACCCGGCTCGGGCTCACCCCAACGATCTCCACGCTGCCCGCGTCCGTGACGTCCACCCGCACCGTGACCTCAGCTTGCTTCTGGCTCACGCCGGACAGGTCAACGATCGCCCGGAAATCGTCGCGAGTGAGGCCCTTCCACGTATCTTCGGGAGCCGAGATGCGGACGCTGACGGCCGACTCAGAGAGGCTCGCCACAGCCAGGTCCTGCGCGACGTTCACCGTCTCGATGGGAATTGCGGCGGGGAAGACGTCAGTGCGGGTAGGGTTCTGGACGTCGGTGACGAATACCCAAAGCATCACGGCGAGGACGAGCGACAGCGTAGCCAGGCTCCAGTTCTCCTTGAGGGAACGCGCGGCAAGGCTGAGCGTGTATAGCGTAGCCTGCAAAACGCTTCTACTCGACTGCACGGCGGCCTACCTTCCGCACCTGCTTTGCGATCGACCGAGGGCGGCTCCGGAGTCCGGCAACGTCAGGCCCCCTTGGATGCTCTCACCAGTGACGGCTGTCCCATAAGAGCGGCCAGCGTGGCCCGCAGTCTCGCCTCATCGAGGCGGGGAATCATGCGTCCGTTCGAGGCCACCGATATCTGGCCCGTCTGCTCCGAGACCACGACGGAGACGGCATCCGTTCCCTCTGTGATCCCGATGGCGGCCCGGTGGCGCGTCCCCAGGTGGGCGCCCCAGGTGTCGTCGGACAGAGGAAGAGTGCAACTGGCCGCGACGACACGGTCCTCACGTAGAATCACGGCACCGTCGTGCAGGGGTGAGTTTGGATAGAAGATGCCCTCCAGCAGCTCCGGCGACGGAGCGGCGTCGACGCGGACACCAGTGATGATGTAGTCCTCCAGACCAGTTTCACGCTCCAGGATAATGAGGGCTCCGTGGCGCTGCTGGGCCAGGCTCACAACGGCGCTGCTTACAGCCTCTATGGCTTCCTCGTACCCCGGCCTGCGAAGCCAGGCCCGCAGCCCCGTACGTCCCAGACGCTCCAGCGCCCGCCTGATCTCAGGCTGAAAGATGATCGGCACGGCGATGAGAATGCCGACGAAGGAGTTGCGGATGATGAAGTTCAGGACCCGCAGATCGAATATGCGGGCCAGCGCCACCGCCGCGATCAGGAGAAAGGCAGCGCCGCGCAGCAGCGTCATCGCGGTGGTGCCCCGCAGGAGAAGGAGCACCCAGTAGAACATGAGCGCGATCAGCAGAATGTCGACGACGCTGCCAGCGTCAACGCGGTTCAGGATGGTCTGGATGGAATCCCAGAGGTCGGCCATGCCCCGTAACCCCCCGCTGCCGCGCCCAAGGATCGCGAAGGCGGGTCCTTCTCGGCCCTGGACGCGCCCGGACTACCCCGCGTCCCTCGCCATGAGCAGGGCAAGGACGGCCTTCTGCGCGTGCAGCCGGTTCTCCGCCTGGTCGAATACGACGGACTGAGGGCTCTCGATTACTTCGTCTACGGTCTCCTCGCCTCGATGGGCGGGCAGGTCATGCATGAATATCGCCTCGGGAGAGGCCAGGGCCATGAGCTTCCCATCTACCTGGTAGCCGCCGAAGGCCTCGAGCCGCTGGAACTGGCTATCCTCCTGGCCCATGCTGGTCCAGACATCCGTATATACGATATCCGCGTCCCGCACCGCCTCCTCCGGCGCCTGGACCAGCGTCAGCCCGCCGCCGGAACGCTCGGCCAGCGCGCGGGCACGGTCGAACACCGCCTTGGGGAGCTCGTATCCCTCAGGTGAGGCGATGGTGACGCCCATACCCGCCATCGACGCCGCCTGGGCGAGGGAGACGGCCACGTTGTTGCCGTCGCCGACGAAGGCGAGCTTGATACCCTGAAGCCGTCCCTTCTTCTCACGGATGGTCAGGAGGTCCGCCAGCGCCTGGCAGGGGTGCTCGTCATCGGACAGCGCATTGATGACGGGCACCGAGGCGTACTGAGCCAGCGCCTCGAGAGTGGACTGAGCGTATGTGCGGGCAGCGATGCCGTCGACATAGCGGCTGAGGACGCGGCCGACATCGGCCACCGGCTCCCTCTGCCCCAGGCCCACCTCGGCCTGCGAAAGGTAGATCGAGTAGCCGCCCAACTGTCGCATCGCCACATCGAAGCTCACCCTGGTGCGCAACGAGGACTTCTCGAACAGGAGCGCCAGACCCTTGCCCTGAAGCAGGGGCTGGCAGGCATCCCGCTTCATTCGCAGAGCCGTCTCGATGACCTCGTGCAGCTCCTCGGGCGTCAGGTCGGCTATCGAAAGCAGGTCTCTTCTCAGCAGCATAGGACTCACCTGTGATCGGCGATGTTAGTATAGCATAGGCGAATCTGGCCAGACAGATGAGGAGAGCCGTCACGGCGGCAGCCATAGGCGGCCCAACCGCTCCCTAGTCGCGCAGGCGGTAGATGTCGGCGAATTCGACGGTCTCGATGAAGTCGTAGTGCCGCTCGATGAATGCTGCGAACGCATCGCTGATCCGGGGCGGCACGAGCCCGTACCGGTCGCCACCCGGGCCGACCTCGAACGAGGAGTCGACGATCAGGGCCGGCGGCGATGCCTCGAGTTGACCAATAACCTCGTCCAGCAGTTCTGGGGCAACCTCGAGATTCGCCAGCCGGAAGAAGCGTGCCGCCGGGCGCCGTCCCGTGAGCGCGTACACCTGAGATTCCCAGCCCACGTTGTAGATCGTATCGTTCTCCGCCGTTAGCGCGGCGACGCGAGCCGCCACAGCACCAGCCTCGACGTTTCGCTCAGCATATGTGGAGCCCTCCCATTTCCACCGGTGTGCCGCGTCGACGTCGGAGGCGAGATAGACGTACGAAAGCGACACCAGCGTGATGACCACCAGCGGCGCCATCACCGCGTACGTCCGCACGCGGAAGCGAACATCCGACCAGCGTGAGGTCAGCCAGAGAAGACCGACTGCAGCCAGGATGGCAGCGCCGGGCAGGAGCTGGACGTAGTAGTGTCCAAACAGCCGACCCGTCCAGGACGCACCCACAAAGGCCCCAGCCATCCAGAGAAGCGTCAGAAGTCTCATTCCCGACGGTAGGCGGCCTGCGACGCCGCCCACGGCCGCTAGGGCCCATAGAGCCAGCCCGCCCGTGATGGCCGCCTCGTGCACCTGCGCGACGTTCAACAGGCGCACACGTCCCAACACCCCGCTGTACTTTAGGTTGTAGGTGACGTTCGCGAACCAGAACTCCTCGAAGTGACCCGACACGGCCCAAGGCAACACCGCCAGGGCGGCCAAGACGCCGGCACCGGCAGCCATTGCTCCCGAGGCAACGGCCATTTCGCGCCACGGCCGCTCCTTCTCCAGGCCCATCCAGAGGAAATAGCCGAGCAGCGCGACCAGGTTGAACGCCATGCTCGTCTTCGTGAGTGCGGCGACGGCGCCGAAGACCCCCGACACGGCAAACCAGCCGACGCCGCCGCGCCGCCACCCGACGACAAAGCTCAGCAGAGAGAGCGCGAGCGGCAGCAAAGCGAACGCCTCGGTATTCCCGTTGAACTGGAGGTATTGATCGGCCGTGAAGAGGCTAAACGCCAGCGCCGCGACCAAGCCTAGACGATGGTTCGACATAGCCCGGCCCGTCGCGTAGACCACCAGCGCCGTCAGCGCCAGCAGGACAGTCGCCATCCCGTGGACGAGCGCTGCCGATGCGACGCCGCCGTTCAGAAGCAGGGCCAGTCGGTACCAGCCGTAGATAGCGGGCGGCTTGTGATCGAAGGCGCTCACGTAGGGCAGATCCCCAGAGGCAGCCGTCGTGAAGTAGGCCGCTTCGTCGTTCTGCATCGGCTCGGCGAGGAACGGAAGCTGGAACAGTAGCGCCAGCACTGCCGCGAGTAGAACCGGGACCCACGCGAGAGCCGTCGTGGCTGGTGAAGCACTCCGCAGAGAGGCAGATCGGGCTTCCGTCGTAGTCACGTGTCAAGTATCGGATACTCAGCATCGCCGCAGCAGACCGCCAGGCCCGGTAGAGGGGAATGCAGACCGTACGGCCGAGCGCTGTGAGTTAGCTCAGAGAGATGGGGGTAGCCGTAGTCGTGTGCACGGTTCTCTGCGCCGGCGTGTGCCCCAGGCTGTTGACGGCGTCGGCGTCCTTGTATAAGTTTGGGGCATCCCCGGAGACGCCAGGTACGGTTGTCGGCGCCGCTGCCGAGAGGTGCTCAGTTGTCCTGGGTCGACCGCTACCGTACTCCTATCCTCCTGGGCCTGATGGCGCTCGTCGCCGTGGGGCTCGTCGCCTTCATCTTCCAGCAGCGGAACGGCCCCCGCCCTCTCGAGATCCGCTTCGACGAGCCCGGCGAGGGAGGCGATATCAAGGTCTATGTCACGGGAGCAGTCCTCCGGCCCGGCGTCTACGACCTGCGGGAGGGCGACCGTGTCGCGGACGCCCTCGAGGCGGCCGGCGGCCCCAGTGATGACGCCGACCTCGTCACCCTCAACCTCGCCCGCCGCGTGAACGACGAGGACCAGGTCGTCGTGCCCCGCCAGGGACAGGCCGTCTCCCAGGTCGCCGGCGCCCTGCAGACGCAGCTCGTGAACATTAACACCGCCTCCGCCGAGCTGCTCGACTCCCTGCCGGGCATCGGTGAAGTGTACTCCCAGCGCATCGTCGAGTCGCGCAACCACGACGGGCCATTCGAGAGCACGGACGATCTGGTCGCGCGAGAGCTCATTCCTCGCTCCACCTACGAAGGAATCAAGGATCTCATCACGGTCGGGCCTTGACGCTCGTATGTCTCGCCGCCGCCTGGCTCCTGGGAATAGTCGCCGCCGCCCTCTGGGACGTGCCGGTGGAGGCTGCTGCCGTCCTCGCCGCCGCCGGGCTGGCGCTCGCCCTGGCGCAGCGCCGCCCTCAGCCGCTGGCGCTGGGGCTCCTGGCCGCCGGTCTGTTCGCCGGGGCTGTCTGGCGCTACGACGAGAGCCGTCCGCCCTCCGAACCCACTGGCATCGCCGTCTACAACGACGCTGACGCCGTCCGCTTCCGGGCGCTGGTGGTCGAGGAGCCCGAGATACGCGGCCGCGTGCAACGGATGCGCCTGCAAGCGCGCGAGATGTGGCATGACGGCGCCTGGCAGCCCGTCGACGGCGGCGTTCTCCTGCGCAGGGCGGCCGTGCCTCGCTACCGCTACGGCGACCTGCTCGAGATCGAGGGCAAGCTCAACACGCCGCCGCAACTCCCCGACTTTGACTATCGCGAGTACCTGGCGCGACAGGGCGTCGAGTCGACCATCGACTACCCGAAGACGGAGCTTCTGCAGTCGGGACAGGGGAATCCGGCGATGGAGCTGGTCAACGCCACGCGCCAGCGCCTCAGCTCAGCCCTCGGCCGCACCCTGCCCGAACCCCAGGCGTCGCTGGCCCAGGGCATACTGCTGGGGGAGCGCTCCGCCCTGCCGCGCGACCTGGCGGACGACCTCAACGCCACGAACACCTCGCACATCGTCGCCATCTCCGGCTACAACGTCACCCTCGTCGCCGGACTCATCGTCGGGGCGCTGGCCTGGCTCACGGGCCGACGGCAGGCCGCCCTCCTCGCCCTGTTCGCCATCGCCTTCTACACCGTCCTCACGGGCGCGTCGCCCTCGGTAGTGCGGGCCGCCATCATGGGCGGGCTTTTCCTGATGGCCACCCTCGCGGGCCGGCCCGGCAGCGCCCTCGCCTCCATCGTGACGGCGGCGGCGCTGATGACCGCCTGGCGTCCCCCGGCGATCCACGACGTCTCCTTCCAGCTCAGCTTCGCCGCGGTGGTGGGCCTCGCGTACCTGGCGCCGGAGCTCGAGGCCAGGGCCGCCGGCTTCCTCGGCCCGCGCATCGGCGGAGAGGAAGTGCTGAGGCGGGGCTGGCCGAACCTGGTCCTGGACGTCTCGACGGTGACCATCGCCGCCGTCCTGGCGACTCTGCCCATCATCGCCCTCAACTTCGAGCGCATCTCCATCGTAGGACTGCCCGCCAACCTGCTCGTCGTGCCCGCCTTCCCCGTGATCTTCACCCTCTCGGCCGCGGCAGCGGTCGTTGGCGCTGTGGCGGGCGGCGTCGGCCAGTACGTCGCCTGGGCGGCCTGGCTGCCCCTCACCTACATGATCGAGACCGCGCGCAGCCTGGCCGACCTGCCCTTCGCATCGGTGACCGTGCGCGGCTTCGGCATAGGGCATGCGGCCGTATTCTACGCGGCGCTCGGCGCCTTCACCTGGTGGGTGAGCCGCCAACGGCCAGGCCAGGCGCTGCTCTCACGCCTCTGGGCGCTGCTATCGAACCCGATGCGCTGGCTGGGCAGGCCTGTCCGGGCCATCCCGACCGCCTGGCTGGCCAGCGGCCTCATCTTCCTTGCCGTGCCGGTCTGGTGGGCCGTGCTTTCGGCGCCGGCCGACCGCCTCAGCGTAACGGTCATGGACGTCGGTCAGGGCGACGCCATCCTCATCCGCGGGCCGGAAGGCAACAAGGTGCTGGTGGACGGCGGCCCCAGCGGCGACGCCATCACCGGGGCCCTGGGCCGAGAGCTCCCCTTCTGGGACCGGAAGCTCGACATGGTGATCCTCACGCACCCCGAGGAGGACCACATGATGGGGCTGCTGACCGTGCTGGAGCGCTACGACGTGGAGCAGGTGATGGCCGGCCCGGCGGCTTCCGACTCGGCAGCTTTCGCAGAGTGGCGAGCGACGATCGAACGGAAGCAGATACCCTATCACGAGGCCGTTCCGGGCGAACGGATCGACCTGGGCCGCGGCGCCTCAATGGAGGTCCTGGCGCCGCCGCTGGACCCTGAGCAAGGCACAGGCGCCGACCTCAACAACAACTCGGTGGTGCTCAAGCTGACTTGGGGCGCCGTCAGCTTCCTCTTGACGGGCGATCTTGAGGCCGAGGGCGAGGCGGCCCTCCTCGACACGGGCGACGATCTGCGGGCCACGGTGCTCAAGGTAGCCCACCACGGTAGCGCCACCTCCAGCAGCGACGCCTTCCTGGCCGCCGTGCGACCCCTCGTCTCCGTGATCTCCGTGGGCGAGGACAATCCCTTCCACCAGCCCTCACCCTCGACGCTGGAAAGCCTGGACCAGACGGTGCTCTATCGCACCGACGAGAACGGCCGCGTCCGCCTCTCCAGCGACGGCCATAGCCTCCGCATCGAAGTCGACCACAGAGAGCCCGCGATGCCCTTACGTTCTCAAGCCCAGTAGGTGCCAAGCCGTGCCGCTGGTGAGAGGTATAGGTGTTCTCAGAGGAGTTGGCGGACAGACCTCTTGGGCAGGAGTGGCGGTAACCCTCTTGACAACAGAGGTGCAGGGGCCGATAATACTGTCGGAGGCTTTGCCGGCTTCGGCCGTCATTGCCTTTTTCTTATTGCTCCTCTGATTACTCCACATGTTCTAGCTCACGCTCATCCCTTGGTCTTAGGTCATCGATGACGGCGAAGCTCCACACATTGAACCCCTGAGGATACCCAGGGTGAGCCACTGTAGCACGGTATCTTAGATTCAGCACCATCCGCCCGAATTCGTCCAGCTCCTCGCGCCTACGAGCGCGCATTCGCGAGACCCGCACATTCCACGAGATGACATAGGCCACGAGGTCGGCAACCTGAGTACCCGTAGTCAGGTCACTGTGAACAAAGAAGGGCTCGGGTAGTATGCGTCCCGACCGCATGCGCCCTGTCTGGGTTTGACGGAAGTATGCGGCCATCTGATCTACGAGCAAGTGCGCGCGGGACCGTTCGAGTTCATCGAAGACAACAAGGCCGCGCTCGTGGAGAGCTTGGTCGTCCACGAAATAGAAGAATCTCTCGAACAGATACGCATAGTCTTTCCTGAGTCCTGTGCCAACGGGCGTTGGTGCTTTGGGGTGGACGATGCTGGCGAAGAACCGAACGCTGTGCGCGGCACACAGTTCCAGGACGCGCTTGCAGAACGCGATCTTGGCCTGTGCCAGAGCAGTAATCTGTCGGCAACTTCCGTGCGCACCGTCCGCAAGGGCGGCCGCCGCGAGCTCAGCCCGCTCCGATTCAGGAATTGGGGTCATCTGGCTGGCATGCCGAAACGTCTTACTCTTCAACAGGCGCTTGGCCTTCAGTTCATGTCGGCCCAGAGAAACGCGCGTTCCGAAGAAGAGACGTTCTGCATCTTGTACTTGGCAGATGAAGTCCCACAGGCGCATATCGTGAACTGCGGCTCCAGCCAGCACCTCGTACGGGGACGCCTTATGGTCTTGCCCGCTCTCGTCGACGAAGAGAAGATACGCCACTTGTCTGGTTTCCCTACACTGCCGCCGCTCTGCTAGGGGCTTGCCAGAGCGAATCGTCGGCTCGGAGAACCCGCGTGACCATGCTACGCGAAGGACATTAGCCAAGTCAAAGCATCCGCGCCAGGGCCGGGAGTCGGTCCGGTGAGGGCCAGGTTGTCAGCAGTGTTGAAGACGTGGGCGCAGGCCGCCTTCTACGCCCTTAAGACATCGAAGCGATGCAGAGAAGCGGAAGACCCACCCGTCGCCCTCTGGCGATGGGGGCTGTGCAGCTTCTCGTGGACCCCAGGCGAGTGCTATACTCCCCCTGCCATCTCCATCCGCTCTTGCCGAGGAGGAGGTACCGCCTTGACGCGTGCAGACGGCCGTCGCAACGACGAGATGCGCCCGGTACGCATCACTCCGGGCTATCTGCCCCACGCCGAGGGCTCCGCCCTCATCGAGCTTGGGCAGACGCGTGTACTCTGCGCCGTCTCCATCGAGGACCGCCTGCCCCCGTTTCTGCGTGGCAGCGGCGGCGGCTGGATTACGGCCGAGTACGGGATGCTGCCGCGATCGACCAGGGAGCGGACGCCCCGCGAGGCCGCTGTGGGACGCCTGGGGGGCCGAACGCACGAGATCCAGCGGCTGATCGGCCGCTCTTTGAGGGCGGTGGCCAGCCTGGAGAGCCTGAAGGAGCGTACCTTCACCGTGGACTGCGACGTCATCCAGGCCGACGGCGGCACGCGCACGGCGGCCATCACCGCCTCCTACGTCGCCCTGCGCCAGGCCCTGGAGCCGCTCGTCGAGAAGGGAGACGTTCCGGCCATGCCACTCAGCGGGGCCGTCGCCGCCACCAGCGTCGGCGTCGTCGATGGAGTAGTGATACTCGACCTCTGCTACGACGAGGACTCTCAGGCGGAGGTGGACTTCAACGTTGTCATGACGGACGACGGGCGCTTCATCGAGGTGCAGGGCACGGCCGAGAGCCGCCCCTTCCCGCGCGAGACGATGGACGAGCTGCTGGCCCTGGCCGAGCGGGGACTGCGCTCCCTGTTCGAAGCGCAGAAGCAGGCCCTGGGCGAGCTCGGCATCTCCGCCTGAGCCGGCGCCGGCCCTTCACGCGTATTCGCCCAGAAAGGTGCCCCCGAGGATGTGCACGTGGCCGTGCGACTGACTCTGCATGGCGTCGGGGCCGAAGTTGGCGACGAGCCGGAACCCCCTCGGACAGTGCGCCTCGCCCATCTCTGCGGCGACCTCGCCCACTCGCCCCAGGTTGCTCCACAGCTCCTCCTGCGTGACGTGAACCTTGGGCACCGCCAGGAGCATCACCGGCACCCAGTGCAGGCGGTTCCGGAAGACCATCACCTCATCGTCCTCGTAGACGATCTCGGCCGGCTCCCTGCCGGCGACGATCTCGCAGAACGTGCAGTAGTTCACGGTTGTCATCCCCTACCCGCGCACGGCAAGACAAATCTCAGCCATTCTAGGAGACGCCCTCTGGTGCGTCAACGACGGGGGCTTTATCATGCCCCTAGAAGCCCGATCGCCATCGCTGCGCACAGGTAGGACACCGCCCCTTGGCTGACCTGCGCCCCTTTCCCGCCCTTCGCTACCGGCTCGAAGCCGTCGGCGACCTGGCCGAGCTGCTGTCGCCGCCCTTCGACGTCATCTCGCGCCAGCAGCAGATGGACCTCTACCGGCGTAGCCCCTTCAACATCGTCCGCCTGGAGTACGGCGAGCAGCGACCCGGCGACAGCGGGGACGACAACCGTTACACTCGCGCCGCCACAACCCTGGCCGAATGGCTGGAGAGCGGCGTCCTCTTCAAGGATGACGCGCCTTCGTTTTATGTCTACCGGCACGCGTTCCCCCACCAGGGCCGGCACCTGGAACGCCGGGCCCTCTTCGCCCGCGTCCGCCTTGAGGACTGGAGCAGCGGCACTGTCCGGCCCCACGAACACACGATGGCGCAACCCAAGGAGGACCGGCTCGAGCTGTTGCGCCGCTGCCGGGTCAACGTAAGCCCGGTGCTGAGCGTCTACCGCGATCCGGAGGGTGTGATCGGCGCGATTCTCGACGACGTCGGGACGCGTGAACCTCTCATCGACGCGACGGATGCGGGGGAACAGCGCCATCGCCTTACCGCCTTCACCGAATCCCGCGCCATCGAAGCCATCTCCGCCCACTTCCACGACTGGCCCCTCTACATCGCCGACGGGCACCACCGTTACGAGACGGCGTTGGCCTATCGCGACGAGCGCCGCAGCGCCGCGCCGGCCTGGAGCGGCGAGGAGGGCGAGAACTTCGTGCTCATGGCGCTGACCGCGGCTGAGGACCCGGGGCTCGTCGTGCGGCCCATCCACCGCCTCGCCAATCCGCCGTCCCTGCCGGCTGACCTGACGGAGCGGCTGGAGCGTTTCTTCCGGGTGGAGGCCATTCCGATGAACGGAGAGGACGCTGTCCACATCGCCTCTCTTCTGGCCGACAGGGCCGGCGCCGGCACAGCCGCCTTCGCCCTGCTCGGGCCGGGACCGGGCCGGCTCCATTTGCTCACGCTCGAGAGGCGCGATGAGGCACAGCGATTCCTGCCGGCCAGCGCGTCGGCCGCCTGGCGCTCACTCGACGTGGCGACGCTGCACTACGTCGTCTTTGGGGAGGTGCTGGGCATCGACCCCGAGGCACGAGAAGAAGAAGGCATCGTCACCTACTGCCACGAAGTCGAGGATGTGCTGCGTGCGGTGGAGTCAGGCCGTTTCCGGCTGGGCGTCCTTCTCAACCCGACGCCTGTGGAGCAGATCCTGGCCGTCGCCGACGCCGGCGAGCGCATGCCCCACAAGTCCACCAGCTTTCATCCCAAGCTGGCCACCGGCCTCGTCCTCAACGCCCTGGACTGACCCAGGAGCGAGGCCCGCGAAGGGCGAAACGCCCGCCCGATTCCCTCGGCCCGGTTCCGCATCTCCGGCTGCGCGGGTATCGGGGCTAGAGCGTCGCCTGGCGCGCAGAGTAGATATCGGGGACGGCGACGATCTCCTCGATAATCGACTCGTTGACCGGCTCGTCCAGGCCCAGCACCATGAGGGCGCGCCCGCGCTTGTCGCCGCCGACGCGCATGGAAAAGATGTTGACGCCGTGGTTGCCGAGGACTGTGCCCACGGCCCCGATCATGCCGGGGCGGTCCTGGTTCTCGCAGATCAGGAGATGGCCGTCGCCGGGGGCCACGTCGACCCAGAAGTCGTTGATGAGGACTACATGGGGTCCGTCGTGGGCGACGGTACCTGCCACCGTAGTGGTGCCCGCTTTGGTGAACAGCCGTACCGTGATGAGATTGCTGTAGATGCCTTTGTAGGGGCCCTTGCTCTCCGTGATGCGGAGGCCGCGATGCTCCGCGACCAGGTTCGCGTTGACGATGGTGACGTTCTCTTCGCTGACGGGCGACAGGAGGCCCCGGATCGCGGCGGCCTTCAGCGGCGTCGTGTCGTAGTTCGAGATCTCGCCCAGGTACTCGATCTCCACCTTCTCGAGCTGGCCCTCGCAGAGCTGGGTCGCCAGGCTCGCCGTCCGGGCGGCCACGTCGACGTAGGGAGCAATGACCGACATCGTCTCGGCGGGAATGAGGGGCGCGTTGACGGAGTAGAGGGGCGGCTCCCCCCTCAGCACGGCGATCACCTGCTCGGCCACGTCCACCGCCACTCGCTCCTGGGCCTCGGTCGTGGAGGCGGCCAGGTGGGGCGTTGTGATTATGCGCTCGCTCTTCAGAGTGATGTTGTCGCGCGCCGGCTCCTTGCTGTAGACGTCCAGGGCGGCGCCCGCCAGCCGGCCCTCCTCCACGGCCGCGTACAGCGCCTCCTCGTCGACGATGCCCCCGCGGGCGGTGTTGATCAGCCTCGCCGAGGGCTTGACCTTGCGAAGCTCCTTCTCGCCGATGAGCCCTTTGGTGGCGGACGTAAGGGCCGCGTGGATAGTGATGAAATCGGACTGCTCCAGCAACTGGTCGAGCGAGACCAGCTCCAGCATCAGTACGTGAGCGCGCTCTTCGGCGACGAACGGGTCGTGAGCGATGACGTTCATCTCCAGGCCGCGGCCGCGGCGCGCTACCTCCGAGCCCACCTGGCCGAGCCCCACTATGCCCAGCGTCTTGCCGCGCACCTCCACCCCCAGGAACCGCTTGCGGTCCCATTCGCCACTCTTGAGAGAGGCGTTTGCCTCCGGGATGTGACGGGCGAGCGCCAGCATCAGGCCGATCGCGTGTTCGGCAGCAGAGATGGTGTTGCCCAGGGGCGCATTGACCACGATGATACCCTGCCGGGTGGCCGCTTGAAGGTCGATATTGTCCACGCCCACGCCGGCGCGGCCGATGACCTGGAGCTTCTTGCCCGCCTTGATCACCGGCTCGGTCACCTTGGTCTCGCTCCGCACCACGAGACCCTCGTAGTCGCCGATCACCGACTCCAGCTCATCGGGCGGCAGGCCGAGCTTGACGTCGACCTCGGCGTAAGGAGTCAGGGCATCGATGCCGTCCTGGGCGATGGGGTCGGTAACCAGGATCTTAGCCGTCATCGCTCTTCACAACCCCTCATTGGGAATAGAGGGGCAGCCGTCTCGTGCGGCTGCCCCTCTGGAAAGCCCAGCAATACCTCTTGCCCGGCTTGAAGCCGTACGCCAATTCTAGCTGGCCGCCGCCGGAACCTTGTAGCCCACCTTGGGCAATGCTTGCCGCAGAGCCTCGAGGGTCGCGTCGATATCCGCATCCGTCACGTAGCCCAGGTGGCCGATGCGGAAGATCTTTCCGGCGAGACTGGCCTGACCGCCCGCGAGCACAGTATCGTACTCCTCCCGCATGATCCGGTTCAGGGAGGGGCCGTCCACGCCCTCCGGCACCTTCACCGCCGTGACAGTATTTGAGGCGTACTTCTCGTCGGCTAGGAGCTCCAGACCCAAGCTCTTCACGCCTTGCCGCACCTTGTCGCCGAGGCGGCGGTGGCGGGCGAAGATGTTCTCGAGCCCTTCCGCCAGCAGCATCTCGAGCGCCACGTCGAGCGCGTAGTAGACGGAGACGGCCGGAGTGAAGGGGGTCTGACCCCGGTCCCGGAAGTCCCGCGCCTTCGCCAAGTCGAAGTAGAAGCGGGGCATCTTGGCCTCAGCGGCGGCCTTCCAGGCGCGCTCGCTGACAGAGACCATGACCAGCGCCGGCGGCACCTGCCATCCCTTCTGAGACCCCGTCAGGGCTACGTCCACGTCCCACTCGTCGACGGGGAGAGGGATGGAGCCAAGGCTGCTGATCGCGTCGACGATCAAGAGCTTGTCGAAGCGGCGCACGACCTTGGCGATAGCCTCAAGGTCATTCGTCACGCCGGTGGACGTCTCGTTGTGGGTCACCAGCACCGCCTTGATGGCGGGGTCGCCGGACAGGGCCTTCTCGATCTCTGCGGGGTCGGCGGCCTTGCCCCACTCGAACTTCAAAGTTGTGACGTTCGCTCCGTAGGTGCTTGCAATGGCCGCGAAGCGCTCGCCGAAAGCACCGATGGACACCACGAGGACGTGGTCACCGGGTGAGAGTGTGTTCACCACGGCCGCTTCCATGGCGCCCGTGCCGGACGTAGTGAGAATCAGGAGGTCGTTCTTCGTCTGAAAGCACGTCTGCAGCCGAGCGGTGACACGCTCCTGCATCTTGGCGAATTGCGGGCTGCGATGGTTGATCATCTGGCGGCCCATCGCCTCCAGAACCTCTGGCGGGCAAGGGGTCGGACCGGGGATTCGTAGGTTCACGGCAGCCTCCTGAGGGGTTTGTAGAGGTTCTCGCCTTATCATAAGGGAGCACCGACGTACAAGCAACAGGACTAGGCCGCCTCTTTCGCGCCCTTCTCGCCCGCGTGCATGCGCTCGAGCACCGTTGTGAACGCCTCGGTGACCGCAGGGTCGAACTGGGTTCCGGCGTTGGCGACGATCTCGGTCATCGCCTCCTCGTGCGACAGCGCCGCCCGGTAGGGCCGGTCGGAGGTCATAGCGTCGTAGGCGTCGACCACGGCGAAGATACGGGCTTCGAGAGGGATCTTGTCGCCGAGCAGGCCGAACGGATAACCCTGGCCGTCGTAGCGCTCATGGTGGTAGAGGAGGATTGGCAGCGCCCCTTCGAGAACGCCTACCTTGGAGACGAGGATGCCGCTCAGCAGCGGATGCTTCTGCATCGCCTGCCACTCCTTGCGGCTGAGGGCCTGGGGCTTGCGAAGCACTGAATCAGGCACGCCGATCTTGCCGACATCGTGCAGGAGCGCTCCCCTCTCGACGTTGGTCAACTGCTCCTCGGGAATGCCGAGCTGGCGGGCGACAGCCACCGTGAGGTGAGCCACACGCTCGGAGTGGCCTTCGGTGACCGCGTCCTTCGTGTCGAGGGCGGCCATCAAAGCCTTGAGAGTAGAATCGTAGCTCAGCTCCAGCTCGCTGGCGTAGGAGCGGACCTTGGTCAGGAGGTTCGCCTGCTCGATGGCCATCGCCGCCTGCTCGGCGAGTTCCCCCACCATGTTGATGTCTCTCGCGCTGAAGGCGAAGGGGCGGCTGACCCTGACGACGACGATGATGCCTATCACCCTATCCGCGAGATTGAGGGGAACGCCGAGAAGCCCTACCTCCTCCTCATCATCAGCGAAGCCGAAAAGGACGCGATAGGGCTCGGCGGCGCCGGTGGTGGCCAGCGACTCTCTGTTTGCGGTCACACGGTGCAGGAACCACTCGTCCATCTTGCGGTGGTGCTGGGTGACGGTGTCCTGCTTGTGATCATAGCCAGCCTTTATGATGAAACCGCCGTCATTCCCCTCCTGCACGACGGCGAGCCCATACTGGCCGCGCCCGAGAACAGTAGCGTCCCGCGCGACCTGGCTCAGCACCTCGCTCACGTCCAGCGACGCCCTTATTCGCTGACCAGTCCGATAGAGATACGATAGTCGCGAGTAGGCCCTCGCGAACGCGTCTGTGGCGGCCAAAGCCACAACCTGAAGGAGCAGGTAGAGCCCCGCGAGAACAACGCCAAGGCCCACGTAGAGCTCCTTGCGCGCGCCGGCGATGGCGGCAGCGATCTCTCCGTAGCCCTGCTGCGCCTCCAGCACAGCGACGACGGGGCCGCCCTGCACGGGCGTAAGCGGCACAAAGACCGTGAAAGCCTTTTCGCCGCCTCCTTCGGCGCCCGGCTCCGGCGCCACGCTCCCGACGGTTGCCGATGTCTCGCCCTGTAAGGCGCGCTGAAGCTCAGTCTCGGCGGCCCCCGCATCCCCTGTATCACCCGACCGGCTCGAATAGAGGATCAGGCCCTGGGCGTTGCGGATGCGGATGAGGGACGTCTCCTGCGAGAGAAGGGAGGAGGTCACGAAGGCGTGGAACTGCTCGAGGGCCTGCCCGCTCAGGGGCTGCCCCAGGTCGAGATTCTTCAGCCGGGCCTCGACCTGCGGCCTGACGCTCCGCGCGACCGCCTCGGCCGAGGCGCCCCGGATCTTGCCTCCAATGAGAAGGCCGCCTATCCAGGCGAGGACGAGGCCGACCACGCCAACGGTCAGCAGGCTGAGCGCGGCAAATCGGGGGAGGACGTTGCCTCTCGCGACCTTGACCATGGTGAGCCTTTCAGAGGCGCCGGCGCAAGAGTCTCTACCTACGTAGTCGGTAACTCAACCGAAACTCTTGAATGGGCGTCGAACTCAAGCAGGTTCAGACTCCGATGCGCACGTGATGAGATCGCCCGAGCCACCGGTAAGGCCGCTGCCGTCGTCAAGCCTCCCGCAGTCACCATAGCCAGGCAGGGGCGCGCGCCTGGCGTGGCCAGGGGCGGCCCGACTCTGGCTCGCGAATTCGCCGCGTGCTATCATGAATCTCGCCGAGTGAGTGCTCCGGGGACAGATATGCCTACGAACTCAGATATGCACGCCAAAGCCGCGAAGCTGAATGAGCTTCTGCGCGAGATGGGCTCGGTGCTGGTCGCCTTCTCAGGTGGCGTTGACAGCACCCTCGTCGCCGCCGCCGCCCACGACGCCCTCGGAGACCGCGCCCTCGCTGTCACCGGTCTCTCGCCCGCTGTACCCCGCTCCGAGGTGGAGGAAGCCCGCCGGCTGGCCGCGCTCATCGGCGTGCGGCACGAGACCGTGGAGACCCAGGAGATGGACCGACCCGGCTACGTGGAGAATTCGCCACGCCGTTGCTACCACTGCAAAGACGAGCTCTTCAGCCGTCTCAGCGCCCTGGCGGCCGAGCGGCGCATCGCCCAGGTCGTGGACGGCTGCAACGTAGACGACCTGAGCGATTACCGGCCGGGCCGTGAGGCGGCTGACCAGCGGGGCGTCCGCAGTCCGCTCGTCGAGGCGGGGCTCACGAAGGAAGACGTCCGCGCCCTGTCGCGGGAGCGGGGGCTACCCACCTGGGACAAGCCGGCCATGGCCTGCCTGGCCTCGCGCGTGCCCAACGGGACGCACATCACCGTCGAGGCGCTGGACCAGATCGGCGCTGCGGAGGAGTTCATCCGCTCCCTGGGCGTGCGACAGCTCCGTGTGCGCCATCACGGAGACATGGCCCGCATCGAAGCCGACCGCGACGGGATCGACATTCTCTCGCGGCAAGAGAACCGAGAGGCGGTGGTGGAGCGTCTGAAGGAGCTCGGGTACACCTACGTCACGCTCGACCTGGCGGGATTCCGCAGCGGCAGCCTGAACGAGGGGTTGAGACCATCGAGGCGTGACTCACGTCGCCACCCTTCGTGACTGCGCCGCTCATATCGTGCGAAAGAGATTCAGGGGGCTGCCATCGCGGCCCCCTGAACTCACATGAGGGCGAGGCCTTCGCGTCGGAGCTTACGTTCCCGTTGCGCCCGCGGGGCAGCGCACGGTGTCGACGATCTCGTCTATGTTGTCCGCGAGCTTCAGCAGAGCCTGATCGGCCCGCGCCTGCGTGGTCCGCCCCCTCGCCACCGCCTGGTCCAGATGCTTCTCCACGTCATTCAGGATGCCACTCTTCAGCTCGTCGCGACCCACTCCCTGCTCCGCGGCCACCTGCGCCAGGCTCTGGCAGTCGCGCAGCTCAGCGACCAGCTCACGGGGCGTCATGTCGAGCGTCTCCGCCGCAGCATGGACGACGAGCCCCCTGGCGACTCGCTCGCCCAGACGCTGGACGCGCGGACGGGGGCGCCAGCAGGCACTGCCCTCTTCGATGCGCTCCCTTATTCGGTCCGCCGTGTCAGCGTCGATCCTGCCCGACTGGACGGCCTCGTCGACTATGTCGAGCTTGCTGGCCTTGAACGCCGCCTCCAGCTCATCGACGGTGACGCCCAACTGGGAGGCGACGCCGTCGACGAATCGCGCACACAGGCCGCTGGTAGCGCCCTCCGCCGGCGCCTGGGCGTTGCCGTTGCCGGCGTCCTGCGCCAGCGCGGTGCCAGCCACTGCACCCAGACCAACGATTGCGATCGCCAGCACTCCCGCCAGGATCTTGACTTTGTTGCTCATCACTCCCGCTCCTTTCTTGAGACATCCGCGATGTTTGCCTTCGGATGGCGCGCATAAGTTTTCGCTGCCAGGTCGAGCATAGGCCCTATCCGGCAAGCGCGTCCGCATAGGAGGGTAAAAATCCTGTAAAATGCCGCCACTGCTAGAGGGGCGTGGTACGCGGCGGCGGAGGAGGGTAAGGCGGAGTCGAACCCATAGACCAGCCGTCTGATTCCCTGTAGAATAAGAGACTGACCATCCTGCCTCGTTCCCTCGCTGCGGAGGTCCCGACATGCCCGATGACGACATCGAGCGGGAAATCAAGGATATCCTCGACAAGCTCGACAAGTTTGTCCCCGATGAGAGCGCCGCCAGCCGCTTCAGCAAGCGGACCGCTCACTGGGCGTCCGACCTCCAGCGAGCGCTGGTCTCCCGCCTGGCCAGCATCTCCCTGAGCCAGGTGATGCTGGTGGCCCTGGCCATGATCGTGCTGGGCTGGCTCTTCGGGATGCGCGTCAACCCGCTCGCTGCCCGCTGGGTCATCATCGCCGGCATCATCCTCCTCGGAGTCTCCTTCGTGGCGTCGCTGCGCTCATCACGGACGGCGCGCTACGAGAAGCGATGGCGGGGACAGGTGATAGACCTCTCCGGCCCTTCCCTCGCGGACCGCTTGCGCGCCTGGTTCCGGCGCGGCCGCAACCCTCGGCCCTGAGCGGTTCATGCCTCGCTGCGCGATTCGCCCCTGGCAGCAGTTCCTGCCTCGGAGCAGGCGCATGACGCGTCTGCCCGAAGACGGGCCCCTCCGTCGCCGCCGGGGCCTTTCACTGCTGGGAGCGCTCCTGCTTCTGGCAGCCCTGGCGGGCCCGGCGTGCGGCGGAAGCAACACAGCACCAGCACCGCCCGCCGCAACTGCCACGCCTGCCGCTTCGCCCACCGCCCTGCCCGATATCACAGTCGTCCCGTCGCCGACCACGTCGGTCGAACCCGACGGCGACGCCGCCTACGAACACGTCCTCGCTCTCTCGGTGGAGATCGGCTCCCGCCCGGCGGGGAGCGACGCCGAGACCGCCGCCGCCGCGTATATCTCGGAGCAGCTACGGAGCTATGGCTACGAGACCGAGATCCAGGAGTTCCCCTTCGAGAGCGAATTCGGGCGTGAGGCCTCGCTGCGCACCACGGCGCCCGAGGAGACAACCGTAGAGGCTAGCCCTCTCGTGCTGTCGGCCGCCGGGCAGGCAGAGGGACAACTCTTCTTCGCGGGCGAAGGTCTGCCTGAGGACTACCCGCCCGAAGGCATTCGCGGGCGCGTCGCCCTGCTTCGACGGGGGGATGTCTTCTTCGCCGACAAGGTGGCGAACGCCGAGGCGGCCGGTGCTTCCGCCGTTGTCATCTTCAACAACGAGCCGGGCGAATTCGTCGGCGTCCTCAGCAAGACGAGTGCGATACCCGGCGCCACCATATCCCAGGACGAGGGCGAACGGCTGCTGTCGCTCCTGGAGGACGGACCGGTTCGCGTGTCCCTGCACGTCGCCGAACCGCAGCGGGGCACCTCCCGCAACGTTATCGGCCGCCCCTCCGATGAGCCCTGCGAGACGGTCTCGGGCGGCCACTACGATTCGGTCCCTGCGGGCCCGGGCGCCAACGACAACGCCTCCGGCACAGCGGCGGTGCTCGAGCTGGCGCGCGTCGCGGCGGCCCGTCACCTGCCGGGGGTCCACTGCTTCGTCCTGTTTGGCGCCGAGGAGTTAGGGATGTTCGGCAGCCGCCACTACGTCGCCATCATGACGCCGGAGGAGGCGGAGGCCCTTCGGGCGATGCTCAACTTCGACGTGGTCAGCGCTGGTGAGAGCTTGCAGGTTGTGGGGAGTCCCGAGCTCGTGGACCTGGCGACATCGCTGGCGGCCGACGCTGGCCTCGACGCCGTGCAAGGCGACCTGGCACCGGGCCTTGCCAGCGACCACGTCAGCTTCATGGAGGCCGACATACCGGCCGTGTTCTTCTTCCGAATGAATGAACACTTCCTCAGCGACGTGATGCACACTCCCCAGGACACCGCCGACATCGTTCTCCCCTCGGACCTCGAGGACGCCGTCACCATGGGGCTGCTGCTCCTCGAAAGCCTGGGCGCAGGCTGAGGGTCGGCCGCGGGCGGCGTCCAGCCAGCCGTCGAGCGTCAGCTCCAGCCCGCCGCCAGATGCTTACGGCGCCGCCTTGCCCTGCGGGAAGCCCCTGGTGTACTATCGCGCAGGACACAGCACAACCCTGAGGCGATCCATGACACCCATGAGAGTTCCCCTGGCCCTCGTCGTCCTGGCTTCTCTGATTCTCGCCGCGTGTGGCGGAGGAGGCTCGGGCCTGCCCAACGCCAGCAGCATCCCCACGGCCACGCCGCCCGCCGAGTTCCCCAAGCCCATCATTATTGGCGAAATGGCTCCCGCGGGCGAGCCCGAGACCTATGTCGTCGAGCCCGGCGATAGCCTCTACGCCATCGCCGAGAAGCTGGGCGTCGACCCGGATGAGATAGCCCGCCTCAACGACCTCGCCGACGTCAGCAGCCTTGAGGTAGGACAGGTGCTCAAGATCCCGGGGGCGCCGCCGGCGGTTCCCACAGAGCCCGGGTCGCTGCCCGCCGAGCAGCCGGCCACGCCGGCCGCTACGCCGACAGGCGAGGACACATATACCGTACAGTCCGGTGACAACGCCTCGGCCATCGCCGACGCCTGCGGCTTCACCCTCGACGAGCTCGCCGCGGCCAACGGCACCACCGCCGAAGGACTGCGCTCGCTCGAGGTTGGGCAGGTGCTCAGCCTGCCGGGGCCATGCGTCGTCCCGGAGACGGCGCCGGAGGCCACACCGGAGACACCTGAGGTCGTACCGCCCACAGAAGCCGCGCCGCCCGAAGTCGCGCCGCCGCCTGAAGCCGCGACGGCTGAGGTCGCGCCGCCGACAGAAGCCGCGACGCCTGAGGTCGCACCCGAAACCCCGACGACGCCGCCCGAAGGCGTCGAACCGGCGCCCGAGGCCCCCACGCCGTCGCCCGAAGCGGCGACGACGGAGCCCACCCCCATGCCGGGCCAGTAGGACACTTTCTTGCGCCGCCATGCCTCCTGTGCTAGCATGAGCGCACTGAAGCGTCAGGCGCTCTTAGAGCGAGACTGCGGCGGCTCCGCCGCTCCTGTCCACGAGAGTACTGCGGCCCGGCTCGGCGTAGCTAGATGCAGAGCCGGGTCGACTACGCCGGGCGCAGTCGGGGCCGTCGGCACGGCAAGAACCGGAGCCCAGCGAGCGAGGGTGAAGCCAGCATCATGGCCGGCCAGGAGAAGCTAGACCGCCTGCTCAAGCTGAAGGAAGAGGCGAAGCTGGGCGGCGGTCTCAAGCGCGTCGAGGCCCAGCACGCGCGCGGCAAGATGACCGCACGCGAGCGGCTGCATCTCCTGCTTGACGACGGCAGCTTCGAGGAGATCGACGCCCTCGCCGTCCACCGAGCGACTGACTTCGGCGTCGACAAGCAGCGCTTCCTGGGCGATGCCGTCGTCACGGGCTACGGCACCATCGACGGCCGCTGCGTCTTCGTCTTCGCTCAGGACTTCACCGTGTTCGGCGGCTCCCTTTCGGAGGTCGTGGGCGCCAAGATCTGCAAGATCATGGACCTCGCCGTCAAGACCGGCGGCCCCGTGATAGGCCTGAACGACGGCGGCGGAGCCCGCATCCAGGAGGGCGTTGCCAGTCTCGCCGCCTACGCCGACATCTTCCTGCGCAACACGCTCGTCTCGGGCGTCATCCCCCAGATCTCCGTGATCATGGGCCCCTGCGCCGGGGGCGCCGTATACTCGCCTGCCATCACCGACTTCATCTTCATGGTAGAGGGCAAGGCCCACATGTACATCACGGGCCCCGACGTCATCAAGGCGGTGACGGGCGAGGACGTGACGCACGAGGAGCTGGGCGGCGCGATGGCCCACGCCACGCGCAGCGGCGTCTGCCACTTCGCGGTGGAGGATGAGGAGCCATGCCTGGAGGAGGTGCGCCGCCTCGTGAGCTTCCTGCCCTTGAACAACGTCGAGGACCCGCCCCTGGTGGAGACAGGCGACGACCCACGCCGGCCCTCCGAGGACCTGCTGACGCTGGTGCCCGATGACACCAACAAGCCCTACGACATGCGCGAGGTCATCTATCGAGTCGTCGACAACGGCGACTTCATGGAGGTGCAGGCCCACTTCGCCCAGAACATGATCGTCGGATTCGCCCGCATGGCGGGCCGCACGGTAGGCTGCGTCGGCAACCAGCCGATCTATCTGGCGGGCGTCCTCGACATCGACTCGTCCCGCAAGGCGGCCCGCTTCGTCCGCTTCTGCGACGCCTTCAACATCCCCATCGTCACCTTCGTCGACGTGCCCGGCTTTTTGCCCGGCACATCCCAGGAGTACGGCGGCATCATTACCCACGGTGCCAAGCTCGTCTATGCCTACTCGGAGGCGACGGTGCCCAAGGTCAGCGTCGTCACGCGCAAGGGCTACGGCGGCGCCTGGGACGCCATGGGCTCCAAGAACATGCGGGCCGACATCAACTACGCCTGGCCCTCGGCAGAGATCGCCGTCATGGGACCGGACGCAGCCGTGAACATCATCTTCCGCCAGCAGATCCAGAGGGCGGAGGACAAGGAGAAGACGCGGGAGGAGCTGGTGGAGGACTACAAGCAGCGCTTCGCCAGCCCCTACGTCGCCGCCTCACGCGGCTACATCGACGACGTGATCGACCCGCGGGAGACGCGCTGGAAGATCATCCGCGCCCTGGAGATGCTACGCGACAAGACGGACACCAACCCCCCCAGGAAGCACGGCAACATCCCCCTGTAGTGTGGAAGTTGGAAGTCGGAGGTTGGAAATGTAGGGGCGGTCTGCCGACCGCCCCAAAACTTGTGTGATTCGCCCCCGGGGCGGGGGCGCGACCCTCACCCCGCCGGGCCGGGCCCCCCTCTCCCGCTGGCGGGAGCGGGGCCAGGGGTGAGGGCCTCGTCTCTTACCTGACCCGCCGCCTCCTCGCGTACCACGCGGCCCCACCCAGCGTGATGACGGCTGCCGTAGCGGCGGCTGCAAGTGCCGCCAGGAGCCCCGCATTGCCGCCCGAGGAGCCCGGCGCCTCCAGCGGCGCACCCGCCGCCTCCGGGAGCTCAGCCAAGCCACCGACGCTCAAAAGCCGCTGCCAATCGGGCGAAGTGTCGTTCCCCGGGTCGTTGGTCAGGTTGATTAGGCCGGTGAAGTCAGCATTCATTACGTAGATCTCATAGTTGCCGTCACGGCTCGTGTAGAAGGCGATCTTGCTGCCGTCGGGCGAGAAGACTGGAGATGGGCTGTCGCCCCCTGCCGGGGGCCCGGTCAGGCCCCCCGAGCCGTCCGCGTTGATGAGGTAGGTCTGCGGCGGCGTTACGCCAGCCGTCCACCCGCTAAAGGCGAGCTTCTGGCCATCTGGGGACCAGTCGGGGCGAGCGGCGTTGAAAGGGAGGAGATTCGGCGGGAGCAGGGCCTGGCCCGTCCCGTCTGGGTTCATCGTATATAGCTGGTTGTCGCAGCATCCCGTGCTGTGATCGTAAGCGATCTTCGCGCCATCGGGGGACCAGGCAGGCCCATGTTCCCAGGCGGAGCTCGTCGTGAGCCGAGCCAGGCCGCTGCCGTCGGCGTTCATCGACCACACGTCGTGGTCCAGCCCCCCATTTACGCGGTTGCTTGAGAAGACAATCTTGGTGCCGTCTGGAGACCAGGCGGGGGACCAGTCCTCCGCTGCGTTGTTTGTCAAGTTGGTCTGTCCAGTGCCGTCGGCGTTCATAGCGTAGATTTCGGTGTTGCCGTCCCGCTGGCTCCGGAAGGCGATCCTGGTGCCATCAGGCGACCACGCGGGCTCGTCGTCCGCAAGCGCGTTGTTGGTGAGCCGCGTCACGCCGGTGCCGTCGGCGTTCATCACGTAGATCTCTGTGTTGCCGTCGCGGTCGCTTGTGAATGCGATCTTGCCGTTCACGCCAGGGAACGCGGCGTCAGCGGGCGCGCCGCCAGCCGCCATCCCGGCCACGGCGAGCAAGACGAGCAGCAAGAAGATGGTCCTAGCGATTCGCTTTGTTAGCATCACTGCACCTCCCAAGGAATAGAGATTGGCCGTCTCTGGGCCGGTCTATCGGTGGGTCACATTGCTTTCCAGCAGCCCGCCACCGACCTGCCGCAACCTATCGCCCGCCTCCGTGCTGGCAACTCCAAGATGAAAAGCCCCGACCCTTCCGTGGTCGGGGCCTCCCTGCTAAGCTGGACAGGCCGACCCTGGCCGCGTCAGGGCTCGGTTTTCGGGGCCGCCGGTGCCACCAACGCCGGCGGTCCCTTTGTGTGCGGGCCTACACTACTCCCGTCCCGATAAGGTGTCAACAGGACGAGCCGCACCGTGGACGGCTCACCCTCCAGACGGGTACATAAGAAGGGTACTCCCAAACGACGGATCGGGGCCGACTTCTTCCATCGTCTGCTCGACTGCCTCCGCCGTCGGCAGGCCGTCAAGCGTCACCTTCTGGAGGAGCCTCTCGGTCGCCTCATCCGTGTGCACCGCCGACACCAGGTCGCTCCAGCCAACCACGGCTTTGGCGCCCTTCTGGAGGAACGCCTCGGCCATAGCCCTGCCTCTCGTCGTGTCGCAGCCCATGAGGACGATAGTCGCGCCGTCGAAGTTGCCCTTCATGCTGGACGTGATGAAATCCGACCTTATGCCGAAATACACCTCTTTGGCACCCTCGTAGTAGCTGACCTTCACCAGACGGAGGTCGTTCTGCTCGTCGACGTGCTTGGTCCTGTCATACAGCTCGGAGGTGAAGAGGGACGCCTCGTCCGGCAACTTCGACGCCAGGACCTCCGGGCGCCGGGCGGCGTGCACCCGCATGATGAGCAGGTCATAGCCGTGGGTCGGAAGGTTCCGGTAGAAGTCCACGGTGACCTGCTCGCCCGGGTAGTAGTCGACGACGTAGCCGGCCTGCTCCAGCGTCTCCGTCGCAGCCTCGACGAAACCGGGGTTGGGAGACGTCAGGCTGAGCTGGTCGACGATGGCCGCTCTCGGCGGTCCGGACGGCCCGCCCGCGCGCAGGAGGATGACCAGCGCGAGGACGCCGAGCAGGGCAACGACGACCGCAGCGGCACCGGCAAGGAAAATCCCTTTCCGCCGGCCGCCGCCGCGGTCGCCCGATCGGCCTTCTTTCGTCGGCCGCGCGCCCTCGGCCCCTCTGTGGGCCGCCGACTGGCCGGCGCGCCGCCTCGCTTTCTTGGCCCGACTCACATCGAATGGCCTATGGCATCGATATCTTTAGCGCAGCAGCCGCCTCCTAGCGTACCAGGCGCCGCCGCCGAGGGCGACGACCGCCGCGGCCAGGCCCGCAGCCAGACCGGCGTAGGCACCCACCGGCCAGCCCGAGCCCTCTCCGGCCACGCCGGACGCCTCAGCCCCGGCCGGGGCGGGCAGCTCCTGGATGCCGCCGACGGCGGGGCTCTTCGCGGCCTCCACGCACAGCAGGTCGGCGCCCGCGGGCTCCACCTCCTTTGGTACCCCCGCGTCGAACTGGGTGAGCGTGTTCAGGAGCGGAATGGTCGTCGGAGGCGGGCTTATGGTGTAGCAGACGAGATGCGGGTCGTCCAGGCCTCCCCCAGGCTCGCCGGGGCCGCTCACGACGGTCTTCACGGTCGGCGCGCACAGCAGCACCGCCTTCCCCACTACCACGCCCGGCTCGGGCCCGAACTGCGTCTGCAGGTCGACCGTGGCATCGGGGTCATGCCCGCTGATGGCGTAGCACTTGTAGTGTGGGTCCGTGGGCAAAGGCGGTGGCGGTGGGTCGGGGTAGACCGCCTTCGTGACGGGCACGCACAGCTTCTGCGCCTGGCCGACGGCAACAGTCTGGGTACCGAACTGGTCCTCCAGTTGCACCGCAGCGTCGGGGTCATCCCCCACGATGTCGTAGCACCGGAGATGGGGGCCGTCCAGCGGCGGGCCGATGCCGTTCTTGAGGGCGGGCGCACACAACTCCATCGCTGGCCCGACCGTCACGAGCTCCTCCACCCCGAACTGAGTCTCGAGGTTGACCACGGTCCCCGGCGGATCTCCGGGGACGGTGGGCATGTAGCACTTGTAGTGCATGGGCGGCGGCTGGGCGGCTACCTGCCCACGGCCGTGGGGCAGCACGAGCACGGCGACAGCCAGCGCCATCCCAAACAGGACCAACCCACGCGCTCCGATACGTAACTTCCTTGTCATGGCGCACCTCCTGATGCCGAATGCGGCAGCCAAGTATTGCGGGAGAAGCTCCCGAAGCGCCGCTGCGCCGGGGCAAGCCACCTACCCACGCGTCGTCGCCCTCGTGCCCCGACTCGTGTGCGAGGGCCCGCGCTCTTAGCCATGACCTTGAGAAGTACTGATATTGCCGCGAGACCACCTCCTTGCACCTGAATGCGCCGAAAAAGATGTTGAGACCGACCTGCCTCAGCAGGCCATGTCACTCCCTTTGCTCGAGGACGCTAGAGGATGCCCGTTCGTGCCATAGGACAGCCACCCTGTCCGCTTACGGGCGCACGGGACCGGCGGGGGATCACACTTGTGAGTAGTCAGCCACCAGACGCCATCTTTTTACATAGAATTCTACTTTTTGTCAAGCCCTTTTCCATGAAATTTTCGAGCATTTGTCGCGCGCCTTTCGGGCCGACCCGCCACCATGAACCTGCGGCCCAGCGCACGCCGTGTGAGCGTCGGCGGTTCGCCGTACGACGGCCGAACTGGAAACCGGCCCTCGCCGGTTGTATAATGGGCTCGGCCCGCAATGCCTCAGCCCGGGCCCAACGGTCCGCCTCAGGCGGAAGTCGCGGGCGAGGCGGGGCAAGCCCTTCGGCTGATGCTTCGGTGAGGTCAGCCGAAGCGCTCAGGCCGAAGTCAACACCTCGTGACGAAAGGGCCCAAGTCATCTGCCAGAGGCAGCGGACCGCTCGGGCCCTTGTTACCGCTACCGAGAGCCTACGCCCGAGCGGTCGCCCCGGCGACAAGGAGGCTTGGGATGGTAGATCCTTCCGCAGGCTCAGGACGAAGCCTGACCCTCAAGATCATCGAAGAGCATCTCGTATCCGGCGAACCTAAGGCGGGCAACGAGATCGCCCTCCGCATCGACCAGACCCTCACCCAGGACGCTACCGGCACCATGGCCTACCTCCAGTTCGAGGCTATGGGCATCCCCAAGGTGCGCACTAAGCTCTCGGTCAGCTACGTCGACCACAACATGCTCCAGGCGGGCTTCGAGAACGCCGACGACCACCGCTTCCTCCAGAGCATCGCCGCCAAGTACGGCATCTACTTCTCACGGCCGGGCAACGGCATCTGCCACCAGGTGCACCTGGAGCGGTTCAGCGCCCCCGGCGACACGCTGCTCGGCTCCGACAGCCACACACCTACCTCCGGCGGCGCCGGCATGCTGGCGATGGGCGCCGGCGGGCTCGATGTCGCCGTGGCGATGGGCGGCGGCCCCTTCTACGTCGTCATGCCCAAGGTCGTGGGCGTGCTGCTCAGCGGCCAGCTTCAGCCGTGGGTCTCCGGCAAGGACATCATCCTCGAGCTCCTGCGCCGCCTGACCGTCAAGGGCGGCGTCGGCCGCATAGTCGAGTACGGCGGCGAGGGTGTCGCCTCCCTCACCGTACCCGAGCGGGCGACGATCACGAACATGGGCGCCGAGCTGGGGGCGACTACTTCCATCTTCCCCAGCGACGAGAGGACCCGCGAGTACCTGCGCGCTCAGAAACGAGAGGACGTGTGGCGTCCCCTGGCGGCGGACGCCGACGCCGCGTACGACGAGGTGGTGAAGATCGACCTCGACGCTCTCGAGCCGATGATCGCCCAGCCCCAGAGCCCCGACAACGTCGTCCCCGTGCGAGAAGTGGCAGGAACGAAGGTGGACCAGGTCTGCATAGGTAGCTGCACCAACTCATCCTACCGAGACCTGAAGACGGTCGCCGACGTCCTCAAGGGCAAGACGGTACACCCGGGGCTCAGCGCTACGGTGACGCCGGGCTCGCGGCAGGTGTTCAACATGATCGCCCGCGACGGCGCCCTTGCCGACCTCATCGAGTCGGGCTTCCGCATCCTGGAGTCGGCCTGCGGGCCCTGCATCGGCATGGGACAGGCACCACCGACGGGGGGCGTATCGGTCCGCACCTTCAACCGCAACTTCGCCGGGCGCAGCGGCACGGCCAACGACCGCGTCTACCTGTGCAGTCCCGAGGTGGCGGCAGCGACCGCCCTCAAGGGCGTCATCACCGACCCGCGCGACCTCGGCGAGCCGCCGCAGGTGCCCCTGCCCGCCGAGTTCCACATCGACGATGACATGATCGTGCCCCCCTCAGACCGGCCGAAGGAGGTAGAGATCGTGCGGGGCCCCAACATCCAGCCGCTGCCGCTCGCCCAGCCCCTGCCCGACGCAATCCGGACGCCGGTGCTGCTGAAGGTGGGCGACAACATCACCACCGACCACATCATGCCCGCGGGGGCGCGTATCCTGCCCCTCAGGTCCAACATCCCCGCCATCTCCGAGTTCGTGTTCGAGAGGGTGGACTCCAGCTTCCCGCAGCGGGCCAAGGACGCGGGAAGCAGCATGGTCGTCGGCGGCGGCAACTACGGGCAGGGCTCCAGCCGGGAGCACGCCGCCCTGGCGCCGATGTACCTGGGGCTGCGCGCCGTTCTCGCGAAGTCCTTCGCCCGCATTCACTGGACCAACCTGGTGAACTTCGGCATCCTGCCCCTCACCTTTACCGACGAGGCCGACTATGACAAGATTGAGCAGGGTGACGAGCTGGAGATAGTCGACGTGCCGGAGGCGCTCCGCAAGGGCAATACGCTCACCGTCCGCAACCTGACGCGCGGTGGTGAGTTCACGGCCCAGCACAGCCTGTCGCCGCGCCAGGTGGAGATGATCCTGGCGGGCGGCCTCCTGAACTACGTAAAGAAGTCGGGGTGACAGCGTTCTGAAGGGGCGTAGGGTCGCGCTGCTTGCGGCACTCAGCGTGCTCCCGGCAGTCCTGGCGGCTGCGTGCGGAGGCGGAGGCAAGTTCACCATGTCGATTGATTCTCCCTCCCCCGGCGGTGTCCTCACCAGCTCGCCCTTCGTCGTGCAGGGCATGGCCTCAGACGTGCCGAAGGAAGGGAAAGTGTGGCTGGTGGTGGGAGGGGTTGAGGACGGACAGTACTTTGGCGTCAACTCGGTGCACATCGATCCCGCCCTTCGCGGCGATGATGGCATCGCCTGGCAGACCCAGTTCTACTACTCGATATGCAGCCCTAACTTCAAGCCCGGCAAGCGCAACGTGCTCCTGGTCGAGACGGACCTGGACCTCCTCAACGAGATCGCACAGGCGCTCGCCAACCAGGAGCCGATGACCAAGGAGCGCCTGGCGGATCACGTGCTCGCATCGGTGATGGTGGACATCCAGCCAGACCCAGCGGAGTGCGGGGGACAAGGTGGGACTTCGCAGTCGGAGACGGGAAAACCATGATCGGAGCGAGGAGTATGGACAAACAGGCCATCGAGAAAGCAACGGAGCACTTCGCCGGGCTCGCTAAGGAACAGCTCGAGCGCGTCGAGCGGATGAAGAAGGGCGACGACTGGGTCGACTACGACGCGGTGAAGCCGATCATCATCGGCATCTGTGGGGGCGACGGCATCGGTCCCTACATCTCGCGCGAGACTCAGAGAATCCTGGAGTTCCTGCTGAAGCCGGAGCTCGAATCAGGCAAGGTAGCCTTCAAGATCATCGAGGGGCTGACCATCGAGAATCGCGCCGCCGTTGGCAAGGCCATCCCCGACGATGTCCTAGAAGAGCTGAAGCAGTGTCACGTTATCCTCAAGGCGCCGACGACGACGCCCCGAAAGGGCGACCCCTGGCCCAACATCGAAAGCGCCAACGTCGCCATGCGCCGCGCCCTCGACCTGTTCGCCAACGTCAGGCCGGTGCGGGTCCCGTCGGAGGGCATCGACTGGATCTTCTTCCGCGAGAACACAGAGGGCGCCTACATCCTGGGCAGCAGCGGGGTCAACGTTACGGATGACGTGGCGTTCGACTTCACGGTCACTACGAAGCAGGGCGCCGACCGCATCATCCGTCTCGCGTTCGACCACGCGAAGCGCACAGGCATCAACAAGGTGACGGTGGTCACCAAGGCGAACGTAATCAAGACCTCTGACGGCAAGTTCCTCGACGTGGCACGCGAGATCGCGAAGGAGTATCCCGAGGTCAGTTGGGACGACTGGTACATCGACATCATGACGGCGAAGCTCGTCGACCCCAAGCGAAGGACGGAGTTCCGCGTCATGGTGTTGCCGAATCTCTACGGTGATATCCTCACCGACGAGGCGGCGGAGTTCCAGGGCGGCGTCGGCACGGCCGGCAGCGCCAACATCGGCAAGCGCTACGCCATGTTCGAGGCGATCCACGGTAGCGCGCCTCGCATGGTGAAGGAGGGCCGCGCCGACTACGCTGACCCCAGCAGCCTCATCCGCGCCGCTGCCATGCTCCTGACCCACATCGGCTTCGGCGATCGCGGCAAGAAGCTGGAGATGGCTCTGGACGTCTGCGGCAACTACGAGAAGAAGCTGGTGGTGACCGGCCGGCCCACAGGCGCCAAGGGCTCGGACTTCGCGAACTACATAATGGAGACGCTCCAGGACCCGGGGCTGGAGAAGAAGTGGCAGAGCTTCCAGGCAGCGCCGGCGACGGCCTGACCCGGGTGAAGCATACGTCTACTGTGTCCTCGGGGTAGTGATGCCCCGCAGCCTCGACGCATGGGAGGCGGCCCGGCGTACGAAGCGGGCGATTTCCGGAGGTGATTCGCCATAGAGCATCCGTTTCCTGCGACATGGAGGGCGATGGCGCCGCCCGCGCCCGCAACGCGCCGTCGACAGGACGAGGGAGACGGTGGTCCGCACGTAGCGTACTTGAAGGAGGAATAGGGAAATGCCTCGAAGCAAGGTAACGATTGTGGGTGCCGGACAGACCGGCGGCACCATGGCCCACGACCTGGCCCGCAAGGGCTACGCTGACATCGTCCTCACCGACGTAATCGAGGGGATGCCTCAGGGCAAGGCGCTCGACCTCACGCAATCGGCGCCGGTCCTTGGGTTCGACTCCAAGATCACGGGCACCAACGGCTGGGAGGAGACCGCCAACTCTGACATCGTGATCATCACCTCGGGCAAGCCCAGGGGCCCGGGCATGAGCCGCGACGACCTCGTGACCGCCAACACCGAGATCGTCAAGAACGTCACGGAGCAGGCGGTGAAGCACTCACCCAACTGCATCATCCTCATGTTCGCCAACCCCCTTGACGTCATGTGCTACGTGGCCTTGAAGGTGAGCGGATTCCCTCGGGAGCGGGTCTTCGGCCAGTCCGGCATGCTGGACGCCTCCCGCTTCCGCGCCTTCGTCGCCATGGAGCTGAACGTGTCAGTCGAGGAGGTGCAGGCCTACGTGCTCGGCGGCCACGGGGACAGCATGGTGCCCCTCGTCCGCTACACCACGGTGGCCGGTATCCCGATAAGCGACTTGATGCCGAAGGAGCGCGTCGACGCCATCGTTACGCGCACGCGCAAGGGCGGCGGCGAGATCGTCAGCCTGCTCAAGACGGGCAGCGCCTTCTACGCTCCCTCTGCCGGCACGATCGACATGGTGGACTCGGTGCTGTTGGACCGCAAGCGCATACTGCCCTGCGCCGCCTACCTCCAGGGTGAGTACGGCGTCGAGGACGTGTACATGGGTGTGCCGGTGAAGCTCGGCGCCAAGGGTGTGGAGCAGATCGTCGAGATCAAGCTGACGTCTGAGGAGAAGGAGGAGTTCGACAAGTCAGTGGAGGCCGTCCGCGAGGTCATCAAGATCACGGGCATGTAGCGTCGTCGCTCCAGCGAGCGACCGCGATGCAAGAGGGCCGGCGGGTACGCCCGTTCGATCCGTTCACAGCACCTCTGCCGACCCCTAGAACAGGATAGCAGTCTATGCGAGACATCCAAGCCGGTCAGATAACGGATACCATAGCCCGCCTCTGCCAGGAGGCCACCCACCTCTTGCCCGAGGACGTGGTGACCAGCCTGAAGCGGGCCCGCGATAGTGAGGAGTCGCCGCTGGCCAAGCAAGTGTTGGCGGAGATTCTGGACAACGCCGACCTGGCCAAGCGGGAAATGCTGCCCCTCTGCCAGGACACCGGCACCGCCGTCGTGTTCGCTGAAGTGGGGCAAGACGCACACATCGTGGGCGGCGCGCTCCGCGATGCCATAAACGCGGGCGTGGCCAAGGGCTACACGGAGGGCTACCTGCGCAAGTCGATCGCCGCCAAGCCCTTCACTGCCCGCACCAACACCCAGGACAACACTCCCGCCGTCATCCACACTGAGATCGTCCCCGGCGACAAGATAAAGCTGACGGTGATGCCGAAAGGCGGCGGCTGCGAGAACATGAGCCGCTTCTCCATGCTGCTGCCCGGCGCAGGGAAGGAGGGCATCACCAACTTCGTCCTGCGCGCCGTCGAGGAGTCCGGGGGCAACCCCTGCCCGCCCATCATCGTCGGGGTGGGTGTCGGCGGCACGGCGGAGTACTGTATGACCCTGGCGAAGAAGGCGCTCACCCGCACGGTGGGCGAGCACAACCCGGACCCGGAGACCGCCGAGTTCGAGGAGGAGCTGCTGAAGAAGGTGAACGCGCTGGGCCTGGGGCCGCAGGCTGTCGGCGGACGCAACACCGCCCTGGCGGTCCACATGGAGACGTACCCCACCCACATCACGGCCCTGGCCGTCGCGGTCAACATCCAGTGCCACAGCGCTCGCCTCAAGTCGGCAGTGCTGTAGAGGAGAGGAGAACAACGTGGCTGAGTCCATCAAGATCCAGCTTCCACTCAAGGACGCCGACCTGGAGCGGCTACACGCCGGCGACCACGTGCTCCTCTCGGGTGTGATCTACACGGCGCGCGACGCCGCCCACCGGCGCCTGATCGCCGCCCTGGAGAAGGGCGAGTCCCTGCCCATCGACGTTCAAGGCCAGGTCATCTACTACGTGGGCCCGACGCCGGCCCGGCCGGGCCGGGTCATCGGCTCGGCGGGCCCCACTACCTCCATGCGCCTGGACTCCTACACGCCGGCGCTGCTGGAGGCGGGCCTGAAGGGGATCATCGGCAAGGGCGGCCGCGGCGTCGCGGTGCGCGAGGAGCTGAAGAAGCACAAGGCGGTCTACTTCCTGGCCGTGGGGGGCACGGGCGCCCTCCTGTCGCAGCGCATCAAGAAGGTCGACATCGTCGCCTACGAGGACCTGGGGACGGAGGCGATCCGCCGCATGGAGGTGGAGGACTTCCCCGCCATCGTGGTCAATGACATCGAAGGCAACGACCTGCTCGATCAGGGGAAGGCCCAGTACCAGGACCGGAAGACGCTGGGCAGCTACGAGCCGGTCGGCGCGGTGAAGAGCGGCAGTCCGGACGGCGGCGGCCCCTAGCACCACCCCTGCACAACTCGGAAGGCCAGGCTTCGTCGTGAACTCAGCCGAACGGCTCAAGCCTGGCCTTCGCTCTTCCGGGAGGTGGGGCGGCTTATGTCTTGACGCTCGCGACGATCCCTTCCGTCGAGATGGTATGGCGGTCGAAGCCGAGGTCGGACGGCTCCATGCCGATGGCGAGCCCCACAAGCTGCGGCAGGTGGAAGACGGGCATACCGATCCTCGTCCCCCGCTGCTCGGCCGCCGGAGGCTGCGTGCCATCGAGGTTCATGTGACAGAGGGGACAGGGCGTCACCATTAGCTGCGCCCCCTTCTCCTTCGCCTCCAGCGTGTGGTTGGCCACCATCTCGTTGGAGTTGCGCTCATTGTCGCCGACGATGGGGTAGCCGCAGCACTTCTTCATGCCGCCGTACTCCACCACCTCACCACCGAGCGCGTCGATGACGTCCTCAAGCGCGTGCGCCCGTGCGGGGTGCTCGTCATAGCCGAGGGCCTCTGACGGCCGCACGATGTAGCATCCGTAGAAGGGGGCCACCTGTACGCCCTTGAGCGGCCGCACCACCATGCTCTTCAGCTTGTCGAGCCCCAGGTCCTCCTGGAGCACCCAGAGGAAGTGCTTGACTTCCGTCGTCCCCTTATACTCGAGGCCGCCCTCCTGAAGCGTCCTGTTGATCTCCGCCAGGTAGTCGGGCTTCTCACGGAAGCGCTTGTTGGCCTGGGCGAGGACGCCCTGGCAGGTGCTGCATACGGTCATCAAGGGCAGCCCCTCGATCTCGGCCATCGCGAGGATGCTGGCGTCCAGCGTATCACCCAGAGCCAGGTCCTTCGACTGGACGATGCCCGATCCGGTGCAGGGGGCCCACTTCAGCTCCTCAAGTTCGATACCGAGCTTCTGACACGCGCCCACCGATGAGAGGTACAGCTCCGGCGTACTCTTGCGGGGCACATCGCAGCCGGGGAAGAAAGCATACTTCATCTCAAACCTCGATCCTTTGTCAGAGCCTGGCTACATCTGCGCCAGCCAGCTGTGCTGACGCGTCGTCTCCTCGAACTCGATCGTGTGGCGGGCGCCCAGCGTCTCCACCTGCCCGCCCTCGATGGCCTTGCGACGCAGGCTGAGGATGCGCTCCATGGGCGCCACCCCCTTGGGGCAGACCTCGACGCAGAAGTTGCAGCGGGTGCAGTCCCACACGCCGCCGTACTCGCTGAGCACCTTGAGCCGGTCGCCGCCGGCGCCGTCGCGGGGGTCTCCCACGAAACGGTAGGCCTTGGCGAGTGCGGCCGGGCCCAGGAACTTCTTGTCGACCTCCAGGACGGTGCAGTCGGAGACGCAGGCACCACACATGATGCAGTTCATCGCGCCGGCCACGTCCAGCATCGCCTCGTTGGGGACGATGAACTCGCGCTCGGGCACGGGGCCGCTGGGCTGGAGCCAGGGGGTTATCGCCTGCACCTTGTCCCAGAACGGCTGCATGTCCGTCACCAGGTCCTTGAGGATGTCCATGTTGCCCAGAGGCTCTACGACGACCTCGCGACCGTCGGGGGCCAGGTCTCGCACCTTGGTCTTGCAGGCGAGGCGGGCCTGGCCATCGATGCGCATGGCGCAGGAGCCGCAGATGGCGCTGCGACAGGAGCAGCGCAGGGCCAGGGAGCCGTCCACCTCCTCCCGAACCTGGATGAGCGAATCGAGGATCGTGGCGTATTCCGGCACCTCGATCGCGTAGCTCTGGAAGTGGGATTCCCCGGCGGACTCTGGGTTGAAGCGGCGGACCTTGAGCTTCACCTGCATCAATACACTCTCCTCTCGGGCTGCCAGCGAGTAATCGTTGGAGGAACGTAGTCCAGGCGTGGCCCTTCGGGGGTGGCATAGGCCATAGTGTGCTTCAGCCAGTTCTCGTCGTCGCGCTCCGGGAAGTCGCGGCGGGAATGCCCGCCGCGGCTCTCCTGGCGCTGAAGGGCGCCCAGACTCATGACCTCGGCCAGGTCCAGGATGTAGCCCAGCTCGAACGCGCCGATGAGCTCCATGTTGTAGACCTTGCCCTTGTCGCTCACCGAGACCTGCTTGAACCGCTCCTTCATGTCGCGAATCGTGGCGACGGCAGTCTTCAGCCTCTGCTCGTCGCGGAAGATACCGACGTTGCTGAGCATGTTCTCACCCAGCTCACGGCGCAGGCGGGCGACCGGCTCGCCACCGGCCGGGCGGTTCATCAGCTCCTGGATGTACTGCTGGTCCCGCTGCACCGACGCCTCAGATGGAGAAGGCGGCGACTGCTCGCGGGCGTACTCGGCGGCGGCACGACCGGAACGCCGCCCAAAGACCACGGTGTCCAGCAGGGAGTTGCCTCCCAGCCGGTTCGCGCCGTGGACGCTGACGCAGTTGCATTCGCCGGCGGCGTAGAGGCCCGGCAGCGCCGTGGCGCCCGAGACGTCGGTCTTGATGCCGCCCATCGAGTAGTGCATGCCCGGTCGCACACGCACGGGCTCCTCGATGACGTCGGTGCTGGCGAGGTCGATGGCGAGTTCGCGGATCTGGGGCAGACGCTCGAGAATCTTGGCCTTGCCCAGGTGGCGAAGGTCCAGGAGGACGCAGCCGTCGACGCCCCTGCCCTCTTCGATCTCGGTCTGTTCAGCCCGTGAGACTACGTCGCGGGCGGCCAGCTCCAGCTTTTGGGGCGCGTACTTGTTCATGAAGCGCTCGCCCTCGGAGTTGAGCAGATAGCCGCCCTCGCCCCGCGCGCCCTCGGTGATGAGGACGCCGCTCTCCTTGAGGGAGGTAGGATGGAACTGCACAAACTCCATGTCCATGAGGGGCGCGCCCGCCCGATAGGCCATCGCCATGCCGTCGCCGGTGCAGATTATCGAGTTCGTCGTCGGCTGATAGACGCGGCCGAGCCCCCCCGTCGCCAGCACGACGGCTTTCGCCGCGATGGCCTGGACCTTCCCCGTCGCCATGTCCATGGCGACGATCCCCTGGCAGGCGCCGTCCTCGGCGATGATGGAGGAAGCGTACCACTCGGTGTAAGTGCGCACGCCCGCCTTCTGAAGCTGCTCGTGGACGACGTGGAGGATAGCCTGGCCCGTGATATCGGCGACGAAGTGGGTGCGCGGGAAGCCAGCGCCGCCGAACGGGCGCCTGTCCAGGCTGCCGTCCGCCCGACGGTTGAAGACGGTGCCCATGTGCTCCAGCTCGAGGATGTCGGCGGGCGCCTCCCGGCACATGGCCTCGACGGCGTCCTGGTCATTGAGATAGTCGCCGCCCTTGACGGTGTCGTAGGCATGCGTCTCCCAGGAGTCGTCTTCACCCAAGGCGGCGTTTATGCCCCCTTGGGCGGCGGCGGTGTGGCTGCGCAGGGGATGAACCTTCGAGAGGATGGCTACGTCGACCCCCTGTCGTGAGGCCTCGAGCGCGGCCCGCATCCCGGCGAGCCCCGCTCCCACTACCAGCACGTCGTGTTTGAACATCGTGCGACCTTTCCGGTGGGCCGCTTCCGCCCACCTGAGGAGGATTTAGTACACGTGCGCGTGTGTCTGCGTCTGGATGATCGCCGTGCCGACGCGCCTCGCCCGGCCAGCCTGGCCGGCTCGAACGACCGGGACATCGTGCTCAGGCGCGGTCAAGCGGGGCCTCCTCTTGAAAGTAGAGCCTCGGCGATGCGCGGCCGTGCCGACTGGAATCATGTCGAGAGGCGACGAGGAACCGACTCAGCGGCGCCCATCAGTCCGCGAAAGGCTCGCAGGAGCAGCCTCTCGGTTCATCGTGGATTCTAGCAGAGAGAGAAGCTTCGCTCAACAGCGGTGGCCAGCACGATCACAGGTGCTGGTTTCGACCCGCAGAGCTCACCCTCCCTCCGTTCGCTCCGGGGCTGGCCCAATGCTCCGCCGAATGGCGTCGGCGTAGAAGCCCCAGTACTCCTCCGGCAGCAAACGGCCCACAGCGACCATCACCTGCTCGCGCGCCACCCGGTCCGCTTCGTCCGCACCGCCGGCGTCGCCCAGCTCCAGTCGGAAGGGCTCACCGAAGACGGCGGTGAGCACGCCCTCCCGCTCAAGGAGGCCGACGGGCAGGATCGGGATGCCGCGATCGCACAGCGATTTGAGGAAGGCGCCTGTGCCCGGCAGCGCCTCCAGCAGGCGGCCTTTGCCCAACGCCTCGGGCATGAGGCCGACGGGCTCGGCGGGCCGGGAGGGGCCGCCCCGAGCGTAGGCGGCGATGCGGACGAGGGCGGCGGCACGGCCCATCACGCGCTCCTCCTCCCGCGGCATGATCACGAAGCCGTACATTCTCGCCACGCCCCGGAAGAGGTAGCGCCAGACGGCCGTCGGCACGGGAACCGGCCCCAGGCGGCGGCCATACCATTCGCTGGTGATGACCCAGTGCACCTCCGGCGCCTGCGGACGCCTGCGGCCGATGGTTCGGCTCACGAGCATGCCGGCGAAGTGCATCAGCAGGCCCGGCCGCTCGTAGTGGTTCGGCACGACGATGAACGGCCCCTCGCTCGGGACCAGGTGGTCGTTCTCGACCTGGGGCTCCGGCCTGATGCCGGCCAGGGTTCTCTCAGAATCGCGGTAGAAGGAGCGACGACGCCTCAGGACGAGGTCAAGAGCCCACTTCGGCATCGCCAGCCGCGGGAAACGATAGACTTCCGGGCCGGGCGGGGGACGAGCGCTCACCTGCTCCCCCTGAGCCGGTCGAAGAGGAGGAGGGTGGCGAGCGACTTCGCGTCCTCGATCTCGCCTTCGTCCACCCGCCGCCGGACCTCCGCCAGGGGTATCCTCAACAGCGCCAGTTCCTCGTCCTCGTCAGCGTGGGGCCGGCCCTCCTCGAGCTCGGTGGCAAGGAAGGCGTGCAGATATTCCGTGCAGAAGCCCGGGGCGCTGAAGAACCCGCCTAGCCTCCGCCAGCGGCCCGCCTGGAAGCCCGTCTCCTCGGCCAGCTCGCGGACGGCGCAATCGAGGGGGTCCTCGTCGGGTTCGAGGGTGCCCGCCGGCAGCTCGAGCAGAACGTGGTTGGTAGCGTAGCGATACTGCCGCACCAGCAGGACGTTGTCGTCCGCGTCCACCGCCAGGATGACGACGGCGCCAGGGTGCCGTATGACCTCCCGCGTGGCGCTGCGGCCGCTGGCGAGGCGCACCTGGTCGACGCTCAGGTTAACGACGCGGCCCCGGTAGACGGCTCGACTGGAGATTCGCTCTTCGGGGGACAGGTGCGGCTCGTCGGCAGGCAAGTCCAGCCTCTAGATCGTGGAAGGCCCCTCCAGCTCCAGCACCATCGCGATCTCGTTGCAACTGGGGAACTTCGGGCAGCGATAGCACTCGTTCCAGACCTTCCGGGGCAGCGTCATGACGTCTGCCTGGTGGAAGCCCAGACCCTCGAAGAAGCCCGGCCTGAACGTAAGCGCGAAGATGGTGCTGAGCCCCAGGCGGCGCGCCTCCTCCAGGCAGGCGGCGACGAGGACCGCCCCCAGCCCCTGCGCCTGGCTGTCCTCACGGACGGCAAGCGACTTCACCTCCGCCAGATCCTCCCACATGATGTGGAGGGCCGCGCAGGCGAGAAGGCCGCTCTCGTCCCGCACGACGAAGAAGTCGCGCAGGTTCTCGTAGACCTCGCCCATGGTGCGGGGAAGCATGTCGCCCTTCTGGGCGTAGTGGTTCACGAGATCGTGAATCTGGGCGGCGTCGGCAACCGTCGCCTTAACGGCCCGATAGCTCTCGGCCAGCGCCTCACCCCCGCCAGCGCCCCCTAGTCGTCTGCTGGTCGCCAAGTCCCCTACCTCCGGGCCGGCCGGCCCTCCTCCTCAACGCCGAGCTTCGAATCATCGGCGGGCACCTCGAGGCCCGGCTGCCACAGCCACTTCAGGCGGCGTGCCACGAGGTCATAGAAGCGGCCCGGCGGGCCGAAGCGGATGAACCGCGCCACATGCGGGCTGAGAGTAACGCGAACCGTCTGCGCCGAAGCTATCTCTTGATGAGCCTCGCCGTCGATGCTGAGCACGGAACGCTGGCCGGCCGCCGGTATCAGCTCCACTACTGCGTTCGATTGGACCACCAGCGAATTCGTCCGCGACAGGTGGGGCGCCACCGGCGTCACGAGGAACTCCTTGGCCTCCGGGTGGAGTATAGGCCCGCCCAGCGCCTGGGAGTATGCGGTGCTGCCCGTAGCCGTGGCCACGATCACGCCGTCGGCACGATAGTCCGCCACGGGCATGCCGTCGATGTGCACGCTCACCTGGACTGTCCGGCCCAGAGCCTCCCGCCCGATCACCACATCGTTGAGCGCATGGAAGCGCACGCTGTCGCCCGATTCGATGGTGCCGCCGGCCGCCACGACATCGGCGTGGAGCATGGCCCGCTCCTCGATACGCCCCCCGCCCGCCAGGACCTCGGGCAGCCGGCTAAGAGCTTCCGATTGATCCAGCTCCGTCAGGAAGCCCAGCCGGCCCATGTTGATGCCAAGGAGGAGGGTGGTGTGGGGCACGACAGCACGGGCAGCCCGCAGCACCGTGCCGTCGCCGCCCACGCTGATCAGCAGGTCCGTGCCCGGCACGTGGCGACGGGTCGCCTCCTCGTCCCACGCGGAGCTAGCCCAGACCTCCGCCACCTGCGATTGAAGGGCGCCCCGCAGCTTTTCGGTCAGGGCCTTGCCCGCTTCCAGCTTCGGGTGATAGCAGATGCCGACCTTGTTCATAGCTAGAGATCCCCGGCCTGCGGCGCTTCGGCATCGGCGGGTAGGCCCAGGAGGAGAAAGAACTCCTTGTTTCCCGCCGGGCCCAGCAGGGGAGACGTCGTCAAGCCCAGCAACCGGAGCCCCCTCCTGGCGCACCAGGCGATGAGACGGCCGAGGACGGCGGCGTGAACGGAGGCGTCCCGCACAACGCCGCCCTTGCCCACCTCCCGTCTGCGCGCCTCGAACTGGGGCTTGACGAGGGCGACGATGCGCGCTCCTGCCCTCAGCAACATCGTCACGGCCGGAATGACCTTTTCGAGAGAGATAAAGGACACATCGATTGTCGCCAGATCGGCCCTCTCGGCCCGCCCCGTCTCTCCCGCCGGCAGCGACTCCAGGTGGCGGATGTTCACCCTCTCCATGACGACGACCCGCGCGTCCTGCCGCAGCCGGTAGTCCAGGAGACCGTAGCCCACGTCGATGGCGTAGAGGCGACGCGCTCCCCTCTGGAGAAGGCAGTCGGTGAAGCCGCCCGTGGAGGCCCCCACGTCCACGACGGTCAGACCGTTGACATCGATCCCGAAGACCGACAGAGCATGGGCCAGCTTCTCGCCGCCCCGGCTCACGTACTGGGGCCGGCTGAGAAGGCGGACTCGGGACCCGGACGACACCAAAGCGCCGGGCTTCGGCGCGGGCCTGTCATCGACCATGACCGCGCCGGCCAGGACCACGGCCCGCGCCTTTTCGCGGCTCTGTACGAGACCGCGCTGGACCAGAAGCGTATCCAGGCGGCTCTTCTCCGTCACGTAATCGACAATAGAGGCGGCACCATTAAAAGTCAAGGAAGGTCAGACTCCGGCGAACCCTTTGCGGCGTCACGGCCATGAACAAGATGGCCTCGCACTTCACCGTCGCGCCGGGGCTCCGCCCCCGCTCACGGCCGACGCGTGGTCGGCCCCTATCCCAGCGGGCCTCTCCGGCCATCCGGCAGTCCTGAATTTGCCAGCCACCAACCGCGAGCCAGCGACACCGATGCGCCCCCGCTTGACACTCCAGTCCCAACGTATATCATTCCACCGCGAGAGCCTCTCTTCGGAGGTGCATAGAGTTATGTCTACTAATGAGGCGCCACTGGAGGAGTCGAGCCGACGCGTCCAGGACGCCCTGCGAGACGCCGGCACCGCCGCTCGCGTCGTCGTGCTCCCTGCAAGCACCGCCACGGCGAAAGAGGCGGCACGTGCGGTCGGCTGTCCTCTCGGCGCCATCGTCAAGAGCCTCGTCTTCCTGGCCGAGGGGGAGCCCATCCTGGCGCTGGTCTGCGGCGACAGACAGGTCGATTCCGCGAAGCTGGCCCAGACTCTGGGCGTGGGACGCAAGCGGCTCAAGATGGCCGACGAGGAGGCGGTCCTCGCCCACACGTCCTTCAGAATCGGCGGCGTGCCTCCCCTGGGCCACCACCGAAGGCTTCCCACCTACGTCGACGCCGACATCGGCCGCTTTGCCGACGTGTACGCGGCTGCGGGGACGGCGAATGCGCTCTTCCGCATCTCTCCAGACGAGCTTCTGCGTATCACGCAGGGAACAATGGCCGATATTACCAGGGGGCGGCCATAGCCGGCCCGCAGCGCGCGACGGGAGTACCGCCACAGACGGGACGGCCGCTGTCGCCGCTCATCGGTTGACGCCCTCGCAGGCGAACCCTTATCATCGGTGCGACCATGGCAGACAACCCGCACGCTCTTCCTCGGGCTCGCGCCTCAATCACGGCGATGCCCCCGCCAGCGACTGAAGTCCCCCTGACCAGAGGCACCGTCCGGACCCACTTGCGCCACGTGCTGATCTCCATGCGGCCGCGCCAGTGGACGAAGAACTTCATCGTCTACCTGGCCCTCGTCTTCTCCATGAATCAGGCCTGGCAGGCGCATGACCCGTCGAGCTGGGCGCCCCTGGTGGGGAAGACCACCCTTGCCACGCTCATGTTCTGCCTGGTCTCGGGGGCCGACTACCTGTTCAACGATGTGCGCGACCGGGAAAGCGACCGTATCCATCCCGTCAAGAGCAGACGACCGGTCGCGGCCGGCCTCCTGTCTCCCGGCGCCGCCGCACGCTGGGCCCTGGTGCTGTCGCTGGTGGGGCTGGGCGGAAGCTTCGCCCTCGACCTGCGTGCTGGCGGCGTGGTCGCGGGCTACATCGTCCTCATGCTTGCCTACTCCTACCATCTGAAGCACGTGGTGCTGCTCGATATCGGGACGGTAGCCGCCGGCTTCGTGCTGCGGGCCATGACCGGCGCCCTCGTCATCGACGTGCCGATATCGCCCTGGCTGTACGTGGTGACGGCCCTGGGCGCCCTCTTCCTCGTAATCAACAAGCGGCGGGCGGAGCTCCTCCTCCTCCAGCAGGACGCGAACCAGCACAGGGCCACGCTCGAAGAGTACACGCCCGCCCTGCTCGACCAGATGGCGGCGGTGGTGACGGCCTCCACGCTTGTGGCGTACGGCCTTTACACCTTTACCGCCGAGAACCTGCCGGACAACCACGCGATGATGCTGACCCTGCCCTTCGTCCTCTACGGCATCTTCCGCTATCTCTACCTTGTGCACAGCCGCAACGAAGGAGGACAGCCCGAGGAGGTCCTCCTGAGGGACTGGCCGCTGATCATCGATATCGTACTCTGGCTGACCACCGCCATCGTCGTTCTGCTCGTCTTCAGAGACTGACGATGGAACCTTCGAACCCTGGTTCAATGCTTCGATGGCTCCAGGGTTCCAATTTCTCTAAACAAAAAGGCCCCGGCAAGGGGGCCTTCGTTTGCTGAGCCGGCGTGCGCCTACGCCGTTTCGCCCCGCAGGTCCTCCTCCGCGTCGACGGCTCGCCCGGAGCGGGTGAGCATCAGCGGCCGCTGCCGACTGAGGATCGTCTCAGCACTCACCACGCACTTCTTGACGTCGCGCCGGGAAGGTATCTCGTACATGACGTCGAGCAGGGTGTCCTCCAGTACCGTGCGCAGCCCCCGCGCTCCCGTCTTGTGCCGGATCGATTCCTCGGCGCATGCCTCAAGCGCCTCATCCGTGAAGGAAAGCTCCACGCCATCCAGCGAGAAGAAGCGCTGGAACTGTTTGACGAGGGCGTTCTTGGGCTCCACCAGGATACGAAGCAGGTCTTCCTTGCTGAGGGCAGCGAGGCTCACGACCATGGGCAGCCGTCCCACGAACTCCGGGATGAGGCCGTACTTGAGCAGGTCATCGTGATTGACGTACTTCAGCAACTCATCCGTCAGAGCTTGCCCCGTCTTGTTGCTGAAGTCAGCCTTGAAGCCCAGTGTCTTGCGGCTCTTGCCAAGCCGGCGGTCGACGATGTCGTCGAGGCCCTCGAAGGCGCCGCCGCAGACGAAGAGGATGTTCGAGGTGTTGATCTGGATGAAGTCCTGCTGCGGGTGCTTGCGGCCGCCCTGGGGCGGCACGTTGGCCGTCGTGCCCTCGATGATCTTGAGCAGCGCCTGCTGGACTCCCTCGCCGGATACGTCCCGGGTAATCGAAGGGTTGTCGGCCTTGCGGGCGATCTTGTCGATCTCGTCGATATAGACGATGCCCTTTTCCGCTCGCGGGATGTCGAAGTCCGATGCCTGGATCAGGTGGAGGAGGATGTTTTCGACGTCTTCGCCCACGTAGCCCGCTTCCGTGAGGGCCGTGGCGTCGGCGATGCTGAACGGCACATCGAGGATGCGGGCGAGGGTGCGCGCGAGGAGCGTCTTGCCGCACCCGGTCGGCCCGAGGAGGAGGATATTGCTCTTCTCCAGCTCGATGTCGGCCGACTGCTGGGAGGCGCCGATGCGCTTGTAATGGTTGTACACCGCGACCGAGAGGACCTTCTTGGCCTGCTCCTGGCCGATAACGTACTCGCCGAGCTGCTCGTAGATGACCTTAGGTGGAGGTACGAGATCGCCGCCGGTCTTCGCCTTGGCGGGGCCGGTAGCATCCTCGTCGATGATCTCGCGGCACAGCTCTACGCACTCGTCGCAGATGTAGACCGCGCCGGGCCCGGCGATGAGACGTCGGACCTGCTCCTGGCTCTTCCCGCAGAACGAGCAGTGGTACTGAACACGGCTGCTTCGGCTATCGGCCATTATTCCGCCTTCCGTTATCGCCCTGTCTCAGGAGAGCCGGACGATGCCCCCAGCCTGCCCGCCGACACGCATCTGTGTCAGCCGGCAGGTAGGGGTTCCCTACGCCTCTACCTTGAGCAGAATCTCGTCTATTATGCCGTATTCCCTGGCCTGCTGCGCGTCCATGTAGAAGTCGCGGTCTGAATCGCGGGCGATCCGCTCGGGGGGCTGACCGGTGTGCTTGGCCAGGATGTCACGGATTATCTGCTGCTCTCGCAGTATCTCCTTCGCCGCTATCTCGATGTCGGCGGCCTGGCCGGTGGCGCCTCCCCGTGCCTGATGCATGTGCATAGTCGCGTTGGGCATGGCAAAACGTTTGCCGGGCGTTCCCGCCGCCAGCAGCACCGTGGCGAAGCTGGCGGTCATGCCCACGCAGTAGGTGGCCACATCCGGGCGAACCAGTTGCAGTGTGTCATAGATGGCCAGCCCGGACGGCACGACCCCTCCCGGCGAGTGGATGTACATGTTGATGTCTTTGTCCGGGTCCTCCCGCTCCAGATAGAGCAGTTGAGCGATGATCAGATTCGCCACCTGATCGTCGATGGGCGTGCCCAGAAAAATGATGCGCTCGCGGAGCAGCAGGGAGTAGATATCGAAAGCGCGCTCCCCCCGGGCGCCCGTCTCGATGACCATCGGGATGATGTTATAGGCGGGCATCATCGCTTCTCCTAGTCCTCCATTACTATAACGTCTGTCTTAATCGATTGTTTCCGGCGTCTCTTCGCCCTGGATCGTCCCTTCGGCTGCCGCCGAATCCGGCGCCGCCGCAACACCGGAGCCGCCGTCCGCCGACGCGATGCTCACCAGGCGGTCCAGCGTCTTGCGGGCGAGCAGAGAGCGGCGGATGGCGTCACGGCTGTCCTGCCCCTCGAAGAGCTTCTGGACCTCTGCGGCCCGCGCCCCCGCTCCCGACGCCATTCCCGCCACCTCCTCGTCCACCTCAGCATCGCTCACATCTATATTCTCGACCTCGGCGAGCTTCGTCAACATGAGGGAGCGGGTCACCCGCTCGATTGCCGCCGGCCTCAGCTCGAGGCGGAGCTCCTCCTCCGTCCTCCCCACCCGCTGCAGGTAGCGCTCCAGGGCGTGTGTGTCCTTCTGGCCGGAGCCGCTCTGCTCCCGCAGGAGCCTGTCTACCTCCCTCTCCACAAGAACGGGCGGGTACTCCACCGTGGCGCCCTGGAGGAGAGCGTCCAGGATGCGGTCGTGGTAGCGGTGCCTGGCGGCCTCCTCCTCCACCTGGCGCAGGTTGTTGGTGATCCGCTCCCGCAGCGCCTCCAGGCTGGGAAACCCCTCTCCCACCTGACGCGCGAAGGCGTCGTCCAGCGACGGCAGGTTCTCTTCCTTGATCTCTTTCACCAGCACCCGGTAGACGCAGGTCTTCCCCGCAAGCCGAGGGTCGCTGTGGTCGGCGGCGACATCCACCGCCAGCTCCGTCTCCACCCCCTTCTCCACCCCAATCAGCTTCTCGGCGAAGCCCGGCAGCGAGACTGTGACCCCCTCCCTGAGCTGGAACTCCACGTCCTTCTGATCCATGATCTTGTCGCCATCGACGGTGCTGACGACATCGGCTCGCAGGACATCTCCCCACTGGACGGGCCGCTGGACGGGCTCCAGGGTGGCGTAGCGCCGCTGCACGTCCTTCAGGGCCTCCTCCACCCTTTCCGGGTCCACCTCTACGGGCTCTTCCGGCACCCTCAGCTGCTGATAGTCGCCCAGCTCGATCGTGGGCCGCACGGGGACAGTCGCCTTGACGACCAGCGGCTCGGTGCTGGCGACCTCCACCTCAGGCAGATCGATAGGCTCCAGCTCCTGCTCCTCCACCGCCTGTCGATAGACCTCCGGGATCAGCCGGTCCAGGGCCTCGCTCATGAGGCTGTCAGGGCCCAGGTATCGTTCGAGCATGGCCCGGGGCGCCTTGCCTGGCCGAAAGCCCGGCACGCGTGTCCGCTCGGAGAGCCGACGGTAGGCTTGCTCCAGGGAACGCTCGACACGCTCCGGTTCAACCTCGATCTCGAGGACGACCTGGCTTTGGGGGAGCTTCTCAGCGGAAACCTTCATAGACCGGCAGCCTCCGAACCCGAATTATAGCAGAGACACCTCGCCACCAGAAAGTGTCAACTCTCTCTTCCCCCGGCCTGGCCTCCCTCGACACACTCACCGCGCGTGGGGGGTCAGTATGTCGGTCAGCGCATCGCCCAGCAGGTTGAAGGAGAAGATGAGGATCGCCACCACTGTACCGGGCACGAGCAGCAGATGGGGATTCGCCTGAAGGGTTCGAATCGAACCCCCTTCGTAGAGCATCGCCCCGAAGCTCGGCGTGGGCGGCTGTACACCAACGCCGAACCAGGTGAGAGCGATCTCGGTGCCAGCGACCGCACCCAGTGAGGCGGAAAGTCCCACGATGATGATGTTGCTCACATTGGGCAGGAGATGGTGGAAGATGACACGCCAGGTGGAGGCGCCCATGGCCCTCGCCGCCGTAACGTACTCCGTCTCACGGAGCGCCAGCACCTGCGACCGGATGACCCTCGCTCCGCCCACCCAGGCGAAGAGCGACAGGGCAGTGAAGACAAGGAAGTAGTCGGAGAAGCCTTCTATCCGCAGCCAGCCCTCCAGGGCCTTCAGCCAGCCCCAGCCGCGCACGCGGTCGCCCAGACTGGCGTTGATCATGATGAGCATGGGCAGGCCCGGCAGGGCAAAGAAGACATCGCCCACGCGCATTATGAGGGTGTCCACCCAGCGGCCGACGTAGCCAGCTAGGAGCCCCAGCGAGACTGAGAGCACCACCCCGCCCGTGAGGAGAGTGGCCAGGGTGATGATGACGGTCGTGCGGGACGCCCACATCACGCGGCTCAGCATGTCGCGGCCCAGGTCGTCCGTACCGAACGGGTGGGCGAGGGACGGGCCCTGACGTACGTTCTCCAGGTCCTGCGCCGTGTAGCTGTGGGGAGCGATCACGGGCACGAAGAAACCGACGAAGTAAAAGATGATGATAGCTACAAGGGCGAGGACGGCGATCTTCTTGCGCAGTAGTCGCCCCACCGCCAACCGGAAGGGGCTGCGCGCCGGAGCCACCCCCAGCTCTTCGAAAGTCTCAGCGGCTACGTCTGCCATATCAACCTGTACGCTGTCGCTCATAGCGGACGCGCGGGTCGATGAACGTATAGGCGATATCGATAGCGATGTTGGCGGTGATGAAGGCGACCGCCAGAATCAACGTCAGGCCAAGGATCACGTTGTAGTCCCTGGTTGGGATCGACTCGAAGGCCAGCCGTCCGATGCCAGGTATGCCCAGCAGCGTCTCGGTAAAGAAGGCGCCCTCCAGGAGGGTGACCAGGGAGATGCCGATGACGGTGATAAGCGGCAGGAGGGCGTTACGGGCGACGTGACGGCTGACGACGGTGAATTCGCGCAGACCCTTTGCCCGCGCCGTGCGCACGTAGTCCTCCCCCAGCACCGCCAGGGTCGTCGCCCGCGCCAGCCGCGCCACGCCCGCGACGCCGGGCAGCGAGAGGGCAAGGGCGGGTATGATGAGACGCTTGCTCGGAATTCCAATGCACTCGAAGTCGGTCGGCAGCGCGCCTATCTTGATCGGGCAACCCCAGCCGCCGGTGGGGAGCCAGCCCAACTTCACGACGAAGATCAGGAGCATCAGGGGGACCATCACCAGGACCGGCACCGACTGGAAGAACAGGAAGGTGCTGATGGACATCGGATCGGCCCAGGTGCCCTGCCTGAGGGCAGCGAGAATGCCCACCGGGATGCCCACGGCAAACGTGATGGCCAGCGCTATCAGCCCCAACTGGGCCGAAACCCACATCTTAGGGAAGATGAGCTCCGACACAGACCTATCGCGGAAGCGATAGCTGTCCCCCATGTCACCGTGCAGTACCAGGTCCCTTATGTAGATGGCGTACTGCTCGTAGAAGGGCTTGTCGAGGCCGAACTCGGCTCTGACGCGGGCCAGCGCCTCAGGATCACGGAGCTGACCTTGGGCGACGCTGATCGGGTCACCGGGGGGGCCGAGGCGGGTCACCGTGAAGGCGATGAAGGAGACGGCCAGAAGGATGAGAGGCGCCCACAGGAGGCGCCTCACCACGTAGGGAACGATTCCTTGCATGACCTTTGGCCGAGGCCCTGGGCTCTAGACCTCCGGCTCCCTTCTTCGCATGACCCCCGAGCCGCCATGCTCCAGGATCGCAGGTTTCGCGCTACTTCTCGATACTTGCGAAGCGGAGCCGTGGGATGACCATGGGCGTCACCGACAAGCCCTTCACATAGGACTTCACCAGAGCATGATCCCTGCCGAAGTAGAGCGGGATCCAGGGGGCGTCGTTGATGATGATCTGTTCGGCCTGGCTATACAGATCGTACCGCCGCGCCTGATCCTGCTCGGTGCGCGCCTCTTCGATCAGCCGGTCAACCTCCGCGTTGCTGTAGCGAGAGCTGTTTTGGCGGCTCTTGCTGTAGAAGAGGAGGTCGATGACGTTCTGGGGGTCCGGGTAGTCCATGATCCAGCCTGAGGCGAAGAACTGGTGGCGGCCGGCGTCCAGGTCGGCGAAGAAGGTGGCCGCATCCGTCTGCTCGATCTGCACCGTGACGCCGAGGTTCTGCTTCCACATCTCGACCATCGCCTGCGTATCGAGACCGACCGTGGCGCCGCCACCGACCTCGGTCAGCGTGATCTCGGGGAGATTGTCCGGGCCGCCGTACTTGGATTCCTTCAGGAGCTGACGGGCCTTCTCGGGGTCGTAGTCCAGCGCCTGAGCTTTCGAAGTGTAGCCCGGCAGACCGGGCGGCACAATGCCGTTCGCCACCGGCAGCATGTCTTTCAGCACCACCCTGGCGATAGTCTCCCGGTCGATGGCATGGCCGAAGGCCTGGCGCACCTTTGGGTCATCGAACGGCGCCGCCTCGGTGTTGAAGCCCAGGTAGTAGGTGGAGAGCTCATCGCCCGTGACGTAGTCTGCGTGCAGCGGGTCCGACGGGTCCAGCACCCCCTCGATGTCACGGATGCTGACGCCGGAGAAGTCAATTTCGCCTTTCTTATACATCGTCAGCACGGAGGCCCCGGCGAGCAGGAAGGTGACCTGCTGTATCTTGGGCGCACCGAGATGATAGCGGTCGTTCGCTTCAAGGGTGACGCTCTCACCGAGCCGCCACTCCTTCATCTTGTAGGGCCCCGTGCCGTTCGGCTTTCGCGTCCAGTTGCGAGGATCGCCCTCCACCTGCTGCCGGTCGACGACGAAGGCGGTGGGATAGGTGAGCTTCGCAAGGAAGTATGGTTTGGGCGCGTCGATGGTGATCTCGAGGGTGAAATCGTCGACCACCCGGATGCCCTTGATCTCCTCAGCGCGGCCCCGGATCATGTCCTTGGCGCCGACGATGTCTCCGAGGTACGCGTCGGCCACCGAAGATGCCGTGGCCGGGTCGGCGGCCCGCTCCATCGAATACTTGAAGTCGTCGGCCGTCACCAGGCGGTTGGTGTTGTGGAAGACGACGTCATCGCGGAGGTGGAAGGTGTAGACGGTCCCGTCGGGGCTGATGTCCCAGCTCCTAGCGATGTCGGGGACGATGTTCAGGTCGGGGTCGATGGTGACGAGGCCGCCGAAGATCTCGACGATGTAGGAGGCGGAAACGGCGTCGCTGGCAACGGCCGGGTCGAGCGTTATCGGGTCGCTGCCGGGTAGGCGCAGCTCCTGGCCCGACGGTGGCGCTTGCGTCGCCTCCCCCTGGTTCGACTGCCCGGTCGCCGGCTGGCCAGCCCCACCGCCGTTGCCGCCGCCGGAGTTGATGATGACGAGCGCAGAGATGACGCCGATGGCCAGCACGAGGATGGCCACGACTCCGAGGACTATGCCGATCAGCCGGTTGCTCATTCGTCTCCCCGTGAATATTCGGCCTGCGGCGCTCCTTGGTTAACCACAGATGACACCTGGCGGGGTTTCACCCTCAAGAACCACGCCCGGCGATATTCCTTCCAGCTCTAGGTCTCCTTGAGCGCCATCCCCAGCTCCGCGAGCTGCTCTGGCGACACCGGCGACGGCGCGCCCGTCATGGGGTCGGCTGCGGTCTTCGTCTTGGGGAAAGTCATCACCTCGCGGATGTCGTCCTCCCCCACGAGAAGAGCGACGTTGCGCTCGAGCCCGGCAGCGATACCGCCGTGAGGGGGCGCCCCGTATTCGAAGGCCTCCAGCATGTGGCCGAAGCGGGCCTGGGCCTGCTCCGGGCCGATGCCGAGGAGCGAGAACATCTTCAGTTGCACTTCCCGCTGGTGAATTCTGATGCTGCCGCCCGCCATCTCCCAGCCGTTGCACACCAGGTCATAGGCCTGAGCCCGCACCCGTCCCGGGTCCGACTCCAGAAGCGGCAGGTCTTCCGGCTTGGGTGAGGTGAAGGGATGGTGGACGGCGTACCAACGGCCGTCTTCCTCGTGCCACTCGAGAAGGGGGAAGTCGACGACGCGGCCCCAGGCGAGGGTGTTGGGGTCGGCGAGGTTCAAGCGGCGGGCCACCTCTCGACGGAGGGCATCGAGCCCGGCGTTCACAGTATCCGGCTTGTCCGCCACGATCAGCAGCAGGTCGCCGCGCTTGGCGCCCGCCCGCTGGGCCATCCCCTTAACCAGCTCCAGGGTGAGGAAGCGGCCCATGGGCGACCGGAACTCGCCCTCCTTCAGCTCCTCGATCGGTCCCTCGCCCTCCAGGGCCACCGACACCAGGCCGCGGGCGCCCACCGTCTGGACGAAAGACGTGAGCTCATCGATCTGCCGGCGCGTGAATACGGCGCCGCCCGGCGCAGCGAGACCGCGCACCTGCCCTCCGCCATCGAGCGCCTGGCGGAAGATGGCGAAATCGGAGCCGGCAGCGAGGTCGCTGAAGTCGGCCAGCTCCATCCCGTAGCGGAGGTCGGGTTTGTCCGTCCCGAAGCGGCGCATGGCCTCCTCGTAGGTCAAGCGGGCGAAGGGCTTCGTCAGCTTCAGGTCGGGCCGGACAGTCTCACAGAGGGCAGTGTATAGCTCCTCCATCAAGTCCAGGACATCGTCCGCCACAACGAAGCTCATCTCCAGGTCGAGCTGCGTGAACTCCGGCTGGCGGTCGGCGCGGATGTCCTCGTCCCGGAAGCAGCGGGCGATCTGGAAGTAGCGCTCGAAGCCCGACACCATCAGGAGCTGCTTGAACTGCTGCGGCGACTGGGGCAGGGCGTAGAACAAGCCGCGGTTGATGCGGCTGGGCACCAGGTAGTCGCGGGCGCCCTCCGGCGTCGGGTTCGCCAGTATGGGCGTCTCGATCTCGATAAATCCGCGGTCTCCCAGGAAGTTGCGTATGAACTTGATGATGCGGTAGCGCATCCAGAGATGGTGCTGCATCCGGCTGCGGCGCAGGTCGAGGTATCGATAGCGCAGGCGCAGGAGCTCCTCCACGTCTCCGTCCTCATAGATGTAAAAGGGCGGCGTCTTGGAGGGGTTGAGGATGGTGGCGGCGGTGGCCTGCACCTCGATCTCGCCCGTGGGCAGGCCGCGGTTCTCGGTGCCCGGACGCCTCGGCGCCACCTCTCCCGTGACCTGGACGACGTACTCTCCCCGCACCTGGTCGGCAACGGCGTGGGCGTCGGCGGCCGTCTCAGGATTGAACACCACCTGGACCAACCCCCGGCTGTCCCGCAGGTCGATGAAGATGAGGCGTCCGTGGTCGCGACGGCGGTTCACCCAGCCGGCAAGCGTCACCTTCTGGCCACTGTGCTCCTTGCGCAACTCTCCGCAGAAGTGAGTCTTGAGCAACGAAACCTCCCTCGCCCTTCCGCATGCTCGCCGCACGTCGAGCGCCGAGTCTCCCAAGAGTGTCGCACGCGCTACCCCTGAAGTCAACGCGAACGCCCTTCGACGCGCGAGCAAGAAGACTCAGCGAAGAAGAGAGCCCTGGGCCAGCGGCGGGGCACACCCCGGCCGCCGGTGCTACAATGAGCGCGGCGGCTTGCATCGTGGACGAACGCCTCAGCCTCTACATCCACATCCCGTTCTGCGCCGCTAAGTGCGGCTACTGCGACTTCAACTCCTACGCGGGACAGGAGTCGCTCATCCCCGCCTACACCCAGGCCCTGATCCGTGAGGCGGGTCTATGGGCGCCGCTGTGCGAAGGGCGGCGGGTGGAGACGGTGTACTTCGGCGGCGGCACTCCGAGCCTCATGCTACTGTCGGACCTGGAGCGAGTCCTCGGCCGGGCGCGATCGGATTTCGACGTCGCGCCGGACGCCGAGGTGTCGCTGGAGGCGAACCCCGGCTCCGTTGACTCCGACTACCTGCGCGGCCTGCGCAGCCTGGGCGTGAACCGCCTGAGCATCGGCGTGCAGAGCCTCGACGACGGAGAGCTTGCGGCCCTCGGCCGCATTCACTCGGCGGAGGAGGCGAGAGCGGCATTCACGGCGGCACGACGGGCCGGCTTCGACAACGTGAGCCTGGACCTCATCTACGGCCTGCCCCGCCAGACTCCGGCGCAGTGGCAGGGGAACCTGGAAGCGGCGCTGGCACTAACGCCCGAGCACCTCTCCCTGTACGCCCTCACCATCGAAGAGGACACGCCGCTGGGCCGCGACGTCGCCAGCGGCCGCGTCCCCGAGCCCGACCCGGACATCGCCGCCGAGATGTACACGTGGGCGGAGGAGCGTCTCGGCGACGCCGGCTACGAGCACTACGAGATCTCGAACTGGTCGAGGCCCGGGTTCCAGTGCCGCCACAACGTCGCTTGCTGGCGCAACGGATCGTGGTTGGGGCTGGGCGCCGGCTCCCACTCCCACCTGCGTCAGACCGCCGGACGAGAGACGTGGGAGGCGGGGTATCGCTTCGCCAACGCCGCCGCGACGCAACGCTACATCGACCTCGTGGGCGAGACGTGGGCCGCGCGCCGCCAGGACGGCGAGAGGCCGGAGCTGGACTCGATGCGACAGGTGACCTTCCGGGAGCGCATTGACCGGAAGCTGGAGAGGGCGGACACGCTCATTCTGGGCCTCCGTCTGACGGAGGGCGTGCGACCGGCCGACTGGCGCGCCCGCTTCGGCGAAGACCTCGAAGCTGCGTATGGACCCACCCTGGCCGAGCTGAGGGGGCTCGGCGTCCTGGAGCACGATGCCGGCCCCCTGCGGCTGTCCCGGCGAGGCCGCCTCCTCGCCAACGAGGTCTTCCAGCGCTTCCTGCCCGACCGGGAGAGCCCCGCCGGAGGGGAGGGTTGCTATCAGCCACGGAAGGACACAGACTGACACGGATCGGCCGCCGACGGGTTCCGGTGACCGTCGAATCTGTGTCTCGTCTGTGCGAATCTGTGGCAGCCTGAATAGCCCATCGTCAGGAAGCCGCGGCTTCCATGCGACGCGCACCTTAGGGGAGGCCGTGGAGCTCCCGCACCGCCGCAATCACCTGGTCGACGGCCTCGGTGTCCGCACGGCGGTCGATGCGCTCCAGAGGATCCGGCGTGGGCTCCTCCCCAAGCAGGACCTCGAACACGGTGCGGACGCCCCAGGGCAGTGCCGTCGGGTCGTAGCCGCCCTCCAGGGTCAGCAGCAGGCGTCCGCCGCACAGCTCCGCCGCCAGCTCCTTCACGGTGGCGGCGATCTCGCCGTAGCCGGCGACGCTCAGACTCATGCCGGCAAGCGGGTCGGCGAAGTGGCCGTCGAACCCGACGGAGACGAGCATGAGCTGCGGCTGAAAGCGTCGCAGGAGCGGCGCCAGCACCTCAGCGCCGACGCGGCGGTACTCGGCGTCGCCGCAGCCGCCGGGCAGAGGCACGTTGACCGTGGCGCCCTCACCGGGGCCCCGGCCCGCCTCCCGCCAGTGACCTGACCCTGGATAGAACGGGTAGAGGTGGCTGGAATAGTAAAGGACACCGGCGTTCTCGTAGAAGGCCTCCTGGGTGCCGTTGCCGTGATGGACGTCGACGTCGACGATCGCCACGCGCGTGAGGCCGAAGCGCCGCCGCGCGAACTCAGCGGCGATGGCGACGTTGTTGAACAGGCAGAAGCCCATGGCCCTGCCCCGCGTCGCGTGGTGGCCGGGCGGCCGCACCAGGCAGAACGCCGAGTCCACGCGCCCCTCCAGCACCGCCTCCGTCGCCGCCAGGCAGCCGCCGGCCGCCCGCAGCGCAGCGTCGAAGGAGCGGTCGCAGATGTAGGTGTCGGGGTCGGCCCAGGCCCGGCCCTGCTCGGCCCATGCGCGCACCTGGGCGATGTGGTCGGCGCCGTGAACCCACTCCAGCTCATCGGTGGTGGCATCGCGGGCCGGCACGATATGGAGCCGGCGGAGCAGCTCCGTTTCCTCGAGCAACGACATGATGGCCCGAAGACGGCGCGCGTTCTCCGGGTGAGATGGCATGTCGTGTTCCAGGTACAGAGGGTCGTAGACCAATCCGACCCTCGCCGGCCGGGGCGCACCATTGCTCATGACGCCGGTCTCTCCGGCCGGGGACGGCGGCCGCGCGAAGACGCGTGCATAATCAGGGTCGCCGTCCCCAACGAGGGAACCTTTGAACCGGAGAACCTCGGGCTTGAGGGTTCCAAGGTTCGATAGACAATCTCGCATGGCATCTTAGCACACCCGCCATGTCTGAGCCCTACCTCGCCTGCGGGTCGAACGTGGGGCCGCGCCAGGCTGAGACTCCCAGCGCACAGGGGCGTTCATGTCTCTCGAGCTGGACGAAGCGAAACCTTGTGCGGCGCGACCCGGCAGGTCAGAGCACGTCTTGACGAGGCCGACGTAACGTGCTACAACCACTTTGTTCCAAGAGCGACACCAATCTTCAGGACCGCATGACCGGAACGTCGGTCTATTGCTGTCCGAGCTGGTGCCGCTCTTATAGATGATATAAGAGCCTGGAGTGCCGTTGCGCGTCCACACGTAGCGAAAGGAGGTCCCCGTGGTTCAGGAAAGTAAGGCCCCCGCATCCGAGGGCGAGAAGAAGCAGATGCCGATGGTGCCGTTCCTGCGGCTCCCTGACAAGGAGGGAGGCAAGGCCTACCTAACGGGCAGCAAGTGCAAGGCTTGCGGCGCCGTCTATCTAGGCCCGCGATTGGCGTGCGGCAAGTGCTTGGCCGTGGGCCAGTTCGACGAGATCAAGTTCAGCGGCCGGGGAGAGCTCCGCACCTTCAGCATCGTCTACCAGACAGCGCCGGGCATCGCCGTGCCTTTCGTCGCCGCCGTCGTTGACCTGGACGAGGGAACAGCCGTCCGGTGCAACATCGAGGGCATAGAGCCCGAGCCGGAGAAGCTCATCGCCCTGCTCGGGAAGCCGGTAGAGATGTTCACAGACAGGGTGCGAGCGGACCGCGAAGGGAACGACATCATCGCCTTCAAGTTCCGGCCCGCAAAGTGACGGGTCCTCCCGCGAATGGATAGAGACCACCAGAGTCCATTGGCCCGGCACAGAAGCACCCGCGCGGGCCGGCAAGGAGGAAAGAAACAGTGAAGCCAGCGAGAGACGTCTACATTGTGGGCGTGGGCATGATCAAGTACGGCCGCTACCCGGAGAAGTCAGTCATCGACCTCGCCACGGAGGCGGTGCTCGCCGCCCTCAAAGATGCCAACCTAACCATGAAGGACATCCAGATGGTGGGCAGCGGCAACCTGTCTGCGCCCCTAGGCCAGGCCATCATGCGCAGCGTGGGCCAGACGGGCGTGCCGGTGGTGAACGTGTCCAACGCCTGCGCCACCGGCTCCACCGCCTGCCGCGAGGCCTACTTCTCCGTGGCCTCCGGTGCCTACGACGTGGCCATGGGCATCGGCTCGGAGCAGATGGGGAAGGCCGGCCTGCTGGGGGCCGGCGGCGGCTACCGCCCCGGGGGCGGTGGTGGCGGCGGCGCCATCGCGTTCGACCCCTCCTACATCACCGAGGGCACCATCGGCTCCGGCACTATGCCCACCGTGTTCTCCCAGTGGGGCGTGGACCACATGAGGAAGTATGGCACGACCTTCGAGGACTTCGCGAGGGTGGCCTACAAGAACCACAAGAACTCCGTCCACAACCCCTATGCCCAGTACCAGAAGGAGTTCAGCATGGAGGAGATCATGGAGAGCCGCATGATCTCCTGGCCCAACACCTTGCTGATGTGCTGCCCCACGGGCGACGGCGCGGGGGCCGTCATCTACGCCTCGGCCGAGAAGGCCCGACAGTTCGGCGCGAAGGCGGTCAAAGTAGCGGCCTGTATCCTCACCAGCGACCCTTACACGCCGCAGGGCAACGCCATCCTCGACGTCAACGAGGTGACCCGCCTGGCGGCCAAGGAGGCTTACGAGACGGCAGGTCTGGGTCCCGAGGACCTGGACGTGGTGGAGATACACGACTGCTTCGCTACCGCTGAGATGCTCCACTACGAGAACCTCGGCCTTGTGCCGGACGGTGAGGGACCGCGCGCCCTCAAGGAGGGCAAGTTCGACATCGGCGGCGACGTGGCGGTAAACGCCAGCGGCGGCCTCATCTCCAGAGGCCACCCGCTGGGAGCCACCGGCGCCTGCGGCATCAGCGAGATCGTCTGGCAGCTCCGGGGCGAGTCGGGCGGTCGCCAGCAGCCGGGGGCGAAGGCAGGTGCCGCCCATGTCATCGGCCTCACCTCCGCCTGCACGCTGAACGTCATGACCAAGTAGCCTGGCCAGCCGCCACTGACATCGATGAGGTCGGCCCTGGAGCCACCGGGGCCGACCTCGGCTGTTCGAGACGGCGAGTACCGGCTGCCTACAACGGTCCGTGTTCTCGGACCGAGGCATACCTTGGCGCGGCCCCTTGTGAATTGTGCGCTTGACGGAGGATCGGTCAGCGCATACCATAGTGGCCGAGACAACGAAGTCGCCGAGCCCGCATCGGCGGGGCGGGGGACCCACTTCTGGGGTTAATCCCGACTGCGTTGGGAAGGGCAGCCTTTCAGCCCTAACCCGTCAGCTAACCCCGTAGGCGTTGGAAAGGTCGCGACTCAGCCGAGGGCGGCCTTTCTGCGCATTCTCCGCCCCGGCGCAATCGTGCCTATGCGCCAAGAACTCGCAACGTCACGACTGCCGACCGAGGCCATGGCCACAGCGGCTGTGCGCACCTTGCCACCGACCTCCACGGCGTCGGAGGCGGCCGTCCTGCCATACCGGCTTCTGGCGCAGGCCCAAGCCGTCGCCTCTGCTCCTCCGCTCCAGGGCTCCGTTGGCACTATCGCGATACCGGCGCCGCGCGAGAGGCCGGCGGAACGTCGCGCCCGCCGGCGCGCCATCCTCCAGCGGGCGCTGGAGATCCTGCCGGGCGCCGCCGCCCTGGCGGTGATCACGTCTCTAGCCTGGGGCTGGCTCCGGGCGCCCCTGCCCGTGGCCGTCGCCCTGGTGGCCTTCGACTCCTACTGGGTCTGGCGCTCCTTCAACACCGCGTTTCACGCCTTCAGGGGCTTCTTCCTCTTGCGGCGCCAGGCGAAGATCGACTGGCGCCAGCGGTACGAGGAGGAGGCCGCCCGCGGCCAGGCCTTCCTGGCCTGGGGGGATGTCCAGCATGTCGTGATCATCCCCAACTACCAGGAGAGCCTGGACAAGATGCGGCCCACCTTGGACAGCCTGGCGGCTCAGCAGGAACCGCAGCGGCTTATTATCGTGTTGGCCATGGAGGAGGCCGAACAGGGGGCCCGGGACAAGGCGGCCGCTCTCTGCCACGAGTACGCAGCGAGGTTCGGACACGTCCTTGCCACCTTCCACCCGGCGGACTTGCCCGGGGAGGTGCGGGGCAAGTCGTCCAACGAGGCGTGGGCGGCGCGCGAAGCCCGCCGACTCCTCGTGGACCAGATGGGTCTGGACCTGGAACACCTCACAGTGACGAGCTGCGACGCCGACACCATCTTCCACCCCAGCTACTTCTCCTGTCTCACCTACAAGTTCGCAACGAACCGCTATCGCTACCGCCGCTTCTGGCAAGCGCCGATCTTCCTCTACAACAACATCTGGCACGTGCCGGCACCCCTGCGCGTTCCCAATTGCCTCGCCGGCCTCAACCACCTGGCACGGCTGTGTCGAAAGCACCGCATAGTCTTCCCCCAGTCCTGCTACAGCCTCAGTTTTCAGATGGCTGACCAAGTGGGGTACTGGGACGTAGACGTGGTGCCCGAGGACTGGCACATGTTCCTCAAGTGCTTCTTCACCTTCGGCGGAAATGTGGACGTGGAACCCATCTACCTGCCCTTGGGTAACGACGGCCCCCGCTCCGACGGCTATTTCCGCACCTTCTGGAACCACTACCAGCAGGCCCGCCGCCACGCCTGGGGCGCTACCGACATCCCCTACGCGATCCTCCAGTCGTTCGAGCACCATGAGATCCCCATCATGCGTCGCCTGCGCCGTACCTGGAGCGTATTCGAAACGCACTTTCTGTGGTCCACACAGTGGTTCATCATCACCCTGGGCGCGGGAGCAATGCCCAGGTGGTTCGAGCACATGTCTGAGAAGATCCTATTCCCCTGCATGCTGCCCCTCATCGTGCTCATCGTGCTCGACACCATCATGCGTCCCAAGCCGCCGCGCGACTTCCGCTGGTGGCTCTTCCCCGTCCAGTACGCCCAGTGGTTCCTCATGGCGCCGATCACCTTCCTCTTCATGGCCCTTCCCGCCCTGGACGCGCAGATGCGCCTCATGCTGGGCAGGCGCCTGGAGTATCGGGTGACTGAGAAGGCGTGAGGCCTGCCCACCAGCCGACTTCCTCCTAGCGCCTGCGTGCTGTATCCTGAGGTGTGGCTTCGGCCCGTGTTTCCGCGGGCCAGACCCAGGCCCCGAGGAGGCGCGCAAGCCCGCATGGCAACGGATCGACGGTCTCTGCAGCTCCTCTTTCTCGGCTCCGGCAACGCCTTCGCCCCCCAACGTTACTGGAACTCCTTCCTACTCAACGACCGCTACCTGTTCGAACCCTCACCCGTCGCGCTCCCTCACCTCAAGATGCTGAACAAGGACCTGCACGCCATCGACGTCGTCTTCATCAGCCACTTCCACGGCGACCACTTCTTCGGCCTGCCCTTCCTCCTCCTGGAGTACGGCGAGCTGAACCATCGAACACGAGACCTGGTCATCGTTGGGCCGCGAGGGCTTCAAGAAAAAGTGGAGAGCGTAACCGAGGCCGGCTTCCCGGGCCTCCTCAAGAAGAGCAACACGTATCGGCGCCGCTACCTGGAGGTGGACGAGAACGACGAGCAGAGGGCCTGCGGGCTCACCTTCCAGGCGGTGCGCGTAGAGCACGTGTCGAACCTGGAGTGCTACGGCTTCCAGGTGCGGCTCAACGGGATGACGCTCGCCTACAGCGGCGACGCCGCCCTCTGCGACGGGGTCTGGCGGCTCGCCAGGGGCGCGGACGTCTTCGTCGTCGAATGCTCCTCCTGGGAGGCCATGCGCGGCCTTCACATGAGCCCCGACGACGTCCGCAAGCTACGGAAGCAGACACCGCCCGAGATGTCCATCATCCTCACGCACATGGACGCCGGCAAGTGGGATTTCAGCGCGGACGGCATTCAGCTCGTCGAAGACCTGGCGACCTACACCTTCCGAGCAGGGGAACGGCCACCGCGACGACGGCGTATTCATACTGCCGAAGCTCTGGAATATAAGAAGTTAAAATAGTATAATCTTACTCGAATCCCAGGATCCCCTCTAACCTTCCGGCACGATATCCTGAACGCCGGAACGAGGTGGTGACGTGTACGGACTGGGCATATTGAAAGGGATGCTTGTCACTTTCAAGTACCTCTTCCGCACGCCCGTCACCGTCCAGTACCCGGAGGAGGTACGCCCGATCCCCCATCGGGCGCGGACGAACCTGGTCTGGTTCGAGGAGCGCTGCACCGGCTGCAGCACCTGTGCCCAGGCGTGCCCCGACGGCTGCATACTCGTCGCCACCTCGCCCCGCGGGGACGGCAGCCTCAACGTCGACCGCTACGAGATCGACTTCCGCCTCTGCATGTACTGCGGCCTCTGCAGCGAGGCCTGCCCCTACCACGCGATCCAGCCGGGCGGCACGTTCACGGACGCGGTCTACGTCTTCGACGAGATGTACAAGAACAAGGACGAGCTCAGGGCGCTTGCAGGCGAGTACCTGCGCGAGCACGACTTCACCTACCCGCACGGCCTGACGGCGCCGGACGACATAGTGAAGAAGATCCTGTCGGGCGAGTACGCGGAACGCTCACCGGTCGCCGCACCTGGGCCCGAGCCCGAGCCGGCAGCCGTAGGGAGCGAGGAGTAGCGGTGGTCAGGATCACGATCGACGGGCGGGAGATCGACGCCCCCGAGGGCGCCCCCCTGGTCGAGGTCATCAACCAGAACGGCTTCTACGTCCCCCAGTTATGCTACCTCGAGGGCCTCCCGCCCCACGCCGGCTGTCGCATGTGCCTGGTCGAGATCGAGGGGGCCCGTGGTCTTCAGCTCGCCTGCACCAGCAAGGTGGCAGCGGACATGGTGGTCCGCACCAACAGCAAAGAGATAGCGGAGACGCGTAAGGCCGTCCTCTCCATCATCAACGCCAACCACTCCGACCGCTGCCTCACCTGCCACCGGCGCGTCAAGTGCATGCCCGGCGACACGTGCCTGCGCGACGACGTCGTCACCCACCGCTGCGTTACCTGCTCCAAGAACTATCGCTGTGAGCTCCAGACCACCAACGAGCTGGTGGGGATGGCGAAGTACGAGCCCTGGGTCGGGGAGAACCGTACCTACTACCAGGCCGAGCCACCGGAGCCCGACCGCGCGAACCCCTTTTTGGAGTTCGACCCGCAGATGTGCATCATCTGCACCCGCTGCGTGCGCGCCTGCGACCAGATCCGCCACACCGGCGCCATCACGCTCGCCGGTCGCGGCGAAACCACGCGCATCGCCTTTGGCGTCGGCGGCCCCATCCACGAGTCGAACTGCGACTTCTGCGGCGCCTGTATCGACGTCTGCCCCACGGCCACCCTCATGGAGCGGCCCAACAAGTGGATCGGCCGCACCGACGAGTGGGTTTCCACCACCTGCAACTCATGCAGCGTCGGCTGCACCATCAGCCTGAGCGTACGCAACGGCATGGGCGTCATCGTGCGGCCGGACCCCCTGAACCCGGTGAGCTTCGACCAGATCTGCGTGCGCGGCCGCTTCCACTATGACGCCGTCGAGGACAAGGAGCGCCTCTCCTCACCCATGCTCAGGGTGGACGGCCCGGCCGAGCCAGGCGGCCTCGGTGCGTTGAGGCCGGCATCGTGGGAGGAAGCGCTGGATACCGCCGTTGAGCGGCTGGCTCGCATCCGGGAGGAGCACGGGGCGGGCGCCATCGCCTTCCTGGGCTCGCCCATCTTCACCAACGAGGAGAACTACCTCGTACAGAAGCTCGCCCGCGATGTGATCGGCAGCAACAACGTCGACTTTGCGGCAGGGCCGGTGGCCCGCGCCGTCGCAGGGGCATTGCGCGGAGCCTTCGGCATGGAGGCGCTGCCCGCCGATATGGCACGCATAGCCACGGCCTCGACGATCGTCGTCATCGCCGGCGATCTGGAGTCGAGCCATAACGTGGCGGCGCTGCGTGTGAAGGACGCCGTGGTCCGAAACGGCGCCCGCCTTATCGTCGTCAGCCCGCGCTACGGCGAGCTGTGCGACTTCGCGTCCGCCCCAGGCGGCTGGCTGCGGCCCCGGCCCGGCGGCGAGGCGGAGGCCGTCCAGGCACTGGCGCGCGCCCTGGCCGCCCGTCCGGACGTGCCTGAGCCCGCCGGCGTGTCGGGACTCGATGCGCTGAAGACTGGCGACGGCGACGCCGGAGGCGCGGAACGACAGCGCCTGGAGGAAGCTGCGGCCCTCCTGGCGAAGGCGGCCGGCGACCAGGAAGGTCACCTGGCGATCATCTTCGCGCCGAATCCGATCGGCGCCTTGACGGCGGGCGAGACGGCAAGAGCGGCCGCCAACCTGGCCCTCGTCTGCGGCGGCGTGCCGGAGGCCGCCGACTCGCTCCACGTCCTGCCCACGGAGGCCAACGTCAACGGCGCCCGCGACATGGGCCTCGCGCCGGACATGCTGCCCGGCCTTCGCCCGCTGGAGGACGCCAGCGCACGCGGCCTGGCCTTCGGCGAGATGCTCTCGGCGATTGAGGACGGCCGCATCAGAGCGCTGGTCATCGCCGGCGACGATCCTCTCCTCCACGCGCCGAACCGGTCGTTCGTCGAGGAGTGCCTGGAGAGGCTGGAGTTCCTGCTCGTCATCGACAGCCTACCGACGGACGCGGCTCGGAAGGCCCACGTGGTCCTGCCCGACGTGCCTACCTACGCCAAGGACGGGACATACACGAGCGCCGACCGCCGCCTCCTGCGTCTGAAGGCGGCGCTGTCGCCGCGGGGAGGGGCGCTGCCTGCCTGGCGCTCGCTGGTCGAGCTGGGGCGGCGTTTGGTCGAGAGGCTATCGGTGCAGGGAGTGCGGTTCGACTACGAGGGTCCGGCGGAGATAATGGCCGAGATCTCTTTCCTCGCCCCGGCATATCACCAAGCGCACCAGTACGATTCCTTCCTCTCGGGCAAGACGCGCGTACTGCCGCAGGAGGCCCCATCGCAGGGGGTGCTCCAGGCCATCGCCCCGGCCGTGGCTCCTGCCAGCGACGGCTTGGTCCTGACCACAGGTCGCAGCCTCTACACCAGCCTGGAGGGCGCCGGCATTCATTCGCCCGAGGCCGATAAGCTCCACCGCGAGGAGTTCGTCGAGATCAACCCGGCCGACGCCACCGACCTCCGCATCAGCGACGGCGACGAGGTCGTCCTCGTCAACGGCCGCGCCGAGCTGCCCATCAAGGCCCTTCTCACCGAGGCGGTGGCGCCCGGCACGGTCTTCGTGCCTCTGTACTACGATGGCGGCGCCGTCACCGCCCTCTTCCCCTCCGACGACGGTGCGCCCCTGCTCCCCCGTGTGAGGGTAGCCGTCCGCACCCCTGCCTGAGCCGTTGACGGCCCGAAGCGCGTCCGGTAGCTTCTAAGAATGACCGTCCGTTCGCTCATTCTTCTGCTGCTCCTGGGCGCAGCCTGGGGCGCGTCCTTCCTCTTCATCAAGGTGGTGGTCGATGAGTCCTCCCCCTGGGTGGTGGCGGAGGGGCGCATCCTCTTCGGGGCGCTCGCCCTCGCCCCGATAATAGCCCTGCGCCGGTCTCACGTGGCCCGCCTGCGGCCGATGCTGCCACAGGTCGCCATCGTCGCCGTCTTCGGCAGCGTCCTGCCGTTCCTCCTCATCTCCTGGGCGGAGATCCACATCGAGAGCGGCATCGCCTCGGTGCTGAACTCGACCATGCCCCTGTTCACGGGCCTCTTCGCGGCCATCTTCCTCATGGACGAGCGGCTCGACATCTCCCGCTCCCTGGGCCTGCTCCTGGGCTTCGTGGGCGTGGTGGTAATGCGGGGACGGGCTATAGCCGACGTCACGGACTCGGCCGCCCTGGGACAGCTCGCCGTGGTGTCGGCCTCCGCCTCCTACGGCGCCACCGGCGTCTTCATCCGCTCCCGGTTCCGCGACCAGGACGCACTGACCCTCTCCGGCTTTCAGCTCGCCATCGGCTTTCTGCTGACGACGCCGTTCTTCCTGGCGGTGGGAGGAGCCTCGGAACTCGGCCTGAGCGCGAAGGCCTGGCTATCTCTCCTCACCCTGGGCATAGTCAACACGGGCCTTGCCTACATCGTCTACTACTGGCTCATAGCCAACACGGGGAGCGTACGCGCCTCCCTCGTCGCCTACATCATTCCGGTGGTGGGCTTGATCCTGGGCGCGAGCGTGCTCGACGAGTCGTTCAGCAGCAGCGCCCTCCTGGGGTCCGCCCTCATCGTCGCCAGCATCGCCGCGGCGGCCGGAGCGCCGAACCTGATGCTCGCGCGCCTTCGTCTGCGAAGGCCTACGTCGAGCTCGGTGCAACAGCCCGTCGCCGGCGCGGAAGCCGTCGAAGGCACCTCAGAGCACCCTCGCTCGGCGGGCTGATGCGCCGGCACACAACAGGAAACATGACCCGTGATGACGCCAGGAACTCTTGATGCGGGGGGCCGGGAACGGCACAAGAAAGGCCGCCGAGCGCTTCTGGTGGCGGGAGAAGAGCGCCCAGCGGCCGCTTGAACCTAGGAGTCAGCCATTAGCGTCCCTGCCTCCGTCCCTCACTAGGCTCACTTCTAGTTTACCGCATGCGGCCTTGCCAGGCAAGCACGTTGACGGGCCTTCAGGCGGTATGACGGAACGCTCCTCCCCGCCGGCGAAGCGTCGCGTCACGGGCCTGAAAGGCCCGTCCGTGGGGTCGCGCTGGCCTCCGTTCGCAACTTCGTGGTCGTCGGGTGGAGGTGCGCGGTCCCAATCTTGAAAACGCTCGGGGCTCTCGGTTTGTTACAAGAAGCGAGGGCCGGCTGGAGGAGAGGAGCCGGCCCTCGGTTCTGAGATGTGTGACCTCTACACTAGTAACGACGAGGACTCGGCGTCTATTACAGCGCTCCCCCCTCATGGCCCAGGGCCAGGCCGGCATCGGCGCCAGCTCTAGGGTGCGACCGACACCTTGATGGAGCCGGTCGACTTGTCGGCGGCGGTCTCGAACGCCTCGCCGACGCGGCTCAGGGGCAGGCGGTGAGTGATGAGGCGGCGCAGGTCGTCGGCCCGGCGCGTCGCTAGCTCGAGGGCAAGCTCAAAGTCGGAGCGGGCCTCGCCGCGACCGTAGATCATCGCCGCGATGATGCGGCCCTCCTTCAGAAACAGGCCCAGAGGGTGCCAGACTACCGGCTTGACGAAGAGGCCAAGAAGGCATATCCGGCCGCCGGGACGCACCAAAGCCGCGGCGTGGGCTAGGGTGTCGGCCTCACCCCCAACCGCCTCCACCACCACGTCCACGGCATGGCCGCCGGCCTCCTGCGTGAACGCCGCCAACGCTCCGCCGGTCGCCTCTACGGTGCGGGACGCCCCCAGCGCGCGGGCCGTCTCGGCCTGGTGCGGGTAGCGAGCCACGACCGTCACTTCGCTGGCGCCGAACGCCTGCGCCGCCAGGAGCGACATCTGGCCGATAGTCCCCGCTCCCAGGACGACTACCCTCTCTCCTAGCGACAAGTCTACCCGCTGCAGGCCGTGCACGGCGACGGCCAGGGGCTCGACCAGGGAGCCGAGCTCGCTTTCCAGACCGTCGGGGAGCGAATACACGCAATACGCCGGCACCGCCACGTACTCGGCGAGGGCGCCGGGCGGGCCCGTTCCCAGAAGCTGGCGGCTGGTGCAGAGTTGGTAGCTGCCGCCGAGGCAGTATTCGCACTGGTGGCAGACGACGAGGGGCTCCACGCAGACCCTGTCGCCGGGCCGGAAGCTGTCGACGCCTGGCCCCACCTCAGCGACCTCGCCGCTGAACTCGTGGCCCAGGAGAAGACCGGGGGCGAAAGGAAGCTCGCCCTTGTAGAAGTGGAGGTCGCTGCCGCAGACGCCGCAGTGGCGCACTCGCACCAGAACACCGCCGGGCGCGGGGGCCGGCTTCTCGACGCCCCTGATCTCGAGGGAACGTATGCCGTTGAGGAAGGCAGCCTGCATCTCAGACATTGTGCGCTCCTGGGTGGATTTCGCTCACTCCGGCACGCTCTTCGCCCTCGGGCGCCGCCCTGCCGGGGGTTCGGCAGCCTGCCGAGGAGGCTGTCGTCAGAAAGGCTCTATCGAGAGCTGTCAGAGCCGGCGCTGTCCGCCTTGCCGGCCCGCTTCTGGATCCTGCGTCCCTGCTTCTCCTCCAGCCGGCCCAGAGCCCGTCCTTTCTCCGGATGCGGGTCTTTGACGATGCCGTAGATCTCACGGCCTTCATGATCCGCGGGCAGGTGCTCGGTTATCGGAAGACCTTCCGAATTGCAGAAGAGCATTCAGTGACAGTACTTGTACTTCTGCATCTCCTCGCAGGCGCAGACCCACTCGCTCGATTTCGCCTCTTCCGCCTTGTCCACGTAGAAGTTGCATGGACAAAGCGGTCGCCCGACCTCATCGATGTTCTTGGCGAGCCCGATCACCAGGAACTCGGTAATCTCGCGCTGTGGGTGGAGATAGGAGCCGCTCTTCTCAGCAAACTTCTCCACGAACTTCCACATCTTGTCGAGGTTCGCTGCGGACGCCTGCTGTCGGTCTTCATCGGTCGGCTTGTCTACGGTCATCCGTATCTCCGAGCTCTCTCGCTGGCCGCCCCGCCAGGACAGGAGAGGGCCCTCTCATACTTCACCCGTCCCTCCGCCGCGAAGCAGCCACCGACGCTAGCTCAGGAATCGAAGGACTCGCATTATGTCCTCTTCGTTGTTGTAGGCGTTCAGGCCGGCGTGCACGCAGTCCTCGCGCTCGTTTATGACGATGAACTCGCGGTGCATCGCGGGGACGATCTCCTTCGCCGGCCGATTAGAGGGTGGCCGCCAGAGCACGATCCCTGACCACTCCCCAGTGCCTCGCGGCGACACCACCTCCCCTCCCCGTTCGGCGGCGCCCGCCAGCATGAAGTCGGTCAGTTCCTTGATGCGGGCGGCGATCGCCTCCGTTCCGATCTCAGCTATGAGGTCAAGGGCAGCGTTCAGCGCCACCAGCCCGATGTAGTTGTGGCTTCCCTCCTCGAAGCGGGACGCGTCCGTCTTCACGTCCACGATGTACTCCTGGTTTGGGTACTCGGGATCGTCGCCGTGCGTCATCGAGCCGAGGGCGATGTGCACCGGCCGCAGCTCAGCGAGCAGCTCTCGGCGAACGTAGTAGACACCAAGCCCTTGAAGCCCCCAGAGCCACTTGTGGGTGCCGGCCGCCAGAAAGTCGATGCCGCAGTCGCGCACGTTGAGCGGAATGGCGCCGAGTCCCTGGATGGCATCGACCAGCAGGAGCGTCCCGTTGGCTCTGCACAGCTCGCCGAGTCGCTTGAGGTCGGCGCGGAACCCGGAGTCGAACTGAACGAAGCTGATGGCGAGGAGGCGCGTCCGTTTCGTAAGGTCGCGCTCGACCATCTCCGGGGTGACGCGGCGCTCCTCCATCGAGCGTACTACCGTCCTCACCCCTTCGCTCTCTTTCATCATGAACGGGTACACGACGGTGGGGTATTCGCCTTGATAGGCGAGGACCTCGTCTCCGGGCTGCCAGCGAATGGACTCCGCCGTCCAGACTATCCCCTCGCCGGTGTTCCGGGCGAAGGCGATCTCATCGGCGTCGCAGCCGAGGAGCTGGGCCGTCTTGGCACGGGCGTCTTTGAGCACCTGCGGAGCGGCGAGCAGCGTTGCCGCCACGCCCGCGCCCTGCAGGCCCTCGAGCGCGCCGCGTATCGCCTCGGTGACCGGCGTCGGCATCGGGGCCAGGCCGTTGTTCGCGAAGTAGGTGAGGTTCTTCGCCGCCGGGAACAGGTCACGTACGTCTTCGATGGGAATGGACATGTCGGAGCCTCCTGCTGGCGTGGTGAGCCGTCGCGCTTCCGGGCACGGTGCCTCGCCACGATGCGAACTCAAGCTAGGCCGGCATAGCGGATTGTACCACAGAAGGCGGGGCTGTCAGCCCGACGAAAAACGCCGCGCATTCCCCATATGGGGCCACACAAACGCCTGCACGTTGTCCAGGATCTGCTTCACGTGGTTGCGATCGTGGTGCAGCCACTCGTGGAGAAGCTCCACGACGCGCAGCTCACCGACGCGCGGATGCTCTCCGGACAATTGGAGCTGGTCAGGGCCCAGTGCGGTCACCATGCGGACGCTTTCGTTTCGCGCCGTCTCGAACTCGCGCAGGAGCTCCCGCCCATCCCGCTCGCAGTCCCGGCGCTGCCGTGCCACCGCCTCGGGGTCCCAGTCTTCCAGCTGCCGACCCGGTTGCGCCAGTATTCCCTGAATGCGCCCGGCGAAACCGCGTCGCTCTGCCTCCATCAGGTGGCCCAGCACCTCGTTCGCGCACCATTCGCCCGCAGCGGGGTGCCAGCGCATCACCTCTTTCCCCAGCGGCTCCAGCTCAGCTCAAAGAACGTGAACCGCCGCCGATAGGAGCGCGGCGGTTTGCTCCGTACTAAAGGCCAGGCGCGGGTCTTCCATCTCTTCCACCTTTCGCTATGCCATGGAATGCTTCGGCCTTTGATCTGCCGGTGCAAGCCCTGTCGTGCTACCCCGTCCGGGAGAGCAGTCTCAATCCTCGCTTCGGCGCGCGTCCGGAGCGGGAGCCGTGCGGCCCGGCAGCGCCGGGAGAGAGACCACGGCTCCCTTTCCCTAGAGCTGCTCCGCAGCCTTGAGCGAGACCACCTCGTTCGTGCCGTCCATGATCTGGAGCAGCTTCGCGTCGCGGTAGAACTTCTCGACGGGGTGCTCCTTCGAGATGCCGTAGCCGCCGAAGATCTGGATCATGTCGGCGGTGACCTGCATCGCCATGTCGCTCGCCATCGTACGGGCCGCCATCGCCGTCGGCAGGTGCGGCGTCCCGACGCTCGCCAGCCACGAGGACTTCCAGAGCAACGCCCGCGCCGCCTCGATCTGACGGTACGCGTTGAAGAGCTTCAGCTTCACGGTGTCGTGCTCAAAGATGACCTTGCCGCCCTGAACCCGCTGCCTCGCGTACGCCAGAGCCTCCTCGTACGCGGCGCGTGCGACGCCGACGGCGATGGTGCCGACCGCCGTGTTGCCGCCGGTGACGATCCGCTCGATGAGCACCTTGTACGCGGGCCCCGGTGGGAGAACCATGAACTCGGGCGCGACACGTACCTCGTCGAAGAACACCTCCGCCTGGTTCAGGGTGCGAAGCCCGAGCTTGTTCAGCGGCTTACCGCGTGTGATCCCCGGCAGGTCGCCGGGAATAGCGAACGTCGCCGTGCCCTCCATGCCCTGAGTCGGGTCCATGTTCAGCATCAGCAGGAAGGCGTCGGCCATCCAGCCGTTGCTGACGAAGGCCGACTTGTGGCCGTTGACGACGTAGCTGTCTCCGTCCTTGACCGCCGTCGCCTCCAGGCGGATGCCCTCCTGTCCGAACTGGAAGAGGTCCGAGCCGTGGTCGGGCTCCGTGATGGCCCAGGCGCCGCTGTGCTCTCCCTTCGTGTCATTGACGAACGCGTCCAGGTACTCGCGATAGAACGGGTGCTGGTCCCGCGCCATCGCGGCGCGCCCGACGATCATGGGCGCCACGAGAAGGTGGCTGGCGATGCCGGCATCGCCCACCGCCAACTCCTCCTGGACGATGATGCCCGCCATCGGCGGCGCGCCCAGGCCACCCACCTCCTTGGGGAGGCTTAGCTTGTGGAAGCCGATCTCGTACGCCTGCGAGAGGACCCGACGCATCTTGTCGCTGGCGTACGCCTCCTCGGGACTCGCGATCTGGTCGAGTTCGATGCCGGCGGGGCGCACCTCCTGCCGGGCGAACTCTCGCGTCATGTCGCGAATCTTCTCCACCTCTTCCGGCAGAGCGAAATCCACCATGATCGTCTCCTCTTCGTTCGTCAACGTTTCTGACAGAAGACAGGCATCGCTGTCTCCGGGTACAGGGGCGGCGCTTCTGGAGCGGCGCGCAGAGCGGGCACCGCCACGGCGGGCTAATCGATGCGGCTCTGATTCGGCGCCCTCAGGCGGGTCTACTCGCGAGGCAGGCCCAGTCCCCGAGTGGCGATGATGTTGCGCTGGATCTCGGATGTGCCGGCGGCGATCGTCGCCCCCACGGACTCCAGGTAAGCGCGCTCCCAGCGGCCGCGGCGGGGCGCCTTGTCGCCGTAGATGCCGCCGTAGAGGCCGAGGACCTTCATGGCCGTCTGCGCCGTTCGCTGGGTCAGCTCCGAGGCGTAGAGCTTGGTCATGGACGCCTCATAGTTGGGGATGAGGCCGCGCGCCTGCATGGAGATGACGCGGTGGGACATCAGCTTGGCCACGTGGGCCTCCAGCATCCGGTCGGCCAGCTCCCAGCGCAGCGACGGATTGCGCCTCAGCGTGCATTCCCCCTGCTCGGCGTGCTCCAGCGCGTAGCGTATGATGTCCTCCACGGCGTGCCGGTTCTGCACCGCCGCTCCTACGCTGGAGCGCTCGAAGTCGAGGGTGGTGGTGCCGATGTACCAGCCGCGGTCTTCCTCCCCCACGAGGTTGCGTGAGGGGACACGCACGTTGTCGAAGTACACCTCGTTGAACATCTTCCGGTTGGACATGTCCACCAGGGGCCGTACCTCGATGCCCGGCGACTTCATGTCGACCAGGAAGTAGCTGATCCCCCGGTGCTTGGGGGCGTCGGGGTTGGTGCGAGCGAGCATGAACACCCAGTGAGCGTACTGGGCGATGCTGGTCCAGATCTTCTGGCCGTTGATGACATAGTCGTCGCCGTCGCGGACGGCGCGCGTCTGGAGGCTCGCTAGGTCGGAGCCGGCGTTCGGCTCACTGAAGCCCTGGCACCAGAGGACCTCCCCGGAGAGGATGCGGCCCAGGTGCTCCTTCTTCTGCTCCTCCGATCCGTGGACGATGAGGGTGGGCCCCACCATGGACACACCGAAGCCGCCCACGTTGGGGGTCCGCGCCTCGGCGAACTCCTCATTGAGGATGAACTGCTGCATGACGGACATGCCGGCGCCGCCGTATTCCTTGGGCCAGGCGGGGGCGATCCATCCTTTGTCGGCCAGCTTCTGTCTCCACCCGCGCATCGCCTCGAACATGCCGGCCAGGCCCTCGCCGGCGTCGGCCATGCCCCGAAGGCGGTCAGGCCGCTCCTTCTTCAGGAAGTCCCGGACTTCGTCTCGGAAAGCAGCTTCGTCAGGGCTGTCTCGGAAGTCCACAACAACCTCCTTCCGCCGTCGACTCGAACCTCGGAGCCGTCTTCGTACTCACGCATAATGCACGGCGTGGGGCGGGCCCGTCAAGCAGACGCTCCGCCGTCAATGCCGCGGTTCGATAGTGCCTCAGTGGACCGTTTCGAGGAGGCACCGTCACGATCCCGTCAGAGCTGCTCTTCATTCTACCTGCGCTGAAGGACGCCACGACCGATCAGCCCCACATTGTGCTAGACTCTCCCCAGCAACGACTACTGAGAAGGGGGCACGAGGATGGCGCACGAGATGATTATCGCAGAACAGCGAGGCCGCGTGGGCATCATCACCTTCAACCGCCCGGAGCGCTTGAACGCCCTCCACGACACCATGATGGGGGAGACACGAAAGCAGATCGACGAGTGGAACGCGGATGAAGGCGTCGGCGCGATCGTGATTACGGGGGCGGGGCGGGCTTTCTGCGCCGGCGCCGATATCGGTGGCTGGAAGCGCAACATCGAGCGGCGAGAGAGGGGCGAGGAGGTGCGGGCCCAGAGGGACGCCGAGAACTGGGTCCAGTTCTGCCTGCGCTCGAAGCCCCTCATCTGCGCGATAAACGGCCCGTCCATCGGCGCCGGCCTGACCATCACTCTGCCCTGCGACGTGCGCATCGCCTCCGACCAGGCGCGCCTCTCTATGCGCTTCATCCGCGTGGGCGTGATTCCCGAGCTGGCGAGCACACACATCCTGGCCCAGATCGTCGGTCAGGGCCACGCCCTGGAGTTGATGCTCAGCGGAAAGACGATCAGCGGCGACGAGGCGGCGCGCATCGGTCTCGTGAACCGGGTGGTGCCCCAGGACGACCTCATGGAGGAGGCGTGGGCCATCGCCGACGAGATCGCCTTCAACCCGACGGAATCGATCTTCGCGGTCAAGAGGCTGGCCTGGCAGAACCTGGCCGAGAGCGACCTGGCGACGGTCTACGGGCGCGAGGTCAAAGAGTTCGCGGCGGCGATCGCCCGTCCCACGTTCAAGGAAGCGGTCAGCGCCTTCATGGAGAAGCGCCAGCCGGACTTCCACAAGTCGTAGATCGGCGCCGGGGAGAGCGCATCCCCTTTGTGGCAAAAGGGGACTACGGTCCCCCTGAAAGGAGCCCCGGATGGCACCGAAGCGGGTGGCGCCACATCCAGATGATGTGGTACGGCTCGGCGTCGCGCACCTGCTCGTCGATCCCGCCAAGGCCCTCCGCGTCATCGGAGAAGGCGAGACGGGCTGAGTCTAATCGGGAGGACTGCCATGCCGAGAGAGATGAGAGCGGACCTGGTGGTCATCGGCGGGGGCGCCGCCGGCATGAGCGCGGCCTCGAGCGCCCGCCGCCGCCAGCGCGACTGGGAGATCGTCGCCTTCGAGCGCACCCACAACGTGTCCTTCATCCTGTGCGGCCTGCCCTATTTCATTGAGGACGTCGTGCCCAGCGAGCGCGACCTCATCGTCTACACGCCCGACTACTTTCGCAGCGAAAGACGCATCGACGTGCGCACCCGCCACGAGGTGCAGCGCATAGACCCCGACGCGAAGGCCGTGCACGCCGTCGACGTGACGAGTGGGAAGGAAATCACAGTCGCCTACGAGAAGCTCGTCTTCGCTGGCGGCGCCCTGGCGGTCAGGCCACCGATCCCCGGCATCGACCTGGAGGGCGTCTTCCTGCTCCGCTCCATCGAGAGCGGCATCAACATCAAGCAGTTCGTGCGCGGCCGCTCCGTGCGGCGGGCGGCGATTATCGGGGGCGGCTACGTCGGCCTGGAGATGGCCGAGGCCCTCCGCGGCGTCGGCGCCGAGGTCACCCTGTTCGAGGCGCTACCCCACGTCTATCCCGGCGGCGAGCCGGAGATCGCCGAGGTCATCGAGGAGGAGCTGCGGCGTCAGGGGGTGACCGTACGCACGCAGGAGCTGGCGCGCGCCTTTGAGGGGAACGGCGCCGTCCGCAAGGTGGTGGCCGACGGCGGCGATGTCGACGTCGACCTCGTGCTGGTGTCGGTCGGCGCCCGGCCCGACGTGGCCCTCGCCAAGGAGGCGGGCGTCGCTCTCGGCGGGACGGGCGCCGTCGCAACGGACGACATGATGCGAACGAACCTGCCGGACGTCTATGCCGCCGGCGACTGTACCCAGGCCAAGCACATCGTCACGGGCAAGCCGGTCTACGTCCCCCTGGGTACGACCGCCAACAAGCAGGGCCGGGTGGCCGGCGAGAACGCTGCGGGCGGTGACGCCACCTTCGCGGGCATCGTCGGCACCGCCGCCGTCAAGGTGTTCGACCTGGAGGTCGCCCGCACGGGGCTGACGGAGGCGCAGGCCCGTGAGGAGGGCTTCGATGCCATAAGCACGGTGGTCCGCTTCTCCTCCCACGCCGGCTACTACCCGGACGCTCGCACCCTCACCCTGAAGCTGGTGGCCGACCGCTCGACGGGCAGGATCCTGGGGGCGCAGATGGTCGGGCCGGACACCGTGGCCAAGCGCATCGACACGGTGGCCGCCGCCCTCCACGCCTCGATGACCGTCGACGACCTCCCCCGGCTCGACCTGACCTACGCGCCGCCCTTCGCCACGTCGTGGGAGGGCATCCAGGTCGCCGCCCAGCGCCTGGCCCGCGAGTAGAAGCTACTTCCGGATCCGTCAGGTTTAGTGAGCGCCCGTAGCCGCAGACCGTACGGACGTCTGCCCCCAGGTCTGCCCTAAGAAGCAGGGCTGAAGTCCTGCAGCTACATACGTGCAGTCCATACTGTCATTCTGCTCATACGCTATCTCACGTATGGACTTCCTGTGAAAAGTGTGCAATCTTACTTCCAGGCGGGGAAAAGGAGCAGGCGCATGGATGCCCGGACTCCCTCCACCAACGGGCACCTGGCGTTCGTGACGGTAGGGACCGCCCGGCTGCCCAAGTCGATTGCTGCAGAGCAATCCGGCCCCCTCATAGTCGAACTCACCCTCGACTCCGACGGCAAGCGCATCGTCGACGTCGCGACCTCCGTCTCGCTACCCGGCTACATAGCTCTCCTCCGGGAACTCCTCATCGGCAGCGAGGTGGATGACCTCGGCGCTGTCATTGAACGTGTTTCCGGGCACTACCGCGGGCCGCTCCTGAGGCCCACCATCGCCGCGCTTCGCAACGCCGTCGCCAACAACACGAAACACATAGAGGCGTCCGCGTAGGCTCATCGAGCGGAAGAGAAGAGCCGCTCAGAACCAAGAAGAGAACCCCACGCTACGTCAAGCGGCGCTGCTAGTGAAGACCAGGCAGCCGAACCACTGGGGGCGGCGGCCTGTGTGTTTTTACCCATGTCAAGATGCCCCTTAGCCACCCCGGCGGCAGACCAGGAGGAGGGCAGAAGCATGGTCAGGCAGATCACGGAGCGCAAGCGGGCGGAGGAAGAACTCAGGCGGTCACGTCAAGCACTGCAGCTGATCTACGACACCATACCGGACGCGGTGATCTCCCTCGATGCGACCGGCCACGTGGTTGGCTGTAACTCGTCAGTAGACAGGATCCTTGGCTACACTCCGGATGAGCTATTGGGCAAGTGCTATTCCATGTTTGTAGCGGAAGAGATGTTCGTGGGTGGCGGCCGACAAGCCAGAGAACGCGAGCTGTTTGAGAAAGGCTGCCTTGAGACGGACGGCTACCATTTCAAGCGGAAGAGCGGCGAGGTGTTTCCCGCAAGCTTCACAGCCGCTCTGCTCAAGGGCGAACACGGTGAATTCATAGGAGTGGTCGGTACCATCCGCGACATGACCGAGCGCAAGCAGGCGGAGGAGGCGCTGCGGGAAAGCGAGGCCAAGTTCCGCCATCTGTTCGAGAGCTTGCAGGACGTCTACTTCCGGACAACCGTCGGAGGCATCCTTACCGATGTTAGCCCCTCGATAGAGAAGTACGGATACCGCCCTGACGACCTCATGGGAACACAGGTGCTGGTGGGGTACAAGAACCCGGAAGAGCGCTCTGTCGTAGTGAATCGACTTCTGGAGCAGGGCGAGATAGAGGACTACGAGCTCCGACTGAAGGCGCCGGACGGTCGCCTGATTGACGTTTCTCTCAACGCTTGTGTCGCTCACGGTCCCGACGGCGAGCCGGTCGCCTTCGAGGGCTCCCTGAGAGACATTACGGCGCGCAAGCGGGCGGAGGAGGCTCTGCGGGAGAGCGAGGAGCGGTTTCGCACGTTGTCTCAGGCGGCTCTTGAGGGAGTCCTCATTCATGAGAGGGGCAAGATCCTGGACGCGAACGAAGCGCTCACAACGATGTTCGGATATGAACTTTCACAAGTGATCGACAGGAACGTGCTGGACTTCGTGCTGCCTGAATGCCGTGACCTTGTGGGGAAGAAGGTGCTCTCAAGACATGGGGAACACTTCGAGGCGACGGCCGTGAAGAAGGACGGAAGCACTCTGTGGCTGGAGATCCGCGGCAGACCCACGTCTTACCGCGGCCGGGTCGCCAGGGTAGTCTCCATCCGCGATATCAGCGAGCGGAAGCGGACGGACGAGGCGCTCCAGAACGCCAGAGAGGAACTGGAGGAGAGGGTGGAGCGCCGGATGCAACGCGGCAACGCCTACGGGCTCACGTTCCGCGAGCTCACCGTCCTCCATTTGGCGTCGGACGGGAAGCCGGACAGAGAGATCGGATGCCGGCTCGGGATCAGCCCCCTCACCGCCCGCAAGCACATCGAGAACATACTGGCCAAGATGCACAGCACCAGTCGCACCGAGGCGAGCGTGCGCGCCCTCAGGGAAGGCCTCCTCGACTAGCCCACACGGCAGCTCCGCGATTCCACGCATACCCGCGAATCGAAACGCCCCTGACGTCAGCTTTCGCTCCGCACAGGAGCGCCCGGTGGGAAGCGGTGGACGCCAGGTAGGCGTGGCGCCCTGACCGGGCAAGACAGTGAGAAACAGCAGCGCCTGTCGTACACTCCCAGCGACAGGCGCTACTGAAGGAGAACGGTGAAGACTCTCTTGACTCTCTCTGTTAAGGGGCCTTCCTGGCCCGCGACGCCTCCTGCGTCGCAGGCCGCGACCTCAGGCTGCTGTGGCGGGGACCACTTCCAAGACCGTGTGGGCTCTCTGGCACCGACCTGCTGTTCGCCCGCGGCGAAGCGGGCCAGGAAGGACGGCGAGACCTAACCCCTAGGCCTCCTCTCCCCTAACGTGACCTAGAATGCACCACCTGCGCCACGGCGACAATTAGGGATTACCCTGATTTGCTGTCGCCTGGGGCGTGCCATGAAAGAGGCGAAACGAAAGAGGCGAAACCTTCGGCATGGGGCTGGAGAATGATCCGGGCTCACTATCGGCCGTTCTCCGGACGATAATCGAAACGTGAACGTCTCCACCGCACCACCCGTGGCCGGACTAGCATCAGGGACACCTGCTGAGAACATGTCTGAGCCGTCTCAAGAGATAGCCGGGCCGGCGCGAAAGTCAAGCGCGCCTGCAGGCCGGCCTCCTTCCCGTCGGCGAGGGGCAGAAGATGCCGGACTCCCTCAGCCCCTCCCGCTGGGCCCGCTCCAGGTGGCCGAGCCGCGCGTGGCGCCCCTGCACAACCAGTGGCCGCTAGCACTAGGGCTACTGGTGTTCAGCGCCGTCATGATCTGGCTGGCCGTGAGAGACGCCCCACAACTCAGTCAGGCGCTTCCCTTCCGCCCGTGGCTGGAGCTCACGCTCGTCGTCGGCCTTTACTCGTTCGCCCTGGTGGCCATAGGGCAGTCCTTTCGCGCGCGCTACAGGGCCGACCTGGATTACGCTGCAAGGTTGCACCTCCTCAACCGGCGACTGCGGGACATGGCCGTCCTCGACAGCATTACAGGCCTCTACAACCATCGCTACCTCCAGGAGAGACTGCGACAGGAGCTGGACCGAGCCGAGCGCTACGGTCACCCTCTGTCTTTCATCATGGCCGACGTCAACAAGTTCAAGCAGGTGAACGATCGCTACGGTCACCCGGTGGGCGACAACGTGCTGGCCTCAATAGCCCGCACCATCGCGCCCCAACTGCGCTCATCCGACATCGCCGCGCGGTACGGCGGCGATGAGTTCGCTCTCATCCTCCCCGAAACCTCTTCCGAGGCCGCCGCAACGGTGGCCCGCAAGGTGACCGAAGCAGTCGCACAGACCACAATACCCGCCGAGAATGGCGGCGAACCCATCTCTATCAGCATCTGCGCGGGAGCGGCCACGTTCCCTGACGACGGCCGTAGCGCCGACGAGCTGATCGAATGCGCGGACCGCGACCTCTACCGTCGAAAGGAGGAGGCGCGATCAGGCCGGGCGGCCTGACCGGCTCCCAATCGGCGCGGCAACGGTAACCACTTTCCCTTTTCAGCAGGCTGGGCATATCATTAGTCGATGGTCGAGATCTCGTCCGGCCCCTCACAACGTCGAATCGTAGCCAACCTGGCAAGCGACACGGCTCGTGAGCGCTGTCTCGTCTTGCGCCGGGGCATCACCGACTACGAGGAGGCCTGGGAGCTCCAGCGCCGCCTCGCAGACGCCCTCCGAGAACGCCGTTCGCCACCGGCGCTGGTCCTCCTCCAGCACCCACCGACATACACTCTGGGAGTGCAGGGCAAGGACGCGCACGTCCTCCTCGATGAGGCGGGGCTGAGGCGGATCGGCGCCAGCCTGCACCGGGTGGACCGCGGCGGCGACGCCACGTTTCACGGGCCGGGACAGCTCGTGGGCTACCCGATCCTGGACCTGCGGCGCTGGGGCCAGGGGCCCTTGTGGTACGTACGCGCCCTGGAGGCCACCCTCATCGAAGCGCTGGCGCGACTGGGCATAGCGGCGGAGCGCGTTCCGGGGCGTGTCGGCGTCTGGGCAGGCGGAGACAAGATCGCCGCCATCGGCCTCAGGGTGTCGCGCGGCATCACCACGCACGGGTTTGCCCTCAACGTCGCCACAGACCTCTCCTACTACCGGCACATCGTGCCCTGCGGCCTGGTCGACGCCGGCGTGACCTCAGTCGAACGCATCCTGGGGCGGCCGGTGGCGATGGAGGAGGTGGCCGACCTCGTCGTCGATTGCTTCGCCGAAAGGTTCGGCTTCGAAATGATCGACTCTGCCTGCACGCCGGCTGAGGTGGCGCTGCCATGACGGCGCAGCCACGCGCCAACGCAGCGAGACACCGCCTGCCGCCCTGGCTCAAGGTGCGCTTCCCCGCCGGCGAGCGCTACGGCCAGATAAGGGGCCTTCTCCGCCAGCATCAGCTCCACACAGTCTGCGAGGAGGCCCACTGCCCCAACATCGGCGAGTGCCTCAACAGCGGCACCGCCACTTTCATGATCCTCGGCGACATTTGTACGCGCGCCTGCGGTTTCTGCGCCGTCACCTCGGGCCGTCCCACGGGCGTCGACGTGCTGGAGCCGTACCGGCTGGCGCGGGCGGTCGGCCTGCTGGGGCTCGACTACGTGGTCATCACCTCGGTCAACCGCGATGACCTGCCGGATGGGGGCGCCGATATCTTCGCCGCCTGCATCCGCAGCATCCGCCAGCGAACGCCCGAGTGCAGGGTCGAGGTGCTGGTCCCCGACTTCATGGGCTCCTGGGACGCCCTGGCAACGGTCGTCGAGGCGCGGCCCACCGTCCTCAACCACAACGTCGAGTCGGTGCCCCGGCTCTACGGGCGGGTGCGGCCCAAGGCTCGCTACGAACGCTCCCTCGCCCTCCTGGCGAAGGTGAACGAGCTGGACCCATCGATGCTCACCAAGTCGGGCATCATGGTGGGGCTGGGCGAGACGTACGACGAGCTCATCCAGGTGATGGCCGATCTCCGCGCCGCCGGCTGCGACCTCCTGACCATCGGCCAGTACCTGCGGCCGTCCGAGAAGCACCTGCCCGTCGAGCGCTTCTACCCGCCCGAAGAGTTCGACGCGCTCGCCCGCGAGGGCCGAAAGATCGGCTTCCGCCACGTCGAGGCGGGGCCGCTCGTGCGAAGCTCATACCACGCCCACGAGCAGGCAAAGCCGGCGCTGACAGGCTCTGGGCCCGGCGGGTAGCCCTTACCCCCAGCCCCTCTCCCGCGCTGCGGGAGAGGGGCTGGGGGTAAGGGTTGAGGAAGTCATTCTCAGGGGAATTAGGATGACGCGATGGCGAAATATGACGTAGCTATCATCGGCGGTGGGCCCGGCGGATACGTGGCGGCCATCCGCGCCGCCCAGCTCGGCCTGAAGGCAGCCCTCATCGAGAAGGACCGTATCGGCGGCGTCTGCCTCAACTGGGGCTGCATCCCCAGCAAGGCCCTGCTGTACAACGCTCAAGTTCTGCGCCTCTGCCGGAGCGCCTCTGTTTTCGGCATCTCGTTCGACAACCTGCGCCACGACCTGGGCGTCGCCGTCGACAGGAGCCGCCAGGTGGTGGACCAGATGGTGAGCGGCGTCGAGTTCCTGCTCAAGAGGCACAAGGTGGCCGTGATCGCGGGGGCCGGGAGGCTGCGCAGCCGCCAGGAGATCGAGCTATCGCCCTCCGGCGAGATCCTCGAGGCCGAGAACGTCATCATCGCTACCGGCGCCCACGCCCGCGCCCTGCGCGGCGTCCCCATCGACGGCAGGACAGTGATCACGAGCCGCGAGGCGCTGGCGCTGCGCGAGCCCCCCGCCAGCATCGTTATCGTTGGCGGCGGCCCGGTGGGAGTCGAGTTCGCCTACCTCTACCGCGCCTACGGGAGCGAGGTCACCGTCGTGGAGATGTTGGAGCACCTTGTGCCGACCGAAGACGAAGAGATAAGCCGTCGCCTGGAGCAGGCGTTCCGCAGGCAGGGCATCCGCACCCTGACCGGTGCGCAGGTCGACGAGGTTCATGTGCGGAAGGGGAAGGCGAACGTGCAGGTGAGCGCCGACGGCGGTCAGGAAGAACTTGCAGCCGACCGAGTGCTGATGGGCATCGGCGTAACGGCCAACAGCGACGGGCTGGGGCTGGCGGAGCTGGGCGTCGCAACGGAGAACGGCTTCATCCAGATCGACGATAGGATGGAGACCAGCGTCGCCGGCATCCACGCCATAGGCGACGTCACGGGCAAGCTCCTGCTGGCGCACGTCGCATCGGCGCAGGGTGCCGTGGCGGTCGAGGCGATCGCCCGCCGCGACCCGCCGGCGCTGGACTATGACAACATGCCTCGTGCCACCTACTGCCAGCCCCAGATCGCGAGCCTCGGCCTCACCGAAGCTCAGGCTCGTGACCGGGGCCACCGCGTGAAGGTGGGGCGATTCCCCTTCCGGGCCAACGGCAAGGCCCTGGCGATGGCGGAGACCGAAGGCATAGTGAAGCTGGTCGTCGATGAGGAGAACGGCCACATCCTCGGCTACCACATGATCGGGCCGGAAGTGACGGAGCTTCTCGGAGAGGCGTCGCTGGGCAAGACGCTGGAGGCCACTGCCCGAGAGATCGGCCTCAGCGTGCACGCTCATCCCACCCTATCGGAGGCGCTGAGAGAGGCGGCGCTGGCGTCCTACGGCGAGGCCGTCCACTTCTGGCGTGAACAGCGGGCGACGGAATAGGAGAAGCAGCAAGAGATCATTCGCTGCCTGAACTCTAGCGCTGGGCCAGCTCCTTGTCCGCCTCGCGCAGGCGGCGGCTGAGGACGGGCAGAATGCCAGCCGCGATGTCAGGGCTGGTGTGGATCTCCGCCAGAAAGTCCCAGCGTGAGAGCACCAGGCACTCGGTGTCCTCCAGGGCGCGAATGCTGGCCGAGCGGGGGTAGCCGTCCAGGAGGGCCATCTCGCCGAAGAAGTCGCCGCTCTTGAGAGTAGCGAGCACCTGCGGCCGCTCTTCCTCCGTGTCTTTCACCACCTCGACGGCGCCGGATTCGAGGATGTAAAAGGCGACAGCCTGGTCGCCCTCCTTGACAATCACGTGGCCCTTGGGAAAGCGCCGCTTGACCATGGCCTTGGCCAGGCGCTTCAGGTCCTTACTCTTGAGCTGCGAGAAGAGGGGAACGCCCGCCAGGGTATCTTCAAGAGCCATGCCACCTACCTACTTCTCTCCGGGTACGGGTGCCCGGCCGGAGCCTTCAACCGTCCCTCGCTGGGGAGCTAGGGGCCGACCTGCCTGGCATTCTAGCGCCCAGCTCCGTCGTCTGCAATGTACCGGCCGCCACGATTCTATGCCCCTGGTCGCGCCGAAGTCACGCTCTCGGCCCGCAGGTCGGACTCGACCATCATCTTCACCAACTCCTCGAACGAGACGGACGGCCGCCAGCCCAGTTTCTCCCGCGCCTTCGTGGCGTCGGCCCTCAGGTAGTCCACCTCAGCGGGCCGGTTGAACCGGGGGTCCTGGCGCACGTACTTCTGCCAGTCCAGACCGACGCAGCGGAAGGCGGCGTCGATGAACTCCCGCACCTCGTGTGACTCACCGGTGCCGATGACGTAGTCGTCCGCCTCCGGCTGCTGGAGCATGAGACGCATGGCCTTGACGTAGTCGCCCGCGTAGCCCCAGTCCCTGCGGGCGTCCAGGTTGCCGAGCACCAAGTCCTGCTGCTTGCCCGCCTTGATGCGGGCGACGGCGCGGCTTATCTTGCGCGTCACGAACTCCGGTCCGCGCCGAGGCGATTCGTGGTTGAAGAGGATGCCGCTGCAGGCGAAGATGCCGTAGCTCTCGCGGTAGTTCACAGTGATGTAATGCCCGTACACCTTGGCTACGCCGTAGGGGCTGCGCGGGTAGAAGGGCGTCTCCTCGTTCTGAGGGGTGATGCGGACTTTGCCGAACATCTCGCTGCTGGACGCCTGGTAGAAGCGGATGCCGCCGTCGGCCCGCCGCGAGGGCGAGACGCCGCTGGCGATGCGGATCGCCTCCAGCATGCGGAGGACGCCGAGGCCCGTCACCTCGCCGGTGAGTTCGGGCTGATTCCAGGAGACCGGGACGAAGCTCACCGCCGCCAGGTTGTACACCTCGTCCGGCTTTACCCTCTGGATGCAGGCGATGAGAGACGCCTGATCCAGCAGGTCACCTTCTTCGATCTCCACGTCCGGCAGAAGCTCCTCGACCATGAGCCGCTTGGGGTTCGCCTGACCGCGGACAAGGCCATAGACCTTGTATCCAAGGGAGAGCAGGTGCTCGGCGAGATAGGTTCCGTCCTGGCCAGTGATACCCGTGATGAGCGCAGTCGGCATCGGCCCTCCTCCTCCCGGCGGCCCGTCAAGGGCGCGCGTGGCCCTATTCTAGCGAGTGGCGGCGTGGTGTGTCGAGGCCGTAGCGAGCGTTTGACACTGGGGGAGGCCTGCTGATATAAAGGGCTCGTGCCGCTCAGCGGCGCTCTCTCGAGCAGGTCTGCCAACAGGAGGCGACGGTGGAACAGAGGGACCTGGCCCGGCGTTCTCAGCTCTACGGAGTGATCATCTGCGCGGCGAGCGCCATGACCGCCCTCGTCTTCCTCATCGGGGTGCTGCGCCGGAGCTACTGGGCGCTGGCCGGGCCGGTGGTAGTGGGCTTCCTGGGCGCTCTCTACGTCGCCTTCTGGATCGGTCGCGCTCTCGTCACGACACCCGTCGAGCCGCCCGCCGAGGACTAGCGCCGGAGACCTCCTCGTAGAGCGCCAGCGTCCTGAGCGCAGTCTGACGCCACGTGAACTGCTCCTCCACGCGCGCCCGGCCCGCCTCTCCCATCCTTTGCCGCAGCGCCGGATCCGCCATCAGCTCGCGTATCGCCCCGGCGAGAGCGTGCGCGTCGGCGGGCGGGACGAGCCGCCCCGTAACGCCGTTCTCTATCACCTCCGGAAAGGCGCCGGCGCTCGTCGCCACGACAGGCAGGCCGCAGGCCATCGCCTCGGCGGCGGGCAGGCCGAAACCTTCGTACAGCGACGGCGACACCACCAGCTCCGAGCGCTGGTAGCGGCGCACCAGCTCCTTCAGCGGCACCCGCCCCAGGAAAGTCACCCGCTCTCCAAGCTCCCACTCCTCCACCAGCCGCGGCACCAACTCCAGCTCCTCCCGTGGCCGGTCGATGAAGGTGAGACGGAAGTCGACCTCGTCCTTCAGCAGGTGGAGCGCTTCCAGGAGATAGCGCGCCCCCTTGTTGCGGTCCTCCGAATTGCCGACCCAGAGTATGCTGTTCGGCTCTTTGCGGACGCGCCCCGACGGACGGAACGTCTCCGTGTCTACGCCGTCGTGGATCACGGCCACCTGCCGTCCGGGAAGCCGGAACGCTTCCGCCACCGAAAGGGCGGAGTTGCCGGAGCCTGTGATGATGCGGTCGAGCCGGCGCGCCACCAGCTCCTGCATGAAGAAGGGATAGAAGACCACCCGCCGCACCTTCTCCCGGACGCTCCTCGCCTGGATGACGCTGTTGCGGCGGTCGATGGCCAGAGGATGGTGGATGTTGGCGACGACGGGCAGGCCCATCGCCCTGACGAGAAGGCTGCCGTAGCCGAGCACCTGAACGTCGTGGACGATGTCGAAACGCCCGCTTGCGGCCAGCTCGCGGAAGCGTTCGTAGGCGCGCATGCTGAAGGCGGCCATCACCGAGAACATGCCGAACCGACTGGTGGCGAGCTCGTAGAAGTTGAGGGGGCGGAAGAAGTCGCTGGGGCGGCGCCCGTAGAAGAAGAAATGCCCCGTCTCGAGCAGCCGGTAGACGCTGTAGCTCGGTAGCTTGTGGACAACGACGCCATCGGCCGTATCCGGATAAGGCGGGCCGACGATGACGTGCACCTCGACGCCCAGGTCGGCCAGCTCCCGCGTCACGTTCGAGAGGTAGACCCCCTGGCCGCCGGAGTACATGTTTCCCTGGTGGAGAAGAAAGCAGACCCTCATGCTCAGCTACGTGTGCGACAACGCCATGGATCGCGAGGAAGCGCCGCGGGCGTCGCGGCATCACGCTCCTCCGCACGACGGCGGCCCAGCACCTCCTCGTAGAGCTGCACGGTGCGGCGGGCGGTCTCCCGCCAGGTGAACCGCTCCTCGACCCTCCGCCGGCCGGCCTCGCCCATGCGACGGCGGAGCTCGGGATCGGCCAGAAGGCGGCGGATGGCGCCGGCCAGCGCCCGCGGGTCGCCCGGCGCCACCAGGATGCCCGTCACGCCGTCCTCGATCACCTCCGGGAAGGCGCCGGCGCTCGTCGCGACAACGGGCAGGCCGCAGGACATCGCCTCGGCGGCGGGGAGGCCGAAGCCTTCGTACAGCGACGGCGACACCAGCACCTGCGAGCGCCCATACAGCCGCACCAGCTCCTCGCGGGAGACACGGCCCGTATAGGTGACACGGCCATCGAGCCCTGACTTCCTGACCAGCGGCGGCACGACCTTCAGGTCCTTCTCCTCCCGGTCCACCAGCGCCAGTCTGAACGGCACCTCGTCCCGCAGCAGGGCCAGGGCCTCGATAAGGTAGAGCGCCCCCTTGTTGCGGTCCTCCGAGTTGCCGACGAAGATGAGGCTGTTGGGCTCCCTCTCCACGCCGGCCGGGGGCCGAAAGAGCTCGGTGTCGACGCCATCGAGGATGGCACGGATGCGCTCCCGCGGTATGTCCATCACCTGGCTGATGGAGCGGGCGGAGTTCTCGGAGCCCGTGATGATGCGATCGACCCGGCGCGCGACCACCTCCTGCATGACCCAGGGGTACCAGAGGAGAGCGCCCAGGCGGTGTCGCAGGTGGACGGCCTGGGCCAGGCTGTTGCGCCGGTCGATGGCGAGCGGGTGATGGATGTTCGCCACAACGGGCAGGCCGCGCCTCTTCATCAGGAGGATGCCATAGGCCAGCGTCTGATTGTCGTGGATGAGGTCGAAGGGGCGCCCGCGCGACAGCTCGCTCACCTTGGCGTAGGCGCGCAGGCTGAACGTCAGGAAGAGGGAGGCAAGAGTGAAGCGGGTCGACACGAACTCGTAGAAATTGACCGGGTGCAGGAACTCGAAAGGGCTGGTGCGGAAGCGGAACTCGTCGAGGCCGTCCAGGAAGCTCCAGAAGCTGTAAGTCTTCAGGCGATGCAGGTTCACGCCTTCGCCCACCTCCGGGTAGGGGCGCCCGGCGATGACGTGCACCTCGTGACCGAGGCGGACAAGCTCGCGGCTGACGTAATGGAGGTAGACGCCCTGCCCGCCCGAGTACATGTTCCCCTGGTAGGCGATGAAGGCTATGCGCACCTATGGACTCCGATCCGCCTCAGGCGGAGGGCTTGCGGCTGTAGAGGACGATGCTCTTGGGTATGACGTAGTTGCCCAGTTCCTCCAGCCGGTCGAAGAAGGCCGAGCGGCGGGTGGAGCGGGCGTCGAGGAAGCGGCGAAACGACCGGGTGATGGGCCGCTCCTTCCACCCGTCGCGAATGCCGATGCGCATGAGCCAGTACACCGTCTCCATCGAGTGCCGGTAGCGGACCGCGTACGGCCTCAAGCCCCCCTCCCGCAACCTCTCGGCGATCTCGCGTCGCCGGTAAACGCGCACGTGCCCGCCCGGCGCGTTGCGGTACACCGACGAGATGCGCCAGAAGATGCTTTCGCTCACGAAGTCGGGCACGCTCACGGCCACGCTGCCCCCCGGCTTGAGCACGCGCACCAGCTCCCGCACCAGAGCGCGATCGTCCGGCACGTGCTCGAGCGTTTCGGCGCAGATCACCCTGTCGAAGGTGCCGTCGCCGAAGGGGAGCTTGAGCCCCTCGCCGAGAAGGAAGTCCACGTTGCCGCGCACCTCGCCCATCCCGCGCAGGAGGCCGAGGTAGTTACGGGCCTTCCACAGCTCTTCGACCTGGATGTCGGCGGCCACCACGTGACACTCGCGGCGGCTGGCCTCCAGCATGTGACGCCCCGTGCCGGCCCCCGCGTCGAGGACGAAGTGACCGGGCCCTACGCCCAGGAGGTCCAGGTCTATGGCGTGCATTCGGTCCAAGTGACGGCTCCCGACGGTCGCCAAGTCCGCCCCGTTCGCCACTCGCTCAGCTCGGGGACGACTCGGGCTTCCTGCCGTAGAGGATCATGTCCTTGCCGATGACCAGATCGGCGACCGACTCAGCCAGCTCCAGCATCCGCAGCCGTCGCCGGTGGTGGTACCAGTTGATGAAGTGCTGAAGCAGCCTCACGAAGATGAAGTTCTCGTTGTTCTTGCCGAAGAGACATCGGAAGAACCAGTAGACGGACTGAATGGAGTGGCGGTAGCGCCGCGTGTGGAGCTCCAGCCCGTTGCCCTCCAGCGCGCGGGCGGCCTCGCCCGGCCGGTAGATGCGCACATGACCGCCCGGCGTGTGCCAGTACTCCCAGGAGAGACGCCAGAACACGCGCTCCGGCAGGTAGTTGGGCACGCTGACGGCGATCTCGCCGCCGCCTCGAAGGACGCGCGCCAGCTCCCGCATGCCCTGCCGGTCGTCCGGGATATGCTCCAGCACCTCGGTGCACATCACCCTGTCGAACGCCCCATCGCGGAACGGGAGGAACTGGGCGTCAGCGACGATGAAGTCTGCGTGGCCCCGAGCAATCTTGCGGCGCTGCTTGTCTGCCAGCATCCAGCGGGCGCGCAGGAGGTCATGCCGGCTCAGGTCCACGCCCACGGTGTAGCAGGGCCAGAGACACGCCTCGATGGTGTGGCGACCGGAGCCGCAGCCCAGATCCAGCACCCGCTCCCCCGGCTGGATGCGAAAGTGGCGCCTGAAGTCGATACTCACTATGTTGTCGGGCGTAACGCTACCTCCCGGCGATCGGCGCCACGGGCTGCGAGGCCGCTCGTGGTGTCGCCGCCGACCGGCCCGAGAGCACCTCCTCGTACACCGCCACCACCTCCTGGGCAGCGCGGCGCCAGTCGAAGCGCTCCCGAACGCTGCGGCGGCCTTCCCGACCGAGCCGGTCGCGTAGGTCGGGGTCGGCCATGAGGAGCCGGATGCCCTCCGCCAGGGCCACGGGGTCAGCGGGCGGCACCAGCCAGCCCGTGACCCCGTGGTCGACGACCTCGGGGAAGGCGGGAGCCGTGGTCGCGACGACCGGCACGCCGCAGGCCATGGCCTCGGCGGCGGGCAGGCCGAACCCTTCGTAGAGGGACGGCGAGACGGCCAGCTCTGCCCGATTGTAGAGCCTCACCAGTTCATCAGTGGTCACGCGGCCGGTGAACGTCACGCGCGTGTGGAGCCCATACTCTCGCACCAGACGCGGGGCCAGCTTCAGATTGCTCTTCTTGTTGTCGACGAGCGTCAGGTGGAAGTCGACATCGTCGCGCAGGAGCCGCAGCGCCTCCAGGAGGAAGCGCCCGCCCTTGTTCCGATCCTCGGAGTTCCCCACGTAGAGGATACCGCCCGGCTCCTTGGCCACGTCCTCCAGGGGCCGGAACGTCTCGCTGTCGATGCCGTTTTGCACCACCCTCATCGCTTCGGGCGGAATGCCGAATGCTTCCCCCACCGACCGGGCCGAAGCCTGCGACACCACTATGATCCTGTCCAGCCGCCGCGCCACCACCTCCTGCATCACCCAGGGGAACCAGAGCATCCGCCGCGCCTTCTCGTAGACGCTGGCCGACTGGGCCAGGCTGTTCTTGAAGTCGATGGACAGCGGATGGTGGACCGTCGCGATGACGGGATAGCCCAGCCCCTTCAGCAGCAGCGCCCCGTAGCTCAGCGTCTGATTGTCGTGGATGACATCGAAGCGGTGTTGCCGGGCGAGCTCCTTGACGGCGACGTAGGCGCGTAAGCTGAAGGTCAGTAGCAGCGACGACAGGGCGACGCGCGTCGACACCAGCTCGTAGAAGTTGACGGGGTGGAAGTACGTCAGGGGGTTGCGCTGAAACAGGAACTCCTTCTTGTAGTGGTGGTAGCTCCAGAAGCTGTAGGTCTTCAGCTCGTGCGCCACGACCGCCCCGTCGAGGGCGGGGTAAGGGGGCGCGGCGACCACGTGAACCTCGTGGCCGAGGCGGGCAAGCTCCCGGGTGAGGTAGTAGGTGTAGATCCCCTGCCCGCCCGAGTACATGTTGCCCTGGTACATCAGGAAGCAGATCTTCATGTCGAATCTCCCCGTGAGGGACGAGCAAGGGAATCTTACCGGAGCGGCTGGCCCGGCGTCTACAGCGCGACAGCCCCCTCGCGAGGAGACAGCATGGGTGGAGACGGACGCTGCCTAGCTAGTAGCGTAGGCGAGGCACCTGATGTTGAGGCCGATCGTCGCCCCAAAGACGCGCAGCCGGTAGCCGCCCTGCTCGTCGAGCCAGACGCAGACCTGGCGGCCCCGGTACTCCCGGCCGTCAGTGGAGAGCCTGTCCACCATCCCCTCGCACCCCTCCGTGCCTGCCTGCCGGTCAGGCGGGCCGCCGTTGAACACCAGCACCCCGCCGCTGCCGGCGTCCGCGAAGTCAGCGCGGGACAGCTCTCTGGTCTCGACGTAGAGGAGGAGAGAGCGGGCCTCCACTGGCAGATCGAAGTCCGCGCGAGCATTGGCGCGGTACTCGCCGACGGCGAATGGCGCGTTCACGGCCCAGCCATGGCGGCTGGCGCGCACCCATGGAGTCATGTCAGTCGGCCCTCCTTCTGAGCCCGCCCGTCCGGCAGGCAGGTCGGCGGGGATGCGCACGCCGGCGATCGCACCCCACAGCTCGGGTCGCTCCCCCTCGATATGCTCGAAGCTCCACCAGGAGAGCATACGCGCCCCACGGCGTATCGCCTCCGCCGCCCAGCGCGAAAGCTCGTCGGCGGTGACGCTGCCGTAGGCCCCGCCCGCCGGCGCGATGGGAATGTCGGTGAGCCCTTCGGCGGCGAAGGCGTCGTAGCAGAGCTCCAGCGCCCGTTCCGGCCCCACGCCCATCGCGTTGTGATAGGCCTGAGGCACAACCGCCTGACAGCTCCGCTGGAACACCCGGTAGGGCAGCCGCCGATGATAGTCGGGTTGAGCCAGGGGGGCGTAGAGGATGGGGAAGTCGGGCCCATCGGCGGCTCGTAGGGCGGACATGTAGCGCTCCGCGTTCGCGAAAGGGTCGGCGCCTTGTACCTCGTACTCCGCCTCGACGTCGACGACGTACAGGTCCGGGCCGCGATAGGAGGGGTGGGGCCGCTCCGTGATGAAGCGAACGGCCACTTCGGCCTCCTCGACCGCTGTGCCCTTGAGGTCGCCGTAGATGATGGTCGGGCTATCGCAGCCGTAGACATAGCCCCAGCAACCCACCTTCAGCCCCTCCTCCTGAAGGGCCTGCACGATCTCCCACACGGGCCGTCGGCCGCGGTTGTCCGCTTGCCCGAAAGGGTGGCCGCCGTCGTCGCTCTTCACAAAGACGCCGATGCAGCCCGCATCACGGATTCGGCGAGCGACGGCCGTGGCGTCGCCGCCGAGGCAGCGGCACCAGTTCCAGACCCAGATCCACTTGCCCCGAAGGAGGCTGTGCTCAGCCATCATGCCTATCGTAGGCGGATCGAGGCGAAGCCCCGAGGGGAAGGTGACACTCAGAACGCGGCCCCGCAACGGCGTCGCCCTCACCCCGACACTTCGGATCTCCCCTCTCCCGCCAGTGGGAGAGGGGCCGGGGGTGAGGGTGGATTGAGAGACCCTTCGCTTCGCTTGCCTGCGGGGTCAGGCGGGAGCTCCGCCCCGGCGGGCCGCTTACGCACCCCGTCTGGAGCGTAGGGACGCGGGGGAGCGGCCGGCCCAGAAGTCGAGGAGCTCGGGAGAGTTGTCGGTGACCACAGCATCGACGCCGGCCAGGCGGAGGCGCTCCCACTCGGCGGGGTCATTGGGCGTGGCGCAGTAGATCTCGAGGCCCATCCGGTGGCCCAGCTCCACGACCCTGGGGTTCACGTCCTCGGGACAAAGGGAGATACCAGCGGAGCCCAAGGAGAGGGCTACCTCAAACTCGCGCTCGGCGGGCAACCGATGGAGGCCCCTGCTAAGAAAGGCGCCGGCGATCTGCGGCGCCAGCTCGTGGAACGTCCTGATCACCGAACGGGCAAACGACCAGATCCAGACCCACTCCCCTGCGCCCAGCCGCCGGATCACCGCCAGCACCTCCCGTTCCATCCCTTCCGGCTTCACCTCGATGGCGAGAAGGCGATCGCCGCGCGTCTCCTCCAGGACTTCCTCAAGCGTGGGCACACGTTCCCGCGAAGACGTGGCGCTGGAGCTGTCCGAGCGCATCCACAGCCGCCTTATCTCTGAGAGGGTAAGGCTGCTGACGGCCCCGCTGCCGTCCGTCGTCCTGTCCACGTTCTCGTCGTGCATCAGCACGGGGACGCGGTCCGCAGTCAGATGGACATCGATCTCTATGCCCTCGACGGGCAGGGCAAGGGCAGCGCGAACGGCGCCCAGCGAGTTCTCTACCGCTCCAGCGCAGTGACCGCGGTGGGCGATGAGGAGGGGCCTGCTATCGGGTGGCTCGGATTCCGGCAATGAATCGGCAGTGCAGAAGCGGCCCAGTTGCCGCCTACGATAGAGATTACAGCCTGCACCCAGGGAACGCAATCGGCGGGCTTGCGCCGCGACGGTTGGCGGCCTAGTATACTAACGCCCCGTCCAGAGGGGCTGCTTCCGCATCGGATACGTCGTCGGGGGCTACAAAGCCTTGCCAGCGAAGTGAGAAGATGCCCTTTTCAGGTCGGCACGGAGAGCCAGCGCGGGCGCAAGAGCGCCAGGGGGCGCGGGACGTCCCCTCGGTGGGCATCGTGACGGTCAACTACAACGGCGCTGCCTTCGTGCGGGAGTTCATCGAATCACTGCGGCGCGTCTCCTATCCCCGCCTCCAGCTCATCGTCGTGGACAGCGCCTCCCACGACGACTCCGCTCACGAACTCGCACGTCTCTGGCCGGATGTCGTTCTCCTGCGTTCGTCGGAGAACCTCGGCACGTCGGGCGGCAACAACCTGGGCCTCCACCACTGCCTCGAACAGGGCTTCGACTATGTCCTCTTTCTGAACAACGATACCGTAGTCAGCGAGGACTTCCTGCCGAAGCTGGTCGCGGCAGCCGACAGCAGGACGATCGTCGTGCCCAAGATTCTGTACCACGACGACCCCTCTCTCATCAGCACCCATGCCGGCGACTTCGACTGGGGCCGCGGGCTGTTCAAGAACACGTTTCACGGCAAGCCCGACGGGCCCGCCACCAGTCGGCCCCGTTATGTCCAGACCGCCAGCTTCTGCTGCGCCCTCGTGCCGGCTTGCGCCTTCCGAGAGGTCGGCCTCCTCGACGAGCGCTTCTTCATGTACTACGAGGAGACGGACTGGCTACGGCAGGCGCTCGAGCAGGGCTTCCGGCTGCGCTACCACCCCGAAGCGGTCATCTACCACCGCGAGAGCGGCTCCAGCGGCGGCGGCTGGATGACCCCCTTCAAGCTCTACTATGCCAACCGCAACCGCCCCTACCTCATGAAGAAGCACTCTCCTTCGCATCTGCACCACGTGCTATTCACCGCCTACTTCCTGTCGACCCGCTTCCTCTGGATCATCGCTCACATGGCGCGGAGAAGATGGCGCATGGCGCGGGCGCTGGCGCTGGGAGTGCTTCACTACTATCGGGGCCACATGGGCCGCACGTTGGAGGTACACGAACTCTGACCGGCGGACCGCGGCTGGTAGAGCGTGATGCGAGTCGCCATCGACGCTACGGCAATCCCCCGTCAGATGGCGGGGGCCGGCGTCTACACCGACAGCCTCATTAGGGCGATCTGCCGGGTCGACAACGAGAACGACTACGTCATCTTCGTTCGCCGCGGCGCCTTCGCCGACCTGGCCCGATCAGGCTTTCGCATCGTCCCGACACCGACTCCCAGCCGACCGGCCCGGCTCCTCTGGGAGCAGTTTCTGCTTCCCCTCCAGTTGCGGCGACGCGGCGCCGATCTGCTGCACTCGCCGCACCACACGATGCCTCTCGTCGCCCCGGGCTGCTCGCGAGTCGTCACTTTCCACGACCTCACCTTCTTCCTCCTCCCCGAGCGCTACCCGGCGAGCCGACGCCTCTACTTCCAGGCCGTGAGCCGGGCGAGCGCTCGACGGGCCGACGCCCTCATCGTCCCCTCCGACACGGTAAGGGACGACGTGGAGCGTATCCTGGCGGTGCCGCAGTCGCGGATCACCACCGTGTACGAGGCGCCGGCCCCCGTCTTCCGGCCCATCGAGGACGGCGCAATGTTGGCCCAGGTCCGCCAGAAGTACCGACTGCCCGATCGCTTCATCCTCAACGTCGGCAGCCTGGAGCCGGGAAAGAACCGGGCATCCCTCATTCAGGCGTTTCACCGACTTCGCCAGCGCGGCCTGGAGCACTGCCTGGTCATCGTCGGCCAGAAGGCATGGAAGTACGAGGGCGACTTCGAGCTGGTGGAGCGCCTGGGACTGGGCGACGCGGTGCTTTTCACCGGCTACGTGCCCGCCGAGGAGCTGGCGGCCTTGTACAGTTGCGCCGAACTCTTCGTCTTCCCGTCGCTGTACGAGGGCTTTGGGCTGCCCGTGCTGGAGGCGATGGCCTGCGGCGCGCCCGTCGTCACTTCAAACGTCTCGGCGATGCCCGAGGTGGCGGGCGACGCCGCCCTGCTCACGGAGCCACGCGACATCGAAGGGCTGGCGGACGCGATGGAGCGCCCGCTTCGCTACAGCCGTGTCCGAGCGTCCCTTCGGTCGCGTGGGCTCAAGCGGGCGGCCGAGTTCAGTTGGGAGCGGGCCGCCCACGAGACCGTGGCCGTCTACGAGAGGACGGCGGCGGGCCGGGCGGGCTGAACGTCGATGGACCTTTCGATAGTAATTGTCAGCTACAACAGCCGCCAGTATCTGGGCCGCTGCCTGCGCTCCCTCCTCGATCACACACAGGGAATACAGTACGAGATCATCGTCGTCGACAACGCTTCCCAGGACGGCAGCGCCAAGCTGGTCGCATCCGAGTTCCCGCATGTCCGCCTCATCACCCGCACCACGAACGCGGGGTTCGCCGCAGCCGCCAACCAGGGCATCCGTACCGCATCTGGCGAGGCGGTCCTGCTCCTCAACCCGGACACCGTGATCAGCGACAACGCCTTCGCGCTGATGCAGAGCTACCTGCGCGCCCACCCCGACATCGCCGTTCTCGGCCCCCGCATCCTCGATGAAGACGGCTCCCTCCAGCTCTCCTGCCGCCGCTTTCCCGGCTATGGCCAGATCCTCTTCAGCCGATACTCCCTCCTGACGCGATTGTTTCCCCGTAACCCCCTCACCGCCCGCTACCTCATGACTGACTGGGATCACTCCACCGTTGCCGATGTCGACTGGCTTTCGGGCGCATGCATGATGCTTCCGCGCCGCACCGCCGAGGAGCTGGGCCTCTTGGATGAGGGCTACTTCATGTACAACGAGGACGTCGACCTGTGCCAGAGGGCCCATCGCGCCGGCTACCGCGTCGTCTACTTTCCGGAGGCGTCAGTGGTGCACGACATCGGACGCAGCAGCGGCACCCTGCCCGCCAGGAGCATCATCGAGCGACACCGGAGCATGTGGCACTACTACAAGAAGCACCTGCGAGGGGGCCGGCTCAGGGACGCGGTCACGGCGGTGGGCATCGCCGTTCGCTGCGGCTCTCTCCTCGTGCTGCACGGCCTCCGGCGGGCGATACGGCGACCAACTCGCGAACGTAGGCGAAAGGGGCGGCAGACGTAGAGGCGGGCTTCAGGCCACCACGGCGCAGCCCTGGTCGATTCAGCTTCCGAAGGCCAGCCTTCAGGCTGGGGCGAGTTCGCGCGCCCTCAGCGGCCTAGGCCGAGACGCTCAGCGGGCGGTCCGAAGGCATGCCAAGGAGGAGGACGGCCGCGGCGGCCGCGGTGACCCCTCCCACCAGGAACGGCGCCGGCGGCCCAACCTTGTCCCACAGCAGTCCCGCCATCACGCTCGCCAGAACCGCGGATAGACCGATGCCGCTGTGATATAGGCCGAGAAGTGTCGCGCGTCTCTCCGGCTGCACGAGGTCGGCGACAAACGCCCGGCCCACTCCCTCCGTCATCGCCATGTAGACGCCGTAGACAGCGAAGAGGAACCAGACGGCCGTCGCACCGTCCGCCGCCGCAAAGCCGAAGTAGACCGCGCTGAAGACGACGAATCCAGCAAAGATCAGCCGGCGCTGGCCCAGAGCGTCCGACAGATGCCCGGCAGGCACGGCGAGCCCCGAATACACAGCGTTGTAGACCACGTAGGCCAGCACCACCAGCGTCACGCCCAGGCCGAGATCCTTGGCCCGGAGAATTATGAAGGCGTCGCTCGAGTTGCCGATGCCAAACAGCACGGTGACGGCGAGAAAATACCAGTACCGGCGCCCCGCTCCAGAGAAGCCCCCGACAAGCCCGCCCGCGGGCCGCGCGGCGGCGCGCCTCTCGCGCACGAGCCCGATAAGGCCCACGCCGGCCACGGCTGGCACGAGGGACAGCAGGATGATGAGCCTCAGGTTCTCATTCGTCAGTGCAATCAGGACCAGGGCGGCCAGAGGGCCGACGACGGCTCCCGCTGTATCCAGCGCCCGGTGGAGGCCGAAGGCGCGTCCGAACCGGCCCGGCGTGGTCGAGTCCGCGATCAGGGCGTCGCGGGGAGAAGTGCGCACCCCCTTGCCCAGGCGGTCGACCACCCGCGCCACGAGTACCTGTGGCCAAACGAACGCGGTTCCCAGCAGCAACTTGCCCAGCGTCGAGAGGCCATAGCCGCCGATGACCAGCGGTTTTCGCACGCCCACCCGGTCCGAGTACCAGCCGGACGCCGCCTTGAAGAAGGACGCCGTGCCCTCGGCGAGACCCTCCACGAGACCGAGAACCTCAACAGGCGCTCCCAGAGTGCTCGTCAGGAAGACGGGAATGAGGGGGTAGGACATCTCGCTGGAGACGTCAGTAGCGAAGGAAACGAAGCCCAGCCAGAGGACGTTCCGCCTCGTTTCGGGCGGCGCTTGCCTCTGATCGAGCTCCGGTTCGCCCTTCGCGGGGACTGATTCGGGCGGTTCCATGCGTCACAGATTCTAGCACGCCAGCCCGTGTAGGCGGACCAGGCAGGCCAGTGAACGGCGGCAGAGCTTGAACTCTTGCGGGCGGCCCCTTATGATGGCACTCGCCCTGGAGCCGTCTCTCCCAAGGCGCTCTTTGCACGGCGGAGGCAGGCTCCCGTCTCAGACGGAGCAACTCATGAGAGCTATCGAGCAGCTCGCCATCCACGGCGGCACACCCGTGCGGACCTCCCCGTTCCCTCCCTGGCCCGTCCTGGGGGAGGAGGACACTCGCGCCGCCGCAGAGGTGCTACGGTCGGGCCACCTCACGTCGCTCACCGGCGGCAAGGTGGCCGAGTTCGAGGCCGCCTTCGGCCGCTACCACGGCGTCAAGCACGTCCTCGCCAGCAGCTCCGGCACCACGGCCATCCACCTGGCGCTGGCGGCGGCCGGCGTCGGCCCCGGCGACGAGGTCATCGTGCCGACGCACACCTTCATCGCCTCGGCGACGCCCATCCTCCACCAGGGCGCCGTCCCCGTCTTCGCCGATGTCGACCGCGATGCGTTCACGCTCCTGCCCGCCTCCGCCGAAAGCCTCATCTCGGCAAGAACGCGGGCCGTCGTCGTCGTGCACCTGAACGGCCACCCGGCACCCATGGACGACCTGCTTGCCCTCGCCGAGCGGCACGGCCTCACCCTCATCGAGGACGCGGCGCAGGCCCACGGCGCCCTTTACCACGGACGCCTCGTCGGCACCATGGCGCCCCTCGGCTGCTTCAGCTTCTGGGAGGACAAGATCATGACCACGGCCGGCGAAGGCGGCGCCGTCGTCACCGACGACGACTCCCTGGCCGAAAGGCTCTTCCGCCTGCGCAGCCACGGCGAAGGGCCCATCGCCGGCGAGCGGCGTTATTTCCACCTGGAGCTCGGCTACAACTATCGGCTGTCGGCGGTGCAGGCGGCGGTGGGGATGGTGCAACTCGGCCGCCTGGACGGCTACCTGGCCGCCCGGCGTCGCAACGCCGCCTACCTCACCGACCGCCTGGGCGCCGTCCCCGGCATCGACCCGCCCGCCGTCGCCGAAAGCTGCACGCACAGCTACTACAAGTACATCGGGCGGCTGCGCAGGGACGCGCTCAACGTCTCGATCGACGACTTCGTGGCGGCGGTGGCGGCGGAGGGCGTGCCCATCGCCCGCCGCTACCCGACGCCCCTGCACCGGCAGCCCGTCTTCCGCGACGCCATCACGCAGGGGCGCTGCCGCTACGAGGAGGGCTCCTGCCCCAACGCGGAGGCGCTGGCGGAGGAGCTGTTCACGCTCCAGGTGCACCCGACGGTGGAAGAGAAGGACCTGGCGGACGCCGTCGCCGCCATCGAGAAGGTAGCATCCGCGTACGCGGGATGAGCGAGGAACCTGGGCTGAGATGGCTGTCCGAGTCGGTATCATAGGCTCCCGGTTCGCGGCGGAGCAGCACGCCGAGGCGCTGAAGACGGTGCCGGAGGCGGAGGTGGTCGCCGCCGCCTCTCCTAACGAGGAGCACGTCAGCGCCTTCGCCGCCCGCCACGGCATACCGCGCCACTTCACCGACTACCGCCAGCTCCTCGCCCTGCCCGATGTCGACATGGTCACCATCGCCTGCCCCAACCATCTGCACCTTCAGGTGACCATCGACGCGGCCCGCGCCGGCAAGCACGTCGTCTGCGAGAAGCCGCTGGCGATGAACCTGGAGGAGTGCGACCACATGATCGAGGCCTGCCGGCAGGCGGGCGTGCACCTCCTCTACGCCGAGGAGCTCCTGTTCGCGCCCAAGTATGTGCGGGCGAAGACGCTGGCCGACGAGGGCGCGCTGGGCCGCGTCTACATGGTGCGCCAGCAGGAGTGCCACTACGGCCCTCACTCCGACTGGTTCTGGGACGTGGAGCTCTCGGGCGGCGGCGTGCTCATGGACATGGGCTGTCACTCCATCGCCTTCGCCCGCTGGGTCTACGGCAACGCCCCTATCGAGAGCGTCTACGCCGATCTGGGTACCCACGTCCACGGCGACCGCACTCGCGGCGACGACCACAGCGTCTGCATCCTCAAGTTCTCGGAGGGGCGCGTGGGCGTGGCCGAGAATAGCTGGGCCCGCACCGGCGGCGTCGACGATCGAGCCGAGATCTACGGTTCGCAGGGCCTCACCGTCGCCGACCTGCTGCGCGGCAGCTCACTGGTCACCTATAGCACGCCCGGCTACGGTTACGCCGTCGAGAAGGCCGAATCGACGCGCGGCTGGACGTTCACCATGTTCGAGGAGACGTGGAACTACGGCTTCCCCCAGGAGATGCAGCACTTCGTGCGCTGCGTCCGGGGCGAGGAGGAGCCGCTGCTGACGGGCGAGGACGGCCGCGCCGTGCTGGAGGCCATCTGCGCCGCCTACGCCTCGGCGCGCGAGGGACGGCGCATCGCCCTGCCCTTCGCGGCGGCACGAAAGGCGAAGAAGCCCATCGATTTGTGGCTGAACGGATGAATGAAATCCGTAGGGGCGACCTTCAGGTCGCCCGCGCCAGCGGTCTCACCGATAGCAGGCTTCTGGAGGCCTAAAGCCTGCCTGCCGACAGGCAGGGCCTCCGCTAGGTTTGGGGCCGGAAGCGTAGCTGCAGGGCTTCAGCCCTGCCAAGAGAGCAGGCTCAAGGGCAGACCTGAAGCCTGCCTGCCGCAGGCAGGGTCTGCAGCTACGGCGGCGGACGGCAACGCCGTTTCGTTAATGGCCATAAGGGCTCCGCTACACGTTTCGAGCCGAATGAGGGGATAGGAGGTGATGTCCATGGAGCAGCCCACGGTGACCTCCGTCGCGCTACCCGCAACCACTCTCAGGTTGCTCGTCGGCAGCATCATCGTCGCCGTCATGGTGATGACGGCCATGCTCGCCCTGGAAGTCGTCATCCTCGTCCAGGTGTTTGAGCTAAACGACCTGGTCGGCAAGCTGGTGCCGCCGGGGTTGTAGCGGCAATGGACGGAAGTCCAGCACCAGCGGTCCGACAGGCCACGCCGCTTGATGCCCGCCGAACACCCGCGCATACTCTTGACTGGAATGGCGGACCCTTGAATCGACGACGGCTGAACTGAGCCGTGAGGGCCGCGACGAACTGGAGAAGCGGCGTCGGCCTGGCCCCCGGATCGGTCGTCGACGCCGCCGTTGCCGCCACCCGGCGGTCCCGCACGGAAGATGACTCGTCGGCCCTTGTACACTGAGTTCGCCGCTCACTACGACGCCCTCTTCGGCGCGCCCGATCTCGCCTCCCTGGACTTCGTGCAGGCCGCCGTGCCTCCCCCCGCCACCCTCCTCGACGCCGGCTGCGGCACGGGACAGTACGCGGCGACCCTGGCGAGCCGCGGCTACAACGTTGTCGCCCTCGACCGGGAGCCGGGCCTCATCGCGGCGCGGCCGGCCTCACCCGGCGCCGTCGATTTCGTTCTCGCCGACCTGAGGCGTCTTCCCTTTCTTGCCTGCTTCGATGTGATACTGGCCCGAGGCGTCCTCAACGACCTCGTGGAGCCGCCGGACCTCGCGCGGGCGCTGAGGTCATTGGCGGCCGCCCTCAGGGGCGACGGACACTTCATCGCGGACGTCCGCGAGCGCGAGGCCCACCGTGTGAGAGTGGCGAAGCAGCCCGTGGTCGAACGGGCGGCCGGCGGAATCGTCTTCCGAGCCTCGCGCTGTATGGATGAGAGGGATATCATTACCTCCCGGGAGCGGTTCGCCCGAGGCGGGAGCTGGTCTGAGCCGTACGAATTCAGGATGCGCACGTTCTCGGAGGACGAGGTGCGGGCCCTGTGGCGAGAGGCCAGCCTCCAGGTGCTGTCTGTCGGGCGGTCATACGGGCCAGGCTCGCGGCTTGCAGACCGCCTCATCGTTGTGGCTAGAAGAGGCCGGTTCGGAGACGGCGAAGGGAGTGTCGCCGACGACTAGGAGGCTGTGATGGCCGGTAAGAAGCGCGTTCTCGTCATCGAGGCCCACGGCGACGACCTGGAGTTCATGGCCGGCGGCACCGTCGCCAAGTTCGCCGACCGCGGCCACGAGGTGCATCTGGTCTGCGCCACCGACAACGACAAGGGCTCCTTCGAGCTCAGCGCCGCCGAGCTAAGGGCCACCCGCGACCGCGAGATTCGGGGCGCGGCGAAGGTGCTGGGCATCGCCGGCGTCACCTGCCTGGGCTATCCCGACGGCGAGCTCGCCGAAGAAGCGCCGCACGCCGTCCTGCGCGGCCAGCTCATGCGCATCATCCGCCAGGTGCGGCCGGACATCGTCTTCACCTGGGACCCTTTCACCCCCTACGAGGGGCACCCGGACCATCGAGCCGTGGCCTGGGCAACGCACGAGGCGGCCTCCTTCTCCCACTTCCCTCTCTACTACCCGGAGCAGATCGAGGAGGGGCTGGAGCCCCACTACGTCGGCGAGCGCTGGTTCTTCGCCAAGGAGCCGCGCGACGTCAACAAGTACGTGGACATCACAGACTACATCAATAGGAAGATCGAAGCGCTCTACCAGCACGAGAGCCAGATGGTGCTGGAGGTAACGAACGCCCGGTTCGCCCTGCGCGCGTCCGGGCTCCGGGTGCCCGGCCTCAAGAAGCTCGATCCCCACGACTTCAAAGGGGTCATCGCGGCGGAGATCCGGGCGATGGCCCGCGCGGTGGGCCGCCAGATCGGCGTCCTTTACGCCGAGCAGTTCCGGCGCACCCGCTTCGACGGCATCGAGCGCCTCGCCGGCGACCAGACGCTGGAAGAAGACGTATGATGCGGGAAAGCCGTAGCGGCGGGGCTTCTCTGCCGGAGGCGGATGCGCCTCTGGCGCAAGCCCTGCTCCGCCGTCAACTTATCTGCAGACCTGACGGCCATCAACAGGATAACCCGACAGAGCTCGATCTTCGCAGGTCGGGGTCTTGAGACCCCGACAGGTTCGCGAGGGTCTTGCGCCAGAGGCGCATCCGCCTTCGGCGGAAAAGACCCCCGCCTACGACTGCTCCGCCATCGACTGATCGGCAGACCTGAAGGTCTGCAGCTACAGAGGTCACTAGCGTGAAGCTCGGTTGCAGCTCCTGGTCGTACCACAAGGCCATTACCGCTGGGCGGATTGACCAGCGCGAGTGGATGCGGCGCTGTGCCCGCGAGCTGGAGCTGGACGGCGTCGAGCTCCTCGATCTCCACTTCCCCAGCACGGACCTGCCCTACCTGCGGGAGCTGAAGCGCTGGGCAACGGGCCTGCACCTCACGATGAGCTGCGCCTCCGTCAGCAACGACTTCGGCCGGCCGACGCTGGAGGAGCGCCAGGCCGAGCTGGAGAAGGTGAAGCGATGGGTGGAGATAGCGCAGTTCCTGGGGGCGCCGATCCTGCGCGTCCTGGCCGGGTGGCCACCGCCGGAGCCCTCGGCCGACCCGGGCGGGGCACGCCCCGGCATTGGCGGCATCGTGCGCCGTCTGACGGGCCTGCGACCCCGCAGCATCAAGGAGGCCCTGTGGCCGGAGATGGTCGAGCGCCTGCGGGAGAGCGCGTCCTATGCTGCGGAGAAGGGCGTGGTCCTCGCTCTGGAGAACCACGACCGCGGCGGCTTCACAGGCACCGCCCAGGAGGTCGAGCGCTGCCTGGCTGAAGTGGGCTCCCCCTGGCTACGTCTCTGCCTGGACACCGGCGACTACGGCGACCTGCGGTCAATCGAGCGTACCCTGAGCCAGGCGGTGCATGTCCACGCCAAGCTGTTCGACCTGGACGACGAGGGCGTCGAGCAAAGGCTGGACTGGGAGCGCATCATGGCCATCCTGAGGGCGGGCCACTACCGCGCTTTCCTCTCCATCGAGTACGAAGGGGACGAGGATGCGGAAACGGCCGTGCCGCGCGGCGTGCGCTACCTCCGAAGGCTGCTAAGTGCCTCCTGAGCCGCTACACCGCTGGCAGCTAATCGTTGCGAGAGACGCCGAGGAGCTGGCTCGCCGCGCCGCCGACTGCATTGTCGACCTGGTGGCGGCGCGCCCGGACGCGGTGCTGGCCCTGCCGACGGGCCGCACGCCGCTGGGCATGTACCCGGAGCTTGTCGACCGCGTGCGCGGAGGACAGGCTGACTTGAGCCTGGTCACGGTCTTCGCCCTCGATGAATTCGCCGGCGTTCCCCACCAGCACCCCGCGAGCAACTCCTCCTATCTGGTCCGCAACCTGCTGGCCCACGCGCCGGTCGCGCGCGCCTTCTCCCTTGACGGCACCCCGTCCGACTACGACGAGGAGTGTCGCGCCTACGAGGCGGCCATCGCCGAGGCCGGCGGCATCGACCTGGCGGTCCTGGGCATCGGCCGCAGCGGCCATGTCGGCTTCAACGAGCCCGGCTCAGCGTTCGATTCACGCACGCGTCGGGTGAAGCTGCGGCCGGAGAGCCGTGAGGACCTGACGTGGGCCTTCCCCGACTCGCGATCGGCGCCGGGCTATGGCCTCACGATGGGGCTGGGCACGATCATGGCGGCCCGCGCGATCCTGCTCCTGGCGACCGGTGAGAGGAAGGCACAGATTCTAGCCCGGGCCCTCCGTGGCCGGCCGACGCCGCGCGTCCCGGCGTCCGTCCTCCAGCGCCACCCGCGCCTCATCGTCATCGCCGATAACGCGGCGGCGGCCCTACTGCGCGCCTAGCCGCTACCTGGGCCGACACGGGGGTCGGCCCCTGCAGGGCCAACACGGGGGTCGACCCCAGCGGTGCTCGGCTGTGCCCCTAGCTGGGCCGACACGGGGGTCGGCCCCTACTCTATGGCCTTGTTGTACTTCTCGATGGCCTGGTTGGCGCCTTCGGCTGTCTCCTTCAGCGCTTCGATAGGGTCCTTGCCACCGACCAGCATCTCCTCCACCCCGTTCTCGATCAGCTCGCGCACCTCCGGAAAGGGACCCAGAATGGCCCCCAGGGAGGCGGGGTTGGCCGGCACTCCCAAATACAGGTCCAGAGCCGTCTGGAACATGGGGTAGCTGGCCAGAACCTCTTGCGCCGCCGGCTGGTCCACTGAGGACTGGCTCACGGGCAGGCAGCCGCTGCCGGCGAACCACTCGGCCTGCTGCTCCGGCGCCAGGAGCCACTTGATGAACTTCCACGCCGCTTCCTGCTCTTCCGGCGGTCGCCCGTTCATGATCCAGAGGCCGTGGCCCAGGAGAAGCGTTGAGCCGGTGCCGCCCGCAAAGCCGGGCACGGCGCCCACGCCCAGTTCCACGCCCTTGATCTGGCCCCCCTCCAGGGCATCGACGATGGAGCCCAAGGCGCCGGCGTAGCCGAAGGTCATGGCGGCGCGGTCCGTCGCCACCGCAAGGTAGTTGTCGACGCCGGAGGGGTTGCGGCCGACGTTGTAGGCCAGCCCCTCCTCCACCATGTCGTGCCACCACTGGAAGAACCGGCGGCCGGTGTCGTTGTCGAACAGCGCTTCAGTGGCGCGACCGTCGCGGCCGTTGTTCTCGTTCACCAGCAGCTCACCCTGCTGAGCGAAGACCTGCTCCAGCCACAGAGTAATGTGTATAGCGAGACCGCTGCGCGTAACCGCCCCCGAGGCGCCTCGCTCGAGGAGCTTTTCCGAGTCCTGGCGAACCTCCTCCAGGTCCTGGGGCGGCCTCTCCGGGTCTAGCCCCACCTCCCGGAAGTCGTTCTTGTTGTAGTAGAGGAGGGGTACGTCCACGCAGTAGGGCGCGCCCCACATCTCGTCCTCGACCGTATAGTACTGCACGGCCTTCTCGTCCAGGTCCGAGAAGTCGTAGTCCTCCTGGTCCGCGAAGTCCTGAATGGGGGCGACGTAGCCGCTGTCGATCAGCCGCTGGATGAACGTCTCCATCATGAATGCGATGGCCGGCACCTGGCCCGAGCCTGTCGCAGCCATGAGCTTGGTCATGAGATCGGTCGGGCCACCCTGATAGGTAGCCGTCACCTTAACCTCGTCCTGGGAGGCGTTGAAACGGTCGATCATCCGTTTCAGGGTGTCCTCGTTGGCGGCCGGTTCGGAGTGCCAGATGTCGATTTGCACGGGTCCGGTTCTGGCCGTCGCGGCCGGAGTGCCAGGCGTCGGGCCGGCCTCCTCGCCGCCGCAGGCCGCCAGAGCCAGAACAATGACTGGGAGAACCGCTAGAGCCAGAAGCCTTGACACCGTTCTTCTCCCTTCTTGGCCCGGCATCCACCTGTCATCATCCTCGATGACTCAGTTGGAGCGGGGCCGCTGTCTCCTCGGGCGCCTCGTTATCCCGCCGGAATGCTAATGCCGACCGCTTGCGATGTCAATAGCGGCGCTCGCCGCGCCATTCTGCTATCATCGGGTCATGACTATCCGCGCCGTCATCTTCGACCTGGGCCACACCCTCTGGAACCTGCAATCCGCCGCCGACAAGATGCCGACCCTCTACCGGGGCGTACGCCACAGGCTCGTTCAGGCGCTGGACGGTGGCGTGCCGGCAGAGACGCAGCTTCAGCGGGCGGTGGAGGAGCGCCTCATGCGGGAGGACATCGCCTATCTGACCGAGGGCAAGCTGGAGCAGGCGCCGACGGAACAGCTCATAGGAGAGGCACTGCGCGAGCTGGGGATCGCCGCCGACGGGCGCCTCGTCATCGAGATCACGGACATGATTCTAGGCGCGGACGTCTTTCGCATTCGAGTGGACAAGAGTGCGAACGACACCCTCGCGGCTCTCAAGAAGCGAGACCTGCGGTTGGGAGTCGTGTCGAACACCTACGGGTCGGGGGAGATTATCCGCCAGCAGCTCGCCGAACACGGCTCTCTACCCTACTTCGGCGCCACCATCTTCTCTTCCGAGGCCGGCGTGCGGAAGCCTCACCCGGCCATATTCCGTGCGGCTCTAGAGGAGCTGCGGGTGAGCCCAGAAGAGGCCGTCTTCGTTGGGGACAGCCTCATCGCCGACGTCCGGGGCGCTCAAGCCGTAGGGATGAGAGCCGTCCTCAGCCACCAGTACCGTCAGGAAGACCCCCGGGGGCCGAGTCCTGACGCCAAGGTCCAGGGCCTGAAGGCCTGGCTGGACGGCCGCCCGCCCGACCACATCATCGAGCGGCTGGCAGAAATAGTCGGATACGTGGACGCTCTGAACTCGCCAGTGCCGGGGCCATAGCCGCCTACTCGCGTGAGAAGACCCTCTCTCCCCGGACGAACGTCATGACCACATCCAGCCCCTCGTCCAGCACCACCAGGTCCGCGTCCGCCCCCGGGGCGATGCGCCCCTTCCGGTCGGCGACGCCCAATACGGCCGCCGGGCTGAGGGTGGCCATGCGCACGGCCTCCTCCAGCCGGACCGGCCGCCAGCGGGCGACGTTGCTCACCATCCGGTCGAGCATGGCGGCGCTGCCGGCCAGCGTGCCGTCGTGCCGGGCGGCCCGCCCGCCCTCAACGACGATCCCCTGACCCTCCACCTCGAACCTGCCGTCGCCCAGACCGGCGAAGGGCATACCGTCGCTGACCAGCACCGTCTTCTCCGGCCCCTTGGCCCGCAGAAGCAGCTCCACAGCGCCGGGATGGACGTGGACGCCGTCGGCGATGAGCTCGACCGTCACGTCTGGCGCGTTGAGGGCGGCGGCAAGGCAGCCGGGATCGCGCTGGTGGAAGGGGCGCAGGGCGTTGTAGGCGTGGGTGACGTGGCAGACGCCCCGCTCGAAGGCGCGGCGGGCCTCCTCGTAGGCGGCGTCGCTGTGGCCGAGGCTTGGGATAGCGCCCGCGCGGAGCACGGCGTCGATGAGGCCGTCGGCGCCCGGCAGCTCCGGCGCAAGGGTGATGAGCCGGAGTCCGCCATCGGCCGCTTCCAGGTACTCGTTCATCTCGCGGACATCCGGCATCCGGATCGATTCTTGAGATTGCGCGCCCGCCCGCAGCGGGTTGATGAAGGGGCCTTCGAGGTTGAAGCCCAGAGGCTGCGCGCCGCGCCATTCGGCGACACGGGCTGAGCCCGCGACATCGATCAAGGGCCGACAGGAGCGCAACAGGCCGAGCAGTCGCTCGCGCGGTGCCGCGACGGCGGTGATGAGGAAGGAGGTGACCCCCTTCGAGACGGCCCAGCGGGCAAAGGAGCGCACGTCCTCCGGCTCTCCTGCCATGAGCGAGGAGCCGCCGCCGCCGTGGACGTGCAGGTCGATGAAGCCCGGCGCCAGCGTCCCGCCCTGGAGATCGATGACTTCGTAGCCTGCGGGCGGAGGCTCCGCCGGGCCCACCCTGGCGATGCGTCCCTTCTCGACGAGAACGGAGCCGCCCTCGATGACCTCGAGCGGCGTGAGGATGCGGGCGTTCGTCAGGGCGAGGGACATCTCGTTCGCGGGCAGCATGGGCTAGATCGTGGCGTCCTTGACAGCCACCCCTGCTCGGCTATTATAGCCCTACCAGACCCCCTGCTTCGCCCACTGCCCCGGCAAGCGCCCATCAGAATCATCGTCCGGGCGCGAGGAGGGTGAGGCCAGCAGGCATCCAAGGAGGTACGACTATGGCGATGACAGAAGTGCAACAGGATCTGCGCGAAGAAGTACAGGCCTTCATACGCGACGACGTTCCCCGTCAGCTCATCCTGGACATGGACGCCGAGCGCGTCACCTACCCCCGCGAGTTCCTGGAGGCCGCCGCCCGTCGCGGGCTGCTCGGCCTCCGCTTCCCCAAGGATTACGGCGGCCGCGGTCTCGGCTGGAGCGAGGAGGCCGTCGCGCTGGAGGAGGTGGGCGTGCTCGGCGGCGCGCTGCCCTGCCTCTACTCGCTGGTCAGCATCGTGGGCGAGGCGCTGCACGTCTTCGGCACGCCCGAGCAGAAGGACCGCTGGCTGCGCCCTGCCCTCGAAGCGAAGCTAACGGTGGCGGAGGCGCTGACCGAACCGCGCGGCGGCTCCGACTTCTTCGGGGCGACGACCAGCGCCCGCCGCGAGGGTGACGTGTACGTCCTCAACGGCCAGAAGCGCTTCATCGTCGGCGCCGAGGGAGCCGACTACTTCCTCGTCTACGCCCGCACCCAGCCCGACGCGGCCTCCCGGGACTCGCTCAGCGCATTCATCGTCGAGCGCGGCCCCGGCGTGGAGGTGCAGCACGTCTACGGCCTCCTGGGAACGCGCGGCGGCGGTGCCGGTCGCGTCTACTTCCGTGACGCGGTCGTGCCGCGCGAGAACCTCATCGGCCGCGAGCACGGCGGCGCAGAGGTCTTCTACCAGATGATGATCCCGGAGCGCATGACCAGCGGCGCGGGCGCCCTGGGCGGAGCGAGGGCCGCCCTGGAGATCGCCGCCCGCTACAGCGACCGGCGGAAGGCCTTCGGGCAGAAGATCCGCGCCTTCGAGGGCGTTAGCTTCAAGGTAGCCGACAGCATCACCCTTCTCGACGCCGCGCGGGCACTGGTGGAGAGCACCGCCCGCGCCATCGACGGCGGCGACGAGCCGCGTCGCGTTCGACGCCTCGTGTCGGAGTCGAAGAAGTTCGCCACCGAGGCCTCCTGGCAGATCATCAACCACGCCATGCAGATCATGGGCGGCATCGGCTACACGAACGTCTATCCCATCGAGAGGCTGCTGCGCGACGCGCGGTTGACCATGATCTGGACGGGGTCGAGCGAGATCATGAATCTCGTGATCCAGCACGAGTACTACAAGGAGCTCGGGCTGCCGTCGCGCAGCCGCGACGTGGAGGCGGACGCGCCCGAGGCGGACCTGACCGAAGAGAAGGTCTACGAATAAGACAGGGCCAAGTACCGTACGCTTGAACCGCCGGCAGCATAGCGGCCGCGTTGGCGGGCGACGAAACCCGCATCGGGAGGGGGAGAAATGGCACACGTGGAGGTTTTCACGTTCAAGGCGCAGCCCGGCAAGCGGCAGAACGTCATCGACAGCTTCAGCCTCTGGGACCGGGAACAGAGGAGCAAAGCGAAGGGCTTCGTGCGGTTGACGCTTGTGTCGAGCCTCGACAACCCGGACGACTTCATGGCCATCGTCCGCTTCGACAGCACCGACAGCTACAACATCAACGCCAGCCGCAAGGAGCAAGACCAGTGGTACCAGTCGCTGCGGAAGAACTTCGCGGCCGACCCCAAGTGGTTCAGCGGCAAGCCGGAGGTCACTTCCGAGGCGTGACGGCCGGGGCGTTGCTGACGCCCCACATGCACTAGCTCTGCCCTCACCGGTTGGGACGGCCGGTAGATCTGGGTGCAGAGCCTATGGCTATGAACTGGGCAGACCCCCTTGCGGAGTGAAATCCGCAACTTCCTCGAAGCTAAGGGTTTATGGTCATGAACAAAATGATCCGACACGTTCTGGCATTCGTAGGTCGGGGTCTTGAGACCCCGACGGGTTCGCGAGGGTCTAAAGACCCCCGCCTACGAGGCGGCCCCCATATCGACCTATTCTCTCAGTCACCATCAACCCTCAGAGACAAACTCAGATACTCAATGACCTCTAGCCCTGCGCGCCGGCCCGAGGATCCGCGCCCACGGGTTACGGGGCGACGCCGAAAGGAGGGCTGAAGATGGTCGAACCTTCGATTCAGATCCTCGACGAGGGCACCGCCGAGTATCGCATGCCCGACCCCGACGGCTTCCGCGAGTGGGTGCGCGACCACAAGTCGCGCGCCATGACCGGCAAGCTCATGTCGGAGCAGGAGGCGGTCGCCAGGTTCGTCGAGGACGGCGACTACCTCTGCTACGACTGCACCTACTTCCAGCGAGGCCCCAGCTCCCTCGTCCGCGAGGTCATACGCCAGAAGAAGAAGAACCTCTGGATCGCCGGCAAGTTCACATGGGTGATGGTGCACCTGCTCGTGGGTGCCGGCTGCGCCAGCAAGATCGACTGCGGCTTCTTCCTGTTCGGCAAGGCGATAGACCGCTACGTGCAGGAGGGTCGAGTCCAGATCTTCGAGTACAGCAACGTGGTGATGACGTTGCGGCTCCAGGCGGGCGCCATGGGCATCCCGTTTATTCCCGTGCGCTCGTTCGGCGGCACCGACGGCTTCCGCCACTCGGGCGCCAAGCTGGTCGCGGACCCCTACACCGGGCAGCCGGTGGTTCTGCTGCCAGCCCTCAACCCGGATGTCGCCCTCATCCACGTCCAGCAGAGCGACGAGTTCGGCAACGCCCGCATCTTCGGCACCGGCGTAGCGCACACGGAGGCAGCGATGGCCTCGAAGAAGGTGATCATCTCCGCCGAGGAGATCATCCCCACCGAGGAGATCCGCCGCGATCCCGGCCGCACCACTATCCCCTACTACGCCGTCGATGCCGTGGTGCACGCGCCCTTCGGTGCGTACCCGGGGGAGTGCACCGGCTACTACGCCTCAGACCCCGCGGCAGTGATAGAGGTGGCGGTGGCGGCGCTGGCTGACCAGATCGACGCCTACCTGAAGAAGTGGGTCTACGGCGTTGCGAACCAGCAGGAGATGCTGGAGAAGCTCGTGGGGATGGCGAAGCTCACGGAGATGCAGCGCCGCGTCGCCACCAAGGAGGGCTATCGGCCATGACCAAAGCCACCTCTTTCAACGAGCGGGAGATGCAGACGTGCACCGTCGCCCGCATGATCGAGGACAGCAAGACGTACTGGGTGGCCGGCGCCGCCAGCCCCCTCTACGCCATCCTCATCGGTAAGAAGCTCTACGCGCCCAACGCCCAGTACATCACCGAGGACGGCGTCATCGCGCCCGAGCCGATGCTCCCCTTCGACCCGATCATGAGCATGGTGTCGGCGCGGGCCGGCTACCGCGCCCTGGGCTGGACGACGATGAACGCCGCTGGCAACCACGCCCAGATCGGCCTCATGGACTACGGCATCCTCAACGCCCTCCAGATCGACCGCTACGGCAACATCAACTCCACCGCTATCGGCACCTACGGAGAGCGCATGCGCCGGTTCGGCGGCCCCGGCGGCGCCGACTCCATCGCCTCCCTCTGCTGGCGCACAATCGTCATGACCGACCAGGAGAAGCGCAAGTTCGTCGAACGGGTCGACTTCATCTCCTCGCCGGGCTTCCTCGACGGGACGCCGGGTGCGCGGGAGCGGGCGGGACTGCCGCGCGGCACCGGCCCCTGGCGCGTCGTCACGCCCTGGGCCGTCTACGACTACAACGAGGAGCGCCACCTGCGCCTCATCGCCATCGCCCCCTGGGTGACGGTGGACGAGGTGCTGGCGGAGTGCGAGTGCAAGCCGCTGGTGGCGGATAAGCTGGAGACGATGGAGGTGCCGACGGACGAGGAGCTGGACATCCTGCGGTCGCAGCTCGACGTGGCGGGCCAGGCGACGGGCATCGAGCGCAGCGGCTGGATCCTCTTCGACGGCGAGAAGTACGTGCGCCAGCCGGCGGAGGGCTAGAATCTTCGGTTGGGCGATCTAGTCCACACGGGAGGGCCCTAATGAACGAGCGAGAGGACCGAGAGAGCTTCCTGAATGAGGCAAACGTAGCCATCCTGGCGACCGTCGCGCACGGCGGCCGCGCCCACGCCGTTCCCATCTGGTACATCTACGAGGACGGCGTCTTCATCATGAGCACCGGCCGGGGATCTCAGAAGCACCGCAACATCGAGGCGCACCCGGACGTGATGCTCGTCCTCGACAGGCGCACGCTGCCCTACTACGCCGTGATGGTCCAGGGCGCCGCCGAGATCGGCCCTCCCCTGTCAGAGGAGGAGCGACGCAGGATAGCGGTGCGCTACCTCGGCGAAAAGCTGGTGGAAGGCTACATGGCGCGTGTGGCGGGAGGAGACTCCGTCAGCATCCGCCTCCGGCCGCGCAAAATGATCGAGTTCCACGGCGCAGCCGGGAGACCGCAGAAAGGCTGAGAGGACATGAGGACACGCAGCGCGGCCAAGGCGCTGACGCTGGGTCTGGCGCTCGTTTCCGCCCTTACGCTGGCGGCAGCAGGGAGCGGCGCGCAGGTCGAGCCTCCGGTGCCGGGGCCCATCCCGCCTACCCCCATTCGGGTCGTGAACCTCTCCATCGGCTGCAACAACGTCGCCCTCACCTACCCGGATGGCACGCCCGTGGGCGTGGTCATAGGCTCTATCGATCCCGACGGAGCGCTCTACGCCATCTGGCGGCTGAACTCCCATCCGCAGCCGCCGGTGACCACCCCTACGTATGAGGGCTATGCGCCAGCCGCTCCCGAGGCCAGCGACCTACAGGGCGTGGACTTCCTGGAGCCCGCCTTTCTCTGCGTGAGCGTGCCCGCCACGATCACCATGCCGGCCGTGATGCCCTACCCCTATCCCATGCCGCTGCCGGAGCCCACCGTGATACCCCTGCCCTCAGAGTCGCCCGGACCCTCGTGAGCGCACGGCATGAGGGAGCGGAGAGTCATCCTCCCGCGCCAGCAGGCTAGAAAGAGGGACGAATGCCTACGAACCTGAAAGAGGGGGACATCGCGCCGGAGTTCAGGCTGGAGACCGACAACGGCGAGACCCTCAGCCTCGAGAGTCTGCGCGGCAAGACCGTCGTCCTCTACTTCTACCCCAAGGACGATACGCCCGGCTGCACGACTGAGGCCTGCGGCTTCCGCGACCACCTGGCCGCCATCGAGGGTGGGAGCGCCGTCGTGCTGGGCGTGAGCCTGGATACCGTCAAGTCGCACCAGAAGTTCCGCGAGAAGTACCAGTTGCCGTTCACCCTGCTCTCCGACCCCGAGCACAAGACGGCCGAGGCGTACGGGGTCTATGGTCTGAAGAAGTTCATGGGCCGGGAATACATGGGAGTAGAGCGGGCCACGTTCATCATCGGGCCGGACGGACGCCTGGTCAAAGTGTGGCCCAAAGTGAAACCGAAGGGTCACGCCGAAGAAGTGCGCGAGTGGCTTCGCGGCCGAGGAGCAGGTTAGCCCGCGCGCTACTTCACCGTGAAGCCGGTGAACATCCCGGCGTCGTAGTGGCCGAGGAGGTTGCAGAGCAGGACGTAGTTGCCGGGCACCAGATCGAAGGTCACGGTCTGCGTCCCCCCCGCAGACAAGGTCTCCGTCCTTCCGATGAGCTCGCCCGCCGCTTCCTCGTCCACCTTGCCGTCCGCCACGGGCAGGCCGGCGGGGTCGAGGTCGGACTTGATGACGGCAAGCTCGTGGTGTAGGCTGCCGTCGTTGTGAACGACGAAGGTGACCTCGCCGGCCGCCACCGACGCCACGTCCGGCTGCACGGCCCACGCGGAGAGGGACACCTCGACGGTCGTGGCCGCGCCCGACGGCGTGGCGGCCTCGGGCACAGGGCTACCCTCCCCAACGGGAGTGGCTTCCTCCCCGCCACCGCCGCAGGCCACAGCCAGCGCCCCGAAGGCCACCGCCACGATGATGGCCCCCAGGAACAGAAATAGACCTCGCCTCATGATTGTCTCCCCTCCCAATGTGGATTCCGTCGCTTCAGCGGCCGTCCGTCGGCCGCCGTGACGCGTGCTCGCGCACCATCTCCTTAATCCTAACGACCAGCGCCTTGCTGTCGATCTGCTTGAGGAGATAGCCGTCGGCGCCCGCCCGCCGCGCTTCCTCCCACTCTTGCTGGCCCAGGTATGAGGTCAGGACGACCACGACAAGCTGGCGGCGGTCGTCGCCGAGCCGGCGACAGAGCTCCACGCCGCAGCCATCATCGCGCTTCACATCGATCAGCACCACGTCAGGACGATGCTCCTCCACCGAGCGAACCGCCTCCTCCGCGTCGCCAGTGGCCGCGACGACGTCCAGCTCAGGCGACCGGCAAAGCTTGGCCACGAGCTCGCGCCGCACGCGCTCGTGGTCATCGACGATGAGCAGCCGGATCTTGTCGCCCACCTTCTTCCTCTTCCTCGCAGACAATGCCGGTCGCCGGGGAACGAAACAGGCCGAGCCGCGGAGGGGCTGGGTTGTGACTCAAGGTAAGCGCGGCCCCGATCGCCAACAAGTGTAGTAGCGACTAAATGTTCAGGGCCGAACGGCCCAGTGTCTTTGGCCATTCGGTCCCTGAGGCGCGCGCACGCATCGAACGAGCGCGAAGCGCCGGTGGGGCAGCTTGTCGAGCAGGTGAGCGCCTGCCCTGCACGCCTCAGCGTGGCCGAGGAGCGACCGATCGGACATGGGCCAAATGACACGTGTGAGGACGCCCGGGACGCTCGAGCGCAGGGGAGAATCAGCCTCCGGACTGGCCGAGCCGCCGACGTGCGATGAAGGCGGCGGCCTCCGAGCGCCGGCGCAGGTTGAGCTTGCTGAGGATGCTGCTCACGTAGTTCTTGACCGTCTTATCGCTCAGGAAGATGTCCTCGGCGATCTCCTTGTTCGTCTTTCCTTCGGCGATGAGGAGCAGGATCTTCTGCTCCTGTTCCGAGAGGCTTCCGAGAACATCGTCCGGCCCGCCGCTGCCCAGGGACCGCACCCTCTCCAGGACTTTCTGGGTGACGGCGGGGTCCAGCAGGGAGCCGCCCATCGCCACCGCCTCGATGGCTTCGGCCAGCGCCTGGCCCCGTGTCTGCTTGAGGAGGTAGCCGGCCGCCCCAGCGAGGATGGACGCGAACACCGCCTCGTCGTCGGCGTAGGACGTGAGCATGATCACTTTGACCTCGGGGCGCGTCTGGCGGATCTCCCGACAGGCCTCCACCCCGCTTCCATCGGGCAGGCGCACGTCCATGATCACTACGTCCGGCTCCGCGCTTGCCGCCTCCTGGATGGCCTCGGCCACGCTGCCCGCCTCAGCCACCACGCTTATGCCCTGACGCCGGTTGAGGAGGGAACGCAGCCCTTCCCTCACGACTTCGTGGTCGTCGACGATGAGGACACGTACCGGCCCCTCATTCATGTTTCACCGCCCCCTCCCAGGGGCACATCTACCTCCAGGGAAGTGCCCTTGCCCTTGGCGCTATCGAGGGAGAAGCGGCCTCCCAGCGCCCGCGCCCGCTCGGACATGTTCCTGAGGCCCTGCTGCGCCGGGGTCAGCGCCTCGGCCGGATTGAAGCCCACGCCGTTGTCGACGATCTTGAGCCGCAGAAGGCCGTCCTCGGTGTGGAGCCGCGCCTTCACCGCCGAGGCGCGGGCATGCTTCTTCACGTTCGTCAGGGCCTCCTGGGCGATATGGATCAAGTTCGTCGCCTGCTCCTCCGAGAGCCGCGGCGTCTCGCCTTCGACCGTGAGGTCGGTCTCCATGAGGGTGTTGACCTTCACTTCTCTCAGCAGCTCCTTGAGGGCCTCACCGATATCCTCGGTGCCGGCTATCTCGGGCCTCAGGTCGTAGATGTATGCCCGTATGTCCTGGATCACGCGGTTCAGATCGCCTATCGCCTTGTCGAGCCGGCTGCGTACCTCAGCGGGGTTCTCGTACACCTCCTCGGCGCAGTCCTCCAGATTCAGGCCGGCGGCATAGATGGACTGGATGACCCCATCATGCAGGTCCATGCCGATGCGCTGCCGCTCCTCCAGCACCGCCAGGTCCTGGACCCTCTCGTAGAGGCGGGCGTTTTCGACAGCGATGGCGGCCAGGTTGGCGAACGACTGAAGCAGCTCTCCGTCCCGCTGGGAGAAGGGCGTCGGTCTCTGGTTAGCCACGTTGAGGACGCCGAGCACGTTCCCCTTGGCCTCGAAGCGGGCCGCCACGAAAGACCTGATGCCTTCCTCGACGGCAGCGGCCAGAGGGGGCTGGCTCACTTGAGGGTCCTCCGGGTAGTTCCGTATGATGACGGGCACGTGGGCCGCCTCGACACCACCCTTGATGAAGTCCTCCACGCGCCAGTGCAGATTGCGCATCGCCTCGGAGCGCATGCCGACCGACGCCGCCACGACGAGCTCGTCGGCCGCCGGCGTCACCAGCGACAGCATCGCGTTGTCGGCGCTGAGGAGCTCGCGCGCTCTCTCAACGACGGTCGTGAGGAGGGCATCGAGGTCCAGACTGGCCGCCACCTGCTCCCCCAGCTCGAAGAGGCTCTTCCACTCCTGGGCGCGACGGCGCTCCTCCTCGTACAGCCGGGCGTTCTCGATAGTGACCGCAGCCTGGGCAGCGAACAGGGCAACGGCGTCCTGGTCTTCCTGGCGAAACTCCTCACTCCCCTCCTTGTCGGTGAGATAGAGGTCACCGATGGTGCTTCCCTTATAGATGATGGGAACACCCAGCAGGCTGCGCATCGGCGGGTGATGGGGTGGAAACCCCGCCGACCGCCGGTCGGCTGCGATGTCTGACACCCTGAGCGCCTTACCGTCGCGCATGATGACGCCCAGGAGACCCTTTCCCTCGGGGAGCTTGCCGATCTGTGCCCGCAGCTCCGGGGTGATGCCGGAAGTCACGAACTGCCCTATCTCTCCCTTCTCATTGAGGACGCCGAGGGCGCCGTAGCGAGCCCGGACCACGCCCCGGCTCAGGTCCACCACCTTTTGCAAGACCGCCTCCAGCGACAGCTCAGAGGCGAGACTGAGGCCAGCCTCGTTCAGGGCAGCGAGCTGAGCCGTGCGCGCCCGCGCCGCCTCGTAGAGGTTGCTGTTTTCCACCGCCATGCCGATGTGACTGCCGATGGCGCTCAGCACGTCCTTCTCGCCCTCGTCCAGCCGGCGCTCCTCGTCGGAGGCGATGACCATCATGCCCAGCACGCGGCCCTTCGCCCTCAGAGGAATGACCATGAGGAAGGCGAGGCCCGCCGCCTCCACAGCCGCGGACAGAGCCTTGGCGACCTCTTGGGGGGTGCGCAGGACCACGCTGTCCGCCGCCTCCTCCAGTATGCCGCCACCGAGGCCGAGCAGCGCCTCATAGCCCTCACCGCGCCCGCCGAAGGGCACCATGGTCCCCGCATCGTCCTGCACGAAGACCACGCCCGCCCTCGTCTGCGTCACCTCCAGCACCTTCTCCAGGGCGCGACCCATCATCTCCTCCAGCTCCAGCGACTCGGTGAGGACAGCGCCCACCACGTTCAGGACCGAAAGCTCACGGTTGCGCCGAAGCAGCCGCTGCTGCACACCTTCGGTGATCCTGAGGACGGCCAAAGAGAACAGGGAGATGCCCACCACCGCCACCACCACCGCCACGACAACCGCGATCCAGATGGAGGTACGAGGAGCCAGGACGGCTACAGTGACCACCTCAAGCGTTGCGACGAAGGCCGCAGGAAGAATCAGCGTCAGCCAGCGCAGGTGGGGATAAACGAGCTGCACCCTCCCTCTCCCAGGCCGGACTCGTAGGATATCCTTACCTTAACATTATACACCAGGCGGCTCTTGACAGAGGAGCAACGTAGACGGAGCGCGCAGCCGGTAGGGACTATTGGCCTGTGATTTTAAGTACATAAGGCCCTTATCGCCTGAGGAGGGCCAAAATAGACTTGGGTCAGCGTAGGGCGGCCTGGGCCGCCCGAAGCTGTCGGGAGAGGTACTCTTGCGGTTTCTCATCACCCTGGACGGTTCTCCGCTCTCCGAGTCGGTCGTAGACACGGTACGGGAGCTGGCTACGGCAACGAAGGCGGAGATCCACCTGCTCACGGTAGGCAGCGTGCCTCGGGATGCCGGCCGCGGCAAGCGGGAGGCCACCGATGTCCTCGTGAAGCTGCCGCTGATGGGCTCATTCCCCTTCGACTCGCCCCGGCCCGGCTACTTCCCCCGCACGGAGGACGTTCCAGTAGAGACGCGGGAGCAGGCCATCGCCCGCAAGGAGCACGAGCTGGACGAGTACCTGCTCGGTAGGACAGCCCAATTTCAAGGCCTGGCCGTCAAGAGGGCGGTTGTCCTATCCGACCACCCCGCCGGTGTGATTATCGAGTACGCCAGAGAACACGCTATCGACTTGATCGCCATGGCAACCCATGGCCGGTCCGGCCTGAGCCGGGCAGTTCAGGGCAGCGTCGCCTCCGAGGTTATGCAGTCCGGCGTCGCGCCGGTACTGCTGGTGCGGCCGCTTCCCGACGAGGCCGGACGCTAAAGGAGCTGTCTCCCTCCCTCCGCTGGTCGGGGCGTCCTCGCGGTAAGGTTCCGCCGCCACCCGAGGGCGCCCCGACAGCCATTTACCCGCCAGGATAGCGAGGGAGGCGTGTTGATAGAGCTCCCCTCGGCACCAGGAAGCAAGGCCGGCTGCGTAGGCCCGCCCTATCCTCACCTTCATCAGCATGACACGCCCAGACCACGCAGCTCCTCCAGAAGCTGGGGATAGGAGGTGTATTGAACGGCGTGCATGCCCGCGTCCGCGGCCGCCTGCACGTTCCGCTCCAGGTCATCGATGAAGACGCACTCGCCGGGAGCGACGCCGAGGCGCTCCGCCGCCAGCGTGTAGATGCGCGAGTCCGGCTTGGCCAGCCCCACCCGCGCCGAGTTGACTATGTCGTCGAACAGGGAGATGATGCCGTATCGGTGCTCCAGGGCGTCCTCCAGGTTCACCGTGGCGTTGCTGAGGAGGCCCACCTTGTAGTTGGGGCGAAGGCGGCGCACCAGCCCCACCACCTCCTCCCGGGCGCCCCGCTGGTGCTCGATCCACTCATCCCAGGCTTCGGGGAGGGGCCGGCCGGCGGCCGCTTCCAGGCTCGCCAGCACCTCCTGTCGCCAGGCCTCGAAGGAGCCCCGGCCCACCCGCAGCTCCGCCCACCCATCGTTCTGATAGAACGCCCGCCAGACGCTGCCCTCGGGCAAGCCGTAGCGGCGGTCGAGCTCGCGGGCGGCCTCCTCGCCGCCGCGGCCGATGACGCCGCCGAAGTCGAAAACGACCGCTCGGATGGTCACGATCAGTAGGCCCGGTAGCGGTTGGCGATGGGCAGGCGGCGGTCGCGGCCGAAGGCGCGGTGTGTGATCTTGACGCCGGGGGGAGCCTGCCGCCGCTTGTACTCGTTGCGGTCGACCATCGCCACGATTCGCCGCACCGTCGCCTCGTCGAAGCCCTTCGCCACGATCTCGTCAAGGCTCAGGTCGTCCTCGACGTATGCCTCAAGAACGGGGTCGAGCACGTCGTATGGCGGCAGAGTGTCGCTGTCGAGCTGGTCCGGCTTCAGCTCGGCCGACGGCGGCTTTTCGATGACGCTGCGGGGTATGACCTCCCCCGAACCACAGCGGTTCCGATACTCGGCCAGCCGGTAGACCAAAGTCTTCGGCACATCCTTGATG